>NZ_CP102845.1:2055000-2655000 GCF_013307435.2 Microvirga terrae
TTCGGAGATTCCTGGATCAAAGCTCGTTCGCAGCTCCCCAAGACTTATCGCAGCGTACCACGTCCTTCATCGCCTCTCAGCGCCAAGGCATCCACCAGATGCTCTTACGACACTTGATTACTCTCATGATCAATGTCCGCTCGGCAAAGACCGGACATGACCTTCAAGAAAGACCTGTCTTCAACGCGTCACACGTTGAAGACGATTTTTGCTTGCCAAGCATATCCGACGCACACGGCTGCGGGCCGTGGCTGGTTCGCGGAACTAGGTCGTCCGCTGGTCGAATATGCCGCCTCTTTACGATTTCAAACATCCGCGCTCCCCCGCAAAGCAGGGGAGGCGAATTCCTTTGACATCCGGATACCCATAAAAAATGGTGGAGCCTGTCGGGATCGAACCGACGACCTGAAGCTTGCAAAGCTACCGCTCTCCCAGCTGAGCTAAGGCCCCGTCAAGATAAGATGGTGGGCCTGGGACGACTCGAACGTCCGACCTCACCCTTATCAGGGGTGCGCTCTAACCACCTGAGCTACAGGCCCCAATCGAAGCGCGAGCCTCGACCGATGTATCCGGAATTGAGAAGAGAAGCGAAGACGGCAGCGTCCCGCATAGCAGGGTCTGACTGACCCTATTGTTCCAAGTGTTCCGATATGAGCGACAGCCTGTTCGAGACGAACAGATGCCCCCAGTAAGAGAACATCCTTAGAAAGGAGGTGATCCAGCCGCAGGTTCCCCTACGGCTACCTTGTTACGACTTCACCCCAGTCGCTGACCCTACCGTGGTCGCCTGCCCCCTTGCGGTTGGCGCAGCGCCGTCGGGTAAGACCAACTCCCATGGTGTGACGGGCGGTGTGTACAAGGCCCGGGAACGTATTCACCGTGGCGTTCTGATCCACGATTACTAGCGATTCCGCCTTCATGCACTCGAGTTGCAGAGTGCAATCTGAACTGAGACGGCTTTTAAGGATTAGCTCCCCCTCGCGGGTTCGCTGCCCTTTGTCACCGCCATTGTAGCACGTGTGTAGCCCAGCCCGTAAGGGCCATGAGGACTTGACGTCATCCCCACCTTCCTCTCGGCTTATCACCGGCAGTCCCCTTAGAGTGCCCAACTGAATGATGGCAACTAAGGGCGAGGGTTGCGCTCGTTGCGGGACTTAACCCAACATCTCACGACACGAGCTGACGACAGCCATGCAGCACCTGTGTTCCCGCCAGCCGAACTGAAGAACCCTGTCTCCAGGATCCATACGGGACATGTCAAAGGCTGGTAAGGTTCTGCGCGTTGCTTCGAATTAAACCACATGCTCCACCGCTTGTGCGGGCCCCCGTCAATTCCTTTGAGTTTTAATCTTGCGACCGTACTCCCCAGGCGGAATGCTTAAAGCGTTAGCTGCGCCACTGACGAGCAAGCTCGCCAACGGCTGGCATTCATCGTTTACGGCGTGGACTACCAGGGTATCTAATCCTGTTTGCTCCCCACGCTTTCGCGCCTCAGCGTCAGAACCGGACCAGTCAGCCGCCTTCGCCACTGGTGTTCTTGCGAATATCTACGAATTTCACCTCTACACTCGCAGTTCCACTAACCTCTTCCGGTCTCAAGCCATGCAGTATCGAAGGCAATTCTGTGGTTGAGCCACAGGCTTTCACCCCCGACTTACAAAGCCGCCTACGCGCCCTTTACGCCCAGTGATTCCGAACAACGCTAGCCCCCTTCGTATTACCGCGGCTGCTGGCACGAAGTTAGCCGGGGCTTCTTCTGCGGGTACCGTCATTATCGTCCCCACTGAAAGAGCTTTACAACCCTAAGGCCTTCATCACTCACGCGGCATGGCTGGATCAGGCTTGCGCCCATTGTCCAATATTCCCCACTGCTGCCTCCCGTAGGAGTTTGGGCCGTGTCTCAGTCCCAATGTGGCTGATCATCCTCTCAGACCAGCTACTGATCGTCGCCTTGGTGAGCCATTACCTCACCAACTAGCTAATCAGACGCGGGCCGATCCTTCAGCGATAAATCTTTCTGCTCTCGCACGTATCCGGTATTAGCCCAAGTTTCCCTGGGTTATTCCGAACTGAAGGGCACGTTCCCACGCGTTACTCACCCGTCTGCCACTCACCCCGAAGGATGCGTTCGACTTGCATGTGTTAAGCCTGCCGCCAGCGTTCGTTCTGAGCCAGGATCAAACTCTCAAGTTGAAGAATTTGATCTCGACTATGTCACTACGCAAATTGACAGAGCACCTCCATCTCCAGCGTTGCCACTGAAGCGGTGTACTCACCAAAGCATAGATCAGGTCGATGTTCATTCCATCCGGCCCCAAAGGACCGGCGCAAGGACACCGCCGCCTACGCTTCTCTTCCCTCTCAACAATGTCAAAGAGCACGTGCCTCGCCAGGGAGACACAAAAAGAACCTCAAGCCGTCCAGCCATCCCTCGCGGAAGGCGCAGACCTCGAAGCCTCCAGGCGACCAGTCCGTTGCCGAACCCCGCCGCCGATGAGACTGATTTAGTCCCTGTTCTTTCCCCTGTCAACCGCCCGCCGAAAGTTTTTTCAAGCTTTCGTACCCGCCGCTGAAGATCTGCCGGAACACTCGCAAGCCTCTCTCAAGTAAAGGCCAAGACATCCCGTTCGCAAAAACGCTGCCGCGCCTGCGTCAACCCCGCCGGAAGGCCAAAACCTCCCAGCCCATGCCGGAAAAAACCGCCAGAGGAGCCGCTCACCACGCCCGAAGACCCTTCGAACCCGCACCGCTCATGGCCCAGACCAGATCAAACCCAGCCCGTACACCCGACGACCCGCCCCAGGCCTGACGGCCTGAACCCTGGAAAATCCGTCCTGGTGGAAAAACCCCGCAAGAGCCCCGCTTCCGCAAAACACCCTCAAGGGAGGCGCTCATATAAACCCTCCCAGACACTTTGCAAGCGACTTCTTCAAAGGAACCGCAAATGCCGGCGCTGGAAGGGGAGGGGATACCTTGTGCAAGGAAGAATATGGGGTCGCTGGAGGCCGGTTTGAAGACCCTGATGCACTATATCGTGCTGGGGACAAGTCGGGTGCCAAGTCGGGTGCAAGGAGACCGGTGCTCGCCTCCTAATCCTCTTTTTACCTTTGACGGGCGTAATCGGATCGAACCTCCTCTCGGGCCGACTCGTTCAGCCCCAACACCATAACAGACAATGAATTTCAAACGACGGTCCCCATCTTCCGCCGCCCATGGTTATGGCTCCCTCACGCGGGACGATGAAAAGCATCCCGATACTGACAATCAGGTGCCGCCGGGCGCTCCGATCGAACATCCGCAGCCTGCCATCGCGGCAAGCGGTCCGAACCCTTCGGCGTTCCCGTCGTTCGAACGGCAGCGAGTGGCTGAAGGTGCGCCCATGGGCAACGTCGATCCCCGGCCGGGCATCGGAAGGCCGAGAACGGCTGATCCACGCTCCGGCTCGCGAGAGGCGTTCGACAGCAGCCGCGCTCTTCGGGACAGAGGGCCGAACGGCGCGCCGCGTGGCGACGTCTGGGAGCAGTCGTTCTCCATGTCTCCGGACGTGCGCTTCACGCGCACCCCCGAGCGGGTTCTCAAAGAGCGCAGAATGCAGACACCCGCACAGCCGGCGACCGACGGTGACGAAAGGCAGGCCCGGGAGATCGCGTCGATGAGGGCCGCGGATCCGGCTCCCGCCGTTCAGGAACGGCTGCGCGCCCTTCAAAGCAAAGCAGCTTCCCAGGAGACTGGGAGTGCCACGACGCGCGCTTTCACCAGAACACCGCCGCAGGCTCCCGACCAGACCAGGCGGGTCGCTCCGGTCAGGCCGCGCGGAGACGCGCCTCAGAGGCATGTGCCGGCTGGTCCCGCCGCAGCCGAACCGGCTCCTTCGCCGCGCCCGGTCACGCCGCCTGCACCGCCCGTCAAGAGCAGTCCTGCCCCTTACGAACTTCCCGCCATCCAGCAATCCTACAGCTTCATGTGGCAGCCGGGGACGTATCTGCTCGATCCGACCCTGCCGACCCCTTCGGCCTCGGCTCTCGTGCCCGCGCCCATCGAGACCAGGCAGGAGGAGAGAGCTCCGGCCGTGAAGAAGGCGACTCCCCCGGTCGCCGTCGCTGCGCCCGTTCCGACGCCACTTCCTCCAGCCGCACCCGAATTGCTGCCGTGGGACGAGGACGACGTCGATGCGCAGGTGGACGATCTGCAGATGGCGCCTGGCGATGATCTTGTCGACGACGAGGACGCGATCGACGAGAGCGTTGTCGGGGTGCCGACGCGGCGCGCAGCCGTCGTGACACCCCCGCGCGCCAGCCATGCTCCTAGCGTGCCGGTGCCGGCCAACGACAGCTTCCGTCGTGAGAGCCGCGACAATTATGCGTCAGTTTCCGTCGGCGTCTCCGCGCCGGTGAGAGCCTCTTTCGAGTTCCACCTTCCGTCTCTGGATCTTCTGGCGGAGCCGAAGATCTGGGACAGCGCCGACGTGCCGGTGGAAGTGCTGCAGGAGAATGCCGCGACGCTCGAGAACGTGCTGTGGGATTTCAACGTCAAGGGCGAAATCATCAACGTTCGCCCCGGTCCTGTTGTGACGTTGTACGAGCTTGAGCCTGCGCCTGGGACGAAGTCGTCGCGGGTGATCTCGCTGGCGGACGACATCGCGCGCTCGATGAGCGCGGTCTCGGCCCGGGTGGCGGTGGTGCAGGGCCGCAACGCCATCGGCATCGAGCTGCCCAACCACAAGCGCGAGACCGTGTACCTGCGCGAGCTGCTCGCCTCCCAGGACTTCGAGGCCACCAAGCAGAAGCTCGCCCTGTGCCTCGGCAAGACCATCGGCGGCGAGCCGGTGATCGCCGATCTCGCCCGCATGCCGCACCTGCTGGTGGCCGGCACCACCGGGTCGGGCAAGTCGGTGGCGATCAACACCATGATCCTGTCGCTGGTCTACCGGCTCTCGCCGGCCGAGTGCCGGCTGATCATGGTCGATCCCAAGATGCTCGAACTCTCCGTCTACGACGGCATCCCGCACCTGCTCACCCCGGTGGTCACCGACCCCAAGAAGGCCGTGGTGGCGCTCAAATGGGCGGTGCGCGAGATGGAGGACCGCTACCGCAAGATGTCCAAGCTCGGCGTGCGCAACATCGACGGCTTCAACGCCCGGGTGGTCGAGGCCAAGGCGAAGGCCGAGACCATCACGCGCACGGTGCAGACCGGCTTCGACCGCGAGACCGGCGAGGCGATCTACGAGGACGAGGTGATGGATCTCGATCCCTTGCCCTACATCGTGGTGATCGTCGACGAGATGGCCGACCTGATGATGGTGGCCGGCAAGGAGATCGAAGGGGCGATCCAGCGCCTGGCCCAGATGGCGCGCGCCGCCGGCATCCACGTGATCCTGGCCACCCAGCGCCCGTCGGTGGACGTGATCACCGGCACGATCAAGGCGAACTTCCCGACCCGGATCTCGTTCCAGGTCACCTCGAAGATCGACAGCCGCACGATCCTGGGCGAGATGGGCGCCGAGCAGCTCTTGGGGCAAGGCGACATGCTGTACATGGCCGGCGGCGGGCGGATCACGCGCGTGCACGGGCCGTTCTGCTCGGACGAGGAGGTCGAGAAGGTGGTGGCGCATCTCAAGCGCCAGGGCCGGCCGCAGTACCTGGAGGCGGTCACGGCCGAGGAGGACGAGGGCGGGGCGGCTCCCGACGCGGCCGTGTTCGACCAGGGCGAGTTCGGGGCGCCGGGCGGGGACCTGTACGACCAGGCGGTGGCGGTGGTGCTGCGCGACAAGAAAGCCTCGACCAGCTACATCCAGCGCCGCCTCCAGATCGGCTACAACCGCGCCGCCTCGCTCATGGAGCGCATGGAAAACGAGGGCATCGTCGGACCCGCCAACCACGCCGGTAAACGCGAGATCTTGATCAATCATCTCGACATCGACGATTGATCGCCCGATCCGGCGACGAAGATCGGAAGGCGGCTCTCACGAGCCGCCTTTTTCTTGTGCGGGCTTGCCTTCGGACTACTGGATGACCTGCACGACCGTCCGGGTCTGCGGATCGACCAGCACGGTCCTGTCGTTCACGATCGTGTAGCTGTAACTGTCCCGAAGGCCGACGCTCGGGGGAACATCATAGAGCCGCACGCGCGGCGGCAGCGGCTGGCCCACGACCACTTCCTCGGTGACTCGCATCGTCGGGCGGCGCTGGGCCACCACATAGGTGCGGACCCTGGTCGATTCCTCAGCCGAGATAACGCCCCCCACGGCGGCTCCGGCGACGCCGCCGACCACGGCCCCGACCGGCCCGCCGATGACCGCGCCGGTCACGGCTCCGCCTGCAGCGCCCGTCGCGGCGCCGGTTTCAGTGCTGCTCTGGCAAGCGGCCAGCGGAAGAGCCAGAAGAGTCAGGATGGCAGCCGAATGTAGGACGTGATTGCGCATGGCGGATTCCTTTCCGGTTAGCACCATGCGAACGCGGGAAAGCTTGGCCGGTTCCCTCCCTGGCCCAACAGGCTTCCTGGCCCAACAGGTGCGCTCCGTGGTCGAAAGGTGTGTGCAGGCTCGGCTTTTGTCCTTGCTGTTCCGGTCCTCAGATGCATCTCTCATGGCAGAGGCAAAGCACGGGTCGGGAGGATAGGATGGTGGAACGTTCCAAGGTTGCGATCGTGACCGGGGCGGGAACGGGAGTGGGCAGGGCAATCAGCGCAGGGCTCCTGAACTCCGGCTACAGCGTCGTGATGGCCGGACGCCGCCGCGAAGCGCTGGAAGCCGCACAGCGGGAGATCGCCGGCGCGAGCGCCTCCACGCTTCTGGTGCCGACCGACGTGACGAACCCGGCCTCCGTGGCGGCTCTCTTCGCCGCCGCCAAGCAGGCCTTCGGGCGAGTCGACGTTCTGGTCAACAATGCCGGAATGGGGTCTCCGGCCGTTC
This sequence comes from Microvirga terrae, assembly GCF_013307435.2. NCBI lineage: Bacteria > Pseudomonadati > Pseudomonadota > Alphaproteobacteria > Hyphomicrobiales > Methylobacteriaceae > Microvirga > Microvirga terrae. The sequence goes on from NZ_CP102845.1 coordinate 2,061,911, forward strand.
CACTCGAGGACATCCCGTTCGAGCAGTGGCAACAGGTGGTGGCGACCAACCTGACCGGAACTTTCCTGTGCACTCAGGAAGCCTTCCGGATCATGAAGAGCCAGACCCCACGGGGTGGACGGATCATCAACAACGGTTCCGTCTCGGCCTATGCCCCGCGCCCCCTATCGGCTCCCTATACGGCCACCAAGCATGCCGTTCTGGGCCTGACGAAGTCCACTTCCCTCGACGGCCGGGCCTACGACATCGCCTGCGGGCAGATCGATATCGGGAACGCCGCCACCGACATGACGGCCCGAATGACCGAAGGCGTGCTCCAGCCGAACGGAACGCTCGCCCCCGAGCCGAGGATCGATCCCAAGCATGTGGCGGACGCCGTGGTCTACATGGCCGGACTGCCGCTGGACGCCAACGTGCTCACCATGACCGTCATGGCGACGAAGATGCCGTTCGTCGGACGGGGGTGAGACACATTGCCGTGAAGGGGGCGGGTTCACCTGGGAAGTAAGCTCGACTGCCCCATCTGACCAGGATGGCGCAGCCCACATCCGGCGCGCCGTACGGTTCCCATTCAGCTTGTCCCGGGCAGGATTCGAACCGGCAGCAGGGCACGGCCTGAACGGTCGTGCCGGTCGCTTCGCACGGGAGATTGATTGTCCGATGACGGCGGTGGAATGAGCGCGATCCTCGTCAAGATCTTTGCAACCGCCCTGACCCTGAGCCAGGTCCTCGCCGATCCGGACACGGTCAGGACGAGCTTCGATCCCGCGCGGGATCAGGAGCAGGTCTCGCAGATCCTCAAGGACGGCTGCGCTCATATGCGCCGGGCCTTCGACATCGAGGACATCAACCTCGACGATCTCATCGCCACCGCCATGGACGATCCCCAGGCCATCGCGGGCGAGATGAAGGTGTTGCAGGGCTTGAGCTTCAACGACCTCCACGCAAGTTATCGCCAATTCTGCAAGAACGAGAAGGTCGATCCTTCGCCGGTCGATCTCGCCGAGGTGATCTCCACCTACAATGCGGCGGTCGCCGGGCTCCCGGACGCCGGAAAGCTGAAAAACCTCAAGCTCCCCGGAGTGAGCGTCATCCTGGATGGAGACGGCAAGCGGTTCGCCGAGGTCTACGAGCCAGACCACCGACGCGTCTGGGTATCCCTGTCGGAGATCCCGAAAAGCGTCCAGCAGGCTTTCGTCTCGGCCGAGGACAAGCGCTTCTATCAGCACAAAGGGGTGGATGAACGCGGTGTGATCCGCGCCTTCGTGGGCAATCTCGCCAACCCGGGCCGGCCGGCCGGCGGTTCGACGATCACCCAGCAGGTGGCCAAGAACCTGCTCGTCGGCGACGATGTGACCTACGATCGCAAGATGCGGGAAATGATCGTTGCCTCGCGCATCGAGCGCGTGCTCAGCAAGGCGGAGATCCTCGAGATCTATCTCAACTCGATCTATCTCGGCCGCTCGTCATGGGGCATCGAGATGGCGGCGCGGAGCTATTTCGGGAAGAGCGCCCGGGCGCTGTCCGTCTCCGAGGGAGCTCTGCTCGCCGGTCTCGCGAAAGGGCCGAACTATTACAATCCCGATATGAAGCCTGACCGCGCTCAGGAGCGCATGGCTTACGTGCTCAGCCGCATGCAGGACGACGGGTTTCTGAAGGCCGATCAGGTTCAGCAGGCCGTCGCGGCCCTGCCGTCGAGGGTATCCTTCGAGCGCATCAAGCGCACATCGGGCTTCTACTTCGTCGATCATGTCAGCCGGGACGCCCGCACGCTCGCCGACATCGAGAACCTGAGCGCGGGCGGTTACACGGTGCGAACCACCCTCAACCCGGCCCTACAGCGGGCCACCGAGGCAGCCTTGCAGGAGGGACTCGCCCGATATGAACTGAGCATCGGGCGGCAGCGCTACCAGGGGGCCGAGGCGAACCTCGCCGGGGCCATCAGGTCGCTCGAAGGCGTTCCGGACACGGCACCTGCCTGGAGGCGGGCGCTGGGCGCGGTGCGACTGCCGCTTTACGACGTCCAATGGCCCGCGGCTGTCGTGGTCGAGAAGGGGAAGGACCGGAAGACGGGCGCCAATGTTCTGCGCGTCGGTCTGGCGGATGGGCGCATTCTGTCGCTGAACGCCTGGGAGGCGGCCCGTCGCGATCTCAAGCTCCATGACGTGGTGCGCGTTCAGGTCATCGAGCAAAAGGGCAAAGGCGCCGTTCGCGCCGATCTTCGGACTCCGCCGGCGGTGCAAGGCGGAGCGGTCGTCCTGGAGAACAAGACCGGCCGCATCCTCGCGATGGCCGGCGGCTTCTCCTATCCGTTGAGCCAGCTCAACCGGACAACGCAGGCACAGCGCCAGCCGGGCTCCGCCTTCAAGCCACTGACTTATCTCGCTGCGCTGTCGAAAGGTCTGCAGCCCAATACGCTGATCTGGGATGCCCCGGTGACGCTGCCCCCCGTGGGCGGGGATGCCACCGCTCGCGGCGATTCGTGGAGCCCCAAGAACTTCGACGGCGGGCGCTCTGGCATCATCACCCTGCGCCGTGCACTCGAAAACTCGAAGAATCTGGTGACCGCGCGCCTGCTCGACGGCGGCATTGAATCCTCTCCGGAGCAGAGCCTGAAACGGGTCTGCGAACTTGCCCTCGAGGCGCAGCTCTACCTCGAATGCACGCCGCATTACCCGTTCGTTCTTGGTGCACAGCCGGTGCGGATGATTGATCTCGCCGCGTTCTACGCGGCCGTGGCCAATGAGGGCGCCATGCCGGTGCCCCATGTCATCGAGTCCGTGGAGGAGAACGGGCGCAATGTCTACAGCCGTAAGGCCAATTCGCTTGTCCGGCTCGGCTCCGCCGATCCGGCCTCCTTCTTCCAGCTCAAAACCATGCTGCAAGGCGTGCTGGAGCGCGGAACGGCCCGCTCCCTGAAGGCGCTTGCGCCCTACGCGGCGGGAAAGACCGGAACCTCTGACGATGAGAACGATGCCTGGTTCGTCGGCTTCACGAACGACGTCACCATCGCGGTCTGGGTGGGGCACGACAATGCCGACGGCAAGCGGCGGACCCTCGGGCGCGGACAGACCGGCGGCAAGGTCGCGGCTCCCATCTTCCAGTCCATCCTTCAGGCCGCATGGGATCATCATGCGCCGAAGACCCCGCTCAGCCCGCCATCGCCTCAGGCGGCCAAGCAGCTCATCGCTCTGCCGATCGATCTGAACACAGGCGACCGGCTGACAGACGGGCAGGGGCGGGGCTTCACGGAGTACTTCCGGCTGAGCTGGTTCGGCCGGTTGAGCGAGACGCAGTTCCGCCTGGTGCCGCAGTCGGAGGTCTATGCGTTCCGTCATCCCGATCCGTGGAGCGACGGAGAGGCGAATGGCGGGCCTGAGTACCCCGAAGAGGGCCCGTATGCGCAGGGCCCCGGCTGGCTCGACAGCTTGCGGCAGAACCTTCCGTCACGCCGCCAGGCCGAGCCTGAGCGGGGTTTCCGCTGGTGGTGGGAAGACGAGGCTCCCCGGCGGCCACGGCGTGTGGATCCGGATTATTTCTGGCGCAACGGACAGGTTTACTGATGACATCGACGAAGCCTTTCGGACGGATGCTGGCCGCCTTCGCCGCACTTTTGGCCTCCGCCGGAGCCCTGCGGGCTCAAGAGTTCAAGATCGACGAAGTGCCGTCCGTAACGTCGGTCGCGCCGGCAAGGCTAAAGACCAAGACCATCTTGTTCAGCGATCATCGCGACGACAAGCTGGCAGATCCTGGCACGGGACTGATCCGGTTCGAGGACTGGGCACGCGAGAGGCCGCTCCAGAAGCAGCTCTTGAGCCCCTTTCCCGACTATGTGGAGCCGGTCATCAGGGTCTCGGTCCACGGTATTGCGAAATCCTATACCGAGAAGCTCCACATGTATGTGGTGGAGGCACGGTTTCTGATCGGCAAGGCACCCGGCGCCATCGATCTCGGGCGCTACACCCAGCTCGACGTGCTCGAAAAGATTGACCCCTCCATCAAGCATCGCCGCATCACGGTGGATCAGGCTGCCCCGCAGGCCGATCCGCAATACGCCTACAGCCGCCACCCCGGACGCCGCTGGTGCGAAGCCGAGCGCAGCCTCTGCATCGAATCCCGCTATCCGTTGGAGGGCAAGCTGCCGGTCGGGATCAGGCTCGCCAACAAGCTCGAAGAGGGCGGCAAGAAGATCTCGGAGTTCATGGAGTTCCAGACGGAGATCCGCACCCTTGCCCAGGACGAGATCGAACGGAGCGGCTTTGCCAGGCTCACTGGCCTGGATGCTCCCGTCGCTGGGGTGCTGGAGCAAACGATCTTCCACGTCAACCAGGTCATGCAGTTCGGGAAGCTGCTGACGGTCCTGCAGCCTTCGCCGGCCGATGCCGGTAAGACCGTGGCGACTATGTTCATGACCCTCGCGGTGGAAACCGACGTTCTGGAGCGCAAGAAGGAGTTCGAGAACGTTCCCGTGCTGCGGAACCTTATCCCTGCCCAGGTGCTCATGGGCAAGAGCTCGTTCAACTCCGGGAACTCCATCAGCGCCGGACTTCCCGACTATGTCCGCAACCGCATCCGCGCTCTTGCCGAGCAGTTCGACCGATAGGTCGAGGTGCAGACCCCATGAAAAAGCCCCGTTCCAAGCAGGCGGAACGGGGCTGCTGAGTGTGCGGAGGCGACAAGGGGTTGCGGGGAATGGTGCCTCCGTACGAAACCAAGCGTTTAGCTTGATCAATGTTCCTTGGGAAATGTCGAAATCGAAGCTTGGCAGGCATCAATTTTCCTTGATTGCGCCATGATCCGACCGCCCATTGGTCCTTTCGGTTACCGGCAAAGGATGTGGTGGAACGCCGCAGGCGGGTAACAAACGGTCCCGCGCATTGTTGGAGGCCAGCAGTCAGCGTTTCTTCCTCCCGAACTTGCCTTCCCTGGTTCACCCAGGGAAGGCTTTTTGTTGGGGCTCATGGCAGGTGCGGCTCTGTGGAGCAAGGGCACCCTTCCGTTCCCCGTCCTGCACTGTTATCTCCCGGAGCGTCCTACCCGTCCCTGTCGCACCCGCCGAGCCGGCGGTTGGCTCATGCCGAAGAGGTGTCGTTCCATGGCCAAGGCCATTCACTCCATGATCCGCGTGCTCGACGAACAGCGCTCCCTGATGTTCTACGACAAGGCATTCGGACTGAAGGTGGCGGAGCGCCTGGCTTTCGAGAGCTTCACGCTCGTCTATCTGAGCAACGAGCACGGAGAATTCGAACTGGAGCTGACGATCAATCACGACCGGACGGAGCCCTATTCGCTCGGCGACGGGTATGGGCACCTGGCCTTCTCCGTGGACGATCTGGAGGCGGAGCATGCCCGGTTCGAGTCGTCCGGGCTCACTCCCACCTCGCTGAAGGAGCTGAAGCTCGAGGGCAATCCTCCGGCCCGGTTCTTTTTCGTGCAGGACCCGGACGGATACAAGATCGAGGTGCTGCAGCGCGGCGGGCGCTACAAGTAGTCGGAAAATTTTCCATCGCCCCGCCTTCAAGAGGTATCACGTGGCCGTTCGTCCCATCGTCCGTTTTCCCGATCCCCGGCTGCGCCAGAAGGCGCAACCGGTCGGCATGATCGACGAGACGGTGCGGGAGCTCGCCCGGGATCTGACGGACACGATGCATGCCGCCCCCGGAATCGGCATCACGGCGCCACATGTGGGGGTTCCCGCGCGGCTCGTGGTCATTCAGCTGGAATCCGATCGCGAACCGCACATTTATATCGATCCCGACATCACATGGGCTTCTCCAGACCGCGTACGGCATGTGGAGGGCAGCGTCTCCATGCCGGGAGTGACCGATGAAATCGAGCGTCACGCCCGGGTTCGGGTGCGCTACAGGGGCCTCGATGGTTCGGAACGGGAAGAGGAGGCGGAGGGCCTGATGGCGGTCTGCCTCCAGCATGAAATCGATCAGCTCGACGGCATCTTCTGGATCGACCGTCTGTCGAAATTGAAGCGGGACCGTCTGATCAAGCGGTTCGAGAAGCTCCAGCGCATCAGGGTGTGATGGTGGAGTTGCTCTGAGAGTGGAGTTTGAAAGTCTTGTTCGAGATCTATCGTATCGAAACCGTCGCGTCTGAAGAGGCGGGCGGGGGAATCATCCGCCGCATCATGGTGCGCACCGATTCCCTCGAAAAGGCGAAGGAGCGGGCCTTGAAGGTGTTTTCTCTGGCGCGACGCCCGCAGTCGCGCGACTCAGAGGTGGAGGCCGTGCGGGTTCTGAACGGCGCTGGGCACGAGGTCTTCTCGATCAGTACGAGAGACTAGGTTCCTGCTCCGGCGGAGGATGTTCTGGGGATAACCCAAACATCATTTGACACTGCGCTTATTCACCGGTACTTGCGCGCCTCCATCGCGAAAAACGCTTCCTTCGAGCGCGCGATGCGAGGAAATGCGCGGGCGTAGCTCAGTCGGTTAGAGTGCCGGCCTGTCACGCCGGAGGTCGCGGGTTCGAGCCCCGTCGCCCGCGCCACTCTCCTCCCGCTGCCGCGATGGCAGCATCCGCTCCCGACAATCGACGATGATCGCAGGATGGGGCCCGGTGCCCTGAAAGAACAAAGGAGCCGCAATGGGCTCCTTTGCCGTCTCGGTGCTTCGATGTCATGCAGGCTTCAGGCGATCTTGCCGCCGCCCTGCTTGGTGATGACCAGCACGGACGGGCGAGTCGGCAGGTTGTCCTTGAAGTCCGGCCAGCGGGTGATCGGATTCTCGAAGGTCGATGTCGTGCCTTCCTCCGCCTCTCCCGGGTGCTGGACCGCGAGGAACAGCGACTCGTCGTTCGGCGTGAAGAAGGGGCCGCACAACTCACCGCCGACCGGCACCCGGAAGAAATGCTTCGAGGTGCCGCGCTTCTCGCCTTCCGTCTCGATCGCCCAGAGGCCGTCGGCACGGCCGGTTGCCCTGGCGTTGTTGCCGTCGGTGGACACCCAGAGGCGGCCCTGGCTGTCGATGGCGCAGTTGTCCGGCATGCCGAACCAGCCGTTCTTGGTGGTCTCCGACGAGAAGGTCGCACCGACCGAAGCGACGGACGGGTCGCCGCATTTCACCAGCACCTCCCAGGTGAAGGCGGTTGCGGCGTGGTTCCCGCCTTCCGGCATCATCTCGACGATATGGCCGAACGCGTTGTTGGCGCGCGGGTTGGCAGCGTCGACCTGATCGTCCTTGCGGCGGGTGTTGTTCGTCAGCATCACGTAGACGCGGTTGGTCTGGGGGTTTGCCTCGATGTCCTCCGGGCGGTCCATTTTGGTCGCGCCGAGAAGATCGGCCGCGCGGCGGGTCTCGATCAGCACATCCGCCTGGCTCCTGAAGCCGTTGGCCTCCGTCAACGGACCCTGACCGTGGATCAGAGGCAGCCAGGAACCCTTGCCGTCCGGGTCGTACTTGGCGACGTAGAGCGTGCCTTCGTCGAGCAGGCCGAGATTGGCCGCCCGGTTCCCGGGGTCTACCTTTCCGGCCGTCACGAACTTGTAGACATAGTCGAAGCGCTCGTCATCGCCGAGATAGATCACGTAGCGGCCGTCCCCGTTGGTGATGCCGGCGGCGCCCTCGTGCTTGGTGCGGCCAAGGGCGGTGCGCTTCTTAGGTACGAAGCTCGGGTCGAAGGGATCGATCTCGACCACCCAGCCGAAGCGGTTCGCCTCCTGAGGCTCCTTGGTCAGGTCGAAGCGGTCGTAGTGCTTGCCCCACGCGTAGGCGGGCGTGCCGATGCCGTAGCGCTTGTAGTTCTTCGCCTCGACGTGATCGTCCGCGAGCTTGCCCCAGAAATAGCCGTTGAAGTTTTCTTCGCAGCTGAGCCAGGTACCCCAGGGGGTCACCCCGCCCGCGCAATTGTTGATCATGCCGTTCACCTTGCGGCCGCTGGCGTCGGACGAGGTCTTCATGCGATCGTGTCCGGCCGCCGGGCCGGTGATCTCCATGGGGGTCGTAGCCGTGATGCGGCGGTTATATCGGGAATCCTTGACCACGTGCCAGCGACCGTCGACGCGGCGGATCTCGACGACCGCGCCGCCATGGGCGGCCATTTCGACATCGACCAGATCCTTGGTCATCTTGGAGAAATTGGCATCTTTCGTGTCCTGGATGCCGACGCCCGGGAACATCAATTCCTCGTTCGTGTATTCATGGTTGGCCACGAGCAGGCCATGGTCGGCCGAGCCGTCGAGCGGGATGAACCCGATGAAGTCGGTGTTGTACCCGAACTGGCGGGCCTGCTTCTCGGCCGTCTGGTTCATGGGATCGAACTCGGGTGCATCGGCGAAGATCGGATCGCCCCAGCGCAGCAGCACCTGGGCGTCGTAACCCTCGGCGACGTGGTGGGTCTGATCAACCCCAGCCTCGATTTCCTTGAAGTCGAAGGAGGCGGCCATGCTTTTCCTGGCAGGCTGCTCGTTGGCCGCGAGAGCCCGGGTGCCGACCGTCGCCGAGATGGCGGCAACCGCGAGGGAGCCCCGCAGTAGATCACGCCGGTTGAACCGCGTGGCGATGATCTCGCCCATGGTGAGATTTTCCGTCGGATTGATTCCGACATCGCCTGAGTCTTCCAGTTCGCTCGAGCGAATGCGGCCCTTGTGCTCGTCCATATCGGTTTCTCCATTTCTTCGGGGACGACAAGCGCCTTAGAACGGTTCTATGTAAGCTTGGTGACAGTGGAGCCGGAACGAGGATGTCCACGGGACAGCCTGCACCGGATCATGTATGGTTGGACCATGAGCAACGATATCTCCGAGCTTCGCGTACAGTTGTCCGATCAGTGGCAGAAGGTCGCCATCGACTTAATCCGCAAGGGAATCCCGGCCGACATGGTCTTCGAGTCCCTGCTAACGGTCGGGCTCGCCGGCCATGTGGAGCTCCAGGGCAAGGACCAGACCGCCAGCAAGCTTGTCGCCATTGCCGAGCAGTTGTCGGAACAGGTCAGGCGGGAGAAGGAGGCGTTGCAGGAGGCCTCGGGCGCGACGAAGAACTAGCCACCCGTCGCAGCACATTCGACTTACGGCTAAAGCGCCATTAAATTCGCACTTCGGGCGTTTTCCAGGTGCAACATCTGGAGTTATTGTTGCGTTAGCTCGGCGAAGTCCCCGAAGCGGCCCCGAGCTGCTTCTCCGACCAACAGATACAATAGGGTCGTGCCCTCATGCAGCCGGCGCTCGACAGCACCACCTTAGACCGTTTGATCGCCCTCGGACGCGAGCAGGGACATCTCACGAACCAGGATCTTGAGGACAACCTTCCAATCGCCTCGATGAGCGCCGAGGAGATTGCCCTCATCGTGGTGCATCTGGAAGAGACCGGCGTTCCGGTCGAGCTGGACGACAGTCTCGCATCGCCGAATCCCAAGCCCAGCCCGGCACCTGTCAAAAGCGCCGAGATCATTCCGTTCCCGGATCGCGCCGCCGCAGCCAAGATGAAGCGTCGGAATGCGCCTCTTCAGAAGGCCGGTCCAACGCCGTCTGAAGCTACCAAAACGGCACGGCCGAGTGGGCGGGCTGCGCACTGGGCCGTCGCCATCTCGGGGCTCTTGGTCCTGGTGCTCCTAGTCGGCCTCGTCATGATGCTGGGCGTCTGATCTCGCCACCCGTCACAAGTTCAGCCTGAGCCTGCCCGCCGACGACCGGAAGCGGTTTGACCGCGGGTCCGCTGAAGCGCGTGACGCTGAGGTCATGCCGCGTGTCCGACGTGAAGCCGAGATCGAGGAACGCCGTTCTCGGATCGAAGAGGGACTTGGCCGCCGCGGTCTCATCGTACCCGATGATGGCTTCAAGCTCGGGAGCGATCCTTGAGTTTGCTGGTGAGACGGTCGCCTCAGCAGCGTCCGTTGCGGCCTCCGCCAAAGCAACGGCCGCCAGTTTGATCTCTGGCGGGCGCTGCGGCGGCAGGGGAACCGCCAGAGTGATTTCCCTGACGCTTTCCGGATCGGCCGACGCCACCATCGTCGATGGACCCGGGGCCTGTGTCTCAGGCTGCGACGCCGGCGCGGCGTTCTTGCGGCCGAAAAGGTTGGCGAAGAGATTGCCGATGGAAGGACCGCTGCCGGCAGAGGCCTGGGTGGCGAGAGCCGCATTGCGCTGCAGGATCTCGGCTTTCGCCAGCTCGTAACCGGGAAGCGGCTTGCCGTTCGAGGGAAGGTGCAGGGTCTTCCCGTCAGGGAAAAGCTGTACCAGCTGCTGCTGCGTCATGCGCGGCCAGGCCCGGACGTTGCCGGTGTCCACGTGAACGAAGGCTGAGGACGAATAATAGCCCACGCCGCCGTATTGCATCTTCATCGCGATGGCGCGCAGGCGGGCCGTGTCCACGTCGGGCAGTCGGATGTCCATCGCCTTGCCGAGCATGTGCTGGCTGTGCTCGGCGACCCCGCTCGACCGCCGACGCAGGGCGCCGTTGGTCTCCGGCGACCGGTAGGCGGAGATGATGTTGATGGGCTGCGACGAGCCGGATTCCCGGTACACTTCCCAAATGATGTCGAACAGGCGCGGGTCCATCTGCGCGGGCTTCTCAACCCGCCAGTCGCGGAGGAACCAGTTGAGCTGCTGCAGGGCGCCCGAGTCGTAATCCCCATTCCGGCGGAAGGTGACCGTCAAGCTTTCGCGCGTGTGCGTATGAAAGAAGGTGAGGGTGCGGGTCTCTCCGAACGCGGCAGCGTCCTGAATGCGGGCCGTCGCCAGGAGGAGGAAGGAGGCAGCTCCCAGGAGGCCGACAGCCAGACAGGATAGGCTCTTCCTGCCAGGCAGGCAGCTCCGTTCGGAGGCAGGGGCTGACCTGCATCCGCCAACCGATCGATCGGATCGGGCGAGTATTCGCGCCATGGTTCGTTGGTTCCCGCGTCCCTTGAAGCGACGTGTGGTCGTTAACCATGGCAAAAATAGGCGCGAACCGTGCCTTTTTGCTTAATCGGGCAGGGCCGCCGTCTGATTCCGCTTCGGGCGACCCGATGGCGACGACAGGACGACCACCTTCGTGCCCACTGGGGTGTGGTTGTAAAGGTCGATCACATCCTGGTTGATCATGCGGATGCACCCCGATGAAACATTCGTGCCGATCGTCCAGGGCTCGAAGGTCCCGTGGATGCGGTAGAGCGTATCCTTGTTGCCCTGCCAGAGGTACAGCGCGCGGGCGCCGAGCGGGTTGCCGGGGCCGCCTGGCATGCCGGGACCGCCGGGCAGTTCGCCCATCTGCTCCATCAGTTCGGGTTGCCGCCCGAACATCTCCTTCGGCGGATACCAGTCCGGCCATTCCTGCTTGTCCTTGATGACGGCGGATCCGGACCAGCTGAACCCCGATCGACCGACGCCGACCCCGTAGCGCACCGCCATGCCGTCGCGCATGACGAGGTAAAGGTAGCGCGAACGCGGGTCGACCACGATGGTCCCGGGCGCCTCGGCGGTCTGGTACTCGACGACACGCCGCAGGTAGGCTGGGTTGATCCTCGACAGCTCGATGCCCGGAACCGGGTAAAGGTCATCGACGGGAGCGTACATGCGCTGGTAGGCGGACATGTCCCGCATCGACTGGGCGAAGCTCGGGTGGCTCGGCAGCCCGGTGCCGACGGCTGCGGCTGAGGCTCCAAGCAGGAAGGTTCGGCGGCTGAGGTCCATTGTGCTCTCCCCGGCGGACTTAACTCGACAATAAGAAGACGCAGGACCATCCGTCTCGGTTTCATGCTAGCTGCTATGCTTCACAGGCACGATGAAGCATGGCCGTTCACATTCGAGCGAGCCGAGGGCAGGGGCAGTCTATTGTGATGATCGAAAACCTCCCGTGGTCGTGGCTCGCAGGCGTAGGCCTGCTGGGCGTCCTGTTCGTTCTGGTCCTTCTCTGGACCCGCAAGCCGCGCTATCGGCGTGCTGCGATCATGACGGACAACGAGCGCGAGTTTTATCAGCGTCTTCTGGCCGCTTGCCCCGAGTGCCAGATCTGGCCGCAGGTTCCGATCCTGGCGCTCGTCCGGCCAGACGCCAAGGAAGGCAGCCGAGCCTTCTGGATCGCCTTCAAGCGCATTTCGAACACCCGCGTCGACTGGGTCGTCGTTCGGGACCTTGAGGTCGTGGCGGTCGTCGAGCTCGACGATCGCTCCCATGATGCCCGCAAGGATGCGCAGCGCGACAAGGTCCTGAGATCCTGCGGCTACCGCGTGGTCCGGTTCAGCTCGAGCCGCAGGCCCGATCCCAGACAGATCCACGCGGCGGTTTTCCGGCCCGATTAGAGGTTCAGGCCGGCATCGCGCTCGCGCCGAGCGTACCGAAGCTCTCGAACACCTCCTGGGGCAGGAGGCCCGGCTCCGACAGGTAGCGGGCCGAATGGTGAAACGGCGTGACGGATCTGACCTCCGCTTCCCGGGCGATCGATCCGGCTTCCTGGGCGGTCAGGTGGAGAGATGCGAGGGCCAGGGATCGATCACGCTCCAGGAAGACCGCTTCGATGAAGAGTTGATCGGCCCGACGGGCGAGCTGAACGATTTTCGCGCGGTTCTCGGGATGAGGCGCCGCGTCGGTGACGTAGGCGACGGCCTGGCCCGGCGCGACGCGCAAGGCCTGACCCTTCAGGTCCGCAAGGCGAATGCTTCCTCGACCCGGAACGGCAACGGGATGATCGTCCGGCATGCCGAGACGGACCGCCCGCTTGGCTTCGTTGAGCCAGGGTCCTGGCGGGAGATCAAGTTCGTTCAGGACGCCTCGCCACACATTCACCTGGAGGACCTCCCTCAGGGCGAAGGCGAGGGACGGGATCCCGTGATCGAGAGCGACGGCCTCGATCCTGAACTCGCCCTCCATCCAGGCGATACCCTCTAGGAAAAGCGGTGGCTCGACCTCCCGCCGGGCGAAGGCCTCACGAGCTTGGAACTCTGCCGCGCGACCCAGGCGTCGGCCGTCGTAGTCCATGGCGCTGAGGCGGAAATCGACCGAGTTCTCATCCAGAAGGTTCCAGGTGAACCCGCGGATCCGATGTTCGACCTGCGCGGCGAAGCCCGGCGGTCCGATGAGGATCAGTGGTTGCGGACGATGAAGGCAGAGCCGGAACAGCCGATCGAACCCGGCCATATGGTCCACGTGCGTGTGAGAGACGAAGACGTGGCTCACGCGCAGCAGTTCACGGGAGGAGAGGGCGCTGACATCGCCGAGATCGAAGAGAATCGCCCGGCGGCCGTAACGAAAATCCAGGTAGACGCCCGGGTCGCCGAACGGATCGTTCACGAGGCGGGGTTGTACAAGCCAGCTCATCCGGTGCCAACGGGCCCGATCCGGGCATGTTCCGCGGCGAAAGGCCGGGCCCGCATGGAGCGGACCCGGCCCGGGATGATCACGAAGCGGCAGCGCCCGACAGCCGGACGGAACGGGTCAGGCCTCGTCCTCCACTTCGTCGGGATCGGTCACATCGACCAGGAACATGATGTAAGGACCTTCCTCCTCGTCATCGTCATCCTCGTCGTCATCGAAATCCGCGTTCTCGAACTCGGTCTTTTCCTCGTCGGTCGCCGGCCGGACGTTCAGGGTCGCGAAGCCGTCCCACAGGGGAGCGCCCTCGCTTTCAAGGACCTTGAGATCTTCCTTGAAGTCTTCGCTCATGAGGAGATCGCGGGCCTCGTCCTCTTCGGCATTGGTAATGGCGACAGGCTTGTCGCTAATCGTCAGCGTGAACATGATTCGTCCTTTCCATTCGCCCGCAAGGGATACCCACTAACGCACGACCCCGCACGTTCGTGGCAGGGATATGCACATGAAGCGACATGAAGATGACCGGGTGGAGGCCCGGTCCATCGACGGCACGGAGCGGGCCTACCGAACTCCCTTCTTCTTCAGCCAGGCTTCCATTTCGGCGATCTCTCGCTCCTGTTCCCGGATGACGTCGGTCGCCCATTTCCGGATTTGCTCGTCCTTGGCGTGCTGAAGCGCCACCTTTGCCATGTCGATGGCGCCCTGGTGGTGGGGAATCATGCCGCGCACGAAATCCACATCCGGGTCGCCGCTGAACAGGATGTCCATGTTCCGGTGCATCGTCTCGTTCGCTTGGCGGTAGCCCTGTGTGGAAGGGGCCTCCACGGCCTGCGCTGGTGATGTCGCGGAATGCCCCGTGTGGCCTCCGTGCGCGCTCTGCGCCCGGCTGGCCGCAGGCAGGGCGATCAAGAGTGCGGCCAGGACAAGAGAATGGGTTTTCATCGTTGGTGCTCGCGAAAAGGAAACGCGTTGAGTGGGTAAAGCTCCGGGACTGGGCACGCGGATGCCCGGGATTCTCTGCGATCGCTTTGCCGTCAGGCATCCTGCTGCGAAAGAGCCCGGGCCGCGTAGCCGGCGCTGTGCAGGGCCACCAGGATCGCGGATTCGTCGCGGCTCGTGGCGACGGCGATGACGCGGCTTTCCAGGTCGCCCTCGACCTGGGCTTGCGGATCGAGCGTTTGAAGAGCCTGCCGAAGGCTTCTCAGACAGCCGCCGCAATGGATGTCCGGCACGTGGAAATGATGCATGATCGGGATCCTTTCTCAAGATCCCGACACTCTTGGACCTTTCCACGATGGCAAGGTCAAGCCGCCATCGAGCGGTTATTCAGGCTATCCTCCCGTCAGCATAAAGGATGTGATTGCAGCAGCTTATCTTCTTCGAGTAGCTCTGTTATCGCGGATCGAGATGCAGAACTGGTCAGGAGCAGCCGACGGTGGTCGGCACGAGTAAAATGAAGGTTGTCACCCACAGCGGCACATTCCATGCCGACGATGTCTTCGCCTTCTCGATTTTGCGGGAAGCCCTGGGGACTTTCGATTTCACCCGGACCCGTGACACGGCCTTGATCGACGCCGCGGACCTCGTCTTCGACGTCGGCGGCGTTTACGACATCGCCCGCGGACGCTACGATCACCACATGCGGGATCTCCCGCGCCGGCCCGATGGTACTCCCTACAGCTCGGTGGGCCTGATCTGGCGCGATTTCGGGCGCAACGCCCTGCCGAATCTGGCTCCGGGGATCGATGAGGATCTGCTGGACGTGGTCTGGCAGGACATCGATAACGGCTTCGTTCTGGCCATCGACCAGGCAGACAACGGCGTCGCGTCGGTCAGTCAGGGGCATCTGTCGCTTCTGATCGAAGCCTTCAATCCCACCTGGGCTGGCGATCAGTCCTATGACGATGCGTTCCTCGAGGCGGCCGATTTCGCCAGAGGGATCCTGTTCCGGGCCTGCCGGCAGGCCCACGCGGAAGCTCAGGCGCAGTCCTCCGTGCTCTCCGCCGCCCGGAAGGCGCAGGACCCGCGGATCATCGTTCTCAATCGCAAGCTGCCCTGGGAGAAGGCGGTCTTCGAGGGCGGGCTGCGTGACCTCCTCTTCATCATCTACCCGAATGAGGACACCACATCCTGGTATTGCCGGACCGTTCCGCCGGAGCCCAATTCCTTCGGCCAGAGACTGTCCCTGCCGGAGGCGTGGCGGGGCTTGCAGGAAGAGGAATTTTCCCGGATCGCCGGGATCGCCGATGGCGTCTTCTGCCATCCTGGCGGGTTCATCTGCGGAGCGCGTTCGCAGGAATCCGCCGTCATGCTGGCCGAGAAGGCGATAGCGGCCGGCCAATAGACGGACTTCGACCGGAAAGGGTGGGACATGAAGCAGGTGCCGATCGTTTCTCATCCCGCCTACCAGGCTGCCCTGCCGGACGGTCATCGCTTTCCCATGCGAAAATACGGGCGCCTCGCCGAGGTGGTCGCCGACATGGGGCTCGCATCGAACGGCTTCGTCGAACCGGAGGAAGCGCCGGCCGACCTGATCGCCCTGGCGCATGATCGCGCCTATGTGGATCAGATCCTGGCCTGTTCCGTTCCCCGCGAGATCGAGCGGAGGATCGGCCTTCCCGTGAGTGAGAGCGTGGTGCGCCGTGCCCGTTCATCGGCCGGCGGGACCTTGCTCGCCGCGAGACTGGCGCTTCAGCACGGGCTTTCAGGGACGACGGCCGGCGGCAGCCACCATGGGCAGCGGGAGACGGGGGCCGGCTTCTGCGTCTTCAACGATGTCGCCATCGCGGCGAAGGCGCTCCATGCCGAGGGCGCGATCCACAACGCGCTCGTCGTCGATCTCGACGTACATCAGGGCGACGGCACTGCCGATTGCCTGCGCGACGAACCGGATCTCTTCACCTTCTCGATGCATGCGGAGAAGAACTATCCCGTGCGCAAGATTCCCAGCGACCTCGATATCGGGCTGCCCGATGCCCTGGAGGACGAGGCCTATCTGGCGGCTCTTCACGCCCATCTGCCGCGCCTGCTCGATGCCATCGAGCCGGATCTCGTGTTCTTCAACGCGGGAGTCGACCCGCACCGGGACGACAAGCTCGGGCGGCTCTGCCTTTCCGACGATGGCCTGCGCCGGCGCGACGCCTATGTGATCGAGCAGGCCCGCAGCCGCCGGATCCCGCTCGTCGCGGTGATCGGCGGAGGCTATTCGGCCGATATCGACGCGCTCGCCCGTCGGCACGCCATCGTGTTCGAGGCGATGGCGGCCTGGAACGAAACGGAGTAGGGCGGTCAGCGCGTCAGGGCTGCGGCAAGCTGCGCGGCCAGTGCCGCGTTGTTCTTCACCAGCGCGATGTTCGTGGCGAGACTTCGGCCGCCCGTCACCTCGAACAGGTGAGACAGGAGGAACGGCGTCACGGCCTTGCCGGTCACGCCCCGCGCCTTCGCTTCGGCGACGGCCGCGTCGATGAAGGTCTTCATCGCGCCTGCCGGGATTTCATCGGCATCCGGAACGGGGTTGGCCACGAGCACGCCGCCTTCGATACCAAGCGCCTCCTTGGTGCGAATGAGGTCCGCCAGGGCGTCGGGCGAATCGACCCGTAGGGGAACAGGCAGGTCGCTGGCCCGGCTCCAGAAGGCCGGGAAGCGGTCCGTCCGGTAGCCGACCACGGGCACGCCGCGGGTCTCGAGATATTCGAGGGTCCGTGGCAGATCGAGAATGGCCTTCGCACCGGCGCAGATCACCGCCACGGGGGTCCGGGCCAGCTCGTCCAGATCGGCCGAGATGTCCATGGTGTCCTCGACGCCCTGATGAACCCCGCCGATGCCGCCGGTCGCGAAGACCCGGATGCCAGCGAGCCTTGCGCAGATCATGGTCGCGGCCACCGTGGTGGCTCCCTGCCGTCCGGACGAGACGGCATAGGGAAGATCGGCGCGGCTCAACTTCATCACGTCCCTGGCCGTGCCGAGCCAGTCGAGCTCCGCGTCCGACAGCCCGACCTTGATGCGCCCATTGATGATCGCGATGGTGGCCGGGACGGCGCCGTTGTCGCGCACGACCGCCTCCACGTCGCGGGCCGTGGCCACGTTCTGAGGATGGGGCATGCCATGGGTGATGATGGTGGATTCGAGCGCGACGACCGGTCCGCCCGCAGCCAGGGTGGCCTGGACCTCGGGAGCGATGTCGAGAAAGCGCTTGGCGGTGTCATTCGTCATGAGGGCTCCCGTTCCACAACCGAACCGGCTCTAAGGGACAATGTGGATTCCAGCAAGGCGAGCGACAGATCCGGCCGGACGCTCACCGGGCTTTCGACGGTCAAGGCCGCGGCGACGGCGCCGAGCTGCGCCGCTTGGTCTAACGGCATGTCCTTCAGCATGGCCACGAGCGTGGCGGCGATCAGCGCGTCTCCCGCTCCCGTGGCGTCGACGATCCTAGCCTTGAGCGCGGCGACCTTCCGGATCCCGAAGGAATCCGCCGCGACGAGGCCCTTGTCCCCGAGGGTCAGGACGACCTGTTCCGCTCCCCGGGCGAGCAGGGCTTCCGCCGCGGCTTCCGGCGCCACCTCAGGGCGGTTGAGATAGACCCGCGCCTCGTCGAGATTGAGGAAGACCATGCCGACGCCGTTCAGGTCCGGCGGCAGGCGCATCACCTTCGGGGTCGAGACGGCATCGAGAGCGAGCATGAGGGCTCTTTGCCGCGCAAGGCCGATGAGGTCGTTCAGGGTCTCGGCCGGCAGGTTGCAGTCGGCGAAGATCCAGCCCGATCCGAGTTGGGGCTCGATCGCGCGCAGCAGGGCCGGGGAGATCGTGTCGAAGACCGCCATATGGGCAAGCCCGACGGCCAGTTCTCCGTCGGGCTGCAGCACGGCCACGTATTCGGCGGTCGCGTGTGATTCCGAGACGGTCACGTGCCCGGTGTCGATGTCGAGGCGCTTCAGGTCCTCGATCAGAGCATGGCCGTTGGCGTCATCGCCCACGATCGACACCAGCGAGACCTGGGTTCCCAGCCTGGCGATGTTCTCGGCGACGTTGCGCGCGACGCCGCCGAACGAGCGCTCCGCCACGACGGGGTTCGACGTGCCGGGGCGGATGGTGGCCAAGGCGCGGTACTTGCGGTCCACGGCCGCTCCGCCGATGCAGACGACCCTGCTCATTCCCGGCTCCATGGCGTCGATTC
The DNA here is from genome assembly GCF_013307435.2 of Microvirga terrae. Classification (NCBI taxonomy): domain Bacteria; kingdom Pseudomonadati; phylum Pseudomonadota; class Alphaproteobacteria; order Hyphomicrobiales; family Methylobacteriaceae; genus Microvirga; species Microvirga terrae. The sequence continues at coordinate 2,080,317 of NZ_CP102845.1, forward strand.
ACCCTCTTGCTGCACGGACGGTATGCCGAAAGGGCGTCCGGGCCGCAATGGGACCGGTGCTTCCTTGCGCCTCCAAGCCGCACGTCCAAGCCGCACTTCGCAATGGCCCGGGCGAATTGCGCTCGATCAATGCCGGGGCGGGCCGATCCGATAGGCTTCGGTCAGCATGGAGGCGATCATGGATCCGGGAGCGGCGATCAAGCGATGGCGGGAGACCTGGAGGCAGCGGCATGAACTCGAGTCCCTCGATCGGGACCAGAGGGACGCGCTGGCTCGCGACATCGGGGTTTCGGCCGACATGCTGCCGCTCCTGGCCGCACGCGATCCCGGGGCGGCGGAGGAGCTGCCGCGTCTCATGGAGGCTCTGTCGCTCGATCCCGACCGGATCAGGCGCATCCACTCGGCCTTGATGCGCGACATGAGCCTGACCTGCTCGGGATGCACGGCGGCGGTCCGGTGCCGGCAGGATCTCGAACACGAGCGAGCGCCCGCCCATTATGCCGCGTACTGCCCCAATGCCGGAACCCTGTTGGACCTGCAGGAGGAGGCCGCGCCCGAATCGGCGCGCCCCTGACCCGATATCCTCAAGGAGTGAGCGTTCCCGAGACCGCCTGGCCGAGCCCCTCCACGTGACCCTGGAAATTCTCGCGCGTTCGCGGGTCGACGACCGCCACTGGGGCCGAGACCGCGAGGCCTGCGGCGGTGCCCACGGCAGCCGCGGCGCCCGCCGTGACCTGGATGATCCGGTCGCCGACGCCGACGCGGGAATCCGTCAGGGTCTGGCCTTCGGCCAACTCGCGCCCGATGATGCGAACGACCTCCGGGCTTTCGGCGAACTTCGAGTGATTCAGGGGATCGCCGGTCCTGAGCTTCGACAGGTTCAGGACCGTGATGCCTGACGTCTCGAGCTCGCTGCGATAGGGCTCCTGATCCGGATCGATCGCCCCGAGCCGCACCGCATCGCCCCAGAGGCGGCGGGAGACCGCCAGGGCCCGGTCGTCCTGGGAGACGAACAGGGTGAAGTTCGGGCGGGACCGGCCCATGTCCACGACGGCCTCGCGGAACAGGTCGACATCCACGTCCGGCGCGGCCAGCAGCACGTTGCGGATCTTAGGGGCGACGCGCCCATCGCGGATCGCCATCTGGCGCAGAGCCTCGAGGGTGACCCAGTTGCCCATGGAATGCGCCAGGATCGAGATCTCGCCGACCGCCGGATCGCTGGCCAATGTCCTCAGGGTGGTCTCGAGGGCGTTGCGGGAATAGGTGTTGCTCTCGCGGTCGTAGCCATAGGCCAGGATGCTGCCGCGGGACGGCCAGGTGAACAGCACGGGCACGACGGGGGTTCCGGCATCGTGCACGATCTGGGCGAAGCGGAAGACCGCGTCGTCGAAGCGGTTGTTGAAGCCGTGGATGAACACCAGCACGCGCCGCTGCGGCACGGTGCGAACGGTGCGGTGAAACCAGGTGGTCGCCTGTTTCCGGTCGATCACATCGGCCTTGAGGGTCACGAAATCGGTTGCGGGGTTGCCGGGGTTCCGCTGCGGCCATTGCACCTCGCCCGGCGTGCGGTTGGCCGCCGGCGGGATGGAGACCGTGAACTCGGCGAAGGACAGTTCGGGACCGCGGCCGCCGGAATAGAATTCCTGCGGGTCGCTGGCCCGCATCCGCGTGGTGGCGACCAGCATGTCCACCGTGCTCGCGCCGGGCACCGTCGCGGCCACGGGCAGGAGGGCGCCCTTGTTGCTGGCGCAACCGCTCAGGCCGAGGGCGACCGCCAGAGCCACAAGGTGGCGGGCGCAGGAGGCGAGAGCGCGCGGATACGCCCTCCGCACGCCCGTCATGGGCGACACGCCATCCGGGTGAGCCGGATCGGCCCCGCATGCGGGGCCGCCGTCCAGGGCCGAGGCCATGACGCAGTCATCGTGTCCCGATCGTCGCATTCGGCCCGCATTCCCCGCTTGTTCCGCCTGACCCTATCTTCATCAGGTCGGCCTGCTTGTCGAGCACAGAAACGGCAGGTGTCGACCAAGCGGATCCTTGGGCCCGCCTTGATCCTTTCTCCGTCATCGCCGGGTTTGTCCCGGCGATCTCGATTGTCTGAGGTGCGGCGCTCTTCCGGATCGGGATGGCCGGCACAAGGCCGGCCATGACGTGAGAGGATCTCAGGACGGCTGCGGCGATGCTGATGTCAAAGAGCCAGCACCAGCGGGCCCGCAGCTTGCGCTGCGAGCCTGCAGGATGATCGAGGGTGGCGCGAGTGGCGGCCCGGCTCGATGCTATGGGTGGGATGGAAGAGCAGGACCGCCCCTCGCGCACGGTTCTTTTCAGGCGGACCAGCTGGGCAGAACCCAAGGTCGGCCTCCTGCGCGCCCAGGTTTGCGAAGCCTGTCGCAGGACCGTGCCGGTTCCCTCCGCTGCGAACGCCTCGAGCGCGCCCCTCGTCGGAACCGATCTGAGTAATGATATAGCTCAGGTTAGGAGGATTGTCAAGAACAAAGGTGGAACATCATCGCACCCACACCTGTCCACCACTCCCACGTCATCACCGGCCCTGTGCCGGTGATCCCGACCCGTAAGGCACACTGCTCTTCCGCATCGGGATGGCCGGGACAAGCCCGGCCATGACGTGAGGGTGTCAGGACGGACGGAAGGTGGCGAGGAAGAGCGCCGCGCCTCGCCTCGCCGCAGCGGGATGGCCGGGACAAGCCCGGCCATGACACGGGAGGAGGGGGGCGCGACAGGCAGAGGGTGTCAGGACGGACGGAGGGTGTCGGGACGAGGGGAGGGTACCATTACGGGCCGAGGGTGGCGGGACGGCCGCGGGAAGACGGGAGAGGAGTGCCGGCCCGGAGGTGCGGGATCAACCTGCGCTCAGAACCCCGCTCAATCCTCGTCGTGGAACAGCAGCGTCGTGTTGCCGCCGATGCCGCTGGACGCGACGGGGCGTTTCGCGCTCAGGATCGCCGCGGCCTTCGGGGAGGGATGCCGGTTCTCGTGGATCTCGAGCCACGCGATGCGATGCGGTGGCACGGTGCCGTCCCCGGAATAGGGCTCCTGCGGGGTGCCCGTGGCCTTCTCGAAGAAGGCCGGATCGTCCAGCGACTCCACCACGCGGTTGACGAGGCGCGACAGGGCGCCGCCATGCTCCGCGTAGAGATCGACGCCCTGGCTGTGCGCGAGCTCCGCGGTGGCGACCAGCGGCTCGACGGCGAAGACATGGTAGTCCCGGGCGCGCTTGCCGCGGTTGATCTCGAGCGGGAGCGTGCCGTCGGGCGTGACCTGCGCGAGGCCGATCCGGGAGCTGTCGAGGCCCCACTCGGTCAGCCGCCTGTCGCCGCTGGCGATCCCGGCGGCCGTGGCGCTCAGGCCCGCCCAGTACCGGTGATTGTTCCGGCCCGAAACGCCCTTGCCCACGTCCTTCGCGTCGGCGATCTGCCGGCCCAGCGCCTTGAGCCAGCCTTCGACGCGCTTCTTCTGCTCGTCGTCGAGGCCGGGCGCGTTGCGGATCTGCAGATAGGCCAGCGCAAAGCCGGCGAGCGCTTGGCCCAGATTGAAATGCGCCTGCCGGGAGCGCAGGTCGGTCATGGCCTTCGCCGAAGCCCAGTGATCGAGCCAGGTGAGCGCGCAGGCCGCGGCGGCCGTGTTCTTCGGGGTGGATTTCACATAGGCGTTGGCGATCCGCGCCAAAGTCTTGCCGTAGGCGCGCAGGGGCTCGACGGCCTCGGAATAGGCCTCCTCGGCCTCCTCGTCGATGGTCGCGCGCCGGGCGTCGTCCTGCCGGTATTTGCTCTGGGTATCGAGGGTGATCACCGGTGCGTCCGGCGCGTCGCATTCGTATTTCGGCTTGGCCTGCACGGCGTCCTTCGCGGGTGCCGGAACGAGATAGCCGGCGCCCTGCGCGTGCGACGGTGCAATGCTCGAGAGCACTCCAAGAAGAGCCGCGACGGCGAGCACGGGTCGAAGCACATGACGCGACACAGCCCATTCCATCATCATTCGCAAACCCCCGTCGCGCCGTCCCCGGTCGGCGGGGGCGATCATGAACTAGGTGCAGGACCGCGCAATGCCAGACGGCCGAACCTTCGGAGGTAGACGATCCATTGGGGGTAGGGTGGGCCGATCCCGGCGGGTCATGGAGGGAGCAGCAGCGCCATCGACACCCTTCCCGCGTCATGGCCGGCTTTGTGCCGGCCATACAATGCGATGACAGACCGACGATGGTCGTCGTCAAATCGCCCGGTCGGAGCGCCGGGCCGTGCGGCTCCTGGCGGCGAGAGGAGGCACGAGATCCTGCCCGCGCCCGGCGGTGACGATCAGCCGCTTCACCTCGCCGCGCAGGTAGGCCTGCAGGAAGCGGTCGTAATTCCTGAAGGACACGCAGCCGTTCGAGTCGCCGCGCGGACCGAGCATATAGGTATGGGCGAGAATGCCGTCGCGGCCGTAGATGGCGGCGCTGCCGCCGACCGGCGTGAGGCGAAGCGCGCGCACCCCGTGGAACAGCGCCTCGCGTTCGGTGACCATGTAGGTGCCCGGCGGCGTCGCGCCCCTCATCCGCACGTTCACGTGGCGCGGATTGTCCATCATGTCACCAAGGCCGGAATGGGCCTCCAGCCTTTCGCCGTTGGGCATGATCACCACCTGGGCGCTGATGTCGTAGACGGCGGTGCCGCCGCCGGTCTCGGGTGCGGGAACGAAGCGCGATGTCGGCGCGATGCTGCCGGTGCCGTTGTCGAGGGACGCGTAGCTGAGCGCATCCGCCGGCGGGGAGGCGGGCTTGATGCCGAAGAATTTCTCAATGAAGGAGCGGGTGTCGGCGGGTGCGGCGGCCGATGCGCTGGCGGCGATCGCGGCCCGTTGCGTCATCGGGGCGCGAACCGGCGCGTTCGCCATCTGGGTGGCCGCCGCGGGCCTGGCGGGGAACAGGTCGGCCGGGCGCGGCACGGGCAACGGCACGGGTGCGGACGGAGGGACCGGCGCGGGCTGAACGGCTTCCGCCACATCCTGGACCGGTGCCGGCTGGGCGGGCCCCGCCGGCGGCGGGGGAGCGACCGGCGCAAGGCTTGCCTGGCGCTGCACGGGCGCTGCGAACTCAGCCGGCAGCGGCGTGTTGCGGGCGAAGCGATGCGCCTCGGTGGTGATCAAAGGCGTCGGGCTGACCAGCGCCGGATCGAGGTTCGCCACGGCCGCCACCCGAGCCGTGTCAGGGGCGGCGACGCTGCTCACGGGTCCGACCGCCGGCGCATCGCTCTGGCGGGCGAAATCGACGAAGTAGGCGAGAGGGCTCATCGAGATCGCCACAAGAGCCGCCGTCGGAAGGAGATTGCGCCGCTTTCTGCGCGGGCTGCGGGGGGCGCGGCCGCCCGACGGATAGGAGGTGTGCAACATGGCGAACTCTACGCAACAACTCGATTGCGCATGATCGGCGTCGAGCCCGGGATGGCGGCGAAACGGATGCCGGACGGGTCGGGGCGTTCATGCGTGAAGCAATATCTTCACGAGCCTGATTAGACGACGGCTTGGTTAAATTAGGGATAACCGGGCGCGCTTCTGTCGACGGAGTGTGGCGCCCTTCTGCTCAATTCGCGGCTGCGAGACGGCGTGCGCTGGCTCACAGATCCCCCTGTGCGCGCGGGGTATGGATAGGACAAGCGGCGCTTTTCCATTTTTTCGAACAGGAGACCTCGAAATGGGGTTCTATGCACGTCACATCGGCCCGCGCTTCGTCAGCTGCCTGTGCGGGATGGAGGGCATCACGGCCGAGCGCGAGAAGGTCGTTCCGCAGGCCTCGGGCGTCGTGCTGGAGATCGGGATCGGTCCGGGGCTGAACCTGCCGCTCTACGACCCGGCCCGCGTGATCCGCGTGATCGGGGTCGATCCCATGGCGGAGTTCCTGAACCTGGGCCGCGAGCGCCGCCGCCATTCACCGGTTCCCCTCGAGGTCATCCGGGCCCCGGCCGAGGCGCTGCCGCTCGCGGACGGCATCATCGATACGGCGGTGATCACCTATACTCTGTGCTCGGTGGAGGATCCAGCCCAGGCACTGCGCGAGGTGCGGCGCGTTCTGAAGCCCGATGGCCGCGTGCTGTTTCTGGAGCACGGCCTCTCGAGCGATGCCGGCGTGGCGACCTGGCAGCACCGGCTCAATCCGATCTGGCGCCGGCTGGCGGTCGGCTGCAACCTGACCCGTCCCGTCCAGCAGCTTCTCGACGAGGCCGGATTCACGATCCGCCGCATCGAGCACTATTACCTCGACGGCGCACCGCGGCCGGTCGGCTTCCTCTGCCAGGGCGTCGCGCAGGCCGCCTAGGCGCAGCCCCGCGCCAGGGACCAGGGTCCCCGAGGCGGAGACTAGCGGGAAGCCTGGCGGGCGACGACGCGGATGTCGCGGCGACCGAGGCCGAGATCCGCCAGTTCGCGGTCGTTGAGCGCTTCGAGTTCGCGGAAGGTCTGGCGGTAGCGGCGCCAGGAGGCGAGGCGGGCGAGGATCATGGACGTGATCATGGATGTATCTCCGTAAGGGGTGTTCCGGCTCTCCGGATTACCAGTCGAGCCCGGGGTGACGACGAGCCGCCTCGCGCTGCATCTGGCGGGCCTCCGACAGGATGCTGCGGAAGAGGCGAAGGAAGCTGACGATGATCATCATGGTCTCCTGAGCGAGGGGCCTGGTCGGCCGGGCGGTGGGTCGAGCCACGAAGCCGTGTCTCATACTTTGGTATAGGTAATATGGATGTTTTTGTGCGCCGCAAAAGACCGATTATCGGCATGATCGATATGCACTGTTCGCATGCTATAATGGTAAACGCTTTCTTGCTATGCGCCATGCGCCCGTTCTGAAGGCAGACTGCCTCGGTGTTGAGCAGCGGGGTGCAACCGTCTCGTCCGGTCTTCCTGAACCTTGTCGGGAGGAACGCTGTTGTTCCTGCAGGGCAGGATGCCCACCATCCATGAGGAGCGAGGCCTGGAATGACGCAGATCCGCGAGGCGCTGGTGAACCGGATGTGGCGCGGTCAGGATCCGTTCCGGAACTTTCCGGCCCGGCTGTACCGGCAGGACCAGCAGGGCTGGGGCTCGCAGCACCCCTACCTGACCGACGCGATCGAGACGCTGCGGCCGTCGGTGGTGGTCGAGGTGGGGGTCTGGAAGGGCGGTTCGGTCATCTCGCTCGCCTCGACCATGAAGGCGCTGGAGCTCGACGGGGTCGTGATCGCGGTCGATACCTGGCTCGGCGCCTGGGATCACTGGAACAACGACGAGTGGTTCGCACACCTGAACTTCATCAACGGCTATCCGGCGCTCTACCACACCTTCGCGGCCAACATCGTCGGGGAAGGCCTGCAGGATTACGTGCTGCCCCTGCCGCTCGACTCGGTGAATGCCGTGCATGTGCTGAAGCACAACGACGTCCGGCCGGACGTGGTCCACATCGATGGCGGCCATGACGAGCACGCGGTCACGTCGGACCTGCGCGAATGGTGGCCGATGATCCGGCCCGGCGGCGTGCTCATCGGCGACGATTATCCGCACTGGCCCGGCGTCAAGCAGGCGTTCGACGAGTTCTTCGCCCCCAAGGGCAAGGTCCCGTTCGAGTTCGATCCGCCTAAGTGCCGGATCTTCAAGGACCCGGCCTGATCTCCTGCGACCGGCTAAAGCATCGGACCCAAAAGTGGACTTGCACTTTTGGGTCCGATGCTTCTTTCTGAATGAGCGGATCATCGGGCGCGGACAGCCGGATCCACTTTTCCGCACGATGCGCTAGATCTCGACCAGCGCCTTGATGACCCCGGCTTCGGGAGCCGACCACAGGGGAATGAGCCCCGGCGCGTCGTCGAGGCCGCCGCGGTGGCTCGCCAGCGCGGCCGTCGGCACGCCGCCGCCGAGCATGACGTCCAGCACGGTCTCGAAATCCTGCCGCGTGGCATTGCGGCTGCCGAGCAGCGACGTCTCGCGCTTGTGGAATTCCGGGTCGTTGAACGTGATGTCGGCGCGCACGATCGACAGCAGCACGTAGGTGCCCCCGTGGCCGACATAGGAGAAGCCCTTCATCATCGCGTTCGGGTTCCCGGTCGCGTCGATGACGACATCGAAGAAGTCGCCGTCGGTGATCGCCTTGAGGCGGTCGCCTACATCGGGCGACACCTCCACCACGTGGTCGACGCCGAGCTCGTCGCGGCAGAAGGCGAGCCGCAGGGCATTCATGTCGAGCACCGAAATCTCGGCCCCGCGGGCCTTCGCGAAGATCGCCGCCGCGATTCCGATCGGGCCGGCCCCCACCACGGCGACGCGGCTTCCGGGGCCCGCTCCCGAACGCCGCACGCCGTGAGCGCCGATCGCCAGGAATTCGACCATGGCGGCCTCGTCCAGGCCGAGGCCCGTCACCGGCACCACGTTGCGCTCCGGCACGGCGATGTACTCGCAGGCACCGCCGTCGCGATGCACGCCGAGCACCTGCAGGTGCTGGCAGCAATTGGTCTTGCCCTGGCGGCACGCGCGGCACGTGCCGCAATACAGGTAGGGCTCGATGCAGACGATGTCGCCGGTCTTGAACGCGCTGCCGCTCGGTGCCTCGGCGATCTCGCCCGCAAGCTCGTGGCCGATCACCCGCGGGTATTCGAGGTAGGGCTGGTTGCCCTGGACGATGTGATAATCGGTTCCGCAGATCCCGACCCGCCGGATGCGCACCAGCACCTCGCCTGGGCCTGCGCTCGGGACATCCCGCTGGATCACGCTCAGGCGTCCGGGCTCGTCGCAGCGTAGGGCTTTCATTGGCGTCTCTCCCAGCGGGTCTCTTGCTCGTATTGCGTGAGCTTATGGCGGGAGCGGCAAAGCGCAATGCCCATATTCACCTCGACGCGTCTTGCCGCTACAGACGGGTGGCGATTCACACGAGACGGCCATCCGCATGTCGACCTGGCGAGACGAGAAGAACCAGAAGGCGAGGGCGCGACTCGAGAAGCGCCTCTCGGCGCTCTTTCCCGCCTGCGTCCTGTCACACGCGCTGCGGCAGCCGCTGATTCCGCCGACCCAGCGCCGCGCCGTGGAATCCTACTGGCGCCATCGCCCGCTCCTGGCCGACCGGCTCGCCCGGGCGCTCGCGGCCCGGAGCGGCCAGCCGGCCGGTTGGCAATGGCGTCTCGGCTCCGACAAGGACACCGGGCTGCCGCTGTCCTTCCGCGCGCCGCCGGCGCCGTATCGGGAAGCAGCCTTCGCCCGGGGACCGGGGCATTGCTGCGTGTGCGGGCAGCCGGTCTACCGGCTGGGCTGGCATCGCGACCTCTGGGATGACGGCAAGCCGAACCGCAACGCCACCTGGCACGCCGCCTGCGTGGTCGCCTGGCAGTTCTGGACGTCGCCGCCCGATCACCTCCGGATCCTCAAGCTGCGCCAGCAGCGGCGCTGCGCGACGAGCGGACGCCGCCTGCTCAAGACCGCCGAGGTCGATCACCGGGTTCCGCTCTTCGCCATCTGGTCCGAGCATCGCTCGACGCCGTGGCCGGCGCTGCTCTCCTTCTGGGGGGCGCCCAACCTGCAGGTGATCAACCGGGCGGCGCATGTGGAGAAGAACGCCGAGGAGGCCGCGGGCCGGGCCAGGCGGCGGATTTCCGAGCTTGAACCCACCCTGGAAGAAGAGTTCGCCGCGCCCCTTGCGGATGGCGATCCGATCCCCATATCAGGCTGACCCAGCGGACATTGTTGTGGACTTCGACAGCGGCGGGCGTCACCGCCAGCGTCGATGGGACCGTGCCAGGACGGATGTACTCCGGCATGGTCCGTTCCTGCGCTTGCCTGACGATGCAGGCGCCCGTCTGGACCCCATTAGCCCAGGCCCGTAGTGCGCGAGGCGGAGATGCGAAGGCATCCTGCCCGTTCGCCCCGGAGCCTGGGCTTTTTCATGTCGGCGTGGACAGGCGGGCGAGGCGCATGCGTTCCATGATGTGACGGCCGGACCCGCCCACGTGCCGGGCGATCACCTGGGCGGCGCCTTCGGCATCCTGCGCCTTGATGCAGGCAATCAGCTCGCGATGCTCGTCGAGAACGTTCGATTGGCGGCTGAGCGACGTGGGAAAGCGCCGGCTGATCGCCCAGAGGATCTGCCGGTGGCGCACCCACAGGTCGACCGCATGGCGGTTGTAGTGCCGGTCGTACATGAGCTGGTGGAATTGGAGGTCGAGATTGGAGTGCTTCATCTCGTCGCCGAAGTTCAGCGCCTCGATCTCCGCCTGAATGCGCTCCAGCTCCTCGATCTCGGCCTTCGTGACGATCCCGACGAACCAGCGGGTCAGGGCCGGCTCGATGAGGACCTCGATCTCGCAGATGTCCCGCACGAAATCCTCGTCGATGGGCCGTACGCGTGCGCCGCGGTTCGGCGTCATGATGACGAAGCCTTCCCCGCGCAGCTGCTGCAGGGCCTCCCTGACGGGGTTGGTCGACGTACCCATGCGGGTCGCCAGCTCGGACACCTTGAGGCGCTCGTTCGGCTTGACGCGCCCATGGATGATGTCGTCCCGCAGGCGGTCGTAGACCGAAGACCCGGACTCCTCGTCGTCACGCTCAGGGGCGGCTTGTCGGATGCTGGCGATCGTTCTCATGGCCATGTTTCTTTATTCGCATTTCCTGGCTCTGCCAAGGACGAAACATCATAAACGATACATTCGCATTGACAAATAATGTACGATTTGAAAGCCTCCCGGTACGGCAGCTCCAAGGCGGCCGTTCGGGAGGAAACCGGCGGAAAGCCGGCCAAGAGGAGAAAACGCGATGGGCTATCCGCACAAGCTGCCCGGCCTCGTCATGTCGACGGGTCTGCTGGGCGCCATGCTTTTGGGCGCGCTGTCCCCGGCCGGGGCGGCGGATTACAAGCAGGCTCCCATGCTCGACGAGCAGGTCAAGGCAGGAAAGCTGCCCGACGTCGCGAGCCGCCTTCCCGAACATCCTTATGTGGAAACCATGGTCGAGGGCGTCGGCAAGTACGGCGGCACCCTGCGTACCACGATCCTCGCCAACGGCGACCAGTACAACCTGACCCGCACCATCGCCAACGAGCTGCTCGTGCGCTGGGATCCGCAATGGAAGAAGGTCATGCCGTCGCTCGCCGAGGAGTTCAAGGCCTCCGACGATGCGACCACCTACACGTTCAAGCTCCGCAAGGGCCTGAAGTGGAGCGACGGGAAGCCCTTCACGACCGACGACATCATGTTCTGGTACGAAGACGTGTTCATGAACAACGCGTTGTCGCCCGCCAAGAACCCGACCTTCACGGTGGCCGGCAAGCCCGTGAAGGTGACCAAGATCGACGACCTGACGGTGGAGTTCAAGTTCGAGTCGCCCTACGGGCTCTTCCTGCAGCAGCTCGCCTACGGCCAGGGCCATCTGCCCGTCATCTATCCCAAGCACTACCTCAGCCAGTTCCACGAGAAGTACAACAAGGAAGGCATCCCGGCGCTGCTGAAGGCCAATCCGGCGGCCGGAGACTGGGTGGCGCTGTTCAATTCCAAGGTTTCGCTGACCTTCCAGCCGCCCTATTGGCAGAACCTCGCGCTGCCCACTCTCAATCCCTGGGTGCTGACGGTTCCCTACGCGGACAGCGAGCGCGTGGTCGCGACCCGCAACCCCTATTACTGGAAGGTCGATACGGCCGGTAACCAGCTCCCCTACATCGACGGCATCACCTGGGCGAAGCTCGACGACCCGCAGCTCATGGCGCTCAAGATGACCTCGGGCGAGTTCGATTTCGCATTCCGCCACATCAACAACTCCACCTTCAAGTCTGTGCTCTTCGACGGCCAGAAGACCGGCAACTACCATTTCGTGGACGTGAAGGACCTGCCGGCGAACGACGCGGTCCTCCTGCTCAACCTGAACTCGACCGATCCGGTCAAGCGCAAGATCTTCCAGAACAAGGATTTCCGCATCGCGCTCAGCCATGCCATCAACCGGCAGGAGATCATCGATCTCGTCTATGTGGGGCAGGGCGCTCCGGCCCAGGTGGCCGTTCAGCCAGAGCACGAGCTCTTCAACGAGCGCGAGGCGAAGCAGTACACCGAGTACGATCCCAAGCGCGCCGCCGAGATCCTCGACAAGGTCATGCCGAAGAAGGACGCCGAAGGCTTCCGCCTCGATGAAACGGGCAAGCGCTTCACCATCAACTTTATGGTCGCGGACGTGTTCGGCCTGTCCTACCCGGACGTGATGCAGATGGTGCAGCAATATGCCAAGGACGTCGGCGTTGACATCCAGCTGCGTACCACCGACCGCGCACGCCTCAACACCATGTGGTCGGCGAACGAGCAGGACGCCTATATCTGGAACTGCGTCGGCGGCCTCTCCGAGGTCTACACGGACCCGCGCTGCTACATGCCGTTCCAGAAGGCCGACATCTTCTTCGCCATGAAGTGGAGCGAGTGGTATTCGAACCACGCCACAGGCGAGGAGCCGCCGGAATCGATCAAGGCCCTGATGGCCGCCTATGACAAGGTGAACGCCGCCGTCACGGACGACGACCGCCGCCAGAAGATGAAGGAGTTCCTCAATCTGTCGGCCGACAACTTCCTCAACATCGGCATCTCGCGGCCCATGCCGAAATACATGATGACGTCGAACAACCTGAAGAACGTCGTCAACGGCATTCCGATCACCGGCAACCTCTGGCACCCGGCTCCGACGCTGACCCAGTGGTATTTCGACAAGCCGGCCAAGTAAGGCGCCGTCCGGTTCCGGCGGCAGGTTCGCTGCCGCCGGAACCCTCTTCGATTCCATCGAACGGTCAGGTTCATGCTTCGCTACATTGCCAAGCGAATGGTGTTCGCGATTCCGACGCTGTTCGCCGTCTCCATCGTGGCCTTCATCATCATCCAGCTCCCGCCGGGCGACTATCTCACGACCCTCATGGCCGACTGGGCCAGCCAGGGCGGCGCCGTGGAAGCCGGCACGGTCGCGGCCATGCGCGAGCGCTACGGCCTCGATCAGCCGATCTACTTCCAATATTACAAGTGGATCGCCGGGATTTTGACGAGGGGCGATTTCGGCATCTCGTTCGAGCTCGGCAAGCCGGTCACTGAACTCATCTGGAACAGGCTGGGCTTCTCGCTGCTGCTCTCGGTGCTGACGCTCTGCTTCGTCTGGGCGATCGCCATCCCGATCGGGATCCTGTCGGCGGTGCGCCAGTACTCGATTTCCGACTATGCGGCGACCTTCCTGGCCTTCTTCTTCCTGGCCGTGCCCGACTTCCTGATGGCGCTCTCGGCCATGTACATCATGTCCGCCTGGTTCGGTCAGAGCGTCGGCGGGCTGTTCTCGCCCGATTACGTCGATGCTCCCTGGAGCTTCGGGAAACTGGTGGACTTCGCCCAGCATGTCTGGCTGCCGGTGATCGTGATCGGCCTCGGGTCGCTCGCGGCGCTCGTGCGGATCATGCGGGCCAACCTGCTCGACGAGCTCTCCAAGCCCTATGTCACCACGGCCCGGGCCAAGGGCATGTCGGAGCTGGAGCTCCTGCTGCGTTATCCCGTGCGCCTTGCCCTCAACCCGCTGATCTCGACCCTGGGCTGGATCCTGCCGGCCGTCATCTCGGGCGAGATCATCGTGTCCGTGGTCATGAGCCTGCCGACCACGGGACCGCTGCTGCTCCGGGCGCTGCTCGCCCAGGACATGTATCTCGCCGGCTCGCTGATCCTGCTGATCTCGGTGCTCACCATCATCGGCACGCTGATCTCGGACATCCTGCTCGCCATCACAGACCCGCGGATCCGGCTCCAATGACCGACATCACCAGCCTTCCGCCCGAAACCACCACGTCGCTCGACCTGCACGGCCGGGACATGGCCGTCGCCGGCCAATGGCGCCTGTTCTGGCTCAAGTTCAAGAAGCACAAGGTCGCGCTTCTGAGCCTCGTGGTGATCGTGTTCATGTATCTGGTTGCGGCCTTCGCGGACTTCATCGCGCCTCTCGATCCCAACGCCACGAACTCGCGCTTCACCTACGCGCCGCCGCAAAGCCTCTCGCTGTTCCCGAACGGCTCCTTCCAGCCGCATGTGAACCAGCTCAAGATGACGCTCAACACCGAGTCGATGCGCCGTGAGTTCACGCCCGATCCGACGAAGCCGCTCCCGGTCTCGTTCTTCGTGCCGGCGCAGCAGCCCTATTATCTCCTGGGCTTCATCCCGATGAAGACCAAGCTCTTCGGCCTCGCGAACCCGAAGCCCGGCGACAGCCTCTACGTCTTCGGCGCCGACCGGCTTGGACGCGACATCTTCTCGCGCGTCGTCCACGGGGCCAAGATCTCGCTCTCCATCGGACTCGTGGGCGTCTTCATCAGCCTGATCCTCGGGGTGACCATCGGGGGCATCTCGGGCTTCTTCGGCGGCTGGGTCGATCTGGCGATCCAACGCCTCATCGAACTCCTGCGCTCCATCCCGACCATTCCTCTCTGGATGGGCTTCGCAGCCGCGATTCCGGTCGGCTGGCCGCCGCTGCGAACCTATTTCGTCATCACGCTGATCGTCTCGCTGATCGGCTGGACGAGCCTCGCGCGTGAGGTGCGCGGCAAGTTCCTGTCGCTCAGGAACGAAGATTTCGTGATCGCCGCCCGCCTCGACGGCATGAGCGAGATCGGCATCATCTTCCACCATCTGGTTCCATCCTTCATCAGCCACATCATCGCCACCCTGACGCTCGCGATTCCGTCGATGATCCTGGCCGAGACGGCGCTCTCGTTCCTGGGCATCGGCCTGCAGCCGCCGATCATCTCCTGGGGCGTCCTCCTGCAGGAGGCGCAGAACATCCGCGCGGTTGCGCAGGCGCCGTGGCTGCTGTTCACGCCGGCCACCGCGATCGTGATCTCGGTCCTTGCCCTCAATTTCCTCGGCGACGGCCTGCGCGATGCCGCCGATCCCTACGAGTCGGTATCATGAGCACGACCATGGACACGATCCTGGAGGTCAGGGACCTGAAGACGGTCTTCCCGACCCGCACCGGCCTCTTCCAGGCGGTGGACGGGGTCTCGTTCGACCTGAAGCGGGGTCAGACCCTCTGCGTCGTCGGCGAATCCGGCTCGGGCAAGTCCGTGACGGCACGGTCGATCCTGCAGATCGTCGACCGGCCCGGCCGCATCGAGAGCGGCTCGATCCTGCTCACCCGGCCCGACGGCTCGAAGACCGACCTCGCCAAGCTCGACCCGCGCGGCCGGGAGATCCGCGGCGTGCGCGGCAAGGAGATCGCCATGATCTTCCAGGAGCCGATGAGTTCACTCTCGCCGGTTCACCGCATCGGCACGCAGATCGGCGAGGCCCTGCGCATCCATTTCGGCACGCCCAAGCACGAGCAGCGCGAGCGCGTCCTCGAGCTGCTGCGCCAGGTCGAGATCCCGCGTCCGGAATCGGCCATCGACCGCTATACCTTCGAGTTCTCGGGTGGCATGCGCCAGCGCGTGATGATCGCCATGGCGCTCGCCTGCAACCCGTCGGTGCTGATCGCCGACGAGCCGACCACGGCGCTCGACGTCACGACGCAAGCCGAGATCCTCGACCTCATCAAGAAGCTTCAGAAGAGCCACGGCATGGCCGTGCTCTTCATCACCCACGACATGGGGGTCGTGGCCGAGATCGCCGACGAGGTCCTGGTCATGTATCGCGGCAAGGTGATGGAGCGAGGACCGGTCGAGCAGATCTTCCACGCCCCGCAGGACGCCTATACGCGTCGGCTCATCGGGTCGGTCGTCAAGCTGGAGACGAAGGCGGAAGCCCGGCTGGCGCGCGGTCCGATCCCGGCCGGGACGCCGCCGCTGCTCGAGGTGCGCAACCTTTCGCTCACCTTCCCGTCGGGCGTCAAAGCGGTCGACGACGTATCGCTGACCGTGCGGCCCGGCGAGACGCTCGGCATCGTGGGCGAGTCCGGTTCCGGCAAGACCACGATGGGGCGCTGCCTGCTGCGCATCTACGACGCGCAGGAAGGCGCCATCGACTACCGCCGCCCCGACGGCCGGACGGTGGATATCCGCACGGCCGACAAGGCGGACCTGGAGAAGGTCCGCCGCGAGGTCCGGATGATCTTCCAGGACCCGGTCGGGTCGCTGAGCCCGCGCAAGACCGTCGGCCAGATCATCGCCGAGCCGCTCAAGATCGCCGGCGTGAAGGGCAGGGCGCTCGACGAGCGTGTCGCCGACCTCATGCAGCAGGTCGGGCTGGAGCCCGCCTGGCGCGAGCGCTATCCGCACGCCTTCTCCGGCGGCCAGCGCCAGCGCATCGGCATCGCCCGGGCCATCGCGCTGAAACCCCGCCTCATCGTGGCCGACGAGGCGACCTCGGCGCTCGATGTCTCGCTGCGCTCCCAGATGCTCGATCTCATGATGAAGCTGCAGGACGAGCTCGGCCTCTCCTACGTGTTCATTTCCCATGACATGTCGGTGATCCGCTACATGTGCGACCGCGTCGCGGTCATGTATCGCGGCAAGATCGTCGAGGTGGGCGACACCGACCAGGTCGTCAACGATCCGGAGCACGGCTACACGCGGGCGCTGCTCTCCGCCATTCCCCATCCCGATCCCAGCAATCGGCGCATGCACAACCGCTTCCGGTACGAACCCGGTCGCACGCTTTCTGCCAACGGATAAACCGATGAAAATCACCGACGTCAAAATCATCGTCTGCTCGCCCGGGCGCAACTTCGTTACGGTCAAGATCGTCACCGACGAGGGACTGACCGGGGTCGGCGACGCGACGCTGAACGGCCGGGAGCTCGCCGTCGCCTCCTACCTCAAGGACCATCTCGCGCCGCTCCTGATCGGTCGCGATCCGAGCCGCATCGAGGACATCTGGCAGTACTTCTACCGGGGCGCCTACTGGCGCCGCGGCCCGGTCACCATGGCGGCGATCGCCGGCATCGATACGGCGCTGTGGGACATCAAGGCCAAGGCGGCCAACATGCCGCTCTATCAGCTCCTCGGCGGCGCGAGCCGCGAGAAGGTGCTGTGCTATACCCACGCCCAGGGCCGCGACATCGCCGAGGCCGTCGAGGCGGTCGGACGGCGCAAGGAGCAGGGCTACAGGGCGATCCGCGTCCAGGTCGGCATCCCCGGGCTCCCGGACGTCTACGGCACGGGCGCGAAGTCGGTCACGAACAACGCCCTCGACGACGCCGTCCCGCACGAGGAGACCTGGTCGACGTCGAAATACCTGCGCTACGTGCCCGAGCTGTTCACGGCGGTGCGCGAGGCCCATGGCTGGGACGTCGAGCTCCTGCACGACGCCCATCACCGCCTCACGCCGATCGAGGCCGCGCGGCTCGGCAAGGATCTGGAATTCGCACGCCTGTTCTGGCTTGAGGACGCCATGGCGGCCGAGCACCAGGAGGGCTTCCGGCTGATCCGCAAGCACACGACGACGCCCCTCGCGGTCGGCGAGGTGTTCAACACCATCTGGGATGCGCGCCTTCTGATGGAGGAGCAGCTGATCGACTACATCCGCATGACCACCGTGCATGCGGGCGGCGTCACGGCGCTGCGCCGCATCATGGATTTCGCCAGCGTCTACAACGTGCGCACTGCCTGCCACGGCGCCATGGACATGTCGCCGATCTGCCTCGGCGCCAACCTGCATCTCGACCTGTGGGTGCCCAATTTCGGCATCCAGGAATATTCCGGCTATCTGCCGGAGATCCTCGAGGTTTTCCCGGGCGCCTGGAGCCTATCCGACGGCTACCTGCATCCCGGCGAGGCGATTGGCCATGGCGTCGACATCGACGAGAGACTGGCCGAGAAATACCCATACCAGCGCGCCTATCTGCCGGTGAACCGTCTCGAAGACGGCACCCTGTGGCATTGGTAAACCGAGGACACGATGAAGATCACCGCGATCAAGAGCTATGCCGTCAAGGTCGGCATCCGCAACCAGCTTCTGGTGAAGGTCGAGACCGACGAGGGCATCTTCGGATGGGGCGAGAGCGGCCTGTCCGGCCGCGAGAAGGCCGTCGTCGGCGCGCTCGAACACTACGCCGAGTTCCTGCGCGGGCGCGATCCGTTCAGGATCGGGGCCCTGTGGCAGGAGATGTACCGCAGCCAGTATTTCGAGGGCGGCCGCGTGCTGCAGGCGGCGATCTCGGCCATCGACATCGCGCTTCATGACATCAAGGGCAAAGCCCTCGAGGTGCCGGTCTACGAGCTGCTCGGCGGCAAGCAGCGAGACCGGATCCCGACCTTCGCGACCACCTTCGCGGAGCCCGGCCCGGCCATGATCGAACAGGCGCAGATGCTCGTCGAGCACGGCTGGACGGCCATGCGGCTCTCGCCCGCGGGCCATGAGAACAAGGACATCTACGAGCCGCGCGAGCACATCGCCGCCACGGCGAAATGGTGCGTGAAGGCCCGGGAGGCGCTCGGCGACGATGTCGTTCTCGGCATCGACTACCACCACCGCCTCAGCGTCGCGGAAGCCGCGAGCTTCTGCCAGAAGATGCCGTCCGGCACCCTCGACTTCCTCGAGGAGCCGATCCGTGACGAGTCGCCGGGTTCCTATGAAGCGCTGCGCCGCCTCACCGACATCCCCTTCGCCATCGGCGAGGAATTCGCCTCGAAGTGGCAGTTCCAACCCTATATCGAGCGCGACATCCACCAGTATAACCGCCTCGACGTATGCAATGTCGGCGGCCTGACCGAGTCGATGAAGGTCGCCGCCTGGAGCGAGACGCACTACGTCGACATGATGCCGCATAATCCGCTCGGGCCCGTCTGCACGGCCGCGACCATCCATTTCTCGGCGGCGGTGCCGAACTTCTCCTGGCTCGAAACCCGTGCGAGCCCGGCGGAGACGCATCTCGGCTTCGACAACTCGGAGTTCTTCCCGGTCCAGCCGCGGCTCGCGGGAGCGCATTACATCGTGTCCGATGCGCCCGGTCTCGGAATCGAGGTGAACGAGGAACTGATCGCCCGCCAGAGCTTCGAGTTCTGGGAGGCGCCGCATCTGAGGCGGCGGGACGGCTCGGTGACCAATTGGTGACACGCGGACGCCGCAGCGCGATACTGACGTTCGACCATCCCGGAGGGTCCGCTCGATCATGACGTCCTCAAAACCAGTCCGCTCGGTCCTCATCACGGGCGCGGGCGGCAATCTCGGCCGGAAGCTCATCGCGCATCTCCTGACACAGGAATGGTGCGAGCGGATCGTCGCGCTCGATCGCTCGGTGCCTGCAGCGCCCCCCTCCGAGGACCGGGTGCAATGGGTCGCAGGCAACCTTGCCGATCCCTCTGACACGCAATGGCATCGAGCTTTGGCCGGGATCGATGCTGCTGTGCATTTCTCCGCGCAGAACCCCTATCCGGATGCGCCCTGGAGCGATGCCTGCGCGTCCTTCGACATGACCCTGGCCCTGCTTGGAGCGGCCGGACGGGCAGGCCTGCGGCGGATCGTGTTCGCCTCGTCGAACCACGTGATGGGGCAGTACAAGGATGCGCCTCTCGCCGACACTTTAACGCCCGGCAGTCTGACGACGTCCCTGCAGCCGGGGCCCGGAACGCGCTGGTTCAACGGTCGGGAGATGCTCCAGGGCACGGCCTATGCGGCGTCCAAGCTGATGGGCGAGCGCGCCTGCCTGGCCGAGGCGCATCGCTCGAACGGCGCTTTGACCGCCGTCTGCGTGCGGATCGGCTGGTGCCAGCCGGGGGAGAACCGGCCGGAGACGATCAACACGTCCGGCCTGCCCGGTGAGGAGCCGAACGTCGGTCCGGACACGGAGCGGGATCTGCGCTGGTTCCGCAACATGTGGCTCTCGAACCGGGACTTCACGGCCGTCATGGAGCGGGCGCTCCTCGCCGACGCCGGATCCTGGGCGCAGCCCGGCATCGTGGTGAACGGCATGTCGGCGAATCGCGGCATGCCCTGGGACATCGAGACCACCCGCCGGCTCATCGGCTATGAGCCGCAGGACGACATCTGGGATCATGTCGGGTGAGGCTCGGTCCGGGATCGAGAGGCAGGGGCCGACGGGCCTCGTGTACCGATCCGCGCCGCCATGGCCGGGCTTGTCCCGGTCATCCCGATACGAAGCGTGCCGCGCCTTCCGGATCGAGATCACCGGCACAGGGCCGGTGATGATGAAGGAGAGGATGTTCGGGCAGGTTCCGACGTGGGGGAGATCCGGCTGCGGAATCGTTGCCGTGGGGTGAACGTCCCCAACCCGGAAGGACATGCCAGCCCTACCGAACCGGCATTTGTGGCGAAGCCCGGGGCCACGTTATCCATCATCATGACCCTGCGTGATTTCTCCCTGATGATCCTGGTCTGCCTGCTGTGGGCGGCTCATACGGTGGTAAGCAAGATCGTCGTGACGGACATGGCGATCCCGCCGCTGTTCTACGCGGCCATCCGTTATGGGATCGTCGCCATGCTGGCGCTGCCCTGGCTCCTGCCCATGCCGCGTCCGACCTGGCGCATCCTTCTGGTCGGGTTCCTGATGGGAGGCGGCGGATTCGCGCTCTTCTTCCTTGGCATCAGGACGGCGAGCCCCTCGAGCGCCGCCATCGTGTCGCAGCTCGGCCTGCCGATCACCACGCTCCTGTCGGTCATCTTGCTCGGGGAAAAGGTCTACTGGAGGCGAGGCCTGGGCATCGCGCTCACGTTCATCGGGGGCGTCCTCGTCATGTGGGATCCCGCGGGCGGCTTTCCCATTTCCGGAGGGCTCGCGCTCATTCTGGGCTCCGCCGCGGCGGGCTCGCTGGCGGCCGTTCTGATGAAGCAGATGGAGGGCGTGAAGCCGCTGCGCTTCCAGGCCTGGATCGGCCTCGCCTCCGTGCTGCCGCTGACCTTCCTGTCGGCCGGGCTCGAAGCCAATCAGTTTCTCAAGGCCACGAATGCCGGCTGGGCCTTCCTGGCGGCCCTGCTGTTCTCCGCCCTGATCGTGTCGCTCGTGGCGCACACCATCTATTACGGGCTGATCGGCAAGTATCCGGCCAACCTGATCGCGCCGCTGACGATCATGAACCCGCTGATGACCGTGGGCATGGGGATCCTCATCACGGGCGACCATTTCGATCTGCGGATGGCGATCGGCACCGGCATCGCGCTCTGCGGCGTGCTCATCATCACCCTGAGGCGCAACCACGTCATGCCCCTGGCGGCTCTCGTGTGGGACCGCCAGCGGTAGCGACGCTCAATCGAGAGATGCCTCGACGCCCAGGCCTCGGGCTCTCGCCTCACGCCAGCAGTGACCCGCGCAGGCGAGGTCCTGGGCGGCGATGCCGAGGGAGCGGTAGAGCGTGATGTCGTCGGCCGAACCGCGGCCGGCTGCCTTGCCGGCGAGAACCTCGCCGATCTCGGCCAGGACGTGGTCGCGTCCGATGCGGCCGCTCTCGATCGCCCGAATGACCTCGCCGGCCTGGGCGAAGGTGGAGGCGCGGTAGTCGACGAAGAGCCGCGAACGCGCCACCATCTCCTCGTCGATCTCGCGCTTCGACGGGATCGAAGCGCCGACCACGTTCAGATGGGTGCCCGGTGCCACCCACCCGCCCATCAGGACCGGCTCCGACGACGACGTGACCGTGCAGACGAGGTCAGCGCTTCCGACGGCCGAGCGGACATCGTCGAAGACCTCGATCGTGACGCCGGGGTGGCGTTCCGCAGCATGGGCCGCGAAGGCCTCAGCCTTCTCGCGCCGGCGCCCGGCGACCCGAACGTGCCGGATTGAGGGCCGCACGCAGAGCATGGCCTCGAGATGGTGCTCGGCCTGCTCGCCGGCTCCGATCATTGCGAGAGTGCTGGAATCCGGCCGGGCCAACGCCCGCGTCGCAACAGCGCTGGCGGCGGCCGTGCGGATCGCCGTCAGGAGGCCGGCATTCATCATGGCGATCGCCGAGCCGTGCTCTGGCTCGAACAGGACGATCGCGCCCTGGTGCGACGAAAATCCGGCGTCCGGATTGCCCGGAAACAGGCTCACGAGCTTGACGCCGAAACACGCCTCGGTCTGTCCGTGACCCGGCAGGAGGGCGCCCGGCATGACGCCCATCCTGTTGGGCTCTCCCACGTCGACCACCGACCGAAGCGGCAGGTTGGCGGCCCCGGCGGACACGGCGATCATCGCCTTTTCAACGATCTCGATGGCGTCGGCCATCGGCAGGAGGGACCGAACGTCCCTGTCGGAAAGTACGATCATCGTGAGCGCCATTCCCCGTTGTCCCAGCCGTCGCCCGTGACAGGGAGGCCGAGTTGCTCCTCGAGCAGTGAGACATAGAGTTCCGGTCGCACGACATAGGGAAAGTGTCCACCCCACTCGAAGCAATAGGCGACCGATGGCTTCAACCGCGCCCGCACCGCGTCGCGCATGGGCTGTGGGATCAGCGGGTCATCGGCGGCTTCGATCGTCGCGATCCGGTCGCACGGCAGGTCGAGCGGGGGCAGTTCGGGTCCGCGCTTCAACGCATTCAGCCGCGTGCGCAGTTCCGGCTCAGGGATGCGTCCCTCGACTTCGGCCATCAGGAGGTCGATCAGTTCAGTCTGTTCGGGATGTCTCTCGCGCCAGGCGCCGAGGCCGCGGCCGAACCCGGCGCGGATCTCCTCGATGGGCGCATGGTCGAGGTCCGAGGAGTAGGGTGGTCGGGACCCGACATCGGCGACGGAATGGAGCGTATTGGCGGCGATCAGACGCTCGGCGAGGTGCGGATGGGCTGCAGCGAAGTACTGCGCCACGTAACCGCCGAGGGACGAGCCGAGCACGGTGACCCGGTCGTGGCCGAGCCGGCTGCACAGCTCGGCGAGATCGCCCACCCACTCGATCACGCCGCCGCTCGCCGGAAAGGTGACGGCAACGATGCGGGCGCGGTCCTTCAGCGCCTCGATGGGTTGCCAGAAGATGTCGCCGCGGCCGAGCGTGCCCGGGATGAGCAGCAGCGCAGGGCCGCTGTCGCCGGCCTCAACGTATCCCCAGTCCCGGCCGCCGATGAGGATCCGCCGTTCGGGATGGAGCGCCGCGAAGCGTTCGCGGTCTGCGATCAGGCGGTTGGGCATGCGGTCGAGGCCTCCACGGTCCCACGCAGTCTACACCAAACTGGAGCTTTGTACGCTCGATAGGCCGGGTACCGTCCCGGGCTCACAGGTAATAATTCGAGATCCTGTAGCCGCGGACCTCCTGCACCTCGACATCCATGTCGTAGACCGCGCGGATGACATCGCTCGTCATGATGTCGGCCGGTCTGCCGTGGCGGACGACGGCGCCGTCGCGCATGGCGACGAGGTAGTCCGAGTAGCAGGACGCGAAGTTGATGTCGTGAAGCACGAGGACGATGGTTTTGCCCAGGTCGTCGGCGGCCCGCCGCAGCAGCTTCATCATGCCGACCGCGTGCTTCATGTCGAGGTTGTTGAGGGGTTCGTCGAAGAGCACGTATTCCGTGTCCTGGCAGAGCACCATGGCCACATAGGCCCGCTGGCGCTGGCCGCCGGACAACTCGTCGAGGAAGCGGTCGGCCAGCGGCTCGAGATCCAGATATCCGATGGCCTTGGCCGCGAGGGCCCGGTCCTTCTGCGTGAGCCGGCCCTTGGAATATGGATAGCGGCCGAACTCGACGAGATCCCGGACCGTCAGGCGGGACGTCACGCGGTTGTCCTGCCGCAGGATCGACAGCCGCCTAGCCAGGACGTCCGAGGGGGTCTGCGTCACGTCGAGCCCGTCGACCGCCACCGTGCCGGTGCTCAGAGGCAGAAGACGGCTGATCATCGACAGGAGTGTCGACTTGCCGGCCCCGTTGGGCCCGATGATGGACGTGACGCCGCTGCGGGGCAGGTTCAGCGAGATGTCGCGCACCACGATGGTGTCGCCATAGGCCTTGCTGACGTTCGAGATCTCGATCAACGGGTCGTTCCTTTGATCAGGAGGGCGAGGAACACGATCCCGCCCAAGAATTCGATGACGATGCTGAGCGCCGTGTCGAAGGCGAAGATCCGCTCCAGGACGAGCTGTCCGCCGACGATGCAGATGACCGCGATCAGGCTGGCGACCGGCAGGACGAAGCGGTGCTTGTGCGTTCCGGCGATCTGGTACGCGAGATTGGCCACAAGGAGCCCGAAGAAGGTCACCGGTCCGACCAGAGCCGTGGACACGGACACGAGCACCGCCACCAGGATGAGCACGATGGTGGTCACCCGGCCGTGGTCGACGCCCAAATTGATCGCGGTCTCGCGGCCGAGAGCCAGCACGTCGTAAGCGTGCATCAGGCGCCACCCGACCACGGACACGGCAACGACCGCGGCGGCCGAGATGGTCAGCAGGTTCCCGTCGACGCTGTTGAAATTGGCGAACAGCCGGTCCTGCAGCACCACGAACTCGTTGGGATCGATGATCCGCTGCATGAAGCCCGACAGGCTGCGGAACAGCACGCCGAACACGATGCCGACGAGCAGGAGCAAGTGAAGGCTGCGGCTGCTGCCGGAGAAGAGCCACCGGTAGAGCAGGCCCGAGAACGCCACCATGGCGGCAACCTCGACCCCGAACAGCAGACGCGGGTCGAGGGCGCTCACGCCGGCAGACCCCAGGGCGAAGATCAGCCCGGTCTGGATCAGCGCGTAGAGCGCATCGAAGCCCATGATCGAGGGCGTCAGGATCCGGTTGTGGCTCACGGTCTGGAACAGCACGGTCGACACGGCGATCGCATGGGCGACGAGCACCATGGACAGGATCTTCGTGCCGCGGAAAGCAAGGATGAAGTCCCACCGTCCCTTGGCATTCAGGGTCGTGAACAGCACGATCACCCCGGTCGCGATCGCGGCCAGGATCAGGAGCGTTCGCATCGGTCGCCGGTCTGTCCTAGGCAAGGCGCGTGCGCCCCTTGAGCAGGAGGACCAGGAAGAGGGCGCTGCCGACAATCCCCATGATCGTCCCGATGGGAACCTCATAGGGGTAGTACACCACCCGGCCTGCCACGTCGCAGACGAGCACGAGGCCGGCCCCCATCACGGCCACCCAGGGCAGGGCGCGACGCATGTTGTCGCCGACCAGCATGCTCGCGACGTTCGGAACGATCAGGCCGAGGAACGGCATCATGCCGACCGTGACGACGACGGTCGCCGTCACCATGGACACGATGACGAGGCCGAAGGACACGATGCTGCGGCAGTGGAGCCCGAGATTGGTAGCGAAGTCCCGCCCCATCCCGGCCAGGGTGAGCCGGTCGGCCGCCAGATACGCCAGGAGGGTCAGGGCGAACGTCACCCACAGCAGCTCGTATCGGCCGCGCAGAACCCCGGAGAAGTCGCCGGTCGTCCAGGCGTTCAGGGACTGCATGAGGTCGAACCGATAGGCGAAGAACGTGGTGACCGCGCTGATGATGCCGCCCAGCATGATGCCGACCAGCGGCACGGTCAGGACGGAGCGCAGCGGGACGAGCCGCAGGATCCGGAGGAACAGGGCCGTTCCAGCTAGGGCGAAGCCCGTCGCCACGAGCATTTTCCCGAAGACCGGCATGTCGGGGGCGAACAGCGTGACGACGAGGAGGCCGAGGCTCGCCGACTCGACCGTGCCGGCCGTGGACGGCTCGACGAAGCGGTTCTGGGTCAGCATCTGCATGAGCAAGCCGGCGACCGCCATCGCCATCCCGGCCAGCACGAGGGCGACCGTCCTGGGGATGCGCGACACCACGAGGATCTGGGCGGAGCGGTCTCCGTCCTGCGGTGACAGGAGCGCGGACAGTGACAGGTCGCCGGCTCCGATCAGCAGGCTGATCAGGGTCAGGACCACGACGACGGCCAGGGCAAGGAGGAGGGATCTCACGGTTGCTCAGAGAACTTCGGGCGGGCCATCCGGCCCGGGGTTTCACACGCGAAAGCGGACCGCCAGGGGGCGATCCGCGCTCGATCGATATCCGGGGCAGCGGGTTACTTCTTCGCGACCGCCTTGGCAATCTGGTCAGCGCTGGCCTGCAGGGCCGTGATGCCGCCGCCCGTCAGGTACCAGTTGACGGGATCCAGAAATACGACCTGACCCTTCTTCCAGGCCGTGGTCTGGGCCACGAGTTCGTTCTCCAGGACCTTCTTGGCCGCACCGCCATCGCGCCCGACCACGACGTCGCGGTCGATCACGAAGAGCCAGTCGGGATTGGTCTTGAGAATGAATTCAGCCGTCACGGCTTGGCCGTGGTTGGTGGTGGCCAGCCCCTCCACGGCAGGCACCACGCCGAACTCGCCATGAAGGATGCCGAAGCGCGAACCCGGCCCGTAGGCGCTCATCTTGCCCCCCGTCGTCAGCACGAGCAGACCCTTGCCGGCCTTGGCCGTCTCCTGACGCAGGTCGGCCATGGATGTCTCGAGCTTCGCGAGCCGGGCGTCGGCTTCGGCCTGCCTGTCGAAGATCCTGCCGAGAAGCTGAACGTTGCGCTT
This sequence comes from Microvirga terrae, assembly GCF_013307435.2. NCBI lineage: Bacteria > Pseudomonadati > Pseudomonadota > Alphaproteobacteria > Hyphomicrobiales > Methylobacteriaceae > Microvirga > Microvirga terrae. The sequence continues at coordinate 2,106,659 of NZ_CP102845.1, forward strand.
CACGCTGCCCATGACGTCCTTGGGATCGACGGTCAGGTCGACGGTGGGGGCGATCTTGGCCAGATCCGCGTATCTGGCGCTGGAACGGCCGCCCACGATGATCAGGTCCGGCTCGGCCGCATTGACGGCTTCGTAATCCGGCTCGAACAGGGTGCCGACCTTCTGGTACTTGTCGGAGCCGTACTTCGCCAGATATTCGGGGAAGCGGGCGGTCGGCACGCCCGCCACCTCGACCCCCAGGGCGTTCAGCGTATCGAGGGACGCCAAGTCGAAGGCGAGAACCTTCTTCGGCTTCGCCGGAACGCTCGTCACGCCCTTGCTGTGCTGGATCGTCAGGTCCTGCGCATGAGCGCCGACCGTCAGGAACCCGAGGGCGAGGGTTCCGGCAATGAGGGCTGCCATGCGGCGAGGGAAGCGGGCTGAGACAGTCATCATGACTCCAATTCTCCTGTTATCGATCATCCTGCCCGCTCGGGGGCTCAGTCGTCCTCGTGGTTGTGGCCACTCCTGCATCGGGGTGTTCATTCGCCATTCCTTGATCAGAAGGTTGCGGACATGCCCAGCCAGAGGCGGCGTCCTTCCACCACCGTGTTGTAGTCGGTGGGTTCGATCTCCTTGTCGAAGATGTTGTAGATGGCAGCGTTCAGGGCGAGCTTTTCCGTGAAGTTGTAGGTGATGCCGGCATCCATCGTGGCGTAGGCATCGTATTTCCGTCCCGTGACGTCGTTGATGAGAACCGGTGTGCCGTTGGTCCCGATGCGGGCACCGCCGACGATCTCGGAGCCGTGGTAGTTCACCGCCGTCCAGGCCGACAGACCCACCACGGGCGTGATCCAGTCGATGCGGGCATTGGCCATGTTCCTGGGCGTGCGGGTGAGGGGGAAGCCCGCGAAGTCTCCGGTCTGCTGCTCGGAATCCGTGAACGTGTAGCTGCCGCGGATCGAGATCGTGTCCGTGGCCCTCCAGCTGGCCGCCAACTCGACACCCTGGATGATCGCATCGTCAATGTTGTAGTTGTACCAGAGGCGGTAGTTCGGATCCTCGGACCACCGCACCGGATTGCCGGCGTCGTCGAGCACCAGCGCGTTGCTGATCTTGTCCCTGAAATCCGTGTAGAAATAGGTCGCGCTCGCGGTGAAGCCGTCGAGGCTGTCCCAGAGGGCCGCAACCTCGTAGCTGGTGCTCGTCTCCGCCTGCAGGTTGGGATCCGCCAGGATCACCCCGCAGGTCCCGTCGGGACCGTAGGTGCAGCCTGCGCCGCCCGTCGTGTAGGCGTAGCCTGGTGCGATCTGGCGGATCTCGGGCGCGCGAAAACCGGTCGACACGCCGCCCTTCAGGGTCAGGTTCTCGGTGGCGTGCCAGACCGCGTAGCTGCGGGGGCTGAAATGGGCGCCGTAGATCTCGTGATGATCCATGCGCAACCCGTTCGTGAACGACAGCGTCTCGGTCAGACGCCACTCGTCCTCGGCGAAGAGAGCCCACTGGTTGATGGAGAACGTCTCGTCGATTCCCGTTCGGCGACCAGGATTCTGGTCGCTTAGAGAGGCGTTCGTGAACTGCCCGCCGGTCACCAGCGTGTGGGTCCCCAGAAGGTCGAACGGCGTCGTGAACTTGCCGTCGACGATCGTGTTCCGGATCTCGGGCGAACGGGGATTCTTGGCGAATGCAGAGGTGCGTGGATTCTCCGTGTAATTCCTGCGCTCCGCCCATTCCTGCAGGACCGAGAAGGTCGAAGTCGTGCGACCCCAGCGTCCCTCGTGGGTCAGCGACCAGTACTTGCGGTCGTTGTCGTTGTAGGTGTCGTTGGCGGATGTCTCGAGCGTGCCCCACTTGGACGCGTTGCGGCGGATGCGCGTGAACCCACTTTCGAGCATGATGTCGTGGTTCTCGTTCGGTGTGAACGTCAGCCGTCCACCCGCATTCCCTTCACGCGCTCCCGTGATGCCGCTCAGGATCTCGTCCTCGGCACGGCCGAAGCCGCGGCCCCAGAGCTGAAGACCCAGCATGCGATGGATGAGCGGCCCGCTCGTGTAGAACGACCCTTGAGCCGAGTTGCCGAAATATTCGTGCTGCTGGAGCGTGGCGTCCGCCGTGCCCGAGGTCGTCCAGCTGTCGGACACCTTGCGGGTGATAATGTTGATGACGCCGCCCATGGCGTCCGAGCCGTAGAGGGAGGACATCGGGCCGCGCACCACCTCGATCCGGTCGATCGCCGTGACCGGCGGGATGAAGCTCTGCTCGAAGCCCGAATTTCCGTTGGTGCGGGCGTCGCGCGTGCTCTGCCGCTTTCCATCGACCAGGATCAGCGTGTAGGTTCCCGGAAGGCCGCGGATGAAGATGTCCTTCTCGTTGGCGACACCGGTCACCGTCACGCCCTGGACTTCCCGCAGGGCGTCCGCCAGGTCGCGGAACGAGCCCTTCTCAAGCTCCTCGCGGGTGATGACGGAAATGCTCGCCGGAGCATCCTTCACGGTCTGCTCGAAGCCGGATGCCGTCACGACGACCTGATCCAGATTGATCGCATCGTCGTTACCGGACGTCACAGTGCTGTCGGTCGCCTGCGCGAAGGCCGCGTCCGGCATGAGGAGAAGCGCGGTTGACAGGCTGGTGCAGGCAAAGAGTACAGCGAGCAGCCGGCGCACGGGGCGTCGAGCACCCTTCATGCGATGCGCAGCGAGATCAGGTTTTGGAGAGCTGAATGCGCAGACTTTAGAGCTCGCGAGTTCCGTCGCTGAATCACGGCTGGCCGAAGCGTCGTTGCCTCTCATCTGTCCTCATGCCTCTCACGTCGCAGAATGGTGAGGCAGCTACTAGGTTTTGCAGGAGAATGAGGTCAACGCCTATGTTTCAGACTCATTCTGAGTTCAGAAAAACGCAAACTATAACGGCTCTAAAGTAGTTGCGTGCAGCTTGAAAGATCTGTCGGAATGGGGAATAGCCATTCTGCCTCGAAAGACAGTCATATGATTGCCCGGTGTTGTGCGAATGGGATTTGACGACAGCATCATTGTGACCTCCACACCTGAAGAACCCTTTCTGAAACTCGGTCAGCTTCGTCTCCTCCTGGCGCTGGACGCCCTGCTTATGGAGGGCAGCGTCAGCAGGGCGGCTGAACGGATGGGGATGGGAACGCCGGCCATGAGCAGGCTGCTCGGGCAGATCCGCGAGATCTATGGCGATCCAATCTTCGTTCGCTCTGCGAGACGCCTGATCCCGACGCCGTTTGCGGAAAGCATGCGACAGCGCGTTCGTGCGCTGGCCGCGGAGGCCGAGGATCTTCTTCGACCGCAGGAGCGACCCCCGGATGGCTTGAACATCGACCCGGAGGCGTGGTCAGGCAAGCCGGTGATCGAAGCAGCCCCGCTGACGACCAGGCGGAGCATTCTGCTCGAAGGCGAGCCGCTTCCCGAGTCCTTCGCACGCAAGCTCGCAGTGATCGGAGGGGCCGACGACGGACGGAAGCGGCTTGCAAAGCACATCGCAACGATCGGAGCCGGACTCGGGCACAGCCGACCCCTGACGATGGACGAGGCGAAAGATGCGTTCTCGGTCATTCTCGACGGCGAGGCGGACCCTGTACAGGTGGGGGCGCTGCTGACCGTCATGCACTTCAGAGGTGAGACTGCCGCCGAACTTGCCGGTTTCGCTCAGGCTGCGCGCACTCACATTGGGGTCGCAGGATCGGGGTCATCGTCCGTGGAACTGGACTGGCCGGCCTACATCTCGCCGAAGTCCAGGAGAGTGCCCTGGTTTCTCCAGGCCGCATTGCTGCTTGCGCAGTCGGGGCGTCGCATCCTGCTTCACGGCAGCGATGGAGGCGGCGGCATCCGGGGCAGCCTTGTGTCGGCGGCACAGAGCATCGGCATCCCTATTTGCTCGAATCCGGCGGCTGCCGGCGTCGCCGCTGCCGAGCACGGGGTCGCCTACATTCCGGTCGCGGCCCTGTCCTCGCAGATCCACCGGCTGCTTTCCCTCTACGGCGTGCTGGAGACGCGCTCGCCGATCAACTCCCTGATGCCGCTCCTCAACCCGTTCGGGGCACCCACGACCATGATGGGGGTCGTACGCCCCGCCTATCGTGAGCTGCATCGGGATGCGGGAATGCTCCTCGGATGCGGAACCATGACCGTTCTCGGATCGAGCCGCGACACGGCCGAGTCGACGCCCTTCCGCTCGAGCACGCTGCTTCGCCTTGTCGGAGGTCAAGCGGAGAACCTGTTCGTGCCCGCGCGGCCGGAGCCGCACGCCTACCCGCTGACGGGAATGACGAGCCAGGAATACTGGCGCGCCGTCTGGGCCGGAACGGCGCGCGACGAGCGCGCCACCGAGATCATCGTCGCCACGGCGGCGACCGCTCTTCTGACGCTGAGGAGAGGCGCTTCGGGCCAGTTCGAGAAGTTCCGCGCGCAGGCAAGGGAACTCTGGGAGAACCGCAGGAGGCATATTCCCTGAGCGGCGCAGCGTTCTGCCTGCACCTGCACGGCTTCCAGCAGGACTCACGGACCCGTGCCGTTCGGCCGAGCGGTCTACCGCTTGCGTGCTCGGGGCGCTAAAATGCCGCGAGCTCTTCCAGGGAGGGTATGATGACCGTCCGTCACGGGTTGATCGTCGCTTTGATGTCTCTCGCAGGTCCAGGAAACGCCCTGATCGCGCCCGCCGGCGCAGCAGCCTTCACCTGCCCGGAGACCAGTCCCGACGGCGCGTCAGGGCCTTCACTCCCGCGTGCGGATCTTTATTCGGGAGCCGACGACATCACGGCGGGCAATCGGCTGGGCGAACTCATGGCCATCCTCCGCAGCAGCGGGCTGAAGCCTGCCCTGATCGTCGACCGACTGATCGGTGAGTATTGCCCGCTCGTCGCGGCCGACGCTGCCCTCTCGGATCGACAGAAGGCCGATCGGGTTCGGCGGTTCGCCCGTCTTGTGACGGGAATGGCCTACATGCCGGCCGATCCGGGCGAGGTCGAGGTCCTCGTGCAGACGGCGTTGTCCCCGGGTCTGCTCGATCAGGTCGATGAAGCGGCAGGCCGTGCCGGGATGAGCCGAGACGCGTGGATCGATCGGGCGATCAGGAGCCAGCTCGCCAATCCGTAAGGATCCCCCTGCGACACCAAAAAAGTGCGCCTCGGTCGGGTGCCGAGGCGCTGAGATGAGGGAGGACTACGAGAATGAACTCATTCTAGCGATCCGAGCCTCGAAGGCTGTGAGCCCGTTCACACATGGCATCATGGATCTCTTCGCCGATCACCGGGCTTCCGTGCCGGGTGCCGCTGCGCGCTGTGTGACATTCGTCTCAGAGCGCGCAGCGCCTCCGGGTTAGTATGGATATCAAGTCAGGAGGTCGGCATGTGGGTCATCTCTCATATCGTGTTCGCGTATCTGCATTTCGTTCCCGGCGGAAACGGCGGCTGGACGCAGGGCAGCGACTACCCCCGGTTCTCGACCGAAGAGCGTCGGGACATCGCGATCCCGTTCGAAGGTTACTGGAGGCGGGTGAGCTGATCATCCCGCCCCATTCTCCATGAGTAGCCATGCCCGTCGCTGGTTGGGAGAGGTTCAGCCGACAGCCTCGATCCGGTCAGGAGCGCGAAGGAGCATCAGCCTCGGCTTGCTGAACTTCACCCAGAAAAGGGTGCACCGGACATCCGTGGTGCACCGGATGCAAGGAAGATTTCCGTGAAATTCGTTGGAATGCGTCCCGCGCGATCCGTCGTTCTGGCGGACGCCAATCGTCTCGCGGTCGTTCAGTTATTCGATCGGGAGCAATGATCCCGGTCGAAGAGCCTGATGGTTCAGACCCCGCTCATATCTGCTGGAAACAATGGTTCCTCAAACGATCCGCCTTGGCAGAATGCCGGCTTTGACATCGGCCGCCGTCACGACTTTGCGGAACACGGCTTCCCGGAGATAGATCGAGTCGAAGACCGACTTGCAGTCTCTTTTCCGGATGGACACGAACGGTTTCCGATTGCGCTTCATGATTGGCTCCCAGTTCAGGATGGACCATTGGTATCCCGAAACGCCCTGCAGGACTGTGTCCGCCGTCACAATCCCGAGACTGGAGCCCGTTTTCTCCCTTAGGGCGGATAAGGCTCAGGGTTTAGGCAACCGCGCTCCTGCCTCCTCATCGAGCCTCTGTGATGCGGGTTACAGATGTGCACCGCCTTTCACGACACCATGTCGACAACCGAACCCTTACAGGCAGGAGTGAGCGCATGGACAGGTGCACACGATACTGGGCCCGCTACATGGACGCGATGGCACTGTCTCGTCAGGCGAGGGACCCGGCGGAGCGCCGGGCTCTGATCCGACAGGCTTACATCTGGCTCCAGCGATATTTCGAGGCCGAGGAGCGCGAGCTTGCCCGGCGATACATCGTGGCGGCGCAGCGATAACGCCGCTCGACTGATCACGAGGCCGCGTTATCGCCCACAAGGTCGGCATGGTCCGCGGGCGGAAGGACCGCTCCGCCCGAATTCCGCAATGGGATCGTCGATGGACTGCCTCCTGCAGGCGCGAAGAGACGCCTCTGGGCGGCAGGCTGATCTCGACACCGCACAAAGAGAAGCGCCCCGAATTTGGAACAGGGCGCCGAGTTGACAGGGAGGAAGGCTTTCAAGGTAACCGATCCCGCTCGGGCAGACTGTGCGCTGCATCACATCAGGGTCTGTGTGATGTCCGTCACGGAAGACCGGCAGGGATTGGGCGATGATGATCTCAACTGAAGGAGTTCATCATGACCATCACCATTCTTGATCCCCGATCCGGCCAGCAGGTGACCATTTCGCTTCCCGACAAGCCGGCGGGTTGCGTGAAAAGGCAGTGACGCATGTACTGGGCGGATCCTTCCGAAGGATGGTTCGCTCGATTCCTGCCGGATAAGACCGATGAACCTTAAACAACATTATCAGGACAAGGCCGCGAAGGCCGAGCGCCTCGCGGAGGATCCGTACCAGAAGGCGCAGTCTCGCGTCGAGTTTCGCTCGTTGGCACGCAGATGGCGTCACCTGGCGGAGATGTCGGACTGGCGCGCCCGCCGGTCGCGCTATCCCGAGCGCTGAGGTCATCAGGGGCATATGACCTTCAGCTGTATGATCCCCGTCCGGCTTGGCCGTCCGATCATTGCCGGAGAGGTCGCGTCAGCACGGGATTCCGTGCTGATCGCGGCTCCGCGCGGCACGGGTGTCTGCGGAGAGCCGCGGGACGGAGGCTTGTCTGCCGCCGGCCGCCCGCGCAGGCGCAGGAGGCTCGTGGCATCGAGAGGGAGTGCGCTTGCCTCGCCTGTCGCGGATCCCTCAGTGAAGGGTCGGCATGACGTCTGAGAAAGGGATGAGCAGCATCTCGTCGTCGTCCTCGTCGCTGACATAGACGTGCCAGTCGGCGAAGTCGCGTGCGCCATAGGCTTTCTCGACGAGGGCTCGCGCCAGGGTGAGGGCTCGGTCGCGAGCCTCGATCAGGTCGAGAACCTCCGCTCCGTGACGGTCGATCAGGATTTCGCCTGGGCCTGCGCAGTGGAAGTACAGATAGAACATTTGAGCCTCCATCTCGATGTTTCCACTCTCCCACAGGAAGGATCCGTCTTCTGTGCTCATGATCACGGTTCCCGGAAAGGGCCGGTGGCATGGTCGGCCTCACATGGAGTCCGAACATGTCCCGTCGCATCCTCTGTCTACTCGCCCTCCTATTCGTGGCCGACGCCATCGCGGTGAATGGCCGCGCTCCGCGGCCCGTCGTTCTGTCTGGCAAAGAGATGCTTGATGTGACCCGGTTCACCCGTCTGCAGGTTTCCCCCGCGGCCTGAGCCGCCCCCCTCTGTGTGACCACCGTCACAGAACACCATGCTCATCTCGGACACCGTAGGAGCACATGAAAGGAGATTGCCATGGTTCTCATCGTTCTCGATCGATGGACCGATCAGCCGGTGATCGTTTCCGTCCCGGTCCGCCCCGCCGTCCGGAAGGACGAACCCGCGGTCGTCATCCGTCCCCGTCAGTTCGCCGGCAGGAGCCCGTCATGAAACCCTCCAAACTCTCGGCCATGCGGCGGGCGCGCCGCCGGATTCTCCAGGAGCTCGCAGGAGGCAAGCCTTAACCGACGCGCAACAAAGCGTAGTCCGTCAAGCTCTAAGGCAAGCTCTCGGGGCGTTCAGCCGGCTCAAGCGCGGAAACTTGGCCAGAGCACCTGCGCCGGCCGGCGGTTCATCCGCATGGTTTCAAAATTACATAACATACCACGCCAGCCGAGACGGGAGGTTCGCGTCTAATGACCAGCTGAATTCCTCCGACGTTCCTGCGGTTGAGAATCTCCCTGTCTCTTGTTGAGACTATTCCTCTTTCATCTATAGTTGCCTGGTTTCCGTCTTGGATTGCGATCTCTGTTGGTGAACTCATACAGGGGAGGCGTGAAGGTGCGTCTCGATGGAGAACAGATCCGGAAGGATTTGCCGTTTTTCTCGGCTCTCTCCGTGAGTTCGTTCTTTTCTGCGCTAGGCCCGGACGAAATTGCCCAGATTGCGGCTTTATGCACGTCCCGAAAGATGCACGACGGCGAAACCTTGTTTCTCAAGGGAGATCCGGGCGATGCCCTCTATGGCGTCCGTCGCGGGCAGATCACCATCACGACGACGACGGATGCCGGACGACAATTCACGCTCAATATTCTCGGGCCGGGCGATATCTTCGGCGAGCTCGCCCTGTTGGACGGACACCCGAGGAGTGCCGATGCGGTTGCGTCCGGCAGTGTCGAGCTGTTCATGATCCGGCGAAGCGACTTCCAGGATCTGCTGAAGAGGCGACCGGAAATCACCACGCGGATCATCGAACTGCTATGTGAGCGCGTACGGTTCTCGAGCGAACGTCTGGAAGAGGCTTCTCTCCTGTCTCTCCGATCCCGATTGGCGCGGCGCCTGCTGAAGCTCGCGGAAGATTTCGGCGAGGAGATCGACATCACGCAGGAGGAACTCAGCGTGCTTGTCGGAGCGGGTCGGGAGACGGTCAATCGGCAGTTGCAGAAATGGCGGAAGAGCGGCGCTGTCGAGCTCGGACGAGCCCGCGTGAAGATCATCGACATCCGGCGCCTTCAGCAGGAAGCCGTCGAGCGTGACCGGGATTCCCAATGACGTGCGGTTTAACTTGGCCGCAACAGCCTGAATGCACGGATCCCGGCTGCCCTGGGACAGGCGCCTCCGGGCAGATCCGAGGAGGCAAGGGCTACCTGTCGGAAGACGAGGTCAGCGACGTACCGGCCTGTTCGAGCGTGAGGAAGACCCAGCCTGCGGTCTCGGCGCTTTCACGCTTGATGTAGCGATAGTGGGTGCTGAACCAGGCCAGCACATCATCCGTCTTGTTGTCCAGGATGAAGTCGCCCCGATCCGTGCGGACGGTCAGAACCGCGTGACCCTCGCCGTTCTCGTCGATCACCACGGTCATGCGCATGGCTCGGCGCGGAAGACCGGCCTCGACCAGCATCCTGCGCTTCAGGAGCTGGTAGTCCTCGCAGTCGCCCAGACCGTCGCTCGGGTAGCTCCACAGATCGACGACGCCCCAATGCTTCTGGTCGGTCACCGGGATCAGGGAACGGTTCACCGAGAGGTTCACCGAAGAGAGGAGAGTCGCGATCTCCACGGTCAGCGGCAGGAACTCCGGTTCCTTCAGATCGACGGCGCATTCCTCCGGATGGCGGCTGCAGAATGCAACCCAGCCGGGCAGGGGCGGAGCTGCCTCATCCCGGAAGAGGTGAGGACCGGCATGGCCGGAACTTATCGCCGACAGCAGCAAGGCCAGAACGATCCAAATCCGTCTTCCCATGTCGATCTCCTCAGGAGATGCCGGTGATCAGACCGGGGAGGACCATTCCTCTTGGCCCGAACTGCTCATGGGATCAGACTGACCTGTTCCGCTTGGTCCTTCTGTGCACGTGATCACAAATTTCGGCTGGGTCGGACGATAGGGGGCATGTCCGATTGTGGGTCGCCCGGTGAGGACCAGCAGGATGGTCTCGGGTGCGCGACGGCAACGGTCGATCTCGGCCTCGCCTCGTCGCTCAAAGGTATCGGTGGCCGATGTCGATGGAAGATTCGAACCCGACTTTTGCGAAACTGGTCCTCAGCCACGCGTCGGCCTTTTCGCGTCCGATCGCATGCAGATCGGTGAGGAAGCTCCAATCCGCGTTCAGCTTCGAGGCGGCGCCCAGGTGCTGCATGACGTCGTCGGCTTCGACGGCATGCAGGCGCACCTCCCTGATATCGGGCGCCAGAACCCGCCCTTCCTCCACGAGCCTGTTGAGGAAGTCGACCGCGCGAACTTCTCTCATGAGCGACGAGTTGAAGCTGATCTCGTTGATCCGGTTGAGGATCTCGGCGGCCGTCCTGGGGACGGTGGGCCGGCTGATCGGATTGATGTGAACCACCACGATGTCGGATGTCTCGCATCGATAGATCAGCGGGAAGAGGGCCGGATTTCCCATGTAGCCCCCATCCCAGTAATACTCGTCGTCAATCCTCACGGCCTGAAAGATGAAGGGCAGGCAGGTCGACGCAAGCACCACCTCGGCGCTCATCTCATGGTTCTCGAAAACCCGGATCTTCCCGGAGCGAACATTGGTGGCCGAGAGAAACAGTTTGACTTGAGGATCCGACCGCAGACGCTCGAAGTCGACCGTTCGTTCGAGCACGTGGAGAAGCGGATTATAGTTGAACGGGTTCAACTCGTAGGGCGAGACCACCTGCGTGAGCATGTGAAAGAGCAGAAAGACCGGCGAAGTTTCGAGGCTGTGACTTCCGGTGAGGCGATCAAATGCGGAGGGTTGAACGGGGCTGAGGAGGGCGGCTTGCGAGATCTGCCGCCAGAACTCCCCAAGCGCCTGGCGCGCTCCCTCGCGCCCGCCATTGATCAGCCCATGGGCACAGACCACGGCGTTGACCGCTCCTGCGCTCGTCGCGCTGATGCCCTCGATGCCGATGGCGTCCTCTTCCAGCAGACGGTCCAACACGCCCCATGCAAAGGCGCCATGGGCACCTCCCCCCTGAAGGGCGAGATTGACTGACTTGACCTCCTGCCGCGGCGCTGAGCGTCTCGTCCGGGAACTGCGGCTGTCTGCCCTGTTCATGGTCGCCTCGGCGTCGGGATCGTTCAGCATTCTGATCGAGAGGATCTTACATGACGTCGGTCCCGTCTGACGAGGGCATGGATCGGGTCGTGCTGCCCGGACGCTCGCACAGGATCCTGCACGGGCGTCCGACGACGGACTTCTCGGGTTACTCTTCACGGAAGGCGACGGCGAGCCGATCGGTGAGCGGCTGGGTCAGGTAGGTGATGATCCGCCGGGTCTCCCCGCGGATCAGCACCTCGGCCGGCAGGCCGGGCGTCAGTTCCTTCCCCTCCAGCTTGCTACGCTCGCCCGGGGCGATCGCGATCTTCACGGTGAAATAGGCCTGCCCGGATTCGCCGCTGACGACCTGGTCCGGCGAGACACTGGTGACCATCCCTTCGAGTTCCAAAGGCGTTGGGAGCTTGAACGAGCTGATATGGATGGTCGCTGGCTGGTCGATATGCACCTGATCGACCTCCTCGGGGCGGATTTTCGCGTTCACGATCAGCGGCTCGGCGCTGGGGATGATCGACATCAGCTTCTGCCCGGGGGCGACGATCCCGCCGATCGTGTGCACCATGAGCTCGTGGACGAGCCCGGTCCTCGGAGCCCGGATATCGAGCCGCTGAAGCCGATCCCGGGCGGCCGCAAGCTGCTCTTCCGTTTCGGCCAGGCTGGCGGTGACGGTCTGAAGCTGTCGCAGGACTTCCGAGCGGGCATTCTGAGTGAGCTCGGCAATCTTGAACTGGATCTCGGTGAGCTGGGACCGGGCACCCGCTATCCGGGCCTCGATGTCGCCCATCTCGCCCTTCAGGCGGCTCACCTCGCGTTCCGTCTGACGCAGCACCGGGCGCCGGATCAGACCTTTGCTGTCCAGCATGCGCTGGTCGGCCAACTCGGCGGTCACCTGGGCGAGCTCCTCCTTGAGGGCCCGGGACCTCTCGTTGAACCCGTCGATCTGCCTCTCGACCTGATGCTTGCGCTCCTGCTGCTGCGAGAGCTGGCTCAGGCGCGTGAAGCGCCGCTCGTTCATCAGGCCTTCCTCTGCCGCAAGAGCCGCTCTCAAGGCTGTCTCGGCCTGTTTCGACGGGATCGAGAGCTCCGGCCGCGCGATCGTCGTGCGGTCCAACTGCTCGGCCTCCAAACGTGCCTTCTGGGCGGTGAGATCGATCAGCTTGCGTTCGAGGATGCTCGCATCCGCCGTAACCTTCGCCGCATCGAGCCGGACAAGCACCTGTCCCTCCTGCACGAGCTCTCCTCCCTTGACGAGAATCGCCCCGATGACGCCGCCCTCAAGGTGCTGGACCGCCTGGGCGCTCGATTGGACTGCGAACGTGCCCGAGGTGACGACCGCGCTGTCGACCTTGGCGGCGACCGCCCAGCCGCCGATCCCGAAGAATACGATGAAGGAACTCAGGATGAACCAGCGCATCAGCCGGCGCATGGAGGAGGAATTAGCCGCAAGGTCGTTTTCGAACTCGGTCATGGTGCGCTCCATCGGGTGGGCTGCCGTCGTCGGCTGGGCAACAGGCAATTCCATTGTCAGGATTCTGCGTCGGTTTCGACGGACCGACGCTCGGTCCGGCATCACGTTGGCATGCGCGGCGCGCCCGTGCTGTGGCCCAGTTCACATCCGCTAGCTCGCGTGGCTGCTTGCCCGCTGGGTCCGGGTGGCGTCCAGACTGGTGACGGTCGCGGTGGCCGGGCCGGCGTCTCCGTTCGCCGGTTCTGCCGCCGCCGTGCCGAGACCATCCTGCGGACCCGATGCGGTGCTCGGGTCGGAACGGGTCGCGCCTGGCTGCGCTGTCGCGACGACAGAGGGAGCACCGACCGGTTGCGGACCCATCGCCTGAGCGGGCTTGTGCGGCTGCCCGATGCGCGGGAACAGAGCGGCCAGAACCTGCTCTTTCGGGCCGAACATCTCGGCGCGGCCGTTGCGGACTGACAGGATCTTGTTGGCGGCGAAGATGGCGCTCGGCCGGTGGGCCACGATGACGACGATCTTTCCGGCCTGTCGCATCTGTTGAATAGCGTCGTTCAGAGACTGCTCCCCGAGCGGGTCCAGATTGGAATTGGGCTCGTCGAGCACGACGATGAAAGGATTGCCGAACAGGGCTCGGGCAAGCCCGATGCGCTGGCGCTGACCGCCTGACAGGATGGCGCCGCCTTCGCCGACCGGAGTGTCGTATCCCTTCGGGAACGCCAGGATCATGTCGTGCACGCCAGCCATGCGGGCCGCATCCACTACCTGGTCGACGGTCGCGTCCTTCCGGAAACGCGCGATGTTCTCCGCGATCGTTCCATCGAACAGCTCGATGCTCTGCGGCAGGTGACCGATGGCGTCCGCGAGCGCATCGGGCGAGTACTGAGCGATCAGAGCGTTGTCGAAGCGGACATCGCCCCGCGCGGTCGGCCAGGCGCCGACCAAGGCGCGAACGAGGGTGGACTTGCCGCATCCGCTGGGGCCGATGATCCCGAGAGCGTCGCCGGCTTCGATCTCGAATGAGACGCCCGACACGGTCGCGATGGTCCCGCCCGGGGGAACGATCGCGACATCCCGCACCGACAGGGTGTGGCGCGGCCGCGGCATGCCGTGCTGCTGCTTGGCCGCCTGGGGAAGCTTGGAGGTGAGCGCCCTCAGCCGGCGCAAAGCCTGCCACGCGGCCGAGGTGCTGCGCCAGTTGCCGATCACCTGATCGATGGGGGTGAGAGCCCGTGCGAGAATGACCGAGCACGCGATCATGGCGCCGGGGGACATCTTCGCCTCGATGACCAGGAAGGCTCCGAGCGCCAGCATCGCGGATTGCAGGACGAGCCGGACCGTCTTGGAGATCGCCCCGAACACACTGGCGTGGTCGGCGAGGTCGCGGGCGTGCGAGATCGAGTTCACGTAACCGCCGCCCCAGCGCTTGCACAGGTCGTCTCCCATGCTCATGGCGGCGGCTGCTTCCGAATTGCGCCTTGCATCCAGCAGGAGGGTCATGGTGGCCGCGTGCACCTGGTTCGCCGACTTGACCGTTCCTTTGGTGACGAGCTCGTTGACCATGCTGAGAATGACGAGAAACAGAGCGCCGGCTCCCGCGGCGAGGAACAGGATCGGACTGACCAGAAACAGGATCGCGAAATAGATCGGCATCCAGGGCAGATCGAGAAGCGCGACCGGTCCGGGACCCATGAGGTAGTTGCGGATGGAGGCCAGATCCTGGAGCGGATCGTGATTGCGGGCATGGGGTCCGAAATGGAGCGGCAGCTTCAGCGTCGCCTCGAACAGAGTGGGAGCCAGCCGGTGGTCGAACGTGATGCCGACGCGGGCCATGAGCTTGCCGCGCAACGCCTCCAGGAGGCCATAGAAGGCATAGAGCAGCAGAGCGAGCAGGGAGAGGGCTGCCAGCGTCGGGATGCTTTTGCTTGCCAGGACCTTGTTGTAGACCAGCATCATGAAGATGGGGCCGGTCAGCATCAGGACGTTTCCGAGACAGCTGATGACACTGATCCCGATCAGCGGCTTTTTGAGCGTGCGAAGAGCCGTCCGGAGTTGGACTTCGGCGCTGGTCTTCATTCCATTTCTCATCGCGAGCATCCCTGTTGCGACCCTCCGCACGCAACGAGACGGGCAACGAGGAGGGCGTCTGTGGGATGATCATGGGCCGGCTTCGCGCCGAGCACTGTGACGGGGATCACAAACGCCCATTTCGGCGGACAGCCCTGGCGGGATTGTCCGAACATCGCGGCCGGCGGTGCGCCTTTGCCCCTGACCCGTCGAACGCTATGCTGGCAGGCCTCGTGCTCCACACCGTGGGAATTCGGTCATGCCAGACGTGCAACCGCCCAAACCGGCGACCGGCGCCGACAAGCTGGTCCATCTCGAAGCACTCGACATCTTCAAGGCTATCGACCCGTCGACGGTCGACCAGATCGCCCGCAGGGCTCAGAGTCGGACATTGGACAAGGGCGAGTTGCTGTTCAATGTCGGTGACACCTCCGACGCGCTCTACGTAATCGCCGAGGGCCGTATCCGGATCTGGACGGTCTCGGCTGCCGGCGCCGAAGTCACGCTCAATGTGCTGACCAATGGTGCCGTCTTCGGCGAGATCGGCATGCTCGACGGCGGCGTGCGGACCGCCGGCGCCTCCGCGATGCTGCGGACGAGACTGACGAGCATCGCCCGGCGAACCTTCTATGAGGCGCTGGACCGGGATCCGCAGCTGGTGCGCAACGTCATCGACCTGTTGTGCAGCCGGCTCAGATGGACCAGCGCCCGGATGGAGGATGCCACCCTGCGTCAGGCGCCGCAGCGCCTCGCCCGCATTCTCGGGCATCTCGCCCGGGATCACGGGAGGGCGACGGCTGGAGGTATCGAGGTCGTTCTCAAGCTGACCCAGAGCGAGATGGCTCAATGGACGGCCATGTCGCGGGAGGGATTGAACAAGCTTCTGAACCGATGGTCGGAGGAGCGCCTGTTGAGCCAGGATCGAGGCGGGCTGATCGTCCATGATCTCGAGCGGATCGACGAGATCGCGGAATTCGGCGAGTAGGAAGTGTCAGTGGCGCCGCCGCGCCACGATCTGTTGGGCGCGGGCGATGAACTGCAGACGCTCGTCTCGTGCGGGAATCTCGCGGGCAAGATCCTCGACGAGCTTGGCCGGATCCGCCAGCTCTGCCGCGTGCCGCTTCACGAGCAGGCCCGCGACGGGACCGAGATACACTGTGAGGGCATGAGCCAGCTCAGCGAGGCAGCCCTGAACGGCCCCCGGATCCATGGAAGTCTGACGAGCCGGCGGGACCTCCGGCTCCAGGGCGACGGGAGGCGCGGGATCGGGGGCCGCACGGCCGTGCGGGACGACGAGAGGGGCGGCCTTCGGAAGCGTGAGGGCCGGCGGCTCCAGGCAGGCGGCCGGGGGCAAGGGTGCCGGCACTGTCTCTTCAATGCGCGCCGAAGCCACTGACAGGACCGTCCGATCGAGCGGCTCGATCAGGCTCAGGGTCGCGTTCATGTCGCCCGAGGACGGCGGCAGGCCGACGCTGAACGTCGTGATCCGTCGCGGGCTGTGCTTGAGGTCGAACACTCCGCGCTCGCCGAAGGTCGCCGAGATGCGGGGGGCTACGGCTTCCATGACGGCTGCCGATACGAGAATGCCGCCTGGATCCGCCAAGCTTTCCAGACGGGCCGCAATCACGAGGGTCTCGCCGAAGGGCAGATCGTCCTGGAACAGGACATCCCCGAGATGGATGCCGATCCGCATGCGGACTGCATCGAGCTTCGTCATCGCGGCGAGACGCGCCTGGGTGTCGAGCGCGCAACGGACGGCATCGACCGCACTCTCGAAGAGCGCGAAGAGCCCGTCTCCCGGCATCCCGAAGAGCCAACCGCCGTGAGCCGCAAGCTCCTCCCGGGCAATGCGCCTCGTCGCCCACAGGGCGTCAAGGGTATTGGTCTCGTCGACGGACACCAGGCCGCCGAAGTTGGCCATGTCGGCCGCGAAGACCGCTCGTAGACGTCGAACTCGTTTGCCTGCAGGCTGGGGTGCATCAGGGGCCGGATCGTCCATCACGCTTTCATCGAGTGCCTACATGTCACTGTTTCGTCTCGCCAATTTTACCACGGATCTCAAGAAACCGCGCCCGGTCCCGCTCGTTGGGAATGAAATCTGAAAGGCGGCGATAGAAATCGTCTCGGCCGACCGCCTTCTCTGCCTGGCGGGCGACAAGCGTCGGCGCAACCGGGCCGATGAGCGGCAGGAGCGCTTCCGATACAGCCCGGATCTCGGTCAGCGATATGACGGCTTCCATCTGGGCTATCTTGAAACCCTTGTCGTCACGCAGCACCTGCTGGGCCGCCTTTCGGAAGGTCGACGCTTCGGCCTCGGTCTTGATCTTCTCGACGAGCAGATCGAGGAACGTATCGACGTCCATGGTCTCGTGCGAGGCCTGCCTTACCAGAAGATGACCGATGGGGCCGAGCGAACTGGCCAGCGAGCGCCCGAGCGCGTCGAGCGTCGTGGGGGTGAGGACCTCCGCCATGGTCTGGTTGAGACGCTCCTTGGCCGGCGCGGCCTGCTCCTTTCCCGGCAGGTGGGAGAGCTCGGTCAGGTCGAGGGGAGGGAGGTCTGCACTGGGGCGCATCTCGATGGATGCATTGAGCGATACGATGAATTCGTCCGCCGTTTGGAAGCGATCCTCGGGGTTGCGGGCCAATGCGCGCTGAACGACCACGTCGATCTCCGGCCAAAGCTCGGGCCGATAGGTTCTTACCTCCGGTGGCGGATCGTTCATCAGCTTGCGCATCAGCTCAGGCAGATCCGCGGCGATGAAGGGCTTTGTGCCCGTCAGCATCTGGAACAGGATGACCCCGGCGGAGAAGAGATCGGCGCGAATATCCGCCGGGCGCCCGAGAAACCGCTCGGGCGCCATGTAGTTCGGCGTCCCGATGGGGATGCCGCCAGGCTTGGTGAGATCCAGGGCATCCACATGGGCCACGCCGAAATCGGACACTTTGATCGAGGCTGCCGAAGGGCAGAGAATATTGGCCGGTTTCACGTCCCGGTGAATGACGCCCTTCGAATGAGCGTAGCCGAGAGCGAACAGCAGCTGCGCCATGATCTCGCCGACCTGTCGGATCGGCAGCAGCGTCCCCCGGCGGATCACGTTCTCCAGCGTGCCGGCATTGACATATTCCATGATGATGTAGGGCGCGCCATCCTGCTCGACGAAATCGAAGACCGTGACGATGTTGGGATGCAGGCACCGCGCGGCGGAGCGCGCCTCGGTGGCGAACCGACGGAGCAGTTCGTCGTTCTCGTTCAGGTTCTCGAGAATCTCGGGACGAAGCGTCTTGATCGCGAGCGGTCGGTCGATCTGTTCGTCATAGCCCTTGTAGACAACACCGATGGCCCCACGGCCGATGACGTGGTCGAGGCGATACTTGCCGACTCGGGCGGGCATGCCGCTTGTGCCGCCTTGGCTGCTGCCCGTCCTCAGATCCTTGTCTGCGGTCATCGGATGCAATTCCATGACGAGCGGTAATCTGGTTCTGTTGGGCCACGGATCAATCGTACTGCTCACTTTTCAAGCATCTTCAATGCGCTATCCAGGCTTCTGCGCATCCTGTTGAAGGATCGCGACAGGGATGCGATCTCGTCGGAACCCGGATATTCGAACTCGGCAACGGACGCGTCGCCCATGCTCACGGCCTCGGCCGTCTTGGCCATGCGGGTCACCGGGCTGATCACGTAGCGATTCAGCAGGACATTGAGCAGAACCAGCAGGACCAGGAAGATGACGCTCGATGTGCCGACGAAGAGAAGCAGGTTCCGCCAGATCGCTCCTTCGGCGATGTCCATGGGCACGGAGATGATCTGCGCTCCGATCGTCTCGTTGAGCTTCCAGCCGAATCCATTCTTGCTGCCGTAAAGGGCGACCATCGAGGTCGGAGCCCGATCGGGAGTCGAATGGCAGGTCAGACACGACTCGTCCTTGATCACCAAAGGATAGGTCGCCGTGTAATGCGAGCGATTGTTGATCGTCTGATAGCTGATATCCTTGGTGAGCTCGGGGTTGGCCCGGAGCTTCTCGATGACCTCTCGCTCCCAGTCCCGTGCAAGATCAGCCGGATTGGTCGGGTTGAGCGCAGCTTCCTTGTAGAAGAACTGAGGATAGAATCCCCGGAAGTTGCGGAATGCCGTCTGGGCCGAGAACGACGGGATCGTCTGCGGCAGGAACTGGACGCTCGAGTGCTCCGCGAGCAAGGGCTGGATCTCTTCCGACGTATAGCGGCGGACGGACAGCGCCTGGGCTCGCAGAACGTCGATCTGCGACTGGAGCTGATCCATGGCTTCCTGTCGGGAAATTTGATAGAATGGATAAATCGACAGGCTGAGCCCAAGCAGATAGCAAACGGCGAGAATGATATTGAATTTCAGCCGTAGTCCCACGGGAGATCTCCAACGGCTCGTGAGGTTAGTTTGCGTTACAACTACCGGATTTCATGATAGTGCAAGTCTTGGAGACGTGCCATGCATTTCGGTCTTGTGGGTGGATTTGCGGGCCGATCCCCTGTGCGCCAAAGCACATCGGGAGACCTTGATCGGGCGCACCCGATACTCTTTCTGGGGATCGCTGTCCTTGCGTTTTCCTTGCTTCTCGCGAGTGTCGTTACTGCTCATGCCTCCGGAAGGGTCGCTCTGGTCCTGACGGCGGAGGAATATCAGAAGCTTCCCAAGTCCAGCATCGGGACGAAGCGCGGTGCCGAAATCGCCGAGGCGCTGAAGGCCCGGGGCTTCGATGTCATCGTCAGTCCCAATCCGACCAACGCGACCGCCCGAGCCAGCCTGCGGGACTTCGCCGCCAAGGCGGAGGGTGCCGATCTGGCTCTGGTCGTTCTGATCGGTCACGGCATCGCCTGGGGCGGTCAGACCTTTTTCCTGGCGACCAACACTGAGATCGGCCGGGCGGCCGACCTGTTGTCCCGCGCGCTCTCGACCACAAACATGGCGCAGATCGCGGCACGGGCGCAGACGGGCGGCGTGTTCTTCTTCATGACGTCCCCGACCTTCGAGAATGCCATCGAAGGGCTGGACGCGCGGCCTCAATTCACCAGCGAGATTCCGAAGAACGCCGTCACGGCCTTCTCCAGCTCGGCACGCATCCCGGTATCCCGCATCGACGGGGCCGGCGAGCAGGCCGCCGACGCCCTGGCCAAGCTGCTCCAACAACCGAGTCCATCGTTCAGCGAAGCCGTCAAGGTCGCGTCGAACGGCAGCCTCGGGGCCGTGTTCGGGCAGGTGCAGGAAGTCAATCTTGCGAGGCCCGCTCCCGCTCCTGCTCCCGCGCCTGTATCGCAAACGGTCGCGTCGACATCGCCGCAGGCCGTGCCCATGGTCCAGAAGTCGGAGGACATCGAAGGACGGCTCGAAGCGGAGCGTCGCGCGCGGGAACAGGCGGAAACGCGCGCCCGTGACGAGCAGTTGAGGGCCGAACGGGCTCAGGCCGAGGTGATGAAGGCGCAAGCCGACGCCAAGAAGGCTCAGGCCGATGTGGAGCGGGCGCAGGCCGATGCCGAGAAGGCCAAGCAGGAGGCGAGGCGCGTCGAGGCCGAGGCGCAGATCGCGGCCGCCCAGGCCGAAGGATTGCGGCATGCATCCGTCGGGCCTTCCATCGAGGATTCGCAGCTCGGTCAGAAGCAGCGCCGCCTGATCCAGCAGCGGCTCCGCGATCTGGGTCTCTACACGGGTCCCGTCGACGCCATCATGGGGCCGCTGACCCGCGAGGCGATCATGGGCTACCAGAAAAGCCGCAACGCCTCCGTGACGGGCTATCTCACCCCCGAGCAGTACGACGCCCTCCTGCCGAAGGAGATGCAATAGGCAACGCCTCGCGGCTGGCGCGGCGCGTTCATCCGAGCTGCTGGTCTCGTGCGGGCGCTGCCCGTTCCTTGTGCGTCCGGACGCGGTCGGCCGCGCTCCAGGGGCGTTTCGCCAGCGTCGAGGCGGCATGATCGCGGATCCGGCTATTCCCGTCCTGGGCGCTCCGTCCGGCGGGACTGGACGCGGATGCGGCCATGGATGGCCTCGACCACCCGGTCGGTCTCCGCCGCGGCCGGGATCACGTCCGGCGATGGGGCGATGTCGCCCGCCGGTCCTGCGGCTTCCCAGCCCTCGATCCGCCACTCCGCCTGCTGCTCGTCGAGATCGAGAACGTCTTCCTGGTCCAGGATCTCGACGACCTTCCCGACCTCCGGGGCCTGGCACCGCACGATCACCACGGTGCCGCCGCGCACCACGCCCTCCGCGTAGGCGTGAGCGTCGGCGCGGGACACCCCGAGATCCTCCAGGAGAGGAGCGAGATTGTGAGGTGTGGTCCAGATGTCCAAATCGTCGGCCGGAATGCCCGCCTGCTTCAGGCGGTTCACCGCGGTGGTCGCGTGATGTTCGCTGTGGAAGAGGGATGTGACGGTCTTGGTCATCGGTCGATCCCCTGCAAGGGGCCAATGTACCACGCCGCCCCTGGATCGGCCACCTGTCCCCAGGGAGGCCGCGGGAGCGGCTTGCCCCGGCGGCGACAACGGGCCAGGATGGTTGCGCGTTGGATCGACATGGCAAAGCCTCTCAAGCGTGTTTCCGTTCCGTCCCTGGGCATGCCCGGCGTGGTTGCGTCCGCCGTCTATGCGGGTGGCCGACGTCTCAGGGAGATCCCCATCGAAGAGGCCGGGGAGTGGTCCAAGAAGCCCGGGCACGTGGTCTGGATCGGCCTGCACGAGCCCAGCCTCGAGCTCCTGAGGAGGGTCCAGGGGGAGTTCCACCTGCACGAGCTCGCCATCGAGGACGCTCTGAAGGCTCATCAGCGGCCCAAGGTCGAACAATACCACGATGCTCTGTTCGTCGTCGCCCGGACGGCCCAGATGGTGGAGGGGCGCATCGCTTTCGGCGAGACGCACCTGTTCGTCGGACGCGGCTACGTGGTCTCCGTCCGCCATGGCGCCTCGACGACCTACACGCCGGTCCGGCAGCGCTGCGAGGCGGCCCCGAAGGCGCTCGCGGAGGGCGAGGACTTCATTCTCTATGCGATCCTGGACTTCATCGTCGACAACTACATGCCGGTCATCGAGATGATCCAGGCCGAGGTGGAGGAGATCGAGGACAGCATCCTGACCGCGAGCCAGCCGCAGGACCAGATCGTCCGGCTCTATCAGCTGCGGCGCGATCTGCTGCGCCTGCGCAACGCGGCCGTGCCGCTGGTGGAGGTCTGCCGCCGGCTCGAGCAGCCAGGACTGCCCGGAATCGATGGCGCGATGCAGCCGCTCTTCCGCGACGTGTCCGACCATATCCGGCGGGTCCAGGAGGAGATCGAGTCGCTGCGGGAGGTGCTGGCCTTCGCGTTCGAGTCGAGCCTGATGACGGGTCAGTCCCAGCAGAACGAGATCACCCGGAAGCTCGCCGCCTGGGCGGCCATTCTGGCGGTTCCCACGGCGGTCGCCGGTATCTACGGCATGAATTTCGACGTGCTGCCCGAACTGCATTGGAAATACGGCTATCCCTTCGTGCTGACGGTGATCGTGGTGGCCTGCGCCTGGCTCTACTGGCGCTTCCGGGAGAAGCGCTGGCTTTGATGAGGCCGTGAGGCCAGCACCTGTGGGCCCGCAGCTTGCGCTGCGAGCCTTCAGGAGGATCGAGGGTGGCGCGAGTGGCAGCCCGGCTCGATGTCTGAGGTGATAAGCGAGAGCCAAGCTGCTCGTCGCGCACGGTTCTTTTCAGGCGGACCAGCTGGGCAGAGCCCAAGGTCGGCCTCCTGCGCGCCCAGGGGTGCGAAGCCTGTCGCAGGACCGTGCCGGCTCCCACACTTGCGACGCCTCGCGAGCGCGCCCCTCGAAGGAACCGATCTGCGCCATGATATAGCTTAGCTTGATGCATGTGTCAAGAACAAAGTGAGAACATGATCTCACCCACACCTGTCCACCACTCCCACGTCATCACCGGCCTTGTGCCGGTGATCCCGATCCGTAAGGCACGGCGCTTCACATGAGCGGGATGGCCGGGACAAGCCCGGCCATGACGTAGGGAGGATCAGGGCGAGCCCGTCCCGATTCGGACAGGCGCGGCGTTCCTATAAGCGGGATCGCCGGGACAAGCCTGGTGATGACGGGGAGAAGGTCAGGGCCGGCCATGCCGGCCCCGGCGTGCGAAGAGGCGCCTTGGATGGGGCTCGGGCCGGAGGGACATCGACCGTCACCCGTGCGATCGGCTGGAAACGAAGCGGGGTCAGGCCTTTAGACGTGGCAGTTGACCCAAAATGTCACCATCCGGGCACGGCCGCGAAAGGGCCGCAGGCGGTCGGCGTCCCGGGGCGATGCCCGACCCGACAATAAGTTGCTGAAACGTAAACGGATTTTGGCCCCTGCCTTGCCTCTGGAAAACCCGTCAAAAAGCTTGAAAATCGCGCCGTTTTCCCCCATCTAAGGGACTGATTTCAATTGGATTCGCGGGCCTGCCGAATGGCTTGACGAAGCGGCGCCGATAAGCCGCCTCTCGCGAAAGGGCAGACCGTTTTAAGAAAGACCAACCTTGACCGATCCGAACGATATCCGCTCCGGCGGCCCCGCGGGGGACCAGCCGGCGAGCGACATCAAGCTGATTTCCATCGTCGACGAGATGAAGCGCTCCTATCTCGATTACGCCATGAGCGTGATCGTGAGCCGCGCTCTGCCCGACGCGCGCGACGGCCTCAAGCCCGTGCATCGGCGCATCCTCTATTCCATGCATGAGAACGGCTATACGCCGGACAAGAAATACGTGAAGTCCGCCCGCATCGTCGGCGACGTGATGGGTCAGTACCATCCGCACGGCGACAGCGCGATCTATGACGCCTTGGTGCGCATGGCGCAGGATTTCTCGCTGCGCCTCATGCTCGTGGACGGGCAGGGCAATTTCGGTTCCGTGGACGGCGATCCGCCGGCGGCCATGCGCTACACCGAGTCCCGCCTCGCCAAGGCGGCGATGCCGCTCCTCGACGACATCGACAAGGACACGGTCGACTTCACGCCCAACTACGACGAGTCCAAGGACGAGCCGTCGGTCCTGCCGGCGCGCTTCCCGAACCTGCTCGTCAACGGGGCTGGCGGCATCGCGGTCGGCATGGCCACCAACATGCCTCCCCACAACCTGGGCGAGGTCATCAACGGCTGCCTGGCCTTCATCGACAATGACGCCATCTCGACCGAGGAGCTGATCGAGCTTATTCCGGGTCCCGACTTCCCGACCGGGGCGCTGATCCTCGGCCGCGCGGGCGTCAAGTCCGCCTACACCACGGGCCGCGGCTCCATCGTCATGCGGGCGAAGTCCGAGGTCGAGGAGATCCGCAAGGACCGCGAGGCGCTGATCTTCACCGAGATCCCGTATCAGGTGAACAAGGCCTCGCTGATCGAGAAGATCGCCGAACTCGTGCGCGAGAAGAAGATCGAGGGCATCGCCGACCTGCGCGACGAATCCGACCGCGACGGCATGCGCATCGTGGTCGAGATCAAGCGCGACGCCATGGCCGACGTGGTGCTCAACCAGCTCTATCGCTACACGCCGCTGCAGACGAGCTTCGGCGCCAACATGGTGGCGCTCAACGGCGGCCGTCCCGAGCTGATGAACCTGAAGGATCTGATCAGGGCCTTCGTGGACTTCCGCGAGGAGGTCGTCTCCCGGCGTACCAAGTACCTGCTCAACAAGGCCCGCGAGCGCGCCCACGTGCTGTGCGGCCTCGCCATCGCGGTGGCCAATATCGACGAGGTGATCCGCCTCATCCGCACGGCGCCCGATCCGAATGCTGCCCGCGAGGCCCTCATGGGCCGCGACTGGCCGGCGCACGACATCGCGCCGCTCATCGCGCTCGTGGACGATCCGCGCCACAAGATCAACGAGGACGGCACCTACCGCCTCTCCGAGACCCAGGCCCGCGCCATCCTCGACCTGCGCCTGCAGCGCCTCACCGCACTCGGCCGGGACGAGATCGGCGACGAGCTCGCCAAGTTGGCCGCGGAAATCTCAAACTATCTCGAGATCCTGCGCTCGCGCGCCCGCATCATGGGCATCATCAAGGACGAGCTGATCGAGGTCCGGGACGCCTTCGCGACCCCGCGCCGAACCCAGATCGTCGACTGGGATTCCGACGTCGACGACGAGGACCTGATCGCCCGCGAGGACATGGTCGTGACCGTGTCCCATGCCGGCTACATCAAGCGCGTGCCGCTCTCGACCTATCGTGCGCAGCGCCGCGGCGGCAAGGGCCGTTCCGCCATGACGACCCGGGACGAGGATTTCGTCACCCGCCTGTTCGTGGCCAACACCCACACGCCGGTCATCTTCTTCTCCTCCGAAGGCCAGGCCTACAAGGAGAAGGTGTGGCGCCTGCCGCTGGCCGCTCCCAACGCCAAGGGCAAGGCGCTGGTGAACATGCTGCCGATCAAGCAGGGCGAGCGCATCACCACCATCATGCCGCTGCCCGAGGACGAGGCGTCCTGGGACAAGCTCGACGTGATGTTCGCCACGTCGCGCGGGACCGTTCGCCGCAACAAGCTGTCGGACTTCGTCCAGGTGAATCGCGGCGGCAAGATCGCCATGAAGCTCGATGAGGGCGACCACATCGTCGACGTGCAGATCTGCTCGGAGAACGACGACGTGCTGCTCACCACGGCCAAGGGCCAGTGCATCCGCTTCCCCGTGACGGACGTGCGCGTGTTCAAGGGGCGCGACTCCATGGGCGTGCGCGGCATCAACCTGGCCGAGGGTGACGACATCATTTCGATGGCGATCCTGCGCCACGTGGAAGCGACCGGCGAGGAGCGTTCGGCCTATCTCAAGATGCGCCGCGCCGTGACCGGCGAGCAGATGGGCGCCGATGCCGACGCGACGGACGACGCGGAGGAGACGGAAGGCGCGAACTTCTCGCTGTCCCAGGAGCGCTATGCGGAGATGAGCGCGCAGGAGCAGTGCATCCTGACGCTCTCCGAGAAGGGCTACGGCAAGCGCACCGTGTCCTACGAATACCGCATCACGGGACGCGGCGGCAAAGGCATCACGGCCATGGCGGTCAACAGCCGCAACGGCAAGCTGGTCGCCTCCTTCCCGGTCGAGGGTTCCGACCAGATCATGCTCGTGACCGATGGCGGCCAGCTGATCCGCGTTCCGGTCGAGGGCATCCGAGTCGTCGGCCGCAACTCGCAGGGCGTCACCGTCTTCTCGACCAAGAACAAGGAGAAGGTGGTCTCGGTGGAGCACATCGAGGGCGAGGACGAGGACGGCGAAGGCATCGACGAGGTTTCGACCGAGGGCGGCGAGCCCACCGAAGGGTAAGACCCGTCGGCCGATTGAGAACATTGGAAAACCCGCCGGCTCAGGTCGGCGGGTTTTTCGTCGGCTGGAAGGCAGTCTGTCCCGGCCGCCGTTGTGCTCAGACGAGGCTCGACAGCGCGGCCGGGCTCAACACGGCCACGGCGGTGACGACGACAATGACAAGACGGACGATCATGGCTCTCTCCTGACCTAAGGTGAGCCTTATCTCTCACGGGGCGGCTCGGCTTGCCGTGTGCCAGCGCACGGCTTGCCGGATGGCCCTAATCCAGCTACGCCTTGGCCCATGACACGCACCGCGCTTTATACCGGCAGCTTCGACCCGGTGACCAACGGCCACCTGGACGTCCTGCGCCAGGCTTGCAGCGTGGCCGATCGGATCGTGGTCGCCATCGGGGTCCATTCCTCGAAGGCTCCGGTCTTCTCCGCGGAGGAGCGGGCCGACATGCTGCGCGAGGTCTGCGGGCCGGTTCTGCAGGAGCGGGGCGTCGCGCTCGAGGTCGTGACCTTCAACGACCTCGCGGTCGAGGCGGCCCGCCGCCACGGCGCGAGCCTGATCGTGCGCGGCCTTCGGGACGGCACGGATTTCGACTACGAGATCCAGATGGCCTCCATGAACGCCGCCATGGCGCCCGAGGTCCAGACCCTGTTCTTCCCGGCTTCGCCCCCTGTTCGCCCCATCACGGCCACGCTTGTGCGCCAGGTCGCCGGAATGCGCGGCGACGTCTCGGCCTTCGTGCCGGGACTTGTCGCCGAGCGCCTGAAAGCCAGATTCAGGCAGCCATAGGTAGCATCGTCCTCGATAAGGAGACTTCCCACCATGAAGCGTTTGCTCGCCGCCGGAGCGTTCGTGCTCGCCGGCCTCGTCCCGGCCCTCGCCCAGCAGGCCAACGACCCGCAGAACACGATCTTCCTCGACACCAAGGACGGCCGCATCGCCATTCGCCTGCGCCCGGATCTCGCTCCGAAGCATGTCGAGCAGATCAAGGCCCTGACGAAGCAGGGCTTTTACAACGGCGTCGTGTTCCACCGGGTGATCGACGGCTTCATGGCCCAGACCGGCGATCCGACCGGAACCGGCACCGGCAAGTCCAGCCTGCCCAACCTCCCTGCCGAGTTCACCAAGACGCCGTACAAGCGCGGCTCCGTCGGCATGGCCCGGTCCCAGAGCCCGGATTCGGCCAACAGCCAGTTCTTCATCTGCTACGAGGGCTGCGGGCCGCTCACCGGCCAGTACACGCTCTTCGGCGAGGTCGTGTCCGGCATGGACGTCGTCGACAAGATCAAGAAGGGCGATGCCGCCGCCAACGGCATGGTGTCGAACCCCGACAAGATCGTGAAGATGCAGCTCGCCGCCGACGCGAAGTGATGCGCCTTCATCCGGAATCCGGAGCGCGGCTGGTCCTCGCCGCGCTCCTGTTCGGAAACCTGGCCGCTCCGCCGCTCGCCGCTCAGGTGCTCTCACCGGCATTCGACCCGTATGCGTGGGAAGAGCCCTATCAGCAGCCGCCTCCGCTTCCAGAGGGCCTCAGGGGCACGGTCCGCCCGCGTCCCGATGCCCCGAAGGTCGAGCGTATCGACCGGATCGCCCAGATCTTCCAGGCCATTCAGGCCTGCTGGCGCCCGGCCTCGGGCAGCGGCTATTCCGGTCAGGAAATCACCCTGCGCCTGAGCTTCAAGCGCAACGGCGAGGTGCTGGGCCAGCCCCGGATCACCTATTACAAAGCGGGAACCCAGGACGACCGGCGCGAGCCCTTCACCCGAGCCGTGCGCGAAGCCTTTGAGCGCTGCACGCCACTTCCCTTTACGGAAAGCTTTGGACGTGCCATTGCCGGGCGCGTCTTCTCCTTCCGTTTCGTCGATGCCCGGCCTATGTGAGCGGGCAGGCGACTTACTTCAGCCAATACAGCCAGCACAGGAGATCCCGATGGCAGATCCGGAAAACACCATCATCATGGAAACCACCAAGGGCCGCGTGGTCATCGAGCTGCGCCCCGACCTGGCTCCCGGTCACGTGGAGCGCATCAAGACCCTGGCCCGCCAGGGCTTCTACGACAACGTGCCGTTCCATCGGGTGATCGAGGGTTTCATGGCCCAGACCGGCGACCCGACCGGCACCGGCACGGGCGGTTCGGATCTTCCTGACCTGAAGGCCGAGTTCAACGCGGAGCCGCATGTGCGCGGCACCTGCTCCATGGCGCGGACCAACTTTCCCCATTCGGCGAATTCGCAGTTCTTCATCTGCTTCGACGATGCCCGCTTCCTGGACAAGCAATACACCGTCTGGGGCAAGGTGACCGAGGGCATGGAGAACGTGGACAAGATCAAGCGCGGCGAGCCCGTGCGCGATCCAGACCGCATCGTGTCCATGAAGGTCGCGGCGGACGCGGCTTAAAGCGTTATCGTTCGTCATGGCCGGGCCCGTTCCCGGCCATGACGAACGGAAGAGTGCCTCACGTGGCGGGTTCGCCGGGACAAGCCCGACGACGGCCGCGGGGAGCGGACCAAACGGCCCGGCAATCAGGATCCATGCGCGTCGATCTGTTCGATTTCGATCTTCCCGAAGACAGCATCGCGCTCCGCCCGGCGGAGCCGCGGGATGCCGCTCGCATGCTCGTGGTCCGGCCCGAGGCCGGTTTCGAGGACAGGATCGTTCGCGATCTGCCGGATCTGCTGCAGCCGGGCGACGTGCTCGTGCTCAACAACACCAAGGTCATACCCTCCCGGCTTTACGGCCTGCGCGTTCGCGGGGACACCGCCGCGCGGGTCGAGATCATGCTGCACAAGCGGGAGGGGGGCGACCGCTGGAGGGCTTTCGCCCGTCCGGCCAAGAAGCTCAATGTCGGCGACCGAATCCGCTTCGGGGACGAGTCCGAGAGCACGGCCTGCGAACTCGTGCGCCTCGACGCGGAGGTTGTGGAGAAGGGGGAGGGCGGCGATGTCGGCTTGCGCTTTTCCTTCGCCGGAGCCTTCCTGGATGAGGCGATCGCCCGGCTTGGGGAGTTGCCGCTGCCGCCCTACATCGCCGGAAAGCGACCGACCGACGACAAGGACCTGTCGGATTACCAGACCGTCTATGCCAGGGATGAGGGGGCAGTGGCAGCCCCGACGGCCGGCCTCCATTTCACGGAGGATCTCTTCCGTCGCCTCGACGAACGCGGCATCGCCCGCCATTTCGTGACGCTCCATGTGGGGGCGGGCACGTTCCTGCCGGTGAAGGCCGATGACACCGACGAGCACCGCATGCACGCCGAATGGGGTTCCGTCTCGGCGGAGACCGCTCGGGCCCTCAACGAGGCGCGGGCCCGGGGAGGGCGCATCGTGGCGGTCGGCACGACGTCCCTCCGGCTGCTGGAAAGCGCCGCCCAGGACGATGGGACGATCGCACCCTTCTCCGGCGATACCGCCATTTTCATTACGCCCGGCTATCGCTTCAAGGCGGTGGACGTGTTGATGACCAATTTCCACCTCCCGCGCTCGACTCTCTTCATGCTGGTTTCCGCCTTTGCAGGGCTGGAATGCATGAAGACGGCCTATGCCCATGCGATCGAGACCGGCTATCGCTTCTACTCCTATGGCGATGGAAGCCTCCTCTACCGCCGCTGAGCCGCCTGCCGTCCCCGGCTCAGAAGGCCGGGCAGGGGCCATCGCCGAGGCGCGGCGGTTATGAATGGCCTTCCGTTGGCTGCGCTTCGACCGGGAACGACACAGAGAGTTTCTGAATGACCACCGAGAGCTTCACCTTCTCCGTCAACAAGACCGACGGCGCGGCGCGCAACGGCGAGATCCGGATGCCACGCGGCGTCATCCGCACGCCCGCCTTCATGCCGGTCGGTACGGCCGCCACCGTGAAGGCCATGTATCCCGACCAGGTGAAGGCGCTCGGCGCCGACGTGGTACTCGGCAACACCTATCACCTGATGCTCCGGCCCGGGGCGGAGCGCGTTGCCAGGCTCGGCGGGTTGCATCAATTCATGAACTGGCCCTATCCGATCCTGACCGATTCCGGCGGCTTTCAGGTCATGTCCCTGTCGGCCCTGCGCAAGATCGACGAGACCGGGGTGACCTTCCAGTCCCATATTGACGGCTCGACCCATGTGCTGACGCCGGAGCGCTCGATCGAGATTCAGGGCCTGCTCGGCTCCGACATCCAGATGCAGCTCGACGAATGCGTGAAGCTGCCTTGTTCCGACGAGGTGGCTGAAAAGGCCATGCGCCTGTCTCTGCGCTGGGCCGAGCGCTGCCGGGTGGCCTTCGGCGAGCAGCCCGGCAAGGCGATGTTCGGCATCGTCCAGGGAGGAGCCGTGGAGCGGCTGCGCATCGAGAGCGCCAGGGAACTCGCGGCGCTCGGCCTCAAAGGCTACGCTATCGGCGGTTTGGCGGTGGGCGAGCCGCAGGACGTGATGCTGCGCATGATCGAAACGGTCGAGCCGCATATGCCCCGAGAAAAGCCCCGCTATCTCATGGGGGTCGGCACGCCGGACGACATCGTCGAGGCGGTGCGCCGGGGTGTCGACATGTTCGACTGCGTCATGCCCACACGGGCCGGGCGCCACGGCCAGGTCTTCACCCGCCACGGCCGCATGAACCTGCGCAACGCCCGCTTCGCCGAGGATGTGAGGCCGCTCGATCCGGAATCGAAGTGCAGTGCCTCCAACACCTACAGCCGAGCCTATCTCCATCATCTCGTCCGCTCGAACGAGATCCTGGGCATGATGCTCCTGACCTGGAACAACCTGGCGTATTACCAGGAACTCATGGCCGGGTTGCGCAAGGCGATCGCCGAGGGCAGGCTTGACGATTATATCGGTGAGGTCAAGGAAGGATGGGCGAGGGGCGAGCGGGACAGCAAGGCGGAGATCGGCCAGCACGCCGACAACGTGGCCATGGGGGCGGAGGGTTGATCGGCCGGCGCAGGCCTCTTCCCGCCTGTAACCATTGGCCGAAACACCCCTCTTCCGGTACAGCGCCCGAGGTTTTGCCCTCCCGGCAAGGCTTTTCCATTGACCCGACGCACGATAGCCCCTATCTCGGGCTCACCCCTGGGAGCGCGTAGCTCAGCCGGTAGAGCATCTGACTTTTAATCAGAGGGTCCTGGGTTCGAGTCCCAGCGCGCTCACCAAGTCCTATCAAGCACTTAGATGCTGATTGGTTTTGGTCCTGCTTCCCAGAAAACCGGATTGGGAAGCGCATGGGAAGCAAGCTCAACTAAATGAGCTTTTCCACGCTGTCGCATCGGTTCACCCGCAGGTCGAACCTGACTGCCAGAATCAGCAAACGTCAGGAAGCAGCCAGAGAGCGGACCTTGTTACGGTCGCGCTGAATGCCTCAGATTGACCCCAACCGGACCTTAGACCTGGTGGGAAAATGACGTTGAGCGTCCCGAACTGTCAGCCCAGTGTCCCAGGAACGGGTCGTGAATGCCGCATTTCCGAACCGAAAACGGGTTCTAATCCCGTGGACGCGGGGTAGACCAGGGAGCACTTCGATGGAAACACGCATCGACGAGATCGGAGATGGCATCTACTGTTTCTCGACTTACGTGCCTGACATCGTGCCGCCAGCCGGATTTACGTTCAATCAGTTCCTCGTCGTCGGGGAGGAGCCGCTCCTGTTCCACGCCGGACTGCGGAAGATGTTCCCGCTTGTGTCCAAAGCCGTGTCCCGGATCATGCCAGTGCAGGACCTACGCTGGATTACGTTTGGCCACTACGAAGCCGACGAATGCGGCGCTATGAACGAATGGCTGGCCGTGGCCCCGAACGCGCAGGTCGCGCACGGAATGACGGGATGCTGGTGTCGCTGAATGACATGGCCGATCGTGCGCCGCGTGTGCTGTCGAATGGCGAGGTGATCGACATCGGCGGCAAGCGGATCCGGTACATCGACACGCCGCATGTGCCGCACGGCTGGGATGCCGGCGTGATCTTTGAGGAGACCAGCCGAACGTTGTTCTGCGGCGATCTCTTCACGCATCTGGGCAACGGCCCTGCGCTCACCGAAAGCGACATCGTGGGCCCGGCACTTGCGGCCGAGGACATCTTCTACGACACGAGCCTCGGGCCGAGCATCGCACCGACCGTTCGCCGGCTGGCCGACCTTGCCCCACGCGCTCTGGCCCTGATGCACGGCTCGTCCTTCGTGGGCGACACGGTTGGGGCTCTGCACGACCTGGCAAGCGCTTACGATGGCCGCCTGCGTGCGGCGATGGCGGGGCGTCGGCCTGACATCAACGATCCCAGGTCGTCACCCACAGCGCCCCGACGAGGACGATGTTCAGGCACGTCATCCCGGCGAGGAAGCCGAGGGCGGCACCCGGACCGCTCCACTCGATCAGGACTGCGCCGAGAGAGGGCGAGAGCGCCTGGGCGAGCAGGCTGGGCATCGCCAGCCTGCCCATGAGCGACGCGTACCCCTCCGCTCCGAACAGTGCGAGCGGCAGGGTTCCCTTCGCGATCGAGCCGATGCCATTGCCCGCACCGTACAGCGCCAAGGCAAGCGCCAGGATCGGGAACCCGAGGAACAGCAGCACGGCCCCGCACGCAACGAGGGTGACGGAGGCTGCCATGGTCCAGATCGGATGGTAGTGGCGACCGAAGGTCATCTCGACGATGCGGGCGCCGACCTGCGACGGGCCGACCAGCGCACCGAGCGCGACGGCGGCAGCAAGGCCGAGCCCCCGTGCCTGGAGGAAGGTGAGCAGGTGCACTCCGATCATGGAGGCGGTCATGGCTCCGAGGGTGAGGATCATGGCAAGGAGCATGAACGCGCGCGTCCGTCGGGTTCCGGTCAGGTGGGCAGGAGACGTTTGCCCTGGCTTCGCGCCGGAGGCCTTGCCGCCACCTGCGGGCGCCCCGATGCCGGGTATGACGAAGGCGTGCAGCGGAAGGCATACGAGCAGATGGATCGCGGCATAGGCCGCACAGGCGCCGCGCCAGCCGAAGTGCTCGACGAGCCAGGCGCTGAATGGCCAGCAGACCGTGCTGGCGAAGCCGCCCCACAGGGTCAGGGTGGTGATCGCGCGCCGGGCATCCTTGCCGTACAGGCGGCCCAGCGTGGCGAATCCCGCGTCGTAGAGGCCCGATCCCATGCCGACGCCCATGACGAGCCAAGCCATCAGGTAGACCGGAAGGCTATAGGCGAGCGCCAGCGTCGCGTGTCCGGCCGCGAGCATGACCGAGCTGCCGACGAGGACCGGACGGCCGCCCTTCGCATCGATGGTGCGCCCGACCCGGGGCGCGACCAGCCCGGCCGCGAGCAGTCCGACGGACAGCCCGGCCACGACCCAGCCGAGCGACCATCCGGTGTCGGCGGCGATCGGCTTGGCGAGCACGGCCGGCAGGTAGAAGGACGATCCCCAGGCGAGGATCTGCGTGATCCCGAGGGCGGAGATGACCACCCTCGGGTTCTGTTTCGGCATGGCGGATTCGCTCGCTAGGGACTCGCTCACCGGATTCGACACGGGCCGATCTCAGCAGCAGCCCACAGGCTCTGCAACCTTCTCCGGCGTCTTCGCGGGTCCGCAGCCACAGCCCGACTGGCCCGCCGCCTTGGCCTCGGCATCCGCGACGCAGCAGGCATCGACCTGCGCTGGGGCGGCGCCGCCGCAGCATCCCGAGGATGCCGTTGCTCTATCTGCGGGGATGTTGGTCGAGCACACACCCGTCTCCGGCAGCACGAGGTGGATGTCGTCAGCCGCCGCAAGATCGCCGGCGATGGCCGCCACAACGGACCGGACCTGCTCGTAGCCCGTGAGCATCAGGAAGGTAGGGGCACGGCCATACGACTTGATGCCAACCGTGTAGAAGCCCGGCTCCGGGTGGGCGAGTTCGCGGTGGCCATGCGGCGGCACCGATCCGCAGGAGTGCAGGTTCGGGTCGATCAGCGGCCCGAGCGCCTTCGAGCTTTCCAGCCACGGGTCGAGGTCGAGCCGCAGCTCGCGGGTCAGGTTGAGGTCGGGGCGTTGTCCGGTCGACACCACGATCCGGTCGACCGGGCCGATCTCGCGGATGCCCTGCGGCGTCTCGCCATCGACGGTGACCTGATTGCCATCGGCCCTGACGCGGACCACGGAGAAACCGGAGACCAGCGTGAGCCGTCCGCTATCAACGAGGGCCTTGAGGCTCGAACCGAGCTCGCCGCGGGCCGGAAGCTGGTCGGCGCTTCCGCCGCCGTACACGCGCATCAGGTTCTCGCCGCGGGTCGCCCACACGATGGACGTTTCGGGATTGCGCTCCGCGAGCCGGGCGAGGTCGAGCAGGACGTTGGCGGCCGAATGCCCGGCACCCACGACGAGCGTTGTCTTGCCCTCGTAGGCAGCGCGGTCGCGCCCGAGCACGTCCGGGATGCCATAGGCGATGTTTGCCG
The DNA here is from genome assembly GCF_013307435.2 of Microvirga terrae. Classification (NCBI taxonomy): domain Bacteria; kingdom Pseudomonadati; phylum Pseudomonadota; class Alphaproteobacteria; order Hyphomicrobiales; family Methylobacteriaceae; genus Microvirga; species Microvirga terrae. The sequence goes on from NZ_CP102845.1 coordinate 2,140,941, forward strand.
CATTCTCCGCCTCGCCCTCGGCGAGGATGCCGCCCGCGCCGAGGGGATTGGGAACCGTCCATGTGCCGGAGGCGTCAATCACCGCCCGGGCGCGGTCGCGCCGGATCGCGCCGTTGCCGTTCGAGACGGCCAGCACGAAGGGCTTGGTCTCGCGGCCCTTGCTGAGCACCTTGTCGGCTCCTTGCCGGGTGATCGCCTTCACCGTGGCTCCCGTCTCGATCACCGCCGCCATTTCCGGCGTTTCGGCCAGAGGCGTGAGGTAGGCCTCGTATAGGTCCGATCCCGTCGGCATGACCTTCCCGGGCGGCTCCCGCCAGCCATGGGACTGGAGCAGGGCGCGGGCCGCTGTGTCGGTGTTGTACTCCCACGGCGAGAACAGGCGGACGTGGCCCCAGTCTCTTACGTTGGCGCCGACGGTGGCTCCGGCCTCGTAGACCTTTACGGGCAGGCCACGCTGGATGAGATGGGCAGCGGCGGCCAAACCGACCGGGCCCGCGCCGATGATGGCAACGGGAAGGTTATCGAGCGTGGTCATGGGAGGACTCCTTGGTCAGCAGCAGGAAGCAGGGCGGGGAGCGAAGCCGTCGCGGACGCGCTCGACGAAGACGCGCCCCTGGCAGCAGAGGACCTTGAGCATCCGCGAGGGATCGCGGTGGCGCGGCTGGGCCAGGACGGCGAGGACGTCCGCCCGCTCGAGGCCGATGTCGCGCAGGAGATGGTCGTCCAGTTCGCCGAGGGCGACGACATGCCGACGGTTCCGGGCCACGCGAGCGAGATGGAGCATGAAGGGTAGGAAGCCAGCCATTTGTCTCTCCTTTTCATATTTCCGGTAGTATCGAAATATCGGGCAAAAAATGATCAGGCGGCGTTCTCCGCCCGGGTCGAGCATCCGGCGTCGGCGCAGCACTCGTCGGCCAGGAAACCGATGAGGCCGTTCATCGCTGGGTAGCTGGCCCGGCAAATCAGAGTGGTGGCCTGCCGCTCCTGCGTCACCAACCCGGTCAGCAGGAGCCGCTGGAGGTGATGCGAGAGCGTCGACGGCGGAATGCCGAGGCGTTCCTGGATCTGCCCGACCGGCAGGCCGGCCTCTCCGGCCCGGACCAGCGTGCAGTAGACCTGGAGCCGCGTGGTGTTCCCGAGCGCTTCGAGCTGCTTGGCGGCTTGTTCGATGTTCATGGAAATAAGATGCAGGGGTCCGCTGCGCAGGTCAAGCATTACTTCCATAATCGTCGAAATAGGAGGCAGCCTGGTATGGACCGTGAGGATACTGTCCGTGAAGCCCCCGACAGCGGACCCTCACACGGCCATGCCCGCGGCTCAGCTTGACCCAGCGCGGACTTTTCACCCAAACTCGGTGATCGGTTCAGGCGGCTTGTAGAACCTGCACCAAAGTGCGAGCGAAGGTCCCGCTTGCCTGTAGAATTGCCCGCTCAACCCTTGGCTGTTCAAGCAGCCAAGGGCCGTGGTGAGCTTCCATGTCGACCTGTGGATCGGAAAGACGCTCGGGCCGGACTATCAGGCCGACGGCAGGAGCCGGCGATCAGCGCCTTCCACCATTGCCGCCGCCGTTCCCACCACCATTCCCATTGCCGCCTCGATCGCCGCCGTCACCCGCGTTGCCGTTGCCGCCACCTGGATTGGACGGATCGGTGCCCTTCACGTCGGTACTGGTATTGTCGGCGGGCTCCGATCCATTGCCGAGGCCGTTGTTGTTGCCTGGCCCCTGACCGTTTCCGTTGCCCGGTCCGTTGCCATTGCCATTGCCGCCGGATCCTGCCGACCCGCGGCTGCCATTGCCGCTCGAGCCTCCGATGCCACCGCTGCTGCCGGCCGGGCTGCTGCCACCAGCAGAGCTCCCGCCGATGGAAGCGCCAGCCGATGCCTCTCCAGACGCGGCCCCGGCGAGGCCTCCGGCTACTGATCGTCCGGCTGCACTACCGGAACCCGAGTTCCCGACTGCGCCTGCCATAGCGCTGCCGGAGGAGGTCGCACTCCTGCCCGTCACGGAACCAGCGATTGCAGGAGAACCCGCCGCGGATCGCGCTGAAGTGCCGGCCGTGACCGAGTTGGTGCCAGAGCCGAAGAGCCGATCCAGGAACGATGCTCCAGGCGCCCCGATGGATCCGGTCGTCTCAGCTCTGGCCTCCTGGTTTACCGCACGTCGTGCCTGCGGAAGGATCGCGCATCGGCAGACTTCCTGGCCCTGGACGATGCGGAGGCGGCAGTTGCCGTACATGGATGCATTGGCAACGGCAGGCTGGCATTGTTGGCCTGACCTGGGCATCTGGGCCTGAACGGAGGCCGACGTGGCAAGAAACAGGGTCATCGCTGACAAAGCGAGAGCGTGCGAACGCTTCATGGTTCACCTTACAAGAGAGTACTAATGGAGGCTGATCGCAGAAGAGCGGCTCAGGTTGCTAGATGACGCCCAACCAAGAACATGGTTCCGGCGCATCCTTAGAAATATTTTCAGATGATATGTGAATATGCCTGCGCCTGTTAACGGATAGACAATCTTTATACCTGCCCGCACCTCGGCTTTAGCCTGTCCTTCGAGCGCGAACTAAAGGAAAGCCCCTAATAGTCTTCAACTATCAGGGGCAAGCAATACCCGACGGGACGCTGATTTGGCCCAACCGGCGAACGATCCTATAGCCAACTCAGTTCCACGGCTTACCTGGAGAGGGAGCGGGTCAGCCGCGCGGCCGGCGAAACCCGGCCTGCGCCACCGGCAGGCCACGGGCGACGGGAAGATCCACCGTTGGCTCGCTGGTCCTTGCGCCCGAAGCCGAAACCCACCCGCGGCCCGACTGCCGTGAGAGGAACGTGTGGCCTGTTTGGGCGGGCGAAAGGATGGACGAGGTCAGGTTGTCCAGGACGTACTCGCCACTGACCGTCGTCACGACAAGCACCGCATGCGGCTCACCGGATGAGGTCGTGCCGACCGAGATCGACAGCGCCGAGGCCGGCCAGCCACGCTGCAAGAGCAGCTTGCGCTTCAGCAGCGCGAAATCCTCGCAGTCGCCCCGGCCACTCGTCGGAAGCGTCCAGACGTCCTCGCGTCCGTACTGGTCCATGTCGGACACTTCGACAATGGTGCTGTTCACATGGCTGTTGATCTGCCGAAGCTCCGATATCCGCTCCGGCGTGAGGGTTACGTGCGCAGCAGGCTTAGCCGAGACCGGCCCGGAATAAAGCGCCGTCGCCAAGGTGAGTACAAGGCCGCCAGCCAGGCAGCGAGAGATCGACATCATAGGAATGCCCCCGAACGAATTTTGTCCAAGCCGACATCTGCGGCATTCGACTCGTTTGTCTTGTTAGGAGCGCATTAACTATGACTTTAAGCCTAGAATGAGGCAGCTTGAAACAGCCCAACCATCATCCATCGGCTCCTTCTTCGAAGCGCGGTGCTCCGAGAAGGAACCGAAGCATGGCCGATGCGTTTCATCTCGCCATTCTTTCGTTCTGTTCGTCCCGTGTCGCATTTGTTTCTAGGAACCGTATTGCTGGTCGAGGACGAGCCGCTGGTGCGGCTGGTGACGGCTGACCTGCTGATCGAAGCCGACTTCCGGGTTGTCGAAGCAGCCAACGCTGACGAGGCCCTCACCCTGCTGAGGGCCGGGGTTGAGGTGGACGTCGTGCTCTCGGACGTCGAAATGCCACCGGGCCGCAACGGCTACGCGCTCGCCCGCCAGGTTCACGAGCACTGGCCCAGCACCGAAATCCTGATCACCTCGGGACGGGAATGGCCGAGGCAAGGAGATCTGCCGCCGGGAGCCGCGTTCCTGGCCAAGCCCTGCCCGAGCGAAACCCTGGTATCCTATGTGCGTTCCGCCGCCGAGCGCGCTCAAACCGCCAGAGCAGGGCATTTGGCCGAGACAGAGGTCGATCGGGTGGATGGAACGGTTGTGCCATTTCCCAAAGCTGGCTAGCGCTAGAACGGCCAACACAGCATCCCACAAGCCCCACGCACGCTGTCCAGGTGAGGGCTTGCGTTTTACGAGTTGGATCCCCTTCCGGCTCATCCCACCCGATGATTGGATCTGGTCCCCACGATGATGGAGCGGTAGGTCGTTACGGTCGAAACTACGGTGGCTGCATCCTGAGGCATTTCAAGCGCTTCCACCTCGCCCAAGAGCGTCATGCCGACCTACACTGGCTCATCATCATCGCTTCTGCATGAGCCGGTTGAGGATCATGGAGGCGAGAGCAAACAGGAGTGCACAGATCGAGACGGTGGCGATCAAGTGGGGGATGAAATGCGCCACCAAGCCGTCTGGAGTGTACCCGAGATGGTTATGGCTGAAATGGCGAGCCGTAGCGAGAAAAATGCCGGCCATGAATCCCACGAATGCGGTCATGGGAGCGCTCCACCGGCCCGTGGGTGCTGATCTCCTGCGCATGCTCGTTCTCATTGTGGCGGACCGTTTCCATCTGTGCAGCTTGGCAAGGCCAGTACATTACCACCAATAAGAAAGCGTAACGGTTTGGTGTGGTTTTTATTCCGCGTACGAGGATTGCCAAGTCGTTCTATTGGCAAGGCCATGGCGTACGGCTAAATACCAGTATAAGACCTTAGCAGTATCGATACCACCTGAGGTCTCGGTCAGCACCCTGCCATCCTCTTGGATCCAGAACCATCGATGCGCTGCTATTTTCACCTGGCGAACGGCGAAGAGATGATCTTGGATGACATCGGCATCGAGGTCTCGGATTTGGCCACGGCGAAAGAAATGGCGTTGCAGGCCATCGAGGATATTCGGACCGAGGCGATCCAACTCGGCGCATCCTGGCAAGGCTGGAGGCTCGATATCGCGGATCCCACCGGCCGTACCTTGCTGTCGATTACGTTGGATCCCACCATTCACTGACCGCAAGCGGATCTGCAAGCACTCTGAGTCGATGTCGGTTCTCCCCCTGGGCGTGACCATCTGCCGTGCGACGGCCGAAGCATGAACTCGGTAGACGAAAGGTCCGGACGTGGCACCTCTCGGAAGTGGGCCTAAAGTCTGCTCTTGCCAGGGAGCCTGTGTGAAAACACTGACCGTTCGTGTCTTCGAGCAATTTTCTGTCTTGCGGTCGCGAGAAGGCCGGGGATTTCCCGGTGCAAAAGCACAAGATTGTATAAATAGTGCGCCAAGGCCCAGCCTGTTCGAGTTTTCACACAGGCTCGCCAGGGACAGCGGACGTTCCCGGAGGGCAGGGGATCGTCACTGCCTCACCCTGAAGAGACCTTGCGCAGTTTGTACGCAGTGAGATCGATGCTCTGATAGGAACAACATCAGCGCTCATATCCAATGCCGAAGCCGTCATTGGTGCCGACACACATGCCAGCGCGAGCTGGTGCCGTCCCATCCCGTCGCCGTTTAATCTATGTTAGACTGCCAGGCCAATCGGATGCGGATCGCCTAGCCAGCCACATCGACGGCACCGCGACAATCTCCGTCATCCGGTTGTTCCCTTGTTCTGGAGCTGCGCCATGGGTGACCTGTCCTCGCCTCGGACCGCATCGGAGAAGCGGCAGCAGCATGACCTGCCGGGTCGCATCGGAGCGGCGGTAGAGGTCGACCATGCAAACGAGCGGCTCAGGTCTGTCCTGGCCAGCGTCAGCGACTGTTATTTCACCTTGGACAGGTCTTATCGCGTCACCGACCTCAACGAGGCGGCGAGGGACTGGGTGGGCCCGGATTTGGACCAGGTCCTGGGCACGTCCCTCTGGGACCTGTGCAGTCCTGATGCCGAGTGCAGCCGCGTCATTCGCGAGGGCATGGAGGGGCGGCGGCGCATCCGGCGTGAGGTGATGTCCGGCCTCCGGCGCGGCCGCTGTCTCGATCTTCTGGTCTGCCCCTCGACGGAGGGATTGAGCGTCTTCTTCACCGACGTCACGGAACAGCGTGCCGCCAAGGCAGCCTTGGATGAGCTCGCCGGACGCTTCCTGAGCCTCCAGGACGAGGAGCGGCAACGGATCGCCGAGGAACTGCACGACTCGACTACCCAGCATCTCGTGGCAGCCGACCTCCACCTCATGCGGCTGAAGCAGTATGTCAGCTCCGGCGAGGGCCAGAAGGTGCTCAATGAGGCCGCGGACGCGGTGGAGGAAGCTGCCAGGGAGCTGCGCAGTTTTACCTATCTCCTGCACCCGCCGGGCCTGGAGCATAGCGGCTTGGCTGGAACCGTGCAGGCTTTTGCGGCCGGCTTCGCGCGCCGGACGGGCCTGGACGCCTCCATCCGCATGCCCGACACGGCTGACAGCCTCCCCTTCGATGTCCAGCGCGCTCTGCTCCGGGTCATCCAGGAGGCGCTGACCAATACCTATCGGCATGCGGCCGCGTCCCGGCTGATCATCGACCTGCGGGTCGAGGCCGATACCCTGAAGCTGCGCGTTCTCGATGATGGCTGTGGGCTGACCCGCGGCGTCCGGAAGGCGGCCGAGAGCGGGGCCCTGCTCGGGGTCGGCGTCACCAGCATGCAGGCCCGCATGGTGCGGTTCGGCGGCAGCCTGCGGCTCCTGAGCCATGCGCGGGGTACGCTGGTCGTGGCCACCCTGCCGCTCGGGTTCGCGTCCGATCTCGGGAGCGGTCGGGAGCCTGCCGCAACGAGTCCCTCCGCGGTGCACTGACATCCTTGCGGCCATTTCGGGGAGGTTGCGATGATCGGTTGGGCCGTCCGGGGATTGCTGGCTGCCGGCAGCATCATCGCGGGATGGTTCCACGCCCGGGACGTGCCGACCTTCGAATTCGGATTAGGCGAAACCACCAAGAGCTTCTTCCTCTCGCCGTCGAAGCCGACGGCGGGCGGGCTGATCTGGGGTGTTGGCCCCGCCTTCCTGTGGCCGGCCGCCACCGATGACAGCCTCGGCACGGAGAAATGGGGCGTGGGTCCGACCGGCGTCGTGCTGACGCACCAGGGGCGTGGACCATCGGGGGCTCGCCAACCACGTCTGGTCCTATGCCCGCCGCCCGGTCGCTTCAACGTGAGCTCCACCTTCGTCCAGCCATTCGCGTCGTACAATTTCGGTCAGGGGTGGAGCGTCACGCTCAACACGGAATCGAGCGCCGACTGGACGAACAACAAGCTGACGGTGCCGGTCAACCTCGTGGTGGCGAAGGTGTTCGAGATCGGCGACCAGGCGATGAGCCTCGGGGTCGGCGGCCGCTACTAAGCGATCAAGATGGAGGGGGCGCCGGACTGAGGCCTGCGCGCGCAACCCACGTTCCGGTCCGAAGTAGGCCAGCGGCAAGAGGGCACCCTATTCCCTGGCGATCCGGCTCTCCGATGGCGCCGCATCGTGTGTAGGAAAGTCAGGTCTCGGCACATTCGCGAAGTACACCGAAGGTCTGCTGACGAAGGAGACAACAGACATTCCTGTGGCGTTAGCCATCTCCTCGGATGACCCAATGCGGACCGTACGTGTTCCCGAGGTGATGGTCGTCATTGAAATCTGCGAAGGGCGGTTCAAGTGCGCCGACGGTATTGCTTGCGTACAGTGATGCGCATCGTGCGCCTGGTGATATCAATCCTGACCGGCCGTTCCCGCCTCTCGGCCCAGCCGATGACGCAGGCGTCGGTTCTCGGCGCGCAGACGCTCGATCTCCTCACGCACCGGATTGAGCACCAGGTCCAGTTCCTCGTGCGTGAAGCGAGGGGTGATGTGCTGAGGGCAGTTCCAGTCGAAAGCCTCAACCTGGATGAGGGCCCCGCGCTCGGAACGAGCCGCGTAGTCTGGCACGGCGAGGGTTGCCACCAGTTCGGGGTCCGCGCTCACATCGATCATCCGCAAGTGCCCGAAGATCTTGAGCCGCCGCTGATGAGCGTAGTCCATCAGGAACAGCGAGACCCGATCATTCTCCGCAACGTTGCCGGTCGTCACATACTGCCGATTGCCCCGAAAATCCGCGAAGCCAAGCGTGTGATCGTCCAGGACGCGCAGGAATCCCGCCGGGCCACCCCGGTACTGCACATAAGGCCAGCCGGTTTCGGAGACAGAGGCGAGATAGAACCCGTCGCGTCCTTCAATGAAAGCCGCTTCTGCGTCGCCGAGCCGGTCGTTGCGGACCGGCCCAGCCCTGTCCAGCGTGCCATCCAGGCGCGCGTACTGGGCTGCGCTTCCGTATCGCTCACGCGCGACCTTCACTGAAGGGGTCGATGCGATCTCGAGCCATCTGTGTAGCATGGTCAACCTCGTGGAAAACAGGAGGATTGCGGCATCAGTCCTGGTAGGCCCAGTCAGCGGCATGCCAAGCCAAATGGCCTTGGTCGGACACGATCCGGCCGAGACCAGGGAAAGGCATGTGCGTTGCTGCAATGAGCACACCCTCCTCGGCTGCCCGGGGGAAGAAACGGGCTCGCATGGCTTGTGCTGCCGGCCGATCCGCCTCCATCAGGAAGTTCACGTCGGTTCCCATGGCCGGGTGCACCACCGGAAACAGCATGTCGGAGACCATGATTAGGCTTTGTCCTCGGTCCTCGATCCGCACACCGATGTGGCCTGGAGTATGTCCCGCAAGGTCGACAAGTGACACGCCGCGGGCGATCTGGTGGTCGCCCTGGGTGGCCTGGAGCTTCGGATACAGCCGAACGAGGTCGGCCGAGAGGCGGAAGCTGGGTTGCAGATAGTCGGGCGCGGCGGCCTGCTTGCTCGGATCGGTCCAATGCGCGATGTCGCGCCGGTCGACATACACCTCCGCCTTCGGGAAAACACGGCGGCCGCCTGCGACAAGGCCTCCCAGGTGATCCTGGTGCATGTGAGTCACGATCACAGCGTCGACCTGTTCGGGTTTCAACCCGCGGGCGGCAAGCGCCTGGGGAAGTTGCCCGGTTTGTCCCAGCGTGCCGGCGGGTCCGGCATCGATCAGGATGCGGCTCGATCCGTCCTCGATGAGATACTGATTGAACAGAAAGCGCACACCGCTCGGCCGTGCCGTGAACTGGGCCTTGGCCGCGGCTTCGACCTGCTCGGACGTCCGGCCCGGGAAGTAGCCATAGGACATATCCGCGTAGCCATCCGACAGCGCCGTCACGGTAAAGCGGCCCACCTTGATTTGCGCGAGCGGCGTGACAGCGGAGGCGGGTTGGCTGCTTACGGCTCGTGCAGGCAGGGTCTGTGCACCGGCCATAAGCCCGGCAGTCGGAAGTCCAAAGGCGAAAGCGCGACGGGAGAGCGAGAGGGGCATGGGAGAAGCTCCAAGGTTTTGTGACCCAGGTGATGATCCTGATCGATGTCGACGCCCGAGTCTGGGCAGACACTAGACCCTCCCTGTCCCAACCGGTATCCTACGAATTCAAGACCTTTCCTCTCATTTTTTGGAAGGTGCGATGGACCGCTTCGACGCCATGGCCGTTCTGCTCGCCGTCGTGGAGGAGGGAAGCCTGTCGGCCGCCTCACGCCGCCTGCGCGCGCCTCTAGCTACGGTGAGCCGCAAGGTGGCGGACCTGGAGCGGCACCTGAACGCCCAGCTTCTGGTGCGCACAAGTCGACGGGTTGAGCTGACCGACGCGGGCCGCGGATATGTGGAGGCGGCCAAACGCATCCTGGAGCAAGTCGGGGAAGCAGAGCGCGAGGCGGCGGGCGAGTACACTACGCTCAGGGGTGAGCTTCACGTGACAGCGCCTACGATGTTCGGTCGAATTCATGTCTTGCCGATCGCCCTCGACTTCCTGAAGGAGCACCCAGAGATCGACCTGCGGCTTTTCCTCAACGACCGCCAAGTGGATCTAGTCGAGGAACACATCGATGTTGCCGTTCGCATTGGCCATTTGGTCGATGGCGGCTTACGGGCGACGAAGGTCGGGTCTATCCGCCGTATTGCCTGCGCCAGCCCTGCCTACCTCGCTCGACGCGGAGTTCCCAATACGCCAGGCGATCTCGCACAGCATGACGGCATCACGTTCCAGGGCTTTGAGCGCGCGCCCGAATGGCGCTATCGCGGCGACAGCCCCGCCTGGACAGCCGAGCCGCGGACGCGCCTGGCTGTGAACTCGACGGAAGCTGCGGTGGCCGCGGCGGTGGCGGGTCTGGGGACTGTCCGTCTCCTGTCATATCAAATCGAGCAGGAGTTGCGCTCAGGTGCCCTGCTCGCGATCCTCGAAGAGTTCGCCCCCGAGCCCATGCCTGTGACCCTTGTCTATCCCGAAGGAGGTCGGCTCGCACCCAAGGCTCGGGCCTTCATCGACTGGGCGGCACCGCGGCTTCGAGTTCGACTGTCATGACGTGGACCCTGCAATTCACCCCCGGTCCAGTCAGCATTCCTCTCACCTTGCAATGGTGGACCTTCCAATCGGAGCATTCCTGAAGTCAAAGGAGCTTGGGAAGGTCTGCCATTGGCACGGGACTGACCTTGCCCATCCGCCTGCATTCGCAGCGCGAGCGGACCTTCGCACAATCTTCCGAAGACCTCCTTGTTTGAGTGCCCTGGCGATAGCCATGACCCTTGGAAAGGAGCAGTATCACCCCGGGAGGGAAGCTAGGCGCTGCGTACTAGGGAGCTGTGGAGGCTTTTCCGTCCCTGAAAATGAGCAGGAGATCCTCATGAGGACAATCGTGGCAGCAGCATTCTGGGCGTTGGTGATGACCACAAGCTCGTACGCAGCAATCAGGGAGGAGCCGGTCACGTACCAGGACGGCACCACGACCATGAGGGGCTTCGTCGTCTACGACGATGCAGTTCAGGGCAAGCGTCCCGGTATCATCATGGTGCACGAGTGGTGGGGCATCACCAAGCACATGCACACCGAGGCGCAGAAGTTCGCGCAACAGGGCTACACCGCGTTCATTGCCGACATGTACGGGGACGGGAAGGTCGCCGACAATCCCAATGACGCCGGCGCCTTAGCGACTCTCGTCATGAAGGACCCGAAGGTGATGGAAGCGCGCTTTGGTGCCGCGCAAGCTCAACTTGCTCGACATCCCTCCGTTGACCCGACGCAGATCGGTGCGGTTGGCTACTGCTTTGGTGGCGCTGTCGTGCTGAACATGGCTCGTGCCGGCGCCGACCTCGATGCGGTGGCCGGATTCCACGCCACGCTCGGCCTCAACACACCCGCGCCTGCGCCTGGCACGGTCAAGGCCAAGGTCCTTGTTCTGAATGGGACCGACGATCCGTTTGTGAAACGCGAGGAGTACGAGGCGCTTAAGAAGGACTTCGATGCGGCGAAGGCTGAGTACCGGGTCATTGAATATCCTGGGGCGGCGCATGCTTTCACCAACCCGGAGGCCACAGAACTCGGCCGGAAGTTCAACCTGCCGCTTCGGTACGACGCACAGGTGGACCAAGCGGCGAAGGGCGAAGCATTGAAATTCTTCAAAGTCAGCCTTCAGAAGTAGGGAGCTTCTCCGAGCACCGCAGCGTCGGCTGACGCTGCGGTGCAAGACATCAGGTGATCCGACCTTCCACATGTGCCTGGGGAGCGGACGTTTAGACAATTGCCCTCACGGACCGCGTTTGACCCGATCCAGACCTACACCGACTATCCACTGTTCACTTGCCTCACATCCCTGACGACATCGAGGAAGGCCCGCAAGGCCGGCGGCACGGCTCGGTGTCCCGGGTAGTAGATGGCCGCTCGCCCCGGTTCGTGCATCCAGGCGGACAACACCGTCCGCAGTCGCCCCTCTGCAATGGCGGCTTCGGCAGCCCAGCTCGCCACATACGCGATCCCCAAGCCGTGTGCGGCCGCGTCCGCCATCAGTCCCTCGTCATCGAGAACCACGGGTCCGCTTGTATCGATCGTCAATTCCTGCCCAGCCCGCTCGAACTCCCACTGGTACAGCTTGCCGCTCGGCGTGCGGTGGCCGATGCAGCGATGATGCTGAAGGTCGTCCGGAGTTGTCGGCTCACCGGCGCGCTCGAGATAGGCCGGTGATGCAACACAGACGAACCCGATCGGGCGGGCGAGGGGCACCGCGATCATGTCCTTCGGAATGGCTTCGATAAGACGGACACCGGCATCGAAGCCGCCCGACACGATGTCAACCAAGCGTCCCTCGACGACGAGATCAACCGTCACATCGGGGAACCGTTCGGCCATGCGCGGGAGGACCTCACGGACGAGAACGGCCGCGGCCACCCGCGGTGCATTGATCCGGACTCTGCCTGCCACTTGGCCTCGGAAGGCGGAGACGGCGTCCAATGCCTCGTCCAAGGACGTGAGCGCCACCTGCAACCGGCTGAGCATCTCAAGCCCCGCTTCAGTTGGTGAGACGCTGCGGGTTGTTCGGTTGAGAAGGCGTACGCCTAGGCGTTCCTCAAGCCCTCGCATTGCGTGGCTCAGTGTGGATGGCGCCGTGCCGAGTTCATCCGCGGCACGACGGAAGCTGCGATGGGTGGCAACTGCCACAAAGGCGGTGAGATCGTTGAGGGAAGGGCGCATCATTGATGGCCATTTTGCATCAGACCATGTCGATTTCAACGTCTAACCGTGCAAGCCCAGGGCTACTATCTCCTGCTCAAACAAGGCAGATCCCAGTACTCTCATGGGACGTGCCTTCGTTCTGAGGTTCCATTCGACATGGATGAGGAGACACAAATGTCCAAGCGCAACGCCGTCTTCCCTGCCGGCCGGCAGGCACTCTACGAGATGCACCGCTACTCTGCTGCTATCCGGTCCGGCGATCTGCTCTTTGTCTCAGGGCAGGTCGGCAGCCGCGAGGACGGCTCGCCTGAGCCTGACTTCGCAAAGCAGGTTGAGCTTGCTTTCGACAACCTCAGCGAGGTTCTGAAAGCGGCTGGCGGCACGTTCGATGACATCGTTGATGTGACCACATTCCATACCGATCCAGAGGCACAGTTCGGGACCGTCATGTCCGTCAAGGACAACGTGTTTCCTAACGAGCCGTATCCCAACTGGACGGCTGTCGGAGTGAATTGGCTCGCCGGCTTCGACTTCGAGATCAAGGCAATCGCGCGGATTCCAGCGGCCGTCTGAAACGCCACCAGACCCGATCATGCGCTAAACACAAAAGCGCGCTTCTGCAATGGAGTATCGTATCTTGCTCAGACTCTAGCGGAAAATGGAGCTATGCCCATGAAGGTTCATAAGTTGTCTGTCGCCGATGCATCGTTCGAGCGCTCGCCTGGCCAGGACGGGGAGGTGTGGGCAGGCAATCTGATAGACCAACATCACGGGGGACCTATCACCATTGGCTACGGTCGCTACGGGCCCAACCAGAGCATTGATGAGACTCTCGCCGTGCACGACGTGATGGTGGTTCTGGAGGGAAGCCTGTCGGTGACATCGAGTGACGGCACGGTCACTGCTGGTCCGGGCGAGATTGTCTATATGCCCAAGGGTGAAGTGGTCACCATCCGGTCGCATGCTCAGGGAGCAATCACCGCCTACGTCACATACCCGCATTGGCAGGAGCCGCTGGCATAAGCCGGTGCGTCACAACCCTCACGACGCCTGAACAGGTGGCGGCTGGCGAGTAGACAGCGCAAATCACTGTAGGTCGGCTCGCGGCACCGGGCCGACCTTAGCCTTACGTCCCTAGTGCAGGGGTAAGCAGACCCTCCAAGGCGGCCAGCGATCTCCTGCTCGTGACCCAAAGCCGCCTTTGTACCGCAGCGGCCACAACGATCGGAACTGGCCGGCTGCCGACCGTCTTCTTGCAAGCTCACAGGTGTTTGAGTCGGACTTCCATGTCAACGCAGTGTACGAAAGCTAACCGCCGCACACGAGTGACTATGGCGGGAAACTACGCCTGATCATGGCAGAACGAGAAGCGATGAGTTGGTCGATATTCTGCAAGAAGCTCGCTAGCACGGGCGACAGATTGTCAGCTCGGTAGCCGGCGGCGATTTCAATCATCGGAGGGCTTCCCACCAGCGGCCGGCTCACGACTGACTGGGGCAGCAGCCGTTCGACATACGCCGGGAGAAGCGTGAGGCCCCCTGTGGACGCGACGAGCGATATGCCCGTCGCGAATCCATCGAGAAAGTGGCTCGGCGCCACCGCCACGCCGCGCTCGCGCAGGTAACGCTCGACGATGCTCCGCAGGACATGAGGGGTATCCGAATAGCCGATGAAGGGAACCTGATCGAGGTCGGCCGGGTCGATCTCGGAACGTTCGGCGAGCGGATGCTCGCGCGGCAGAATAGCCACGATCGGCTCCTCGGCGATCACCTTGTAGGTGACGTCGGGCTGGGGCTCGATGCGCGAGAAGCCGAGATCTAGTTCACCGCGCTGCACGGCGGCGGCAATGGCGGGCGAGAAGTCGCTGGTGACGCGAAAGTCAATATCCTTGAGCTGATCGCGCAAGACCTGGGTCACGTGCGACAGCCACTCGACTTCCTGGCCCGTCAGAAAACCGACCGAGAAGCTGGCCTTGGCCGGTCGGACCGCACGCCGAGCAGCGGCGACCGCTTCGGCCGCTTGCCCGAGCGCCAGCCGCGCATGGTCGAGGAAAGCCTGCCCTGCTGCCGTGAGCACAACCCCACGCGAGGTGCGGACGAACAACTGGGTGCCGACCTCAAGCTCGAGGTCGCGTAGCTGGCGGCTCAAGGAAGGCTGTGCGGTGTGCAGGCGCTTCTCGGCGGCAACCGTCAGGCTGCCTTCCTCGGCGACGGCGACGAAGTATCGAAGATGACGAAGTTCCATCAGCCATGCCTACCAGGTATGGTCGAGAAAGCTACAAAGTCTTTCCGCTGCGACTGCGGATGAGCCATCTTTGGGCTCAGCCAAAGAGCACTGGCTGGCGGGCATGCCAGCCAAGCATCACGAACAATCGAGAGCGTCCGCTGGCCAGCCCGCATTTTCGGGGCCGTGAGCGCGCGTGTGCAGAAGGAGCAAGGTCATGCCGTACGACCCCTTTTCGGCGCTGAGCTTCATCACCGGCCCGGCGATACTGACGAACGCCTGCGCGATTCTCCAAAACGGCGCGACCACGCGCTACAACCTCGCGGTCACGCAATGGCGCGAGTTTCGCGCGCTGATTGCGTCGGGCGATGACAGACTGTCGCTGCTTTACATCGATCCGGAACGCGCCCTGTCGCTCGCCGAACAGCGCATCCACCTGCAGCTCCGCGCGCTCGGCCTGCTGAGCGCGGGAGTCGCCCTGTTCGCGGTGACTACGGTCGGCGGGCTGCTAGGCGCCTTCCTCGTCCAGGCTCTGTCCGTGCCTTCCGGCGCGGTCAGCTTGGTCATGATCGTCGCCGGCGGCGCCGCGCTCGCGGTCATGCTCGCGGCGGTCGGCGCGCTCCTTCGCGAGGGCGCGTGCAGCCGCGCCATGGTCCGACTTCACCCCCTCGCGAGCAAGAGCCCGATGCAGCGCACCGCAACTCCGCAAGCCGCCCTCGGCGACGAACCCTGAGGCCTGGCCCCCAAAACCCGTCGGCGGGTCGCCGACACCCTAAGCACCACGAAAGGACCTACCGATGATCACCACTTCGATCATTACGGGCGGCAGCCGCGGCCTCGGCCGCAACACCGCCATAAGCATAGCCCGTCGCGGCGGCGACGTGATCTTCACCTACCGCAGCGATGCCGAGCAGGCGCAGGAAGTGGTCGCGGAAATCGAGGCGCTCGGCCAAAGGGCCGCCGCGCTGCAGCTCGATGTCGGCGACATCGCCGCGCTTCCGGCGTTCGTCGAGCGTATTCGCGCGCTGCTCCAGTCGTGGGATCGCGGGAACTTCGACCACTTGGTGAACAACGCCGGGCACGGCGAGATGGCGAGCTTCGCCGAAACCACGGAGGCGCAGTTCGACCGGCTCTTCGACGTGCACGTAAAGGGCGTTTTCTTCCTCACCCAGGCGCTGCTCCCGCTACTCGCCGACGGCGGGCGAATCGTCAACTTCTCGTCGGGCCTGACCCGCGTCTCTTACCCGGGCTTCTCGGCCTATTCGGCCGCGAAAGGGGCGATCGAGATACTCACGCTCTACATGGCCAAGGAGCTCGGCAGCCGCGGCATCACTGCAAACGTCATCGCCCCGGGTGCGATCGAGACCGACTTCCTCGGCGGGGCGGTACGCGACACGCCCGAATACAACGAGGCCTTCGCCAATATGATCGCGCTCGGCCGCGTCGGCGTGCCCGACGACATCGGCCCGGCCATCGCGAGTCTGCTCGGCCGCGATAACCGCTGGGTCACGGCGCAGCGGATCGAAGTGTCGGGCGGCCAGAACATCTGACTGCTCGCCCCATCCACCTGTCATCTTTTGGCAACCAGCAGGAGAATATCGATGAACAATGTCCTAATCGTTCTTTCCGCCGCGGACACATGGACCCGTGCCGACGGATCGGCCTACGAATCCGGTGTCTGGGCCCAGGAGTTCGTCGACCTCGACGAGGCCTTCATCCGCGCTGGTTTCCGGGTCGATCTTGCCAGCCCTGGCGGCATCGTGCCGACGATGGACAAGCGCAGCCTCGATCCTCGGGCAGTGGGCAAGGCGGTGGCGGAGCGCATGCGCGCCTATCTCGCGCAAAACGCGCAGCGGATCGAAAACCCGCTTGTGCTCGCCGAGATCGATGTCGGCCACTACGACGCGATCGTCGTTCCGGGCGGGCACGGGCCGGTTGAGGACCTCTACAAGGATCCCGACATGGGTCGGGTGCTGCTCGAGGCCGACCGCGAGTCGAAGGTCATCGCCGCGGTGTGCCACGGTCCCGCGGCGCTGCTCGCGGCACGCGACGAGAACGGCCGCTGGCCTTTCGCCGGACGCAAGATGACCTCGCTGAGCGACGAGGAGGAGATTGAGTTCGGAACGGCCGAGAACGCCCCCTGGCTGCTGGCCGAGACGCTGCGCGAATTGGGGGCCCACTTCGAGCAGGGACCGAACTGGAGCACGCACGTCGTCAAGGACGGCAACCTGTTCACCGGTCAGAACCCGCAATCCTCGGCGGCTCTGGCCGAAGTGGTGATCGCGGCGCTGCGATAGCGCGGACTAGGCCCCAGGCGACCCGCGATCCGGCTGGCCTCGCGGGCTCCCTCCACACCGAGAAGGAGCAAGGCAATGAGCTCCGTTCCGACCGACGATGGCGTCGAGATTTTCTACAAGGACCGGGGTCAGAAGGACGCGGAGCCGATTCACTTCCACCACGGCTGGCCGCTGGCGTTGGAGGACTGAGGCCTGCAGATGCTGTTGCACCCGCCAGACGCTTGCGTCCTAATAGCAAAAAGCGATGGTTGGTCGACCAGCGGGCGTGGCGCTCAGGCGGGGAGGACCTGCGCAAGGGCCAAGCCGGCGAGACGGGCAGTGGCAAGGAGCTGGTCCAAGCCGTGCCCATTGCGCGCCTTGGCGGAGAGACCCGACATGGTCGTGCTGACGAAATCCGTCACACGGGCGGCGTCCTCCGGATGGCGCGCGGCGACGTAGTCGCGGATCAGTTCCTCCCCGGCGATATTGAAGGCGCGCGCCGCCTCGCGCGCCTCCGGGTCGTTGCATCGGGTGCCTTCCAGCACGAGGCAACCCGCCGCCGCGCAATTGGCTGCGTAGCGGCGGGCGGCTTCCTCCAGTACAGCGGCGAGGGCTTCGGCCACGGGGCGGTCCGGTCGCAATATGTCGCGCAGTGGAATGGCCCCAGTGCTGGCCCAGTGTTCGAGAACACGGCTGTAAAGGCCGGCCTTGTTGCCGAACGCTGCGTAGAAGCTCGGCGGGTTGATGCCGAGCGCCTCGGTAACGTCAGCGACACTGACCGCATCGTAGCCGCGTGCATGGAAAAGATGCTGGGCGGTGGCGAGCGCCTCTTGAGGATCGAAGCGCCGGGGCCGACCCCGCCGTTTGGAATTATTTGTAGTGACCATTACAAAAACGTTGAACCCGATCAATCGATCAATTATGTAGTGCGACCTACATTAAGTCTCAAGGGAGGCCCCGATGGGTCTGTTCGAAGGAAAGTCAGTTTTGGTGCTCGGCGGCAGCCGTGGGATTGGAGCCGCGATCGTGCGGCGCTTCAGGGCCGACGGTGCGCAGGTAACCTTCACCTATGCCGGATCGCATGAGGCGGCGCAGCAGCTGGCGGCCGAAACGGGCAGCACGGCCGTCCTGACCGACAGTGCCGACCGGGACGCAGTGATTGCGCGGGTGCGGGACAGCAGTCCCGTGGACGTGCTGGTTGTGAATGCTGGGTTCGCCCTGTTCGGCGACGCACTGGAGCAGGACCCGGACGCGATAGACCGCCTGTTTCGCGTCAACGTCCACGCTCCCTATCACGCTTCGGTCGAGGCCGCGCGGCAGATGCCGAACGGTGGGCGGATCATTGTGATCGGTTCGGTGAACGGCGATAGGATGCCCGTCCCGGGCATGGCATCCTACGCGCTCAGCAAGTCGGCCCTGCAGGGCATGGCGCGTGGCTTGGCGCGGGACTTTGGACCACGCGGCATCACGATCAACATCGTACAACCTGGACCGATCGATACCGACGCAAACCCCGAAGGCGGGCCGATGAGGGACCTGATGCACAGCTTCATGGCCATCAAGCGCCACGGGCGACCCGAGGAGGTTGCTGGGATGGTGGCTTGGCTGGCGGGTCCGGAGGCGGGCTTTGTGACGGGGGCGATGCACACCATCGACGGCGCGTTCGGCGCCTAGCCACCTGTGGCGTGACCCATCCCCAGAGCTATTGAGATCTGTCGATCCTGATCTCGGGCCGGAAGAGCTCTTCGCGCAACGAAGCAAAAAACCCGAGCATGATCAACCTAAAGATAGTCTTATGAGTGCTTAATCCAACGCCAAGTCGACGGCTGAACATTCGGCTCATCCACAGAGCGTTGGATGCAAGGATCAACTTCATCGACATCGCCAACCGCGATACAGCAGGTGAGTCTGAGGAGACCGTGGGCAAAGCTCTGAAGTGTCGTCGCGACAGCATCGTGCTGGCCGATGTGGGTGCAGCCCAGGAAGGGCGCCGAGCGCCTTGTGAAATGGCACTGAGGAGACCCGGCAGTTCAACAAATGGTCTTCTGCAAAGTTGAGCGCTCAAGACTCGAAATGTCTGGAAATGGCACGTTCCGGACCTAACCTTTAGGTCGGGTGATAGGCTTAAAGCGGACCTTTGGAAGGGTAAGGGATCTCCCTTGCTCCCTTCAACATCAGGATCCGGCTATGTTGTCGATCCATCCACCGAACAGGTCAGCAACTTCCAGACTGCTGGCAAGATTGTAATTCTCGTCGACGAGTTCCTCGTCGTGCTGTAACAAGCCGCTCGCCAGATGCGGCTCGGCTCCTGCTCGATACCAAGCGGTGAAAGCCCCACTTCGCCGGAAATCGTGTGGGCTGAGAGCTCGTCCAATGACGGACTTCGTAGTCTCCATAATCCTTCGTTCGACACTGCCATAGCTGAGTGCCTCGCCATACTGCCCGACCCAAAGTGGACCAGTAAGCAACTTGCTTTGTTCATCCCCGATCATGAACTCGTCGGTGTGCCGCATCAGCCGTGGTCTTGCCCAGGTGAGATACAAACCGATTGCAGGATTGAGGCGTTCTCGGATAAGGCGGAGATCAGCCCGCCTGTTCTTGACATTTGGGCCCGGCAGTTTGATCGTCCGGCGGTCCTGCTCACGCGCAAAGCTGTGGCCGAGTTCGAGCTCCGAGAAGTTCTTCAGCCGAATGGGGCAGTAAGCCAGCATGGCGACCATAAGCCCGTCACGGATCTGACCCGCCCGCCAGATTGGTCGCCGCCTGCGACTTGCCTGGGCTTCCGTGACAAGCGTGAGGCCTGCCGTGATCAGGACCTCGGAGAGGACGACACGATCAAACCGCTCCAGCGGGTAGGCGACAAGGTCTAGGTCTTTGGCGATCCCGGTTAGCCACTCAAGATCCGAAGCAGGCGCTAGGATCCTCGCTATGGTTCGCAGCTTGTACACTGAGCCGGCCAGGGTCACAGAGGTCCAGCCAGAGTGGACGCGCTCGATGTAGCAGTCAACGTTCTCAGGCGTAATCAGCCGACCTGCTCCGGCCTGAAAATCGAGAGCGCCGCGTTCCCGGAGCGACTCGTGGAAGTAGCCGTAACGGCGCTCAAGATCCTCTCGGGTGATCGGCGTCCATCGGGACGCCGCGCTCCCGCGTCTCCAACCCGCACCAAGCTCGCACGCCCGAAGCCATGCGAGGGGGTCGGTAGCAGGCCATTCGTCAAGGGGCAAGGAGGTGATCATGCTCACTCCTCGCCATCAAGATGCGTGTCGACCATCTCGCCAAAGCGCTCAGTCGCCGTGAAGCTCTCCAAGCCGATGTAGAACTTCGTGGTGGTCTTCAGGCTCTTGTGCCCCAGGGTCCCGCGCACGAACTCATAGTTGCCCGGCTCGCGCTTGAGGATTAGGACTGCGGCGGCATGACGAAACTGATGGGTCCGCACCCGCAGGCCCGTAGCCTTCTCAACGGCGCTGGTGATCTGCTCGCTGAACATGCTTGGCGTCTTGAACGACCCGCCTTGGCCGCTTCAACCCCTTTCACGCTTGGTTGCTGGTTGGGACGACTGGCGTCGTCGTGCTGGCGGTTGTCGCGGCGTTCGCCGGCATTGACATGGCGATTTGCCTGATCATCCTCATGCTCGCGCCGCCGGTCACGATTGTCGGCTATGAGGTGCTGGGACACCGTCATCAGACAGACGCACTTGCGAACGATGGCTCCGCTCCTCTAACGGCACACCCTCGCGTGCACGAGGTTTCCCCATGCCTCCTGCCCATCGGCAGTAGGGCTTCCGGCGACGATCATCCTTCTCTGATCGATGCCCTTTCCCGGGCGGGACCCCGATCACGGCAGGACGTGGGTTCATGACCCGCGGGGGAAGTGGCTCGACGTCCCCTTCATGAGGGAACACCAGACCTTCTGATAAAGGCGCATATTTCTCGGATTGACCCCTTGCGGACGTTCACACCACTTAGATGTCACTGCTCGAAGGCTTCCATGAGGACGAGCGATCCTCATCGGATGAATTGGTCGATGTAGTCCGCCCCTAGGCCGTTCCGGCTATAATGGGCCCGGCATTTGTCAATGCGCGTGAACACGTCGTCGAACCCGACGGCCTTGCCATCCGGGTCGACATAGATCATGGCGCCATTCACTTGGAATAACGTGATCATCTCCTCTACATGAGGTTCAACCACGAGGGTATGGGTCTCCCCCGGCGCTTCATAGGCGTAGGAGCCCTCCGTCGCCACCCAGTCGTGCTCGAGGTAGCGCCATTCGCCCTTGAGCACGAAGGCATGGACGGGTTGCGGGTGCCGGTGGCATGAGAGCACGCCCGACTTTCGGACTCTCAGCAGGTTCATCCAATATCCGCGGGAGGCCGCCAGGAGGAGAGGGCGGAACCAGACATTCTTCTCGACGGGCACCCAGATGCGCTCGTCCGTTGGGATCGCGTTCGGGACCACCAGTTCCGGCGGCGAATCCTTCGGCTGCGGGTGGCGGTAAGGAATCCACTTGTCATTCGCAGGCGGGGGGACCGGATCCGATTGGCTCATAGGGGCCTCCAAGATTTCTCAGGTTCACACAGTCAGATAGCCGCCGTCGATCGGCAGGATGGCGCCGGTGACGAAACCCGCGGCGGGAGAGGCCAGGAAGACGATCCCGGCAGCGACCTCGTCCGGCGTGCCCCAGCGGCCCATGGGCGTTCGGGCCAGTATCGGACCTGCCCGCTCCGGATCATCCTGAAGGGCCTGCGTCAGCGGGGTGGCGATCCAACCAGGTGCAACGGCGTTCACGCGGATGCCGTCACTGGCCCACGCGGCAGCCAGGCTCTTGGTCAACTGACCCACGCCGCCCTTTGACGCCGCATAGCCCGGGACACGGGCCCCGCCGAAGAAGGTGAGCATTGAGGCAATGTTCACAACGCAGCCCCTCGCCGACGCCAGTTTTGGTTTCGCCGCCGTGCAGGCCCGCATCGTGCCGGTTAGATTGATAGCTATAGTTTCGGCAAAGACATCCGGATCATGTTCCGCGTCGCGCCGGATCACGCCTGCGGCGTTGACGAGCACATCGAGGCGCTCGAGCCCAGCGACGAGCGTCTCAATGGCAGCACCGTCGCGCACGTCGAGGAGAGTAAAATCGATTCCGCTCGAACCGAATGCATCACTTGCAGCGATGCACTCGGCCTCGGTGGCGCCGGTGGCCACGACTTGCCCGCCGAGATCATGGAAAGCCCGCGCCGCGCCGAGCCCGATCCCGCTTGTGCCACCGAGGGCCAGCACTGTCCGGCCACGAAAGAGCCCCGGCGCGAAGGTATCTATCATGTCGATCATCCGTTCTCTCACAGCGCCTGCCCTTGTTGCCGAG
This sequence comes from Microvirga terrae, assembly GCF_013307435.2. Taxonomy (NCBI): domain Bacteria; kingdom Pseudomonadati; phylum Pseudomonadota; class Alphaproteobacteria; order Hyphomicrobiales; family Methylobacteriaceae; genus Microvirga; species Microvirga terrae. The sequence continues at coordinate 2,163,146 of NZ_CP102845.1, forward strand.
GTCGGATGCGCTTCCAAGACCAGATGAAAACGGGCCACAGTAGCGCGCCTATGGTCATTGCTGCCAGAACAGCCGAGACGGGACGATCGAAGAATGGCAGCAGGCTTCCGTCGGACTTGATGAGCGACGTGACAAAGCTCTGTTCGACCATGGTGCCCATCACGATGCCGAGCACCATTGCGGCGACGGGATAGCCGTTGTTCTCCATCACGTAGCCGATAGCGCCGAAGGCTGCCACGAGAACGACTGCGAACAGGTTGTTCCCCGTCGCGAAGGCCCCTACGGCGCAACAGACGAGGATCACCGGCATCACTGTCGCTCGGGGAGCCCGCAGAACGGAACTCGCCGCGCGGATCATGACGATCCCGAGGGGAATCATCAGAATATTGGCAAGAACAAAGATGATGTAGAGCGCATACATGCTCGAGGCTCTCTCTGTGAAGAGAGTCGGGCCGGGATTGAGCCCCTTCATGTACAGAACGCCGATGGCGATCGCGGTGATCGTATCACCGGGGATGCCGAATAGCAGGGAAGGCACCCAGCCACTGGCCAGGCTCGCATTGTTGCTTGCCCCCGCTTCGACGAGGCCTTCGGGATGACCGGTGCCGAATTTCTTCGGCTCCTTGGAGAACCGCTTCGACATCGCATAGCTAACCCAGGCCGCCATATCCGCGCCGGCTCCCGGCAGAACGCCGATGATGATGCCGACGATATTGCCCCGAGTCATCTGACGCCAGTATTTCCGGGTGAGGTCGAGTTGACCGGACAGAATGCTTCCGAACTTGCGACGCGGCAGGGGAGGCGGTTCGGGTGACACCATGGCGCGGATCACCTCGGAGACTGCAAAGACGCCGACCAGGGCCGGAATCGCCTCGACGCCGCCAAGGAGTTCCGTGATCCCGAATGTGAAGCGAGGCACGCCGCCGGGATTTTCCATGCCGATGCACGCAATGAGAAGCCCGAGCAACATGCTGGCGATGGCCTTCACGGGGGACGACCGCGCGACCAATGTGGCGCACATCAGGCCCAGAAAGGCGAGCCAGAAATACTCGAATGTCGAGAAATTCAGTGCGAGCTCTGCGAGCGCGGGCGCCATCACGACGAGGGAGATCGTTCCGGCGATTCCTCCAAGCGCGCTGAACCACAGGCCTGCACCGAGAGCGACTTCTGCCTGACCCTTCCGGGTCAATGCATAGGCCTCGTCCGTGTAAGCGGCGGACGCAGGTGTTCCGGGAATGCGCAGCAGACAGCCCGGAATATCTCCCGAGAAGATCGCCATGGCTGAAGCGGCGATGATCGTGGCGACCGCCGCGATCGGAGAGAGATAGAAGGTCACGGGCACGAGCAGTGCGGTCGCCATTGTAGCCGAAAGCCCGGGCAACGATCCGATCACGAGGCCATAGATCGACGACAGCAGGATCGCGATCAGCACATCTGGCGCGAGGACGAGACGGAAGGCTTCAATGAGTTCGTTCATGATCACCACGGCATCGGGAGCAGACCGGCAGGCAGCGGGACACGCAGGAGCTTGTAGAAGATCAGGTGAATTGCGATCGGAGCGATCGCCGCCAGCGGCAATGCCACTCGCAGCTTGGCGCCGAAGGCGAGGGCACCTACAAAGATCATGACAGCCGCCGTCGGGACGAACCCGAGGCGATCGACGGCAACCACGTAAAACAGAAGCAGACCCGGCGGCAGCAATGCACGAAGCCTATAGATCAGAGGCTTCGTCGTTTGCGCGTGTTGCGAAGGACCTTCGACAGCCGCAAGATCAGCCTCGGCTTCCTCTTCGAAGCTGTGCCCGATTCCAAGGGCAATGAGGACACCGCACAGGATGAGACCGATGCCGATGACAATCGGAAACGCGCTGGGTCCGATATCCTGACCTGGCACGGGAGGAAGCCTTGAGCCGCCATAGGCGGACAGCACTCCTAACGTGGCGACAAACGAACCGGTGATACGGTCAGACAACTGCATCGACGGATTTCTCTTCATACGGATGAGCAGAAAGGACCCGGACGCCTTTGCCTAAGCGAAGGCATCCGGACGGAGCGCATACCTGCCGTCCCCGTTGGGCATGCGAGGACAGAGACCGCTTCGGCCTCATTCCGTCTATGCCTTGGCCAAGCCTGCGGCTTTCATGGCCTCGCCCATCTGCCGATCCGACTCATCCATGAACTGGCCGAATGCGGCTTTCTCGGCCCATTGGATCCCAAAGCCCCGACCGCTCATGAACTCCTTGTATTCCTTGGAGTCGTAAACGTCCCTGAGAACAGCAACCAGTTTGTCCTGGACGTCCGCCGGGAGGCCCTTGGGGCCGGCAATGCCACGCCACACCCCGACAGACTTGTGGGGGCCCATCTGTTCGTCGAGCGTAGGCACGTTCGGGAATTGCGGGTTCCGTTCCGGCGCGAGGATGGCAAGGCTCTTGGCGCGACCTGCATCGATCATGGGCCGGGCCTCAGGAAGCGAGCAAGGCACGATGTCGATACCGCCCGCGGCCAGATCCTGCATCCCCGGCGCGGCGCCGTTCGACGGCACCCAGGCCACGTGGTTTGGCTGAAGACCCAGCGACTGCAGCCAACCCACGAGGGCTAGGTGCCAGATGCCGCCTTGGCCGGTTCCCGAGGCTTTCAGCTTTCCGGGAGGTGCCGCCTTGATGGCGTCGGCCAATTCCTTGATGTTCTTGTAAGGACTGTCAGCCTTCACCTGGATGGCAGGAGCGTCGACGTTCATGAGTGCCAGAGGCGTGTAGCTTTTCGGCGTCAGCTCCGTCATCCCCTGCCAATGCATCATCGCAATTTCGACCGTGAGCAGGCCGATCGTGTAGCCATCCGGTGTCGCGCTGGAGATCGCCGCATGTCCGACCACACCGTTTCCACCTGTCCGGTTCACCACGTTCACGGGCTGGCCGAGCTTCTGCTCCATCACTTGCCCGATGATGCGTGCGGTCGCATCGGTGCCGCCGCCTGCGCCCCATGGACAGATCAGCGTGATCGGCCGATTGGGATAATTGGATTGTGAGAAGCTTGGTTTGAGTCCTACCACTGAACTAGCAAGGACAGTGGACGCTGACGCGACGAAACCGCGTCTCGTAAATGAAGTCATGCATTTCCTCCCGGCTAGTCCCCAGCCATGGCCTCGCCTGTTCCCGGCGCTTGACCTAAAGGTATCTTACGTGACCTTCCCGGCGGGGCAACTCATTTGCTCTAAGTTGGCCCTACAATTATTGCGATCGTATCGAAGGTGGAAGTCGCTCTTGATCAGAGGTTCTAGTGGACGTCCTCCGCCGCACCCCAAGCCTCTATAAGCTTCTCCACAGTGAAACCTGGGCTACGGGCAGCCTTCAGGACAGGAGCTTCCTTTCTCGTCACAAGGTCAATAGCGCGGGGAAGCTCCAGGGCGACGTAGGGATCGATCATGACTGCGCCATGGCGGTCCGCATGGAGCAGATCATCGGGCCTGACTTTCAATCCGAAGATCTCCACTGGACAATCGAACGCCTCGACGCGGACGAAGGCATGGCTCGGGCTGAGAGAGCCAGCCAGGATCTGAAATCCGGGGTCAACAGCGCCGAGATCACGCATCGAACCATTGGTGAGGACGCCTCGGGCCCCTAAACCCTTATGGATCGCCACGTTGATCTCACCCCAGAATGCTCCAAGCCCGGGCCGGGAGTCGATATCCTGCAGAACCACCACGACGGGACCGGCGTGAGCCGCGACATATCTGTAATAGGCGATCCGGCGTGCCCTTACTGTCTCGGACGATTCCTCGGCCGGTTGCGAGCTTCGGATCAGCCCTGTGCGGGCGTAGCCGACAATGGCGGGGAGGCTCGGATGGGCGGCAAGCACTGGCTCTGTCGTGAAGCCCTCCGCCGTCCGATGGCCCAGGACGAGTTCGATTGCGTTGCACACCGTCGGTGTATCAACAGCCGCCAAGGCAGTGAACACTTCAGGAGACAGCACTTGCTCCATTTTTCAAGCTTTCCCGCTTCAATTGAGTTGGCAATCAAAGGACTCAGAAGCTTCAGGCGATGCACTCCCAGACATCGTTCTGAGACTCGCAACCGACGAGTTGCAAGGTTGTTGCAATGTCTCAAGGCAGATTCAGTTCGATGACAAGCCATATCACATCGATTATCCAAGCAGGCCTGATGCGCTAGAAATTGACGCGGTCACCTCCTTTGAGCGACAGCATGTTGCGCGCATCGTCAGGAGTGGCGATTTCCAGTCCAAGTCCCTCGATAATCTGGCGCGCCATGTTTACCTGCTGCGCATTCGATTCCGCAAGCTTGCCAGGACCAATCCAGAGGGAGTCTTCCAAACCGACGCGGACATTGCCTCCCATGGCAGCCGCTTGGGCTGCAATGGGAAGCTGGTTCTTACCCGCCCCAAGGACCGACCATTGGTAATTGTTCCCAAACAACCGATCGGCCGTGCGCTTCATGTGGCCTACGTCCTCCGGGTGCGGACCAATGCCACCCAGAAGACCGAAGACGCTTTGGACGAAGAGAGGCGGTTTGATGAGACCTCGGTCCACGAAGTGGGCGAGAGTGTAGAGGTGGCCGATATCGTAGCACTCGATCTCGAAACGGGTGCCGTTCTCGGCGCAGGTCGTCAGGATGTATTCGATATCAGCGAAGGTATTGCGGAAAATGCGGTCACGCGATCCTTCGAGATATTGCTCCTCCCAATCGTACTTGAAATCCTTGAACCGGTTGAGCATCGGGTAGAGCCCGAAATTCATTGAGCCCATATTGAGGGATGCAACTTCGGGTTTGTAATAAGCCGCAGGGCGAACCCGCTCCTCCACCAGCATTGTCGGTGCGCCACCTGTCGTGACGTTGATGACGCAGTTGCTACGTTGCTTCACAGCCTGCAGGAAGGGGGCGAATGCTTCCGGCGACTGATCAGGCTTGCCGTTCTTTGGGTCACGCGCGTGAAGATGCACGATCGCGGCCCCAGCTTCCGCGGCGCTGATCGCGGCCTCGGCGATCTCCTCAGGCGTAATCGGCAGATGAGGAGACATGGAGGGCGTATGGATCGCGCCGGTCACGGCGCATGTTATGATGACTTTGCGGGCCATGGGCTTGGTTCCTCTCGGGAGATCACTGATCTGGTTGCGATTTCTTGTGGGCCTTCAACGCAGCCAAGCGTTTGTCCCGCCAAGCAGAGCGCCGTGCGAGCTCATCGGGTCCAGGCGCTTCGCCCCAGGTCTCCAGTATGCGGCTCACATTCTCCTTCTCCCAGACATGAGGCCTTGCGGCATCTTCCGAGAGACGCCGGTAGAAGCCTGTATAGCGGTCGCAGTAATCAGCGATGCCACCGGGTGCGTTGAGCTCGATGGTTCCAAAGGGGCCAAGGAAGGACCAGCGCAAACCGAGACCGTCCTTGACCGTCTTATCAAGATCCTGCGGGCTCACTACGCCTTCTCCGACGAGCCGGAATGCCTCTGCCAATAGCGCACCCTGGAGCCGGTTCAGGACGAACCCCTCGACCTCGTGGTTTACGACAATGGGCACCTGCTCGACACTCTCATAGATTGTTCGCGCCCGAGAGACAGTCTCGGGCGCAGTCCAGGGAGCTCCACACAGCTCGACGACTGGCACGAGATGGGGTGGGTTGACGGGATGGGCTACGAGGCAGCGGGCGCGGCCCGACAGTCCTTCGGTGAAGTGGGACGCAACAATCGCGGAGGTCGAAGAGGCAAGAATGCAGTCTGGTGGCGCGAGCCGGTCCAGCTCCGTGAAGATGAGCCGTTTGGTCTCGGCGATCTCGGGGCCATTCTCCTGAACGAGGTCGGCTCCGGTCACAGCCTCCGCGAGCGAGGATACGGCGACAACGTGAGCTGACGCATTTTCAGGATTGGCAACGAGGCCATGCCTTGCGAGCTCCTCTAATCCCTCGCGGACGAGGCCAGGGGCCTTCTCAAGCGTCTCGGGGTCCGGGTCGGTGATGCGCACCTCCCAGCCGGCCCGCGCAAAGACGATTGCCCAAGACCGGCCGATCAGCCCGGCGCCAATGATTGCAGCACTCGGCATTCTTTGATCTCCCTCATGGCTTACAGCCATAGGACCTTGCGGCGGAGCGCAAGATCGTCTCGCAAATCCTTCGATGGACCTGTATGGATCACCCGCCCACGCTCAAGGGCGACCGTCCGGTCGGACAGGGCGAGTGCGAGGTCCAGGTGATGGTCGACAATGATGATCGAAACTTCATGGCGGAGCTTGTCGAAACTCTCGAAAAGTTGCTCGATGATGGTCGGAGCAAGCCCTTCGAAGGGCTCGTCCAGGAGCAGCACCTTCACGTTCCCCGAGAGGGCGCGTGCGACCGCCACCATCTGCTGCTCGCCGCCGGAGAGAAAATCCGCCGGGGTTTCGAGCCTCTCACGGATGCGCGGGAAGTACTCGAAGATCCTGTCCAGATCCCACCGGACGCCATGGCCTGTCTCGCGCTTGAGCCGCCCGAGCTCAAGATTCTGAGCCACAGTCATTCCGGCAAAGAGGCCGCGCCCCTGCGGCACATAGCCAATTCCCAGACGCGCGATCTCAGAAGACGGACGGCCGGCGATCTCTTGGCCATCAAGCCTGATCGAGCCTGAACCGGGCGGTGCAATGCCGATGAGCGTTTTGAGCAGGGTCGACTTGCCGGCGCCGTTGCGGCCCAACAGAGCCAAGATCTCATGTTGGTGCACGTCGAGGGACACGTCCGTCAGGACATGGCTCTTGCCGTAGAACGTGTTGACCTTCTCTACGGCGAGCAGGGTCGCCTCTTCGACGGCGCTCTGCCGAGGCTTCGCCGCGATGGTCGCCGCGCCGGAGCCTATGTAGATTTCTTGGACTTTCGGGCTGGAGCGGGCATCCTCCACCGTCCCGTCAACCAGCACCTGACCCGCATTCATCACCGTAACGGCATCGGCGATCTGGAACACGCGATCGATGTCGTGCTCGACGAGCAGCATCGGAATGTCCGTGGAAATCCGCTTGATGATGTCGCCTATGCGCTGGCGCTCAGCGGCGGCTAGACCGGCGAGCGGCTCGTCAAGCAGCAGCACCCTCGGTTTCGTGGCAAGCGCCAGGCCCATGTCTAGGAGGCGCTGCCCGCCATAAGAGAGGGCGCCCGCCTCGGCCTTCTCGATGCCGGCAACTCCGAGATAGCGGATGACCGCTGAGGTCTCGGCTTCGATCTGCTTGATTGATCGCGCGGCCACCCACGGATTGAAACGCTGCGGGTGGCGGGCCTGTACGGCTAGGCGGACATTCTCTTCGACGGTCAGGGCCGGGAAGAGGCTCGTGATCTGGAACGAGCGTCCGAGGCCATCGTGCGTGATCGCTTCAGGGGAAAGTCCGGCGATGGACCGGCCTTGGAGGAGGACGTCGCCTTCGTCAGGCGTGTAGTACCCGGAAATCAGATTGAAGGCTGTTGTCTTTCCGGCGCCATTGGGCCCGATCAGGGCATGGAGGCTGCGGTTGCGCACGGCGATGTTGACCGACTGGACGGCCTTGAGCGCACCAAAGCTCTTTGTAATGCCGCGAGCTTCGAGAATGACGCCCTCCACATGACTGGCCGGCCTGAGAAACGGGGGCAGCGGCTCGTCGGTCAGGGTGCGGCCTGCCATAGCGGCTTCTTCCCTAACCTTGGCCCGGAACGGAGCTTTTATCCGTTGTGTGACTCCCACCAGCCCCGTCGGCGAGAGAACGATGAACCCGACGAAGAGGATACCAAAATAGAGCAGCCAGTGCGGGGTCCAGATCGACAGGAACTCGCGGAACAGAATGTAGAAGAGCGCTCCCAGGGCTGGCCCGAGAAAACTGCGCATTCCTCCGATCACCACCATCGCGATCAACTCACCTGAGAATGCAACCGAGAGGGGCTCGGCCGAGGCGAAGCGATGGTTGAAGACCGAAAGGATACCTGCAATCCCCACTACCGTGGCGGACAAAACGAATCCGAGAAGTTTGTAGCGATTGGTCGGATAGCCGAGAAAGCGGGCGCGTTGCTCATTCTCCCGGATCGCCACCAGCACGCTTCCTGCGGGCGAGCTGTGGAAGCGCAGCAGGGCAAAGCAGACGGCAAATGCCACAGCCGCCACGAACCAGTAGTAGGTCCAGTCCGAACTCAGATCGAGGCCAATCGCGCGGGTGCGGACGACACCGCCGAGCCCGCTTTCTCCACCTGTCAACGCGGTCCAGCGGTAAGCGACTGCAAAGAGCATTGCCGCCAATGCCAGCGTGAGCAGGGAGAAGTAGACGCCCCGGCGCCGCAGGATGAGCGCACCAAGGAGAGACGACGCTCCAGCGATGAAGACGATGGCGAAGAGAGCCGGAAGAACGATGCCCTCCGGAAACCAGTGGAGCTGGCTCAAGGCCGCCGCGTAAGCCCCAAGCCCGAACCAGACGCCGTGTCCGAAGGAGACGAGACCGGTGTAGCCGACCAGAACGTTCAGGCCGAGGCAGGCGATGGCGAATACGACCACGTCGATCGACGAGCGAAGCGGCAGGCCGATGGGGTCGAGGATGAAAGGCAGCAGAATGAGCGCTGCCGCTGCGATGAGGAGGGGCCAGTAATTCGTACGCATCGATCTACTCGAATTTCTGGATGCGTTCGCCGAGCAGCCCCCGCGGCCGCAAAAGCAGCACGAGAGCCATCAGTAGGTACATCGAGGCTTCACCGGCGGGTGGGAAAAAGTAGATCGTGAGGCCGCGCACTACGCCTACGAGTGCAGCGGCGGCGATCACGCCCCAAAATGACCCTAGCCCACCGATGACCACCACCACGAAGGCGGCTGTTAGAATCTCCGCTCCCATAGCGGGGTGCACTCCCGATATTGGTGCCAGCAGGACCCCGGCGAGACCTGCGAGTCCGATGCCGAGCGCGGCGACGGCTGTCATGTACGGCTGAAGTGAGATGCCGAGCGCGCCCACCATATCCGGGTTTTGCACTCCGGCCCGAACCACACGGCCAAAGGCAGTGCGATAAACCAGGAACCAGGTCGCGATGACAGCGGCGAGGGCTACCCCGAAGATGATCAGGCGGTAGCGCGGATAGATGAAGCTGCCGAGGAAGACCTGTCCCCGGAGAGCCGTCGGGATGGAAAAGGGCAGGGGAGCCGCCCCGAAAATGATCCGCAGGCTCTGCTCGATGATCATGGCAAGCCCAAAAGTCAAAAGCAGGCTGAGAATGGGATCCGCGCGGTAGAACCTTCGAAAGAGCAGGCGCTCGATGACGACGCCCAAGAGCGCGACGAGCAAGGGAGATGCAACGAATGCGCCGGCAAAGCCAATCCAGGATGTCAGCGTGACGGCAAGATAGGCACCGACCGCATAGAACGCGCCGTGGGAAAGATTCACGATTCCGCCCAGCGAGAAGATCAGCGACAGGCCGAGGGCGATCAGCAGATAGTAAGCACCCACCAAAAGGCCATTCAGCACCTGCTCAAGAAGAAAGACGAACGCCACGCGAGACTCCCTTTCCAATCATTGGAGGCGTCCTCCCGCGAGGAGCCGGAACTGAGGGGAAACAGAATGTCGTGCTTTCTGGCGGCCGGATCGGCGGTCAACCATCCGGCCTGACCAATGATTGAGGCGTCACGCCTGCATCTTGCAGGTTCCGTCCTTCGGGGGTGCCAGAACCTCAAGATCCTGGTTGGGACCAGGGACGGAGCCCAGCGGGTCATAGATATCCCACTGGTCCTTCATCTTGTCCGAATCCTTCGCACGAACGGCATACATCTCCTGGACCATCTGGTTGTCGTAGGCCCGGAAATAGCCTTCGCGGCCCTTCAGAATGTCAAACTTCGCGCCTTTTCGCAGGTGCTCGGCGAGCTTTTGCGGGTCGGCCGTTTTCATCTCGGTAAAGGACTGCGCGACGATCTTGAGGGAGTTGTAGTCGCCCCAGCACTGGTTCTCAGGCAGTTTGCCGTATTTCTTGGTGAAGGCCTCAACGAACTTCTTCGACGATTGCGTATCGACCATGTGGTGCCAAATCAGCGGCCAGATGCCAGAGAAATTCCCCTTGCCGGCGCCCCAGGCCACGGCCGTGTCGAAGCCGAAGCCGGTGATCGGGAACTGGAGACCGTACTCGGCATACTGCTTGATGAAGTTTGTGATCTGATTGCCGGCAAGATTCGAGGCGACGATATCCGGCTGGGCCTGCCGGATCTTGAGGAGGTAGGGGCTGAAGTCGGTCGCGTCGGTGGGGACGAGTTCCTCGCCGATGAATTCGCCGCCGTTCTCCGTCACGAATTTCTTGGCGACCCGGAAGAGATCGTGGCCGAAGGCATAATCCGCCGTGAGGGAGTACCACTTCTTGCCCTTGATCATGTTCTCGGTCTTCAGGTACGTGCCGACTGCCGTGACCATCATCGAGTTGGCAGCCTCGATGTGGAACATGAAAGGATTGCAGCTCGCTCCGCGCAGGGCGTCGGAATTGGCGCCGGTGTTGATGAACACCGTCTTGGTCCTGTTGGCCACCTGACCAATGGCCAGAGCCGAGGCGGAAGAGATTTCTCCGATGATCATCGCGACCTTGTCGCGCTCGATCAGGCGCTCGGCTTTGGCAGAGGCCGTCTGCGGGTTCACCGAATCCTCGATCACGAGCTCGACCTTGCGGCCGAGGACGCCACCGGCGGCGTTGATTTCCTCTGCGGCGAGCTTGACGCCCATCTGGGCGAACTCGCCGAGCGGTCCCAGGAAACCGGTTACAGGCGTGAGGTGCCCGATCCTGATCACGTCAGATTGCGCCTTTACGATTGCAGGCATCCCGAGGCCTGCAAGCGCAGTCGCGCCGGCCGCTCCCTTCAGGAGCATACGACGGGTCAAGTCATCAGAATGTGCCATGGCCGTTTCCTTCCTCCCATGATGCTGTCGCGTCACTTGCCGTGATCCGTGATCACAGTTAGACTGTCGGAAAATGAGCAACTTGTCGAGCCCCCGCCCCACCAAGACGCCATCGGCCATCGCCCAGATCGGCCGGCTGGAACGTGTTACCCTCGGCGAACGCGTCCATACCGAGCTACGTGAGCTGCTGATGAGCGGTGAGCTCGCCCCCGGGCAGAAGATGTCCCTGCGTAGCGTCGCCGAGACTCTCGGCGTCTCGATGATGCCGGTGCGGGAGGCAGTCTCGCGGCTTGTCGCCGACCAATCCCTGGAGGTGCTGCCGAACCGTGCGGTGCGCGTGCCGCTGATGAACCTTGCACGTTTCCGGGAACTGACGATCGTGAGACTCGCGGTCGAGGGCTTCGCGGCGGAGCAGGCAGCCAGAAGCCGTGCGGAATCCGACCTCGCCGCCATGCGGCAGTTCGAAGAGGCGTTCCTCGCTGAGGCCCGAAGCTCCGAACCTCATGCAGATCGGGCCGTCCGGGCCAATAAGGAGCTCCACTTCGCCGTCTACGAGGCGACCCGTCTGCCGACCCTGGTGGGGATCATCGAGGGGCTCTGGCTAAAAATCGGGCCAATTCTGAATTTCGACCTCAAGGCCTCGCCCGAACGGTTGCGAACGGGCGGCGCAACCGGACATCACCGTCGTCTCGTCGCTGCGGTGAAGGCTGGTGACGGAGCCGCCGCACGCCAGGCGCTCGTCGACGACATCGAAGGCGCGGCCTGTTTCATCGAGAGCACTGGACGTCTGCTGGAGTAGGCCGGCGCCCCAGCCCTCGAACATCACAGGACGATCGGGCGCCGAGTGCTGGGGGCCCGCTTCAGGGATGGAGACGACGAAGATGGACCTCAACATCGCCGGATTTCGTGTGCTGGTGACGGCTGGCGCTGCTGGCATCGGCCTTGAGATTGCCCGTGCCTTCCACCGCGAGGGTGCGCGCGTGCATATCTGCGACGTGGACCGCGCCGCTCTCCGGGAGGCGACCGCGAGTGATCCTGACCTGACATCCTCCTATGGCGATGTGGCTGATCGTGCTGATGTCGCCCGGGTTTTCGAGGAGACGCTGGGAGTTCTCGGGGGACTGGATGTCCTCGTCAACAATGCTGGTATCGCGGGGCCGACCGCGCGGGTTGAGGAGATCAACCCGGAGGATTGGGATCGCTGTCTTGAGGTCTGCATTACCGGGCAGTTCAACTGCACGCGTCTTGCCGTGCCCTACCTGAGGCAAAGCCAGAACGCCTCGATCGTGAACTTGTCCTCCGCCGCAGGCCGTTTCGGCTTTCCCCTGCGCTCCCCGTACGCTGCTGCCAAATGGGCCGTGATCGGGTTTACGAAATCGCTGTCACGGGAACTCGGTGAGGATGGCATCCGCGTGAACGCGATCCTGCCCGGCGTCGTCGCCGGCGACCGCCAGCGCCGTGTGCTCGAAGCCAAAGCCCAGCAACTTGGCGTATCGTTCGATGAGATTGAGCGCCGGGCGCTCGCGAGCACGTCTCTGAAGGAATACGTGACGGCGCAGCAGCTTGCCGATCAGATCGTCTTCCTATGCTCGCCGCTCGGACGCACAATCTCGGGGCAGGCGATTGCCGTCGACGCCGATCTCCAAGCCCTTTCCTGAGGAGTGATGAACAGCGCTGTCTACTGCCTTCCTTCCAAACTCATTCTGGAGTTCCAGCCATGACCTCTCCCGAGGCCTACCCCACCATTCCCGATCTTGCCGGCAAGGTCATCCTCATCACCGGCGCCAGCACCGGGATCGGAGCCGCGGCCGCAGTCGCATTCGGGCACAACAAGGCGCGTGTGGCAATCCATTACAACACCAGCAAGAACCCGGCGCGGCAAGTAGCCGAGGAAGTAAGAGCGGCCGGCGGGGAGGCGTTCCTGATCCAAGCGGACGTGACCGAGCCTGAGGCGGCGGCGCGGGTCGTGGCCGGGGCTGTTGAGCATTTCGATCGCCTTGATGTACTCGTCAACAACGCCGGCGGCCTCGTCAAGCGGACGCCAATCAAGGATTACACGGACGAGTATGTCGATGCCGTGCTTGCCCTGAATGTGGATCAGGTCGTGCGCTTCGTCCGTGAGGGCATTTCGCATATGCGGGCGCAGGGCGGCGGTTCCATCATCAATGTGTCGTCGATCGCCGCGCGCCACGGCGGCGGGCCGGGATCGGTCATCTATGCCGCAGCCAAGGGCTTCATCTCGGTGGCCACGCGGGGCTGGGCCAAGGAACTGGTCAAGGACGGCATCCGGGTCAACGCGGTTTCGCCCGGCGTCATCATGACTCCGTTCCACGAACGCTATTCGACCCCGGAGCAGCTTACCGCCATGCAGGCCACCATTCCCATGGATCGCCTCGGCACGCCGGACGATTGCGTCGGCGCCTTTCTCTATCTCGCTTCCGACAAGCTCAGCGGCTACGTCACGGGGCAGGTGATGGAGGTGAATGGAGGCCAGTACATGCCGTAGACGCGCTTGGTGTTCGAGAGAGGGTGACAGAAGGATGTTGGTGCATAAGTCCGTCCGGAGTGACGCGCCGGGCCGACAGTGAGGTATAGGAGCGATCCGCCGAAGCTGAGAGCTGTATGCCTTACAAGGTCAATGAAAAGTGCCGCCACAGGATCCCAAAGGCCTGCTACCGCGTGAAGAATTGGTATTCCTACGATGCGGCGCTACGCCGGCGGGGCGATCTGAAGGTGTTGGTCACACCCGCCGCCTCGCAATGGCAGGCGCCGCCGACCACAGCAATATTCAGCGATTGCGATTGAGACCAGCTTGACGCTGCGGCTGGCGTTTGGCCGGCCGTGGCACCAGACCGAAGGCATGCTGGCCTCGATCATGCGCCTGCTCGGCTTGGAGCTTACGGTTCCCGATCTGGTGCCGGCGAATGGCAGCGTGAGAAGCGTGGTGGCCAAGGGCGCCGGACCTGGCGCAAGCTCCACCTCGCCGTTGATCCCGATTCCGGTGAGATCCTCGCGTCGGAACTGACCACAACTGCACACGGCGACGCCTCGCTGGTTGGGCCTTTGCTGGATCAGATCTCGGACCCGATTGCTTCGGTCGCGGCTGATAACGCGTACGATGGCGATCCCGTTTACCGCGTCATTGCGCAGCGCGATCCTGCCGCCGCCGTTATCATCCCACCGCGATCAACTGCAGTGCCGAGCGACACGGCCGAGACGGCGCCCACCCAGCGGGACCAGCATCTCCAGATGATCCAGGAGCGGGGTCGGCGCGGCTGGCAGAAAGCGGTGAACTACGGCCGGCGGTCGTTGAGCGAGGTGGCGATGATGCGCTACGAGACCCTGATCGGTCGCCGCCTCCACGCCCAGACTCTGCCAACGCAAAAGACTGAGGCCGCGGCCGCTTGCAAGGTTATCAACGTCATGACCCACCTTGGCATGCCGGTATCCCAGCGCCTCGCCTGAACCCCAGTGCCAGAGGATGAACGCGGCCCATCTCTGAATTGCGCACCCGACCGTCCGCGTCATGACCCCGGCCTCTGGAGCGATCGCCAGGAAGTCGACGGCATCCTGACGGGTCAGGTTGGCGACGGACACGATCCGCCGCTCCTCCCAGAGCAACCTGTAGGGGAACTGCGGGATATCGCTCATGTGGATGCCGCCGCAGACGACGCGGCCGCCCTTCCGCACGGCCCGCAGGGCCAGAGGCACGAGTTCGCCTGCGGGCGCGAAGATGATCGCGGCGTCGAGGCTCTCCGGGGGCATCTCGTCCGAACCGCCCGCCCAGACGGCGCCGAGCGAGCGGGCGAACTCCTGGGCGGCGACGTCGCCCGGGCGCGTGAAGGCATGGACGCGCCGTCCCTCCCAGGCGCAGACCTGGGTGATGATGTGAGCCGCCGCCCCGAAGCCGTAGATGCCGATCCTCTCGCCGGGACCGGCGGCCACCAGCGAACGCCAGCCGATCAGTCCGGCGCAGAGGAGCGGAGCCTGGGCGACGGGGTCGCCGTCCTCGGGCAGGCTGAACGCGTAAGCCGCATCGGCGACCGCCAGGGAGGCGAAACCGCCGTCGCGGGTGTAGCCTGTGAACAGCGGCTCGTCGCAGAGGTTCTCTTGGCCCGCAAGGCAATAGGAGCAATGTCCGCAGGTGTGCCCGAGCCAGGGAATGCCCACGCGCTGCCCCGGCTCGAGAGACGAGACCCCGAAACCGAGCGCCTCGATCCGTCCGACGATCTCATGGCTGGGGATCAGGGGTAGCCTGGGATGCGGCAGGTCCCCGTCGACCACATGGAGATCGGTCCGGCACACCGCGCAGGCTTCGACCGCCACGCGGATCTCACCTGGACCGGCTGCGGGCGGCGGCCGTTGCTCCAAGACCAGAGGCGTTCCTATCTCGTGGAGAACCATGGCCTTCATGGCAGCCCCTCAGCGGAACGTGGCGTCCATCCGCTCCCTCAGCGCCTCGATCTCGCGGACATACGGCGCGCGCCGCCTGCAATGGCTCAGCCAGAGGCCGGTCGTCAGCCGGTCCTTGCGGGCTTCGTCCATCGGCCTGCTCTCGATCACGATCAGATTGCTCGCGTGGGCGACATCGAGGTCGGCCAGGGTTGCGAGCAGCGACCGAAGACGCGGGAGGATGTCGGGATCAAAGGCCCGATGCTCCTTCCGCTCACCTTGAACATGCGAACGCTCATCACCCATGGAGCCCTCCGCCGTCGGTCGGGTTCGTGAAAGGCTCGCCCGTGTCCGATCATACGCGAAAACCGGGCAGGTTGCGGTCGGAATTGTGCGGAAGCCTGCGGTCGGATCGGGGAAGCATTCAGAACGAACCTGGGCCAAGGATGCGGGGCTTCTCCGGCCTCGGCATTGATCCAGATCAAGGCGGTCGGGCGGGACCGAAACCATCATGGGCCAGCACGGTCCGTCCACTGTGAGGACATGGCCATGGACGCAAGACTTCGCGACGAGATCCTGTCCATTCTCGACCGCGCGAGCGACATGACGCTCGCAACGGTCCGCCAGGACGGCTACCCGCAGGCCACGACGGTAAGCTTCGCCAACGACGGGCTCGACATCTACTTCGGATGTTCGGAGGATTCCCAGAAGGCCCGAAACATCCGCCGCAACGGCAAGGTGTCCGTGACAGTCAACCTGCCCTATGCGGACTGGGGCGAGATCCGTGGCATCTCGGCCGGGGGCCGTGCTACCTGCGTCACGGATCCGCAGGAGATCGAGCGTGCGGGACAGCTCCTGCTTGGGAAATTCCCGCAAGGGATCGCGGAGTACGCCTCGGGGCCACACGTCGGCGTCGCGTTCTTCAAGGTCGTTCCGACCGTGATCTCCGTTCTCGATTACCGGAAGGGTTTCGGCCACAGGGATCTCGTCACCGGCGCCTCGGCCGCATGTGCTCCTTTGGACAGGTGATCGGCTTGAGCGGAAGAACTTTGTAACGAAGACATCATCGGCCCGCGCCACCTCAGTGATTTCGCCGCTGTTCCACACGGGCTTGTCGGAGTTACGCGGCCTCATTGGAAACCAGAACGATGGCCCAAAATGCCCTGCACCTGTCCTGATTGATCAAGCACAGGGCTCTGGAGCAGGTAGAATTTCCCGACAGGCAAGAGATGACAGAAGGCGCGGCTAGGGCGAGTGCCGCCCACCCTTATGCCTGGGAGAGGAAAGATCCATGCACGCTGTGATCAGAACCTACTCAGGTCAAGGAGCCAAGGAGCTCTTTGATCTGCTCGAAAAGCGTACGTCGGATGTCGAAGGCCTGATGCGGACGGTAACGGGATTTGTCAGCTACGCCCTGATCCGCACCGGCGATGGCGGCATTCCCATCACGGTCTGTCAGGACAAGGCGGGCACCGATGAGAGCGTCCAAAAGGCCAGGGAGTGGGTTGGGCAGAATGCGTCGGACATTGGCGCGAGTGCCCCGAAAGTGACGGATGGTCCAGTCATCCTTCACTTGAAATAGGGGCCAGCCGACGCTGCGGAGGCAGCCTCGTTTGGCAGCCTGCTCAAATCGCCTCAGGTCGAAACGCCGGAGTTACTCTGGCCGCCGCCAACCCAGGTTCCATCAACGGCGTTCCGCGAAAGCCACCTACCTGGAAACAGGGAATGTCTCTTCCTGGCACTCCTGAGACATCGTCTTAAGAGCAGCAATTCTCACGCAACCGGACGCTCCGAACGCGTAAGGAAACGCGGTTCCTGACCCAGTGCGGACCTATAACAGCCATGAGGGCAGGTCCTCTTGAGCCTTGCCGCTACAGGCAGCCTCTACGCACTCGGCCATGCTGCCGAACCGAACACCACGCCCGACGAGGCCTGGCGCATAATGCGCGTACTTGCCGGAGTTGGTCATTAGCGTCTGCACCGCCGGAGGGATTACAGGTTCGCTGAGCATGCACCAGCATGTATCGGTGATAAACTGGATGCCAAAGGCTTCGGCCTCGGCGACATGACCGGCTTGGCGCGCCGCTTCATGCACTGCCCTGCCACAGGTCACGATCACCACAACGTCTGCTGACCTTGTTCGCCCCCGCACCAGTGCTGCCAGTCGAGCGCACTCACTCAGAGAGAAGTGCGGGTTGCCGAGACTGACAAGCCCGATCTCCGGCGACGCAGCCGTGTTCAGTGCCCCCAAGGCCTGTCGCAATTCGCCCAATCCGATGCGAACCTGTCGCTCCGGCCTTTGGTCATCTGCCTCCGGCGTGATCCCGGCAATGTGGAACATCGGTGCGGCGGCGACCGTGGCGAAGGCCGCACCAAAGGCCTTCAGCTCGTCCAGTCCGGCAGCGCTCGTCTCTAGTCCGCAGATCAGCGGGATCTCCGTGCCGCAGACGGAGCCGCAGCAATACCCGAGCAGCGGCCAAAAAGCATCGTCTGCTCTCTCTGGCAGTTCAACCTCCAGCGCGAGTGTCGCCCGCCGACCGGCATCAAGATGGCAGCCGGCTAGCGGCGCCCGCCCGGTCAGGGCGATGCAGACGTCCAAGTAATCCGGGTACTTCATCGTCCGCGCGCCGATCACGCTGTTGGCATAGATTACCGCATTTGACTCCGCCCAGCCGACCTGCTCTCCAAACCGGGGGGCGCTCTCAAGCAGGTATGGCGCACACGTGAAGCTGGGCTGAGCGCCCATGGCAAGGTAGGCGTCCGCAAGGGCGCTCGCAGGGGCGCCTAAGTCTTGCGCCACGCCCTGCGCCCGCCAGCGGCGTTTATCGACAGAGATAGAATTGAGCGTCGTCGGGACGCGCACGCGCGCTCCCCACTCGAGCAGCATCTGTGCGAAGCGCAGGCTTGCTGGCCCCGTGTAGATGCAGCCATCGATGTGGACCTGCGATACATCCATGAAGGCCTCGGCCCCCTGAACTGCTGCCATCCGGAGCAGCAAGCGCATGGCGACCTGCGCCGCTTTGCCGTGCCGACCCGAAAGGAAGGCCTCATCGACCGCGTCCAGCGAGATTGTTGTGTCTTCATAGCTCCCTTGGTGAGCTGGCCCGGGCTGCCAATCCTCATCAAGGGGCTCGTGGAGGAGTTGAAGGCTGGATCCTACCACTCTGGCGTATCGGTACTCACCGATACGGGCGAACACCTCCCGCTCTACTCGCAGCACTGGAATGGATTGCGCAAACATCACCTCTGCAACCAAAGCGCCAAGGGTGAGGATCTCTTCGCGCTCACAGATGATGATGGCTGCCGGCGCATGGCCGTTGAGGATCAGTTCGAGCAGTACGCCGCTTCCGGAGCATGAGCCACGTCCGCTCGGGATCGCAAGCACCCGCCCGGCAAGGCTTTGGTCGCGCAAGGGGTGATGCTGATCGATGACAACGCCCGTTTGAGGATCTACGCCGCCCCAGAAGCTGAGACCCATTTCGGCGCTGAGCAATTCGCCCTCGGCACTACCCGTCACCAATATCTTGCCATGCCTGATGAGTTCCATGCGATTGCCTCCTGACCTGATGGATGTTCAGGCCTGGGTTTTTCTCCCGAAATTCGCGGCGATGTGCAAGGCTGGTTCCGACGTAGCGAAGTTACGTAGCCTGCGGAACGAGGCTAACTCGCTCATGCCTTCGCTAGGAACGGCCTTGTAGCAGATCCTTCGAAAGGTCCGTTCCTGGCACGAGGCTGACCTTGGCCGTATTTTCGCAATGGGGCTGCAAGGCGACCTTCATGTGACGGCCGCACGGACAGGCTCAGTGCAGGCACCGGTGCGGGATCGGTCCCGACGCGGCAAGTTCCCCCTCGTGGGCCAAGGGCACCCGCAGCAGGCAGCGCTCCCCCGCTGCGGCGAGCGCCCGGGTTCAAGCCGCTCAGCCATGCGAGTCTCACATGGCAGGCGAGGAGAGTGCGCGGAGCGATCCTGTCGAGGACGGCGGGCACTCCGCATGCTGGCAGCGGCCGCAGCCGTCGCGGTCTCGGCGATTGGGTACTGGGCTCAGCGAACTCGTCCGTTCCTCAACGCATCCCCGATCGCTTGCTCGATTTCTTCGATCCAGCCTGGATTGGGGGACGGGATCAACCGGGCAAGATCGCCTTCCGCGACAGTGGCGGATCGGACCTGAGAGGCCGCGGAACGAGCCTGTTCCAGGTCGCCGAGCCGCGTACAGCACAGGGCAATCATCTTGAGGGCAGGAATCCAGTGCGGACGCACCGACAGGGCCCGGCGTGCCGCGTCCAGCCCAGCCTCGGCATTCCCCGAGAAGGTATAGGCTACGGACAACAGGAACAGCCACGTGAAGTTCTGCGGATCGAAGGGGGACAGGCGCAGTCCATGCTCCAGCGACGCGATCGCCTCCGGCAGGCGACCGGTGCTCAGATAGGCAGGCCCAAGCACCAGGTGCCCCAGGGCGAAGCTGGGACTGAGGCCGATGGCGCGCTGAGCGGCTCGAATGGCGGTTTCGTACTCGCCGCCGAAGACATGGGTTACGGCCACGGCATAATGCGAGTAGGGGTTCTTCCCATCGAGCTCGACAGCCTTCAGGCCAGCTTCCATCCCGCTCCGCAGGCCGGCTTCAGCATCGCTCCCCCAGCCATAAGCGGCAAGACCGGCCTCAACCCGCGCCAGCCAGATGTATCCGTCGGCGGAGGTGGGTTCGGCCTCGATGGCCCTCAGGAACAGCTCGCGGGCGCGCTGGTGCGAGTCGGGCCTTATCTTGTGGAACTCCCACATGCCTCGTCGGACGAGATCCCAGGCCGTCAGGCTCCGGGAGCGCTCGGCCCCGCGCTGACCCTCCTTCCTGAGGAGTTCGGGTTCGATGGCCCCCGCAACCGCCTCCGTGATCTGATCTTGAAGCATCAGGACATCGTCGATATCGCGGTCAAATCGCTCTGCCCAGATGGAGCCGCCGGTCTCGGCCTCGGTGAGTTGGGCCGAGACGCGGACGCGGGACCCGCTCCGGCGCACGCTGCCGCTGAGGATGTAGCGAACGCCCAAGCGAAGGGCCACCTGCTCGGTCTCGATGGCCTTGCCCTTGAAGGCGAAGGAGGAACTGCGGGATGCGACGAACAGCCAGCGGGCTTTCGTCAGGGCCATGATGATGTCGTCCGTGATCCCGTCGGCGAAATACTCCTGCTCAGGGCCACCGCTCAGGTTGGCGAACGGCACGACGGCGATAGAGGGTTTATCGGTCTGGTTTGGGGACGGCCGGGCAGCCTTCGGCTCTTGGGGCGAGATATCCCCGGCTTGCAAGGCATAGACGTGGATAGGCCGTGCGATGTTCTTGAGGCGCTGTTCGCCCCGGTCCTCGAACGGCAGGGACAGCTTGCCCTCAAGCTCGTCGAACACCTTGCCGGAGATGCAGATGCCGCCGGGATCGGCCACGCCCTCCAGGCGCACCGCGACGTTCACGCCGTCGCCAAGGATATCCGCGTCCTCGCTGACGAGGATATCGCCCAGGTTGATGCCCATGCGCAGCCGGATTGTCCTATTCCCCGGCTGGTTGGCGGCGCGATCATTGACCACCGTCTGAACCTCGATCGCACACAGCACCGCCTCGACCGGGCTGGCGAACTCCAGGAGGGCTCCGTCGCCCATGGTCTTGACGATCCGTCCGTGATGCCGCGCGGCGGCCGCCCCGATGATGTCGGACAGGATCGTCCCGATGGCTGCGGCCGCGCCCTCCTCGTCCTCCTCCATAAGCCGGGAAGATCCCACCACGTCGGTAGCCAGGATGGCGGCGAGCCTGCGCTGGGATTTTGGACGCAGATCAGGCATGGACGTGTCCGCGTTTTCGTGCAGGGGCAGTTTGCGCCGATCTCGGGTCCGGGTCTACCGGGCTTGGAGCGGGCTTGCAGGCAGGAATGGTGATAGCCCTCTGTCGGAAAGATACCCAGCGTGCGATCTTGCCAATCCCGACCGCGATCCCTGGGGCGACGTTTGCCCTTCGTGAGGGTCACATCGGGACTGTTCCATAAACGGCGTCAGCAGCAAGCCGCCCTTGGGTCAGGCAGCCCAAGGACTGAACGTCCGAGGCGGGGAGATCGGTCGATCGATCCTCATCGAGACCGTCATGACGGCAACCCGCTGATGATGCTCGTCGCTCACCTCGACCACTGCCTGGCAGACGCCGTCGTTCGGCAGCTTGTGCAGTCCGATGGCGGCCGCGGTGCGCGCCGCCTCGCGTTCGGCTGCGGCGAGAGTTTCGAGCCCAGCGCTAGTCCAAGCGGGAGCGGGGTTCAGCTCATCATGCACGTTCAAGTGGTAGCGAGGCATGGCACCCTCGGACCTGCGGGGAGTTCCTGCAAGTCAGGATAAGCGACCCGCTCGGCATGTCGATCAAATATAAGTTGTGGGATCCATCAAGAATCGTGGCCGCCACAGGCGCAGGTCTCACATGTGAACGATGGCTTTGGACCCGTCGCGCCGTGCGATCGGGTGCTCCGAACGTCCGCTCTGGCGGAGGTACCGGGCGTTCCTGACCGGAAGGGGATCGTCAATGCGTGACCCATTTCAGACCTTTGGCAGGCCGGCACCACTTCCGGGAATGCTAGAGTTCTGCGTGTCGAGCCTGGCTGTAGGCGCTCGGCATGTTGAGTCAATATCCATTCCAAGGCGGTCGATGGTGGACTATCATTGGTCCCGCGGATTGAGCGCTTTCGCTGTGGCATTCCCATGGCGGAGAGCCGAATTCGATCACTCAATCCGAGTTGTGTTGCCCTTCCGGCGCGGGACACCACCCGCCCGTGACATCAGGTTGATGAGGAGGAACGCACAATGGCCCGCAATCCCATGACCCCCTTCCGTCCCGGTGGCGGGATGTTTCCAGGAGATCCCTTCCTGTCGCTTCATCGTGAGATGAACCGCCTCTTCGATGATGCCTTCCGCGGCATCGGCTTGCCCGCTGCGACTGGCAGTCAGGGGCAGGGCGATGTCGGCAACTTCGTCCATGCCAGCATGAACGTGTCCGAGACGGACACGGAAATCCGGATCACGGCGGAGCTGCCTGGCGTCACCGAGCAGGACATCGATGTGAGCCTCGATGATGACGTGCTTACCGTCCGGGGTGAGAAGAAGTTCGAGCGCACGAACGAGAAGGAGAACTTCCACTTCGTCGAGCGCTCCTACGGCACCTTCCAGCGTTCGTTGCGGCTGCCCTACGCCGTGGACCCCGAGCAGATCCGAGCCAGCTTCGAGAACGGCGTCCTGAGCGTGACCGTGCCGAAGGCCGGACGGCAGGAGCGCTCCCGGCGCATCCAGGTCCAGGGACGGGGCACGTCCGGCCAAGGCGGCACGAATGGACCCGGACAGCAGGCCACCGACAGGTCGGGCCGATCCGACGACACGAAATCCGGCTGAAGCCGGCCCGCGCAACCCGTCGGCACGTGCCTGTCACCGCGAGGGGAGTCCTACGCCACGCAAAGGCGAGGCTCCCGGATCTGAGTTGATCCGCGTCAATGTCGGTCGTCGGGAGCCGCGCCATGATCCACATCGTGCACCCTCGGGGCCACGACGCCCCGCATGAACCAGCCGGAGGACTGTCATGCCAAGGATGAAAGCCGCCATCTTCGTGGAGCCGGGCCGCATCATCCTGGACGAGAAGCCGATCCCGGACATCGGTCCCCTCGACGCGCTCGTGCGCATCACCACGACGACGATCTGCGGCACCGACATCCATATCCGGAAGGGTGAGTACCCGGTGGCGCGAGGGCTGACCATCGGCCATGAGCCTGTCGGCGTGATCGAGAAGCTCGGCTCGGCCGTGCAGGGCTACCGGGAAGGCCAGCGGGTCATCGCCGGCGCTATCACGCCGAGCGGGCACAGCGCGGCCTGCCTGTGCGGCTGCCATTCGCAGGACGGGGCCGGCACGAAACACGGATGGAAGCCGCTGGGCGGCTGGCGCTTCGGCAACACCATCGACGGCTGCCAGGCCGAATACGTGCGCGTTCCCGATGCCATGGCAAACCTTGCCCCCGTACCCGAGGGGCTCACGGACGAGCAGGTGCTGATGTGTCCGGACATCATGTCGACGGGCTTCTCCGGCGCGGAAAGCGGGCGCATCCGCATCGGCGACACGGTGGCGGTTTTCGCACAAGGCCCCATCGGCCTGTGCGCTACGGCCGGCGCCCGCCTGATGGGCGCCACATCCATCATCGCTGTCGAGAGCGTGCCCGCGCGCATGGAGATGGCACGCCGCATGGGCGCGGATCACGTGGTCGACTTCACGAAGGCCGACCCCGTCGAGGAGATCATGCGTTTCACCGACGGACGGGGCGTCGACGTGTCCATCGAGGCGCTCGGGCGGCAGGAGACCTTCGAGGCGTCGCTGCGGGTGCTGCGTCCTGGCGGCACGCTGTCCTCGCTCGGGGTCTATTCGGGCGATCTGAGGATCCCGCTCGACGGCTTCCTAGCGGGATTGGGGGACCATACCATCCGGACGACGCTCTG
The DNA here is from genome assembly GCF_013307435.2 of Microvirga terrae. Classification (NCBI taxonomy): domain Bacteria; kingdom Pseudomonadati; phylum Pseudomonadota; class Alphaproteobacteria; order Hyphomicrobiales; family Methylobacteriaceae; genus Microvirga; species Microvirga terrae. The sequence goes on from NZ_CP102845.1 coordinate 2,186,869, forward strand.
CCCGGGCGGCAAGGAGCGCATGCGTCGGCTCATGGGTGCGATCGCGTCGGGCCGTGTCGACACACGGCCGTTGGTGACGCACCGATTCAAGCTCGACCGGATCGAGGAGGCTTACGACCTGTTCGCCCACCAGCGTGACGGCGTGCTGAAGGTCGCGATCACGCCGTAAGCCCACCGAGAGGTCCGCCGAGGAACCCGGCCGAAGACCGATACGCCGATTGTCTCGGGCGGGTTGCGTCAGATCAAGGCGCTGACCCGCCCGCGGCCACATGATCATGGCCTTGTACGAGGCCGTGACATGGCAAGCAGAGGGAGAGAGCGATGATCAAGGACATCATGGTGCATCTCGATGGAAGTTCCGAGGACGAGATCCGGCTGGAGCATGGGCAGGCCCTCGCGTCATCCGGACGGGCCCATCTGATCGGGCTCTTCACCAACCAGCTTCCCGACCTCACGATCGCCATGCCCATGGATGGCGGAGCAGCCGGGATCCAGGTTCTGACCGAGCTCCAGGACCAGGCCCTGAAGGACGGCGATGCCACGGCCAAGCGGCTGACGGAGCGACTGGCCGGCCTTCAAGTGCCGAGCGAGCTCCGCCGGTTCGACGAGACGTTCGGTGCGTTGTCCGGGAAGGTCGTGGCCGAGGCCCGTTGTGCCGATCTCTTCATCGCCACACGTCCCTATGGCGGGGCCGAGACGGCGGCCTGGCCGGACCTGGTGGAGGCGGTGCTCTTCGGCAGCGGACGCGCGCTCCTGCTCGTGCCACCCGGGCGCCACCGACAAGGGCCGATCCACTCCGTGCTGGTCGCCTGGAACGGCAGCCGCGAGGCGGCCCGTGCCTTGCGCGAAGGGCTGGACTTCATCGAGCAGGCGGCGCGTACCGTCGTCCTCGTCGTGGATCCCCCGGCGGATGCCGAGCCGGTGGCGGAGCTGAAGGCCCACCTCGCCCACCACAATGTCGTCGCGGAGGTCGTCACCGCCGACAGCCAGGACCGGGATGTCGCCGACGTCATCCTCGAGGAGGCGCGCCGCATTTCCGCGGATCTCGTCATCATGGGAGCCTATGGCCACACCCGCCTGAGGGAGCAGGTGTTCGGCGGCGCGACGCGGGACATGTTGACCGCATCGGAAAGCCCAATCCTGGTGGCTCATTGAAGCGGACCCTTCCAACCGGGAGCGGACATGACCGTGCATGCGCGAACGGTACGGAGTGGCCATACCGCCGACGCCGCGATGGTCGCACCTGCGGGTTTGACGGGTCTCGACGAGGCCGAGGCGCAGCACCGCCTCGCGCGACATGGGCCCAATGCCGTCGTGGGGACGCGCTCCCGCGGCCTAATCGACATTGTCCGCGGCATCCTGCGCGAGCCGATGTTCCTGCTTCTGCTGGCCGCCGCAGGGCTCTACCTGGTGCTCGGCGATATCGGGGAAGGCCTGTTCATGACGGCTGGCGCCGTCGTGACCATCGGCCTGGTGGTGCTTCAAGAGGCGAGGAGCGAGCGGGCCTTGGCAGCCCTGCGTGAGCTGGCCGAGCCGTTCGCCCGGGTGATCCGCGGCGGGACCGAGCGGCGCGTCCCGGCGCGTGAGGTCGTGCCGGGCGATCTCGTCCTCGTCGGAGAGGGGGAGCGCCTGCCGGCCGACGGCCTCCTGATCGCGGGCGACGCGCTGACGGTCGACGAGTCCGCCCTCACGGGCGAGTCCGTGCCGGTGTCCAAACGTCCTGCGCCAATCGGAATGGACAGAGCCGAAGACCCGGAGCCTGGGGGAGACGACACCCCGTACCTGTTTGCCGGGACCCTGAACGTGCGCGGGCAAGGCATGATCCACGTCGTGCGCACCGGTGCGTCGACGCGGCTGGGACGCATCGGCGCCTCGCTGGCTGCTATCGAGGACGAGCCGACGCTGCTCCAGAAGACGACCGGCGCCCTCATCGTCAGACTCGGCATCCTCGCGCTCGCGTTCTGCGCCATCGTCGCCGTGGCGTACGGCGTGCTGCGGGACGACTGGATCGGCGGCGCGTTGTCCGGCATCACGCTGGCCATCGCGCTCCTGCCGGAAGAGTTCCCGATGGTGCTGGCGATCTTCATGGCGCTCGGGGCTTTTCGCCTCGCCCGCGACAAGGTGCTGGTGCGCCGCGCCGCGGTGATCGAGACCCTCGGCGCAGCCACGTTCCTGTGCGTCGACAAGACCGGGACGCTGACCGAGAACCGGATGGCTCTCACCACGGCGTGGCGGGGCGGCGAGGCACAGGACCTGCGGGGCCATGGCAGGCTTGCCGATGCTGCCGTCGAACCGCTGCGGACGGCGCTGCTCGCGTCCGCCGTCCGCCCGGTCGATCCCATGGACAAGGCTGTCCGCATAGCGGGGATGCGGGTTCTCCCGGAAGCGGATTGGGCCGGAGCCCCACTGCGCACCTATCCGCTCCGTCCCGAGCTGCTGGCCTTCATCCAGGTCTGGCCCGTTTCGACGGGCGGCGTTCTCTATGCCGCGAAAGGGGCACCCGAGGCGATTACTCGCCTCTGCCGCATGAGCGATGACGAGCGAGCGGCGATGGACGCCATGGTTGCGGGACTGGCGGGCCGCGGTCTCCGGATATTGGGGGTGGCATCCGCCCGCGATGACAGGGACCATGCTGCGGCTCCCGAGGATCTGGCGTTCCGGTTCGAGGGCCTGATCGGGTTTGAGGATCCAGTCCGGTCTGATGTTCCCCAGGCCGTCGCCGAGGCGAAGCGCGCCGGGATCACGGTGGCGATGATCACGGGCGACTATCCGGCCACGGCCCTGGAGATCGCCCGCCGGTCCGGAATTGACACGAGTGGCGGTGTGCTCATCGGCAAGGACGTCGCCGAACTCGACCCAGAAGGCCTGCGCGAGCGGGTGCGGCGCATCCGTGTCTTCGCCCGCATCATGCCGGAGCAGAAGCTTGCCCTCGTCGAGGCGCTCAAGGCCAACGGCGAGGTCGTTGCCATGACCGGCGACGGCGTCAACGACGCGCCGGCGCTCGAGGCCGGCCACATCGGCATCGCCATGGGGCGGCGCGGCACGGATGTGGCGCGCGAGGCGGCGGACCTCGTCCTCCTCGATGACCGGTTCGTCTCGATCATCGGCGGCGTGCGGCTCGGGCGGCGCATCTTCACGAACCTGCGCAAGGCGCTGATCTACGTGACGGCGGTCCACGTGCCCATCGCCGGGCTGGCCCTGCTGCCCCTCGTCATGGGGCTGCCGCCAATCCTGTACCCGATGCACGTGATCCTGCTGGAACTCGTGATCGACCCGGTCTGCTCGCTCGCCTTCGAGGGGGAGCCGAGCGAGCGGCAAGCAATGGAGAGGCCGCCGCGTCCCGCGAGCGAGCCGCTCTTCGGCACTTCCCAGATCGTGCTCGGGTTCATCCAGGGAGCCGTCGTTCTCGGCGCCGTCCTCGGCCTCTATGTTTGGGCACTGAACGTGGATATCCCCGAGACGCAGGCGCGCACATCGGCGTTCGTGGCCCTGGTGGTCGGCAATCTGGTCCTCGCCTTCGCCGACGCGGCGGAGCCGGGCACCTCGTTCTTCGATCGTAGCAGGCTCGCCTTCTGGGTGATCGGGGCCGTGGCTGCCGCCATCATCGCCGTGGTCCTTTACGTGCCACCCCTTGCCGCCATTCTTCGCCTGTCGCCGCCGAGCCCGTGGTGGTTGGCAGCAGCCCTGACGATCGCGGTCCTGGCGGGCGGCTGGTTCGGGCTGGCCAAGCGGCTCCGGGCGGAGTGGGCGCCACGAAACGAGCAGCGGACACCGGCATGACGCGCATCGTCATCATCCAGGGCCACCCCACATCTGGCGGCGAGCATTTCTGTCATGCGCTGGCGGACGCCTACGCCGAGGGAGCTTTTGCAGGCAGCCACCACGTTCGTTTCATTACCGTTGCCGACCTCGACTTCCCCCTGCTGCGCTCGAAAGCGGACTGGGACAAGGACCCGCCGCCAGCCGTCATCGTGGAGGCCCAGCGGACGCTGGCATGGGCCGAGCACCTCGTCATCATCTATCCTCTCTGGCTGGGAGGGATGCCGGCCCTCCTGAAGGGATTCCTGGAGCAGGCTCTGCGCCCCACATTCCTGACGGGCGGTCGGGAAGGGGCGAGCTGGAAGAGTGTGCTCAAGGGCAGGTCCTCGCGGATCGTGATCACCATGAGCATGCCAGCTTCGCGTATCGCTGGTACTTCGGAGCGCACAGCCTCAAGAGCCTCAAGCGCAGCGTCCTGTCCCTGGTCGGCATCGGCCCGAACCGGCAGACGCTGATCGGCCTGATCGGGGGCATGGGCGACGCCAAACGGGCGGCATGGCTCGAGGCCATGCGCCGCCTCGCCAAGAGGGCTCGATAACGCCTTGCCGACTAGGTAGGGCGCGGGAACGGTCTCAACTTGTCCCGAGGGCTTGACCGGGATCAAACGCGGCGGCTCGACCGCGGTGTACGAAGGTGCGATCCTTCCGCCCGACGGTCAAAGCCCGGGAGAGAACCTTGTCGCTTCGTCTCCACTTCCACGGCGCCGCCCGAACCGTGACGGGTTCCTGCTTCCTGCTCGAGACGGAAACAGCCCGCATCCTGATAGATTGCGGCATGTTCCAAGGGTCGAAGGAGGAAAGGGAGCTCAACTACCAGCACTTCCCGTTCCGCGCCGCAGGGATCGACGCACTCTGCCTCACTCACGCGCACATCGACCACAGCGGCCTCGTGCCGAAGCTCGTGAAGGCCGGCTTCGATGGTCCGATCTACGCGACTGCCGGAACGGCGGATCTCGCGTCCATCATGCTGCCGGACTCCGGCTACATCCAGGAGATGGAGGTCAATCAGCTCAACCGCCGCAACCGCCGCCGAGGTCGGCAGACCGTGTCGCCGATCTACACGGAGGAGGACGCCGTCGCGTGCCTCACACGGTTTCGGCCCGTGGCTTACGGGCAATGGCAGGAGGTCGCTCCCGGCTTCCGCGCCCGCTACTGGAATGCAGGCCATCTGCTGGGCTCGGCCTCCATCGAGATGGAGGTGATGCATGGTGGGGACGGGAAGCCGACCCGCCTTCTGTTCTCCGGCGATATCGGCCCCGATCACAAGCTCCTTCAACCCGATCCCGCCGGTCCCCGCGACCTCGATTACGTGATCCTCGAATCCACCTATGGCGATACCGATCGTGCGGGCACCACCATCGAGCGTCGCCGCCGGATGCTGCGTGACGAGGTCCGGGCCGCGATGCATCCGAGCGGCGCGTTGCTCATTCCATCGTTCGCGGTTGAACGAACGCAGGAACTCCTCGTAGACCTTTTGGAGCTGATGGAAGCGGGTGAACTGCCGGACATTCCGATCTTCATCGACTCGCCCCTGGCCTCGAAGGCCAGCGCCATCTTCAAGCGGCATGCCGGGGAACTCAGGAACGGCACCGATCTAGTCCAGGCGCTCGAGTCCCGATGGGTCCGCTTCACGGAGACTGTCGAGCAGAGCAAGGCCATCGACCGCATCCACAGCTTCCACATCATCATCGCCGCCAGCGGGATGTGCGAGGCAGGCCGCATCCGGCATCACCTGAAGGCTTGGCTCTGGCGGGACGAGGCCACCGTTCTCTTCGTCGGGTTTCAGGCGCAGGGCACGCTCGGCCGGATCCTTCAGGATGGTGCCTTGAAGGTCCGGATCCACGGTGAGGAGGTGAAGGTCCGGGCCCGCATGCGGACACTCGATCTCTACTCGGGCCATGCGGACGGGCCGGAGCTGAAGGCCTGGCTCGCCGAGCGTCTTCCAGTCCGGCGCGGGGTTTTCCTCGTGCATGGAGAAGACCCGCCCCTCAAGGCGCTGCAAGCGTCCCTAGCCGATCTTGATCACGCGCCCGGCGCGATCATTCCGGAGATCGACGACGTCTATGATCTGGCAGGCGACCAAGCAGTCCGGATCGAGCGCCGTGAGGAGCGTCTGCCGAGTGCGAGCGCCGGGCACCGCGACTGGCACAACGACTACGCGGAACTGCTTCTCGAGATCAACGATGCCGTGGAGGCGGCGGCTGGCAGAAACGCGAAAGGGGTCATCATCCGGCGCATCAGGGATGCCCTGAAGGATGGAGCGCGCGGATAGCCTCGCATCGGCTTTCCGATCCACGTTTGGTTCCGTGTTGATCAGGATCAAGGCGGCGAGGCGAGTTGGATCCTACGCTTTGCCACAATGGTATGGCCTGCTTGAGCCGTGGCCATGCCCGGGAGGGACTGATGCTCCATCACATCACGCTGCACCTCGCCCGCAGCAAGCAGTTCCCCGAAGGAAGTTCCCGTCACGGCTATGAGATCACCGCGCCGCTCGATGCAGAGGGGCGCCTCGATCAGAAAGAATGGGGAGCGAGACGGAATCACTGCCGGGTCAGGCGCTTCTGGGCCGACGAGGGTGACCGCCAGGGTGTTCTGGTCCATCGACCAGGCGGAGCCGGCGGAGCGACCTGGATGATCGACTACAACCAGGGTCAGCTTGGCGACGAAGAAGCGGGCTATCACCTGCATCAGCATCGTTTCATTGAGGGCGAATACGTCACCATCGAGGACGATGACGACAAGCCTTACACGTTCCAGGTCGTCTCGGTGACGCCAGCGCAACCCGGCATGGCAGGGGGGCATCGATGATGCGGCGGCTGGCTGTCCTCTCCCTTGTTCTCGCTAGCGCCTCGTCGGCTGCCATGGCCCAGTCCGGACGGGTGCAGCGTGGGTTCACGTTCGCACAGACGAACTGCTCTCAATGCCATGCCATCGGGCGTTTCGGCGAAAGCCCCATTCCGGAGGCGCCACCCTTCCGGACCCTGCACACGCGCTATCCCGTTGAGGACCTCGCTGAGGCCTTTGCGGAAGGCATCACGACGGGCCACCCGTCCATGCCCCAGTTCCAGCTCGACCCGGCTCAGATCAACGATCTGCTCGCCTACCTGCAATCCATTCAGGGCTAGAGCCCATCGGCAGGTCATAATCTTCGAGTTGCGTGCGCTTGCATTCAGTAGGAGAGGAACAGGGGCACAGGCGCGTTTTTGAGCAGCGATTGTGTCGTACCGCCGAGCACCATCTCGCGCAGGCGTGAATGGACATAGGCACCCATCACGATCATGTCGGCACGCCTCAGGTGGGCATGGTTGCTTAGGGTTTCGGCCACGTCTGCCTTCATCGCAGGCAGCGCGAGGACGTTCACCGTGACGCCATGACGAGTGAGGTGGGGTGCAATCTCAGCACCAGGCACCGTGTGCTCCAGGTCCTTCTCGCCCGTGACGCTGACCAGTTCGACCTGAGTGGCAGCCCGCAGGAACGGCAATGCATCGTTCAGGGCACGTGCCGCCTTGGCACTGCCATCCCATGCCACGACGATCCTGCCTCCCGTGAAGGCCTCGCGACCCTGTGGCACGACGATGAGAGGTCGGCCGCTGTCCATCAGTACGGCCTCGATCAGCCCACGATCAACGGCCAGGGCAATCGGTTCTGCGTCAAGGATCGACAGATCATGAGCGCGGGCAAGGGAGGTAAAGCTCTTGATGAGGGCCGGATAGGAGAGCTGCGGCGCCTGTGTGGTGCAGGCAACGCCCGATGCGGCCGCGGCCCGTTGGGACGAGTCGGCGACCGCGCGCGCAAGCGCATCCAGCCGACGGTTCTCGGCGGCCACCAGTCCTTCAGCGAAGGAGCTGATGAAGGCATGGGTCAGGGTGAGCTTCAGGGAGGCAGCCTCGACAGTGACATGGGCGTCCGCCCGCCGGGCGAGCGAAAGCCCGTAGGGCAACGCGGACGACCGTTCCTCGGCTTCGCCTTCTTCCGTGATCCCGATCAGGACGCTGCGAATGTTCTCGATCATGATTTTCTCCCTCTGAACCTGTGATTCGATTTCCGGACGCAATGACATCTGCTTCCTTCATCAGGGGACCAGGACCGCGGCCCCTTGGAGCCGTCCCGACCGGAGGTCATCCAAGGCCTCGTTGGCGGCCTCCAGTGGGTAGCGCACCGTCTGGGTCCTGATCCGGGCCCTGGGAACGATCGCCAGAAAATCCGCGGCGTCCCGTCGGGTCAGGTTGGCGACGGAGACAACCTGCCGCTCCTCCCAGAGAAGCCGATAAGGGAAGCTCGGGATGTCGCTCATGTGGATGCCGCCGCAGACCACGCGGCCGCCCTTGCGCACGGCCTTGAGCGCTAGGGGTACGAGATCGCCCACGGGCGCGAAGATGATCGCTGCATCGAGACTTTCGGGCGGCGCCTCGTTGGAGCCATCGGCCCAGACCGCTCCGAGCGAGCGCGCGAACTCCTGGGCGGCGAGATCGCCCGAACGCGTGAACGCAAAGACGTGCCGTTCCTGCCAGGTGCAGACCTGCGTGATGATGTGAGCCGCCGCACCGAAGCCGTAGATGCCGATCCGCTCGCCGGGACCGGCAGCCACCAGCGAGCGCCAGCCGATCAGGCCGGCACAGAGGAGCGGAGACAGTGCAATGGGATCGCCGTCCTCCGGCAGTCCGAAGGCATACTCTGCGTCAGCGATGACGTGGGAGGCGAAGCCGCCGTCGCGGGTGTAGCCCGTGAACAGCGGCTCGTCGCACAGGTTCTCATGGCCTGAGGCGCAGTAGGGACAGTGACCGCAGGTATGGCCGAGCCACGGAATGCCCACACGGTCCCCCGGCTTATGACTCCGGACCCCGGATCCGAGTGCCTCCACCCGTCCCACGATCTCGTGGCCGGGAATGACGGGTAGCCTGGGGTGCGGCAGGTCGCCGTCGACCACATGGAGATCGGTCCGGCACACTGCGCAGGCTTCCACAATGACACGGATCTCGCCTGGTCCGGGGGGCGGAACCGGGCGCTCCTCCATCACGAGATCTGTGCGCACCTTGCGGAGAACCATGGCCCTCATGGCATCGCCTCAATGGAATGCGGCTTCCATCCGCGCCCTGAGGGCCTCGATTTCGCGAAGGTAAGGGGCGCGCAGCCTGCAATGGGACTGCCAGAGATTAGCGATCAGTTGCTCCTTGCGGGCCTCGGCCATCGGCCTGCTCTCGATCACCAGCAGGTTGCTTCCGTGGGCGACGTCCAAATCAGCCAGGATCGCGAGCAGCGACTGAAGCCTCGGGAGGATGTCCGGTGCATAGACCCGGTCAGCCTTCGACCCATTCCCGGCCTGCAAACGCTCATCATTGATGGTCATGGAGCCCTCCGCCGTTGGTACGGCTCGTGAAAAGCTCGCTCGTCCCTGATCATACCCGAAGATCAAGCAGGTTGCCGCAGGAATCATCCGGCAGCCTGGTGGTGGACCAAGGGATCTTTCCCATCGAACCTGGGCAAAGCATGGCGCCTTCTCCGGCCGCGGCATTGATCCAGATCAAGGCGGATCTCGAGGGCAGCACCACCACGTGGCGAGCCCTTCCGATCTTCCACTTCGTGCTCAGGCTGATGCGGCCGCATTGTCGATCACGAGAGGCGTGTCGAAGTACTCGATCTGCGGAGACGCACCGAAACGCTCGGCAATCCGCTGCCGCCAGGCGTCGGAATACATCCTTTCTACGGCCTCGAGGCTCTCCCACAGGTACACGCCGCCTCCCGTCCGCTCCGCGCCGAGCAAGTAGTATTTCCGGATCAGCCCTGCCGCTCCCCGGAACTGGGGTGCGAAGTGCTCATAGGCGGCCTTCACCTCGTCGGATGAGAGACCTTCGGGCAGGGGAAAGCGCACAATGGCCGTGATCATCATCAGCTCTGAACCGCTGGCAGACAGCATCGCTAGCAATCGGGCAGTACTATCGCCGAGTTCTCTCCTGCTCGAAGTGTGGCAACACACCGAAATGTCGCTTGTTGGCACCGGGCTGACCTTAGCCATAATTCCGCATTGGAGGCGTGAGCTGACCTTCACAGGCAAGAACTCAATGGCTCAGTTTGACCCATTGCGGAAATTGCTGCGTATCGGGCTACAACAAGGGCGCCAGCTCCCATCGGCGCATACCTTATCGGGATGGTTCCGCAACAAATCCTATGATCCCAGACCGCGCTCAGCCCGCCGTCATCATTATCCCGGGCCGGGCCTCGTGCAGGATGAAGCCCTCGACTGGATCGAAGTCACCCGACCACGGTGCCAGTTCCAGAACCCGGCTCGTGTCGGCGTAGCCCGCCTCCCAGCGGCGGCGGATGCCCCGCGGGCTGAAGTCGATGTCCTTAGTGTGGTCATCCCCCTCGAAAGGCGGCGCCAGCAACCGGACCACATGCATGCGGGTCAGGCAGCCGTAAGCCGCCAGCTCCCGCACCGCCTCGGTCTTCCGCTCCTTCTCCGGCAGCCGCCGCACGAGCTCAGCGATCACGTGGCGCAACCGATGGATCTGCTTCTGCCGTGTGATGTGGCTGACCGCGCGGCTGGAATACTGGATGTCCTTCTGCCGGCTCATCACCTGCCAGATGGTATCCGGTTCGGATCCCTGCGGATTCCAGATGTGGACCGCGAAGATGACCGAGTTTTTCCGTGGATTGTCGTCGAACACGGCCTCGACCGGCGTGTTCGACAGGATGCCGCCGTCCCAGTAGAGATCGCCGTCGATCCTCACGGCCGGGAAGGCAGGCGGCAGAGCGCCGGAGGCCATGACGTGCCGGACATCGAGATCCATGTCGCGACTATCGAAGTAGCGCATCTCGCTGGTGCGCACGTTGGCGGCTCCCACCGTGAGACGCGTCTGCCTGCCGTTGATCCGGTCGAAGTCGACGAGATCGGACAGGGTGCGGGCCAGAGGCGAGGTATCGTAGTAGCCGGCAGAGTCCGATCCCAAGGGTATCTGGAGGCCAAGGAAAGCCGGCAGGTTCGGCCGGAAGAAGGCCGGAATGCCCTGAGCGATGGTCGTCAGGTTCGTGGCCAACGGTCCCACGAGAGGCCACGCGCCCAGGAGCTCCATCCAAGGGCTGTGCTGCATGCGGCTCCAGAACTCCTGAAGCCGCTCCATGCGATCCTCCGGCGCGTTGCCGGCGATCAGGCTGGCGTTGATCGCGCCGATCGAAGTGCCGATCACCCAGTCGGGCTCAACCCCGGCCTCATGCAGGGCCTGATAGGCGCCAACCTGATAGGCGCCGAGCGCGCCGCCACCCTGGAGAACGAGAACGATCTGTCCGAGCTCCTTCGGGATGCGGCGGAGGCGGGCCGGTATGACGTCCGGGAGCCGTTGTTCGGTGATCGTTTCAGGCGGGGTTCCAGTCCGCTCGAGTTCGCCGATCACCGCTGCGTCGGAGCCCTTGTTGTTCCTCTGGGTGTCGGGTGTGACCTGTTTGAGCATGGCGTCCTCCTCAGTGAGCCGTCCAGCCGCCGTCGACCGGCAGGGCGGAGCCCGTAATCGAGGCCGCGGCATCGCTGGCCAGGAACGCTGCGAAAGCCCCGATCTCCTCCACGGTGGCGAAGCGCTTGTTCGGCTGCTGTGCCAGCAGCACGTCCCGGATCACCTGCTCGCGCGGGATGCCGTGGGACTTGGCCTGTCCTTCGATCTGGGCCTCGACCAGCGGGGTGAAGACATAACCCGGGCAGATGGCGTTGCAGGTGATGTTTTCCTCAGCCGTCTCGAGAGCGACCACCTTGGTTAGGCCCACGATCCCGTGCTTCGCCGCCACGTAGGCGGCCTTGAACGGGGAGGCGACGAGTGCATGCGCCGAGGCTATGTTGATGATGCGTCCCCGGCCCTGGCGCCGCATGGCCGGAACGGCGAGGCGGATGGTGTGAAAGGCGGAGGACAGGTTGATCGCCAGGACCGCGTCCCATTTCTCGACCGGGAACTGGTCGATCGGACTGACGTGCTGGATGCCGGCATTGTTGACCAGGATATCGAGGCGGCCGAAGGCCTCCAGGGCAAGGCTCACCATGCCGGCGATCTCGTCCGGCTTGGTCATGTCGGCTGCCGAATAGATCGCCTTGCCGCCCGTCTCGCGCTGGAGGAACTCGAGGGTGTCGTTGACCTCCTCCGGCTTGCCGAAGCCGTTGATCACAACAGAGGCTCCGGCCGAGGCGAAGGCGCGGGCGATCCCGAGTCCGATGCCGCTGGTGGAACCGGTGACGAGGGCGACCTTGCCGTCCAGAGATTTTGCGGAACCGGTCGCGGGCTGGGTGAAGGCGACGTTCATGGTAATCCTCCTGATGGTGGTGCGCTGTTGGGGCGGAGCGTCATCCGACCCGTTCGACGATGGCAGGGGGAGGATCGGACCTGAAATGCCGCCTCGCTCCCGTATTGATAGAGGCCCGCTATCGAGCCGCCCGGCTACGCCTAGTGGACCGCGGCCGGGGCTGGCGTCGGGACATCGCGCCCGGTTTCAGGCAACGGGCTCTCGGCCATGGGCCGCAACCGTACGGCCAGAAGCGAGGCGACCAGGAGCGAGATCCCGACACCCGTGACGCACGCTCCCCAGCCGAAGCGATCGAAGACCTGCCCCAGGACTGCGCTGCCCACCAGCCCGCCCGAGAAGTAGGAGGCGAGATAGAGCCCACTTGCCGAGCCCCGGTCCATCGTGGCCGCATAGCTGACAAAGCCTGTGGCGGTCGCCTGGGCGAAGAACGTGCCGCCACCGATGAGCATCAGGCCGATCAGAACTGCCGGGAGGTTCGGCACGACCAGGAGGGGCAGGCCGAAGCCTGCGATGGCCAGCGAGCCCCAGAAGGTCGGCCGGGTCCCGAACCGCTGCACCGCACGGCCGGCCAACAGGGTGGTGACGATGGATGGGGCGAAGACGAGGTACACGAGCCCGAGGCTCATCTGGCTGAGTGCGATCGGCTCACGCACCAGCACGAAGTTCACGAAGGTGAAGGTGCCGATGAAGGCAAACAGGATGCAGAAGCCGATGGCGAAGCTGGGGCGCAGGAGCGGGTTGCGCAGGTGCTCCGCCCAGACGGAGAACGGTGACGGGCCGGATCCGCCCTGATCCGTCATCATCGCGGCCTGCGTGAGCCAAACATAGACGATCACGGCACCGAGGAGGTTCAGGCCCGCCAGGGACAGGAAGGTCGCCGGCAGGCCGAGATGATCGGCAAGTCCCGCCGCCAGAAGCCGGCCGAAGAGGTTGCTGGCGACGTTGCCGGTGATGTAGGCCGCGAAGGCCCCGCCCGCATCCGTGGCGCTGCAATGCTCGCCGAGATAGGCCAGGGTCAATGTGAATGCGGAGGCCATGCACAGCCCCTGGGCGATCCGCAACACCGTGAAGGTCGCGAGGTCAGGCGCGATGGCCAGCAGTGCCGTCGGGATCGCCAGTACCGTGAGGCTGATCAGGATGCCGCGCCGGCGATCGATGCGATGGCTGAAGTAGGCGACGCCTAAGCAGGCGGCCGCCATGCCCATCGTGGTGGCATTGACGGCAAAGCCTATGGCGGCGGGTTTCACGCCGTAGCTCCGGGCCAAGGCCGGCAGGATGGCCTGTGTCCCAAAGAGATCGACTACCGTCAGGAAGGCAATCAGGCCAATAAGAAGAGTCCGTTCGATCGTGCCGGCATGATGGCCATGCATCGACCTCGCTTCGTGTTGGCTGGATGTGGTCATCGTCATCTCCTGTCGCAGGAGGGTGGACTGGTGCCGGGCCTGACGGACCGGGCACCAGCCGGGGCAGCCGAACGCATCACATCATGTGAGGGTCTGCCTTGGGCATGTCGTGGAATACATCGGACGACAGCAGCACCACCGGGGTCTTGCCGGTGTTCTTCCACCAGTGCTGAACCCCGCTCTTCTCGACCGAGACCTCGCCGGCCTTATGGACGATCGGCACCGAGCAGTTGCTGGCATATTCCTCGATCGTGCCAGAAACGACGTAGATCAGGGCAGGACGGTCCTCGTGGCTGTGCCAGGGCACGATCCCGCCGGGCTGGACGACCAGTTTCCGCGTCCGCAGTTGGCGATCAGCGAGGTTAACCTTCTCCTTGGACAGGTCGATCGAGGCGAGAACCGTGTCCGTGACGCCCTTGGGCTGCATCTCGCCCTGCGTGCGGACGCCGGGGCTGACCTTGTCCGCCGGGCACTCCCCGGCCTGGGCAGAGAGGGAAAGGAAGGCACCTGCCGCAAGGGTAGCCGCGCAAAGCCCGGTCCGGATCATATGAGCGCCTTGAATTCGGTTCAGCATGTCGATGTCTCCTCTGTTCCGCCGCGCCCGGATGGAGGCACCTTCGGGAGCCAGCGCGATGCGGTGATCGGATGGTCAGGCAGGCGGAGACGGAAGTGAAATGCCGAGCCGACCTCGACTCGATAGCCAAAAGCTATCGCGGCTCCAGAGCCGCAGGTGGTATTTTAAGGGTGCGAGCTTGTCAGCGCGGACACTGATCCCTGGAGAATGCTCTCGAAGGAGGATCCCATGGAAATGCACCAGATCCGGTACTTCCTGGCCGTGTGCGAGGAACTCAACTTCACGCGGGCGGCGGACCGCTGCAACGTGGCCCAACCCTCCCTGACGCGGGCGATTAAGCTCCTCGAGGAGGAACTGGGCGGCCAGCTCTTTCATCGGGAGCGCGCCAACACCCACCTGTCGGAGCTCGGCCGGATGGTGAAGCCGCATCTGGAGGAGGTCTATACGCACTCGCTTGAGGCCAAGAGGCAGGCCCTCGACTTCACCAAGCTCAAGAAGACCAGTTTGAGGCTCGGGGTGATGTGCACGATCCAGCCGGACGAACTCATCGACCTGGTGAGCGGACTTCAATCCAGGCACCCCGGAATCGAGCTCGAAGTGGTGGATGCCAGCGCGGCCCAGTTGGAGGACCGCCTCCTCAGTGGGGATCTCGAGGTGGCCATCTACTGCATCCCGGGCCAGGAGCCGGATGAGCGCCTGCATTACATGCCCCTGTTCCGGGAGCAGTTCATGATCGTGGTGTCGCCCAACCATCCCTTGGCGCAGCGCAACACGATCCGCCCGAGCGACCTCACGGGCGACCGCTATCTCAACCGGGTCAATTGCGAGTTCTTCTGCTATGCCGGAGCGCTCTGGCGCGAGCATGGCTTCGAGGGATGCGCGACCGTCTACCGGAGCGAACGCGATGACTGGATCCTCGCCATGATCGCCGCCGGGCTCGGCTTCGGCTTCATGACGCAGAGCTGCGCCAAGCATCCCATGGTGGTCTGCCGCCCCATGGTCGATCCCGAGTTCTGGCGCGAGGTGAACTTGGTGACTGTCCGCGGGCGGCCGCACTCGCCCGCGGTCGGCGCTCTGGTCAAGGAGGCGATGCGGGCCCGCTGGCTGGGCCAGCCCGCGATCGCCGCAAAGGCCGAGAAGGAGCGAGTGGCTCTCGAGCACCCACCCCTTGAGCTAGCCCAATGAGAGCTACGCCACTCCCTTCAGGTGAGGCTTCGTGATCGCTGTTTCCGAAGCGACCTGGTCGAGGCCAGGATCGGATCCTGTGATGAGGCGTGTGCCGCGCTGGAGGCTGACATAGGTCCAGGCCCAGTTCATCGCCACGACCAATCGGTTGCGGAAGCCGATCAGGAAGTAGATGTGCGCCAAGCTCCAGAGCCACCACGCCAGGTAGCCGCTGAGGCGGAGCCGGCGAAACTGCACCACGGCCCTCTTGCGGCCGATGGTGGCCAGCGCCCCTGGGTCGCGGTAGCGGAAGGGCGGAAGATCGCCCCCGGCAACCCGTGTCCGGATCAGCTTGGCAAGGTATTTTCCTTCCTGCTTCGCCACGGGGGCGACCCCCGGGAGAGGCTTCCCGTCCATATCGAGCACATGGGCCGTGTCACCGATGACGAAGATCTGCGGGTGCCCCGGCACGCTGAGATCGGGTGCGACCCTGACGCGCCCCGCCCGATCGGTTTCGGCCCCCAGCCATCGACCGGCGAGCGAGGCCTGCACGCCCGCGGCCCAGAGGATGGCGCGCGTCCCGATGCGCTGGTCCCCGAGCAAGACGCCGGCGTCATCGCAGCCCGTGACGGCCGTCGAGACCCGAACCTCGACCCCGAGTTCCTCGAGCGAGCACCGTGCCGCCTCCGAGAGATGCTCCTCGAACACCGGCAGAAGGCGCGGGCCCGCCTCGACCAGGACGATGCGAGCATGGGTCGGGTCGATCGAGCGAAAGTCGGCCGCTAGGGCCTCACGGGCCAGCTCGGCGATGGCTCCCGCCATTTCGACGCCTGTCGCGCCACCCCCGACCACCACGAAGGTGAGCAATCGGCTGCGCTCCTCCGGGTCCGTCTCGAACTCGGCCTTCTCGAAGGCCAGCAGGATCCTGCGGCGCAGGCCAGTGGCATCGTCGATCGTCTTGATCCCTTTCGCGAACGCCTCCCAGTCGTCGTGACCGAAATAGGCATGCCGGGCTCCGGTCGCGAGCACGAGATAGTCGAACGGAATGCGGCGATCTCCCGCCACAACCTCGCCGGAGTCCGTGTCGATGCCGGTGGCTTTCGCCAGCATCACCGACGTGTTCCGCTGGCCCTTGAGGATCGTGCGGATGGGCGAGGCGATATCGGCCGGCGATAGCGCCGCCGTCGCCACTTGGTACAGCAGCGGCTGGAACACATGGTGGTTCCGCTGGTCTATGACCGTAACGTCGACCGGTGTGTCGGCGAGGGCCTTCGCGACCGTCAGCCCCCCAAAGCCGGCGCCAACGATCACGACCCGGGGCCGCCCGGTGTGAGATACCTCGTTCATGTCAGGCTCCTTTCGTCGGGTTCCGACGCATTCTCGTGAAGGGTTCATCGGGTGAAAGCGGCGACCTGCGGCCTGCGGAACAGGAGGTGGTCGAGGGAGAGGGTGCCGGGCCCTCGGCTGATGACCACCAGGAGGGCCGTGGCCCAGAGGATGTGGTCCGGCCAGCCGCCTGGATAGACGAAGGCCTGGATCACGGCCGTCATGGCGAGCAGCCAGGCCGCCGACAGGCGCGACGCGAGACCGACGATCAGCAGGACCGAGAAGACATTCTCGGAGAAGGTCGTCAGGTACGCGGCGAAATCGGGCGGGAGCAGCGGAACCATGTACTCCTCGTGGAACAGAAAGAGCGTGGAGTCCTTGATGTGGAATCCCTCGATCTTCGTCTGGCCCGAGCGCCAGAAGACCCCGCCGGCGGCAAGGCGGGCGATCAGCGAGACGAGACTGTCGGGAACGGCGTCAGCGAGAGCAATGCCCCGATCGACCAAAGCTTTGATGGACATCGTGGAGCCTCCTTTGGTTCAGGACCGGAGGATGCCGATCCTGTCCCGATATCACACCACCCGCCGGTCCGCGCCGGAAATACCGAGGAGCCATCGATCCCATAGCCGGTTGCTATCCTGTCTGGATGGACTGGTGACACAGCCAGCGCCGCCGGTTCCCAAGTGCCGACTGGTCAGTAAGGCGTTCCCTCCGCGCGCTGGCGGTGCAGGGCCTCGGCATACCAGGCGAGTTCACTCACGAAGCGGCCGGCCGCCTTGTCGAGCCAGGGCACTTGCGCATGTCCGTCGGGGGTGAGGGCCGTGCCGATCTCGGGAATGGGTAGCAGGGATGGAATGCTCGGGGTCCCGATCTCGCCCAGCATGGTGCGAAGCTGCATGGCGGCCCGAACGCCGCCGAAGCGCCCGCCCGAGTAGCAGACGATCGCTGACGGGCGCCAGAAATACTCCTCCAGGAAGTGATCCAGCGTGTTCGACAGGGCCGGCGGGATGCTGTGGTTGTACTCGCCCGACACCACCACGAACGCATCGGATTTTCGGAGGAGTTCGGCGAGACGCTCGAGGACCTCGGGCGCCTGCCCCTTGGGATGTTCTTTGTACATGCGGTCGAGCAGGGGGAGGCTCAGCTCAAGGGGATCGACAAGGGGCGCTTCATACCCGCGCTCCTCGAGGTGACGGATGATGAAGCGGGCGGCCCGCAGCCCCTGCCTGTCGGAGCGGACCGAGCCCAGGATGACTGGCGTAAGGAGCGGCATCTCGTCCTCCTGTCTGTTGATGTTCGGGCGCAGTGCATGGATCCGCCCTAACGCCCCTCCATCAAGCCACCAGGCGCTCTGGATCTGAAATGCCCGAAAGCCATCGAACCCATAGCCTCCTGCTATGGGACATTCTGCGACCATGGGTGTCTCGTGAAGCAGGGGAGATCTCACCTGATGGATGCCAAGCACCTCCACTCATCGCTAACCAGAATGACAGCTCGCGTCGGGTACCACTCCCGAACCTACTTCATGCGGCTTGAGGCGTGGATCAGCACGATTGAGAGCGCCATCAATGCCGCGGTCCATAGAGCCTTTCTATGATCGCGGAAGCCGACCGATATTTCCGCTCGTGCTCGCCAACTGCCATCCTCTCTGCACCAAATAGCCGAAGCCCCTTGGGTCAGGCTTGGCGCAAGGAGGTTATGATGAGCACGAGCGAAGCCGAACATGTCCTCGTCGTGGACGACAATCACATCTTCCGCGAGACCCTCGCACAGAGGTTGCGGGATGCAGGACACCGGGTCACCGCGGCAGAGACCGCAGAGAAAGCCTTTTTCGCATTGCGCGACTGGAGCAGGCCGGTTGGTTGGCTTTACACGCGTGCCTGCCTGCCAGGTCTCATCGATGGCTGGATCCTCGCCGACGAATACCACGACCACCAGAGGAAGCGCGCGGTCATCATTGCTGCGTCGGAGGCGCGCGAGTCGCAACAGGGGGATATCGTCCTGGATCACCCGTCAGTCACGACCGTTCTGGACATGCTCCGGCACATGATCGGGGCCGCGCGAGCGAATACGGCTGCGGCACCTGCCGAAACGGGCTACCGACGGCGTGCGGCCTGACGGCCAAGGCATGAAGATTGGAGTTTTCCGGAGTGTCGTTCCAGAGTGGAAACCTCGGAAGGCTAGACTTTGGACTGCTCCCGTTACGGCAACGAAGGTTCCGATTGCCGCCGCCGATGGATTCTGCCTCCCGCTTGGGCTCTATAACCCCTGATGTCCCGGGCTGTGGATGCCTACGATGATCCTGACGGCGAGAATTCCCGACAACGTGGTGATCAGATCAAAATCCGGATCAGCCGCTGCCCCATCGGCGGCAGCCCTCAAACTTGCACCCTTCAGGAGCGCCATCAGGAAGGTGGCTGCGCCAGGGGGGAGGCGGTGGACCTCCACGTCGAGATCCGGGCGGGCCACGAGGGCGTCCTCTCCGTTCGAGCCGTCGATCATGGGTGATTCACCCGAGTGGGTATGGGCTTCCCAAATCGACACGACCGGGTACTGCGACGTCACGATCTGCACGGAGGGATGTAGCTTGAGATGGGTGTCGTCCCACCGGTTTGGCGCAAGAGCGGCAAGTTCATCGAAGGTGAGCGGAGAAGCATCCGCCGCGTGATAGGCGCGCGTCAGCGCTGCCTCAAGGCGGGCCACATCGCCCAGGTATGGGACTGGGCCTGCGGGTGGGAAGGTCTCGATGAAGTTCGCGAAGTCGTCGCCATAGGTCATGAGAACAGGCGAGCGGGGTGGCGACAGCTCGATGAACACCCGGGCCGTGGCGCGGAAGAATTCGTCTCCGACAAGAGCGTGGCAGACAGGAAACCGGGCCACGAGAGCCTCGGTCAGGCTGACGAAAACATTGTTGCGGTAGACATTGAAGCGGTGCCCGGCCCGGTTCCTCCCTGCCGCATGGATCCCCGGCGGGGCCTCACGCGTGCGGTCGAGCAAGGCTAGGGAAAAGTGCTTCCGAAGCGCACGCAGCGACAGCATGACGGACCTCACGTGAACTCGAGCACGGCCCTGCGGCGGTATCTCTCCGTTACCAGGGCGCGATCCGCCTTCCTGGCCTCGGTCATCAGAGTAGGAAATGCGGGAACGTCATTGTCCCATTCGATCAGCGTCGCGACCGGTCCGGTCCGCCGGAGAGTCAGCTCGAACAGCCTCCAAACGATGTCCGCCACCGGAGTGCCGTGGGCATCGATCAGGAGCCGGTCCCCGGTATCGCCCTGGTCCTCGACAAACCCGGCAAGATGGATCTCGCCGACGTATTCGACAGGAAAGGCGTCGAGATAGGCTGTTGCATCGTAAGCATGGTTGGTGGCCGAGACGAACACGTTGTTGACGTCGAGAAGAAGCCCACAGCCGGCCCGGCACGCGATCTCGCGCAGGAAATCGATCTCCGACATGTCGCTTTGCTCGAAGGCGATGTAGGTGGAAGGATTCTCCAGCAGCATGCGCCGCCCCAAGGTCTCCTGGACCTCGTCGACGTGCTCGCAGACCCGCCTCAGGGTCGGGCCATCGTACGGCACCGGCAGCAGATCGTTGAGGAACACGGTGTCGTGCGTGGACCAGGCGAGGTGCTCGGAAAACGACTCGGGCTCGTAGCGCTCGATCAGGCGACGCAGGCGGGCGAGATGCGTCTTGTCGAGCGGCTGGTCGCCGCCGATGGACAAACCCACGCCGTGCACCGACAACGGATAATGGGCTCGAATCCGCTCCAGGTACCGGTGCGGCGGTCCGCCGTCGCCCATGTAGTTCTCCGCATGCACCTCGAAGAACCCGACTGGGGGTAATGCCTGGAGGATCTCCCCGTAATGCCGGGGCTTCAACCCCAGTCCGGCCCGTGCGGGAAGCACCCCGAGGCTGGAAGGTGTGCGAGAGGCTGGTGCAGTCATGGCATCCTCCTGTCCTGTGCTCAATGACGGCCCGGGCCCAAACAAAGCGGATCCCGGGCGCTTGGTACGTCCATCGTTGGGCCCGGAACTGTGTCCCGGCAGGTCGATCAGGACGGTGGAAGGTCGCGGTTGACCGCTTGCAGGCTGCCCATGCGGTTGCCGGGGGCCATCACGGTCGTGCAGGTACCCTTGGGCACGATCTTCCAGGCGTTGCCCTGATAGTCGATCTTGGAGGTGCCGGCACAGGTGGTGCCGGGGCCGGCCGCACAGTCGTTCTGTCCCTTGAGGGCAACTCCGAAGCACTTTTCCTGGTCGGCCGTCGGTGGGGGCTTGGGCTGCGCATGGGCGGCAGTCGCCGCGGCATAGGCGAGGGACGCCGCCATGGCCGCGGCAACGCTGATCGTGGTTCGGGTGGTCATCGGTTGTTTCCTCCATTCGTGGAGCGGCGCCACGACGGCGTCCGCACGAGCCATGGTCATGGCAACGGAAGGACAGGTGAAATACCGGCTTGCGATGGAGCCGATAGCTGCCGTCTATCATGGGGTGGCCGGCTGGATCGAGCGGGGCTGACGTCCGCACGGTCTGCCCTTCGGCTGACGATAGCCTGAGGATATGGACTTGAAAGCCATTCGGAATTTCAGGCGGAGAACGCATGGCCTCATGCTTGCGGCATGGCTCACGAACAGCGCGTGAGCGGCAACCAGGAGGACCGATCCATGACAGCCCGCATCGCAGCTCTCGCCGCAGCGACCCTCATCCCGTTCACCCTCGCCCTCGTGCCCGTCGGTGCAAGGGCGGAGGACTCGACCCACCAGGTGCTCGAGAACGGGCTCGTCCGCGTCAAGAGCGCTTACCCGTTCAACGAGACCATCGACCGGATCAAGCAGGACATTGCGGCGAAAGGCATCATGTTCTTCCTCGCGGTCGACCAATCGAAGCTCGCCTCCGAGGCCGGGATCAAGCTGAGGCCGTCGACGCTCCTGGTGTTCGGCAATCCGGCACTCGGCTCGCAGTTCATTACGTCCAACCCGGATGCAGGGATCGACTGGCCGGTCCGGCTGCTGGTTTCGGAGGGTGAGACCGGTGCCGTGTGGACCGTTTACAACGACTTCCATCATATCGCCCGTCGCCATCGCATAACGGATCGGGACACGGCTTTCGACAAAGCATCCGATGTGATCTCGTCCATTGCATCAAGCATTTCCGAGTAGGGCCTGGCGAGGCGACTGACTCGCCAAGGATTGAAGACGGAGCTGGTCGCACACTTCCACCCTGTCGTGGATACGGATCGGTGCTTTCCCGGCTCCTAGGAGGCATTGCCCGAAGAGACGGTGACTCCGGATTTGACGTACGTTCTGCCTGGAAGGAAGGTCGGTTCCTGGCACGTTCCGGACGGTGGGCGAATTTCCGCTTTGGACAGGAACATCCGATGTTCCTGTCAGTGAACGAATTTCACTACCTGACCCAAAGCAGTCATCGTCGGCGTCGGGGATGTCCTAAACCTAGCGTGCTCTATCGGTACCTTCATTACGAATTATTCGCGCCGGAGCTCTTAATGGATCGTTGCTCTCCACGCTCCCGGCGTAGTGCCGACGAGGCGTGCGAACGTGCGGGTGAGATGGCTTTGGTCGGAAAAGCCACACGTCAACGCGATGTCCGCGAGGGAGGTGTCGCGGAAAGTGAGGAGATCTTTCGCCCGCTCCACGCGGCGTCGTTGAAGCCATTGATAGGGCGCCATGCCCGTCGATCGCTTAAAAGCATGAGCGAACTGGCTCGTCCGCAGTCCACATAGGCTCGCGAGTTCGGCCAGTCCGATGCCACCTACCACGCTGGTCTCCATAACCTCTTTCGCCAGCCGCTCTTGCCATGTGCTCAAGCCGCCTCTGACCGGACGACGCATGGCCAGATCTCCATAGGTAGCGCATACATAGATCCCGAGGCTCCACATAAAGTGATCCGCAAATAGCGGGTCAATGGTCTCTGGTGCGTCGAAGTAGGGATGGATCCGCAGGGCGAGACGGCGAAGGACCGGATCGTCCGTCACATGATAGAGGCTCTTGCCCAGGTGCGTCACGTGCGGCACTTCGAGATCATCCGCGATCTCGCGCATGAAACTCCGCTGTAGGATGGTTTCGACCGTATGGCGAGGTGTGGTGAAGTCGATGTGCTCCAAGCCCGACACGTATAGGAAATGCGTCTCGCCCCTGCGGTGCGGACGCGAAATGGTGCGGCCGTCCATGACGACGTCGCTCTTCTCATCGTTGAAGCGCACGCCAATGCTGTAGGCGTCTTCCCACTTCGGAAACTCTGCATTGCTCTCGACAGACTTGAAGCCGTAGCAGACATCAGCCGAGATCAGCCGAGAGCTTGAGAGCCCCCGGACGGCAAGCTTTCTGTCCGTCTTGCGAGGCAGCCCAATTGGAACCGTGGCGACTTCAACCAATCGCAGGTTGAGGCTCATGGCGACCTCCTCCGTCTCGTGACACCCCATTCCTAACATGGCAGCGCAATGCAGGGTACCTCGTCCCTATTGCTTCGATCTGCGCCTCACAGAGAAGGATTGGACGAGAGAGTTAGGTCTGCATTGAACGATCCTGCAATTCGGTTGGAAAATGGATCTGGGCGCCGGATAAGCCAGTGCCCAGACGGGAGGCTATTGGAGCCCGGCGTTGACGGCAGCACGGGCAATCAGGTCGGCCACAACCTGGGGGGTTGAGACATAGACCGCATGGCTGCCTGGCGTTTCCACGGTGATGGCTCCCGCTCGCTCAGCCATCTGACGTTGGGCAGCGGGCGGCATCATTTTGTCGTCAGTCGCCACCAGATACCAGGTGGGCTTCCCCTTCCACGCTGGCGCGCTCACCTTTCCTTCCAGCGCGGCGACGCCCCAGGGGACCTGGGAAGCCGCCATGAAGGATGCGAGTTCCACGTCAACGTCCGCGGCGAACGAGTCAAAAAACTTGGCCCGATCGAGGAAGAGAAACCCGTCCATGGGGGCCAGGATTGGGGGCACGGGAGAACCAGGCGGCGGGTTCGCAATCAAGCTTGAGACCGACTCTCCGGCATCAGGTGCGAAGGCCGCGATGTAAACAAGGCCAGCAACCTTTGGGTCGGTCCCTGCCTCGGACACCACAACACCACCGTAGGAGTGCCCGACCAGGATCACTTGGCCCGAGGCGGCCGCAATTGCGCGCTTCGTTACAGCTACATCGTCGGCGAGCGAGGTCGTAGAGTTCTGCACGACAGTAACATCGAAGCCGTCCTTCTTCAGGATACTATAGACGCTCTGCCAGCCGGAGCCGTCCACAAAGCCGCCATGGACGAGGATGACGGACTTGACGGGTTCTTCGCCAGCCGCCTTGGCTGAGACGGCGCCGATGCCGAGAGCCAGGGCTGCGGCAGAAGCAAGAAGAGTAATGGTGCTGGACATGTTCTTTCTCCCTTTCCAAAGCACTTGTGGGCTGGAAGCAAGCAGCCACGCAGTTCGGGTTGCTCTACCAGCCTGATGCCACGGTATTCGGAGCTGTCGTCCCTCGATTGAACGATCCTGCATCGCTCGCGGTCACAGCGATCGGTAGCACTACTTTGGATAAATTGTAGAGGTTCAGGTTGTATCCGCCCTGTAACGAGCCTGAGCCGGCTGACGCTATAGGCACGGCGAAGGATGGATTGATGGTAGGGCCATTAGGGTTCAAACCTCAGTATCCTATGCTGCTTCGTCCGAGGTCCGCCTTTGGCACTCCTGAGGCCTACGCTTGAAGGCACCAATCCTGGCGTAACCAGACCTTCCTCACGGTCCGCGAACTTCGTTGCCTGACCCCAAGCCGACCTTTGGGCCGCGCGTGACGAGGGACGAGCGGACATTCCTGAAGGATTTGATGGAGCAATCATATTTAGATCAGCGGCAGCCCTTGTTTTCGGTGGCCTGTCGCCCATAACGCTACAGGTGTAGCATCAAGGATCGATCATGAAAGCCTCCCGAGGCACCCCTCCGGCAGTTCCGGCTCATCCAGGCTTGATCCTGCGTGACCGGATCCTGCCTGGCCTTGATCTCTCCGTCAGCCAAGCCGCCCGCGAGCTTCGCATCGCACGCCAGACGCTTCATAAGGTTCTCGCCGGCACGGCCGCCTTCAGTCCCGAGATGGCCACGCGTCTGGCGCGTCTCTCGGGCACGACACCGCACTTCTGGCTTGACCGCCAGCAACAGTACGACCTCTGGCACGCCGAACAGGCGCTCGCCGACGTGCTCGGGCTGATCCCGACACACACCCTTCCGGCCGCTCTTCAGCAAGAGATTGGACTTCATCATGACCGATAAGCCTCAACCCTCCCCGAGAGCGCGGACCGGGGTTGCGGGGCTGGACGATATTCTCGTCGGCGGCTTGTCCCCCGGGCACGTCTATCTCCTGGAGGGCAGCCCCGGCACCGGCAAGACCACCATCGCGCTCCAGTTCTTGCTCGAAGGAGCCAAGATCGGAGAAACCGGGCTCTACATCACCATGTCGGAGACCGAGCAGGAGCTGCGCGAAGGAGCCGCGTCACATGGCTGGACCATCGGCGGCGATGTTGAGGTGTTCGAACTCGTGCCGCCGGAGAACCTCCTTGACGACGAGCACCAGCAAAGCCTGCTCTACTCGTCGGATCTGGAGCTGGGTGAGACCACCAAGGCCGTGTTCGAGGCCATCGACCGAGCCCAGCCGGTCCGCATCGTGATCGACAGCCTGTCCGAGATCCGCCTCCTGGCGCAAAGCTCCCTGCGCTATCGTCGTCAGATCCTGGCGATGAAGCACTACTTTGCCCGGCAGGGCGCGACGGTGCTGATGCTGGACGACCTGACCACCGACACGAATGACAAAACCGTTCACAGCCTCGCCCACGGCGTCATCCGCCTGGAGGGGCTGACGCCCAACTACGGCGCCGAGCGCCGCCGCCTGCGAGTGATCAAGTATCGTGGCCAGTCGTTCCGGGGCGGCTTCCACGACTTCATCATTGCCGAAGGGGGTGTGCAGGTCTTTCCGCGTCTTATCTCCAGCGAGCACAAGACAGGCTTTGACCGCCATGTGCTCACCAGCGGCATTGGTGAGCTCGATACACTCCTGGGCGGCGGCATCGAGCAGGGCTCCAGTACCTTGATCATGGGACCTGCGGGGGCAGGCAAGTCCCTGCTGGCTGTCCAGTTCGCCGTCGCTGCCGCCGCACGGGGCGAGAAGGCGGCCTTGTTCATCTTCGACGAAGAGCTTGGATTGCTCAAGGACCGCACCAGGCTGATGGGCATCGATCTGGACGCGCTGTGCGCCAGCGGTCACCTGTTTATCGAGCAGGTCGACGCCGCCGAGCTCTCACCAGGAGAGTTCGCCCACAGGGTCCGGGCCAGGATTGATCGCGACAGCGTCAAGACGGTCGTGATCGATGGCCTCAACGGCTATCAAGCCGCCATGCCGGATGAGCAATTCCTGACTCTGCATATCCATGAGCTGTTGCAGTACCTGAACCGGCAGGGGGCCTCGACCTTCCTGACCGTGGCCCAGCACGGACTCGTCGGCGACATGAAGTCGCCCGTCGATGTCACTTATCTCGCCGACACAGTCATCCTGCTGCGCTACTTCGAGGCGTTCGGCCAGGTTCGGCGGGCGATCTCCGTCATCAAGAAACGGTTTGGCACGCACGAGAACACCATCCGCGAGATCCGGATCGACACCAAAGGCATTGCCGTCGGAGAGCCCTTAACGGGCTTCCAGGGGGTTCTACGCGGCACTCCGGTCCTGGCCGAGGGCAACCGGTCCCGGCTGCTCGAAGACCGCTGAGCATGAGCGACACACCCCAGTCCCGTTCGGGGCGGGCGCTCATCCTGGCTCCGCACGGACGGGATGCGGCTGTTGCGGCGGACATCCTGCAAGCTGCGGGAATTGCGGCCGAGATCTGCCCCGACCTTCCGACACTGTTGCGCGAGATCGCGCAAGGTGCGGGTTTTGCTCTGGTCACGGATGAGGCGTTCCGCACCACTAATCTGAAGGAGCTTTCCCAATGGCTGTCGGATCAACCGCCGTGGTCCGACTTCGCCTTCGTGCTTCTCACCCGTCGTGGCGGTGGGGTTGAGCGAAATCCGGCCCTGGCGCGTCTGTCCGAGATCCTCGGCAACGTGGTGTTTCTGGAACGCCCCTTTCATGCCGGCACGCTGGTGAGCGTCGCCCGTTCCGCCTTGCGGGGACGGCTTCGGCAATATGAGGCGCGATCCCGCCTGGAGGATCTGCACGAAGGTGAGGAGCGGCTGAGGGCGGCGCTCGAGAAGGAAAGGCGCGCAGCCGAGCATCAGAGGGTGCTCATCAACGAGTTGAACCATCGGGTCAAGAACACGCTCGCGACCGTGCAGTCGATCTCGGCGCAGACCTTGCGCACCGCAGAGACGAAAACGGACGCGCGCGAGGCTTTGGAGATGCGGCTGCTGGCTCTGTCCCGAGCCCACGACGTGCTCACCCGCGAAAGTTGGGAGGGCGCCGATCTGGTTGAAGTGGTCGCCAACGCTCTCAAGCCTTACGAGATCTCGGAGGAGAGCCGCTTCCACATCAAGGGGCCGCATGTGCGGGTCACGCCGCGCATGTCGCTCGCGCTGGCGATGGCGCTGCATGAGCTGGCGACCAATGCAGTGAAGTACGGGGCACTGTCCAACAAGACCGGCACTATCGAGGTGTCATGGGAGTTGCAAAATGGAACCGCGCCACCGCGGCTGACTCTGCGCTGGACGGAGGCCGGGGGGCCGCCCGTGGTCGCCCCGAGTCGGTGGGGCTTTGGGTCGCGTCTCATCGAGCGCACCTTGGCGCAGGATCTGGATGGACAGGTGACGATTGCCTTTCCTCCCACCGGCGTCGTGTGCATTGTCGAAGCCCCTGTGGCGTAGATCTCGGGCGACGATCTGGAACATGTGCAATGATCCTGTTCCATTCGACAATGATCAACGAAGATCGATCTAAAGAACTTGCAAGGAGCGGCGGTGCAAGTTTCGAATGTCGCCCCCGGCAGCTTTCGATGAGGGAGTCTACCCTGTACCACCGATTCCAGCACCTTGCGGAAGTTGACCCGATCGGGACCTTCGTGATTTGACTCAAACCTTGAACACAGGATCCAGGACTCGTAAGTTTATTACGCAATGCCGAGGGGCTGACGTACGATCCCGAATGTCGATATGGGAGTAGACACAGCTCGAGAGACCGGTAACCTGACGAGCCAACCCTCCCAACCAGTCTGTGGAATTCCATCGAGTGCCCATGCCTTCCATTCTGGTCCGACACAATGTTAAGATTCTGGGCCAGGGCGAGCAGCCCATGATCTTTGCCCACGGTTATGGCTGCGATCAGAACATGTGGCGGTTCATTACCCCTGCTTTCCAGGACCGCTACAAGATCATCCTCTTCGACTATGTTGGGCACGGGCAGTCCGATGCTGCCGCTTTCGATCAAGCACGATACGATTCCCTCCAAGGCTATGCTGATGACGTCCTGGCGATCTGCCGCGCGTTGAACCTCAAGGATGTCATTTTCGTCGGACACTCGGTCAGTGCCATGATCGGGGTTCTCGCTGCCATCCGGGAGCCGGAGCGGTTCGATCGTCTTGTGCTCATTGGCCCCTCACCACGCTACATCGATGATGCCGATTTTGTGGGTGGGTTCACGCAGGAGGATATCGAGGGTCTGCTGGATTCCCTCGACAGCAATCACCTCGGCTGGTCGAGCGCCATGGCTCCGGTGATCATGGGCAACCCGGAGCGGCCGGAACTCGGCGAGGAACTTACCAACAGCTTCTGCCGCACCAATCCGGACATCGCCAAGCACTTCGCCCGTGTGACATTTCTCTCGGACAACCGCGCTGACCTGCCCAAGGTGACGACCAAGGCGCTCATCCTCCAGTGCTCGCAGGACGTGATTGCACCCGAGGCGGTTGGGCACTACGTGCATCAGAACCTGCCGGACAGTGAGTTCGTCCTGATGCAGGCGACGGGCCACTGCCCGAACCTGAGTGCACCTGAGGAGACGATTGCCGCCATGGAAGCCTTTCTGCACGGTTCAGCTTCCAACAAGACGGCGGCAGAGTGAGCATCGACCCTAAGGCGATCATCGAAACTCCGGAGGAGCTCTACGAGAGCGCCCCCTGCGGCTACCTCTCGACCCTGCCGGATGGCACCATCATCAGAGCCAACCAAACTTGCCTCACCTGGATTGGTATGGAGCGGCAGGACCTGGTCGGCAACAAGTGCTTCCAGGAACTTCTGAGCATCGGCGACAGGATCTTCTACGACACCCATTTCGCGCCGCTCCTGCGGATGCAGGGATTTGTGAACGAGATTGCCTTCGATCTGATCGGCGCCGACGGACGTGCCTTGCCGGTTCTTGCCAATGCTGTCCAGAAGCGGGACGCAGCTGGGAAGCCTGTCGTCAACCGCATCACCCTCTTCAATGCCACTGACCGGCGACAATACGAGCGAGAGCTGCTTCTCGCGCGCCAAAAGGCCGAGCAGACCGCCGAGGACCTCAAGCGCCTGAACGAGACCTTGGAGGAGAGGGTGGCCCAAGAGGTCGCTGAGCGCCTGAAAGCCGAGGCGGCGATGCGCCAATCCCAGAAGATGGAGGCGGTAGGCCAACTCACCGGGGGCGTGGCGCACGACTTCAACAACCTGCTCACGGTCATCAAATCGTCGACCGATCTCCTCAAGCGTCCGAATTTGTCAGAGGAGCGGCGGGCCCGCTATGTCGCCGCGATCTCTGATACCGTGGATCGGGCCGCCAAGCTCACGAGCCAGCTTCTCGCCTTTGCCCGGCGCCAAGCGCTCAAGCCTGAGACCTTCGATGCGGGGCAGTCCGTTCGGATGCTCAGCGATATGGTCCGTACGCTGACCGGGACACGGATCCAGAGCATCACCTACCTTCCCGACAAGCCGTGTTTCATCAGCGCCGATCCGAGTCAGTTCGACACAGCGCTGATCAACATCGTGGTCAACGCGCGTGACGCAATGGACAGTGAGGGCCAGATCACGATCACCGTGTGGCCGGCCGAGACAATGCCTGCCGTCCGCCGACACGCGGCGGTCAAGGCGCCTTATGTGGCCATTTCGGTCTCCGACACGGGTTCAGGCATCCCGGCGGATCAGATTGATCAGATCTTCGAGCCGTTTTTCACCACGAAGGGCGTCGGCCACGGCACTGGCCTCGGATTGTCCCAGGTGTTCGGGTTCGTTAAGCAGTCAGGTGGGCAGGTCATTGTCGAGAGCGAGGTTGGCCAGGGCACTACATTCACACTGTACCTGCCCCGGGTCATAGCCCCTCTCGGAGTGGCCCCTCCAGAGGAGGAGACCACCGAAGACGGGTACGGTACCTGCGTGCTGGTGGTCGAGGACAACCGCGACGTTGGCACCTTCGTGACGCAGACGCTGGCAGAGTTGGGCTATCGCACCAAGTGGGTCGAGAGTGCACAGGCGGCGCTCGATGAGTTGGCGACATCTCCCGGCGCCCATGACATCGTGTTCTCGGACGTGGTGATGCCGGGCATGAACGGTGTGGAGTTGGCGCGCCACGTGCAACGGCTCTATCCCGACCTGCCGCTGGTGCTGACGAGCGGGTACAGCCACGTGCTTGCTGAGGGAGGGCACGGGTTCGAGCTGCTGCAGAAGCCCTATTCCGTTGAGGCCCTATCCCGCGTGCTTCGCAAGGCGTCCCACAAGGTGCATAAGCGGACACAGGCCGAATAGCGAGTTACACGTGGCACTGTCTCTCCAGCTTTGCACCTGCGACGCAGGTTAGTCACTTTGTTTGGCCGCGATCCAGATGGTGTGTCTTGCGCCCCCGCGTGTTCCGTTTGCGCGAGCGCTGACCTCATCCACACCAAATCCCGCCTTACGCAGACGCTGGGTGAATGCGCTATTCGGGGCCGATGACCAAACGGCAAGGACCCCACCAGGAGTCAGTGCTGTCCGTGCGGAGCTAAGCCCCGACAAGTCGTAGAGGCTGTCATTGGCCTTGCGTGTCAGTCCCTCGGGTCCGTTGTCGACATCCAACAGGATCCCATCGTAAGCCGACCGGCTCGATCTGATCAGACCGCCAACATCCCCTTCGTGGATGCTGACGCGGGGATCGGTAAGGCTGTCGCCGAACACCTCGGCCATGGGACCGCGGGCCCATGCCACGACGGCGGGTACCAGTTCAGCCACAGTGACCTGAGCATCGGGTCCCAATTCGGCAAGCGCAGCGCGGAGCGTGAAGCCCATCCCCAACCCACCGATCAGGATCTGTGGTCGGTCGCGGCCCCGAAGTCTCAGGCAAGACAGTCTAGCGAGCGCCTCTTCGGAACCACTAAGGCGGCTGTTCATCAACTCGTTGCTGCCCAACATGATGGAGAACTCCGCCCCACGCTTCTTGAGGCGCAATTCGCCTCCGTCGCTCGGGACTTTTGCCGTGTCGAGTAAGACCCAAGGAATCATAAAAAGCTCTTCGAACAGCATTCCCCTTTTCAAGGGACCATGCACAACAGAATGCATTTAGTCGAGAACGCCGATCAATGACTGCACGCTCGTCCAAGCCCTTGGTCCGCGCGTCACATTCTCTTGCTCATGATGGTCTCCAAATAGATATCGTTCATGCGACGTCTCTAGAT
Source organism: Microvirga terrae (assembly GCF_013307435.2). Classification (NCBI taxonomy): domain Bacteria; kingdom Pseudomonadati; phylum Pseudomonadota; class Alphaproteobacteria; order Hyphomicrobiales; family Methylobacteriaceae; genus Microvirga; species Microvirga terrae. The sequence goes on from NZ_CP102845.1 coordinate 2,218,016, forward strand.
GTAAGTGCTACTTCCGTGCTTTGCGGGCTGCGTAGCGAGCATCACGGGCAGCCTTGCGTTCGGCCTCCAGCCGGGCCTCGTTCACTGCCTTTTCGGCGGCTGCGCGGTTCTCCTGCGCGGCTTGCTCGGCAGCAAGAGCCTCCCGCTCCACAGTAAGGCGGGCCTCGTCGGCTGCGCGCTGAACGTTCTCGGTACGGCGCTGAGCTTCCCGCTCGGCGTGGCGAACATCCCGCGCGGCACTCACCGCTGCCCGGGCAGCCCGCTGCTCCGCAACACCAGGATCATCTGGACCGGGCCGTTGACGGAATTTGGCGGCCATGGCCTGCTTTGCGTCTCTGGCGGCACTCAGCCGTTCGCTAAAATTTTTCTGCTTCATTTCGTTCATGGATCTCAATACGGGTGCTTTGTCTGATCCGTGCCGGCTATCGGACACGTCTGATGCTGGTGATGGTGCCCTCTGGCAGGGAGCCTTGCTCTTGCTGGGCTTGGGCAATCACTCCGATGGCCCAAGTATCGTTCGCCTTTGCTGGATCGTCGATCCACAGATAGGCTGTGCGACCATCGTCATAGTTCACCATGAACATGACGGACTTCGCAGGAGGGGCTTTTCGAAACGTGTACATTACGTCCTCGTCAGCTCGACCATCGGCCGAGGGAGCTTTGCAAAGAAAAAGCCGCTCCACCCGGGAGCGGCTTCGAAGAGGCGCTTAGGATGTGCGCCCGATCATCCTTAGGCATTCTGGATATTGTTGACGGCGATCTTGCCGGAGCGGCGGTCCTCAGCCATATCAAAGGAGACCTTCTGACCTTCGACAAGATTGCGCATGCCGGCGCGCTCGAGAGCGGTGGCGTGGACGAACACGTCCTTGCTGCCATCATCCGGCTGGATGAAGCCGAAGCCCTTCATGTCGTTGTAGAATTTCACAGTGCCCATGATCATGGGAATAACCTTTCGCGGTTGATGCGGATGCACGTGAGTGAAGGCACGCGAAGCGTGACCACAACTCGGTTCGTCGATGGTCTGGAGAGAGCGTCTGAACGTGCGCCTGGCAATGCCAACAGCGAAACGGCCCGATTGTCCGGCCAAAGTCGATAATGAGGATATAAGGCGTAATCAAATTATTACAAGAGGACGGGACGGTATTGCCCGCAGAACAGGGGCAGAAGAATTTGCTTCCCTATCTTGCGTTCCCATAACGCGAATAAACTATCCGACGCGGAGCCTAGGATCGTCCGGTCTCACCGCGAATGACGACGATCGCGGGCAGGGATTGCTCTGCGCTAGGGACCAGCCAGGGCTAGCTCAGCTCCCCAAGCGGTGGAGGGCGGTTCAGGCTAGACGGGGGATCGCGTGATCTTCTTGATCAGAATGCGGGGCCGGCCGGCCTTCTCTGCGATGGCGTTGTCCTGCTCCTCAATGGCTTTCCGGGCCGGCTCATCGCCGTCGAGCCCGCCAAGGAGGGAGCGCGGGACACGCCGGTTCGAGCTACGGGAGCCATCCTCGTAGAGAACGTCGAAGAGAGCATAGCCAGTCTCTTGGGGCTTTGACTTCTTGCGGGCCAATGTTCGCGTTCCTTTGCATAACTGGAGGCACGAGATGCCCATAGGCTAAAACGCAGAGGCCGCTCCAAGTCGGAGCGGCCTCTCTTGCGCAATGAATGACGAGAGGGTTTGATCAAGCTGTCTTCAGGTTCGAGGCTGACTCCTTGCCGGTGCGGCGGTCGGACTCGATCTCGTAGGAGACCTTCTGACCTTCAGCCAGACCACGCAGACCGGCGCGTTCCAGCGCGGATGCGTGGACGAAGACGTCCTTGCCGCCGCTGTCAGGCTGAATGAAGCCATAGCCTTTTGTTTCGTTGTACCACTTCACCGTACCTGTCGCCATGGGAGCTCCTTTTCCCGATTGATGAGCAACCTAAGCCAAGGCGCTGACGCATCTTGGCTGGATGAGTATCGATACTTGGGGAGATCGCCCGTGCAGATGCACGGTAAGGCACAGCAGCTCAGTCGTCGGCCAGTCTCGATCTCGGGACAATAGAATGGCTTCGTAGGCGTTACAAGGCGGTGATCCGATGTCCCTACATCTACCGCCAAGCTGTAGAATGCCGGAAAGCTGGCGGATCGCACGAGGCAGACCTTAACCTGAGTTCCGCATTGGCGGCGTAAGGGGGACCTCTACACGCCGGTGCTTAAAGACCATGTCCAACCCAAAACCGATTATCCGCCCGATGCCGAGCCGTGGCGTGTACTTCTGCCAGACACAGCTGTATCGATCAGATGGGCCAGTCGTTACGTGGGAACCTCATAAAATACTCCGAGTTCAATAAACTTACGGTGCGCTGACGCGACCATCACAACTCTGGCGTCTAAGACACAGGCTCTCTCTTCGAGAGCATAAGCCGTGTCCCAAGGAGTCCATGCCTGAATGACCACGAAGAACAATGCTCTTTCCTTTGAGATTGGTGAAACGGTCGTGTACCCGGCCCATGGTGTGGGTGTGATCACGGCGGTCGAAGAGCAAGAGGTCGCCGGGTTCAAGCTTGAGCTTTTTGTGATTACCTTCGACAAGGACCGCCTTACCCTTCGCATTCCCCTGACCAAAGCCAAGAGCAGCGGCATGAGAAAGCTGTCGGAACCTGCTGTGGTGAAGCAGGCGCTCGACCTCCTGAGCGGGAAGGCAATGGCCAAGCGCGGCATGTGGAACCGGCGCTCGAACGACCTTCAGGAGCGCATCGGGACCGGGCAACTGACAGCCATTGCTGAAGTTCTGCGGGATCTCAACCGTGGCTCAGAGCAGCAGGAGGCTTCCTACAGCGAGCAGCAGATCTTCGAAGGCGCTCTGGACTTCATGATCAGGGAGGTAGCAGCATCCAGCCGGCTGACCCAGACCGAAGCTCGCAAGTTGATCGAACAGAGCCTGGCCAAAGCTCCTCACCTCAACAAGGCTGAGACCCTGGCCGAAGAACCGGAGGGGCCCGATGACGAAGCGGCTGCATAGGGAACGACCCTTCCGTTGAACGAGAGGCCGGTTAACGTTGAGTGCTGCTCCATCTTAGCTCAGGTCATTATTGGTATTGTCGCGCTTCTGCGGTAGCTTTGTCCCGTCAACCTATTGGTACATCAGAATAACTCGGAGCGGGTGCATGGTAACGCGAACTGCCCGTTTGAAGGATTTCACAACCGACGGGTATCCGGGCTGTGGGCTGCCGGTGCAGGTTTTGGCAGAGGATCACGTCGGGACATACATCCTTCCATTCCCGTGTGAGCGCATGAACGGGGAGTGGCGGAATGGGACGACCGGAGAGGCAGTCCAGGCTAGCATCATTGCTTGGCGTGAGTTTCGGGTGAAGAGCAGAGAACCACAACGTCGCTAAGCAGTCCAGCTAAGCGAGAACAGACGCCAAGTATCCTAATCCGACGGCTCTGGGGCCGACACCGCATGCAACTCCGACTTGATATCAAACCCGAATGATTATCGGCTCGCGGAGAGCCGAGCCTATACAAACGGGTGAGGCCGATTAAGTGTACGTGAACCCGCCGTACAGGTCCGACGCGAGAAGGTGGTCACTCTCAGACTCACACAGAGCGATCGCAATTTCTATGACACTTCAATGTTCCACTATGCCTCTGTAGGTATTACGCTCCGAGCCCAACGTTTAGGAGAAGCAGCTATGGCCAACGGTGAACAGCGCGTTAACCGGGAAGCGAAGAAGCCAAAGAAGGAAAAGGCGAAGACGATTGCCGCTGCACCTTCGACAAAAGGAACCGTGGGCTCAAGCGCCGGATCCAAGAAGTAGCCCTCGCTGAAGCCGATCCAGCTCGCCTTTCCGCTTCAGCAGCCATTTGCCGCGACTTGCTCCCGAAGCCGGAACTCTTTTGGACAGGTTGCAACCCTAACCACGTATCCGCGGGGGAGGGGCGGCCGGCTTCGAGCAGTTGCACGAGACCTATTCCGTTGAAGATGCTTCCTTGGTGCTGTAGCGTACGACACAGGTGCGCCACCACCTTCGCTCCGGACGCCGCAAGCCTCGCCGCGCCTCGGGCTCCGCGCACGAGCTCGTCGGCGAGCGCCGCTCAATGCTTGCGAGCTTGTACCAAGTAAACGGGTACCGTTGTCTCTCCGAGAGCCTTGCAGGCTTCCAAGCGATGCAAACCCTCAACCAAGACAAACCGCTTGCCATCAGGCCGCACGAGAATAGGCGCCTCTTGTCCTTTTGCCAGCATGCTCTCGGCAAGGGCCTCAACCTTCTGCCGATCAAGGGTCTGACGCCGTTGGACTGGGATATAGACATCCTGGATTGCAACGACCTGCTTTTTCATCATCTCTGCTGCTCCAGTGTCATGACATATTGAACTGGAGCTTAGGCGCTGCCGATCGGGTTGCATAGGACCCGTTCCCGCATGAGACGTTCATGCTGGACAACGGTTTCGTTTGCGATGAACCAAGGGCGAATTGCCTGCTGGCGCGAGGCTTCCTACGCACAGTGAACGGATTCCTTCTTCGACAGACGCGATTGTAAATCTTGTGCCTAGTAATCAGGTTGCCGAGGCCCTATATCAGGCAGGTCAGGTTCGCCTGACTATGATCGTAGAGGCAGAGTGGAATAGGCGTTTAGGACGCGGGTTCGATTCCCGCCGCCTCCACCACAAGCACACCGGCCGTCCAGGTACCGCAAGACGGATTTTAGGCGGACTGGCCTTTCGTTGAGGTTGGGCCGCTGTCCCGGTGTGTTTGTGAGGGGGGCGACATGGGTTCGACTGGGCGCAATAGAGGCTAGTTTGCGATTAGGCTGAGCTACGGCCTCAACAGTGCAAATTCATAAATGCCAACGACAACGTTGACATGGGTGAAGTGCGCCTCGCGGCGTAACTATCCGGGGCTCGGGATAGCCTAGCAACAGAAACGGCACCTTCGGGTGCCGTTCCCATATTTGATCGAACACGCCAGTTGAGCAAGCGCCTCCTCGGAGCCACTGAGGCGGCTGTTCATCAACTCGTTGCTGCCCAGCATGATGGAGAACTCGGCCCCGCGTTTCTTGAGGCGCAACTCTCCTTCGTCACCAGGGATCTTTGCCGTGTCCAGGAGGGCCCAGGGGATCATGAATAGCTCGTCAGAAAGCGTTACTGATTTTACTGGCCGAGCAAATGGTCGAAGTCAGCCAGAACATGGTCGATCAGCTTGCGACGGCGTAGATCGCTTGCATCCAAACTCTGGGCGAGGAGGCCAAGCAGATAGCGTGCCTTCTCAGCCGCTTCGTGCCAATCAGTGGCAGGTGCGGCTGCGAGCAGATCCTCGAGTTCCGCCTGTCTCATACGCAGTGCTTTCTGGTCGGCTTCGACTTCCGACCGGAGACGTCGAAGATCAGTAGCCTTCTGGGCTGCCATGCCGCGATGAGCATCGAGATTGGTCGGTTGATCAGTCGTCATCTGGTTCCTCCGTATCCGTTCCCGGCGCATCCACTGGAGAGTCGATCACATAAGTGCGTTCGATCAGCAGGCGAGCCAGGGTCTTGGCCAAGCGCTCGTTTTGGCCAACGGGCTCAGGCGTCACATCGTGCCATTGATGTGCTCGAAGCGCCCATGCGATATCCGAGAGGCTGCCGAGAGGCTCATGCGGCCAAGCAGGCTCGCCCGTGGGCGTCAGGATCATAAACTGCCGGGAGGCCTTCATGCCAACGCGGGCGACGTACAGGATCTCATCGCCCCGTCGAAGCAGCACGAGCGGTTCGTAGATCTGCGATCCGTGGAAGAAGGCTTCGCCATTGGTCAAATCTCGGACACCCGGGCTGTGATTTCGCCCTCGCGCACGGCGCGCTCACCGAAGCCGGACGATTTGATGCGGTACCAGACTTCGCCGGTCTGATCGGCCGGCATTAGACGCGTTACCTCGTAGATGCCGCTTGAAATGGCACGCTTGTCCGAGAAGTTCGGATGGGTGATGCGAACCAACTGATGAAGTTTATACTTGTGAGACATTCTGTTTTCTCCTGAAGCTGGGCCTTGACGCGTGGGCGAGCGCTGCGGGGTTTGGGTGGCACAAACGAAAAAGCCGCCCCACACGCGGGAGCGGCTTCAAGGCTTGGCGGCACAGATAATGTACTGAGCCTGTCATCGTGGATCACGCGTTCTCGATGTTATTGACGGGGATCTTGCCAGAGCGGCGGTCTTTCGCTGTGTCGAAGGCCACCTTCGGCCTTCGATGAGGTTGCGCATGCCGGCGCGCTCAAGAGTGGATGCATGGACGAACACGTCCTTGCTGCCATCGTTCCGGTGGATAAAGCCGAAGCCCTTCATCTCGTTGTAGAATTGCTCAGTGCCCGTAATCATAGGGGTAGCCATTCGGGATTGTCGCAGATGCACGTGAGCGAAGGCACGCCAAAGCGCGGCCGCAACCCGGTTCATCGATGTAATGGTAAGAAAGTCCGAACGTGCGCCTGGAAAAACCAAAAGCGAAACGACCCGATTGTCCGGCCAAAATCCGATAATTGTTATATGAGTCTTTTCTACGCGAATTGCAAGTGTTGACTGCTTTTACTTTGAATTTGGGCGGGTCCCGTTAGCAGCCGATGCAATTCGAGGAGAGATCTAGCGCATCGTGCGGACAAATTAGACCCAGTTTTCCGCACGATGCGCTCCCTAAACCCAACTAAAGGTTCCACTCGTTGGGAAAATGCCACGCATCGCTGAGTCTCCGGCATATTCGCCGGCATGCCAAACTCGCGAGGCAAACAATCGACGTTCAGATGGCAGGCAAAACAACGTACCCAATCCGCTCAAGGTCTCAGCGTACGACACGTCCTTTATCGTCAGCTGATCATCGAGCCATCACTGCACTGGCCAGAGAAGCCCGCGCGTGTCATAAGCTCTCCATGAACACCGAACCCATGTACCCTTATTCACTAGAGGTCATGCCCTGCGAGAAGCCGGCAGGACACTTTCAGTGGAGTATTCGAGAGCGTGGCAGGCTGATCCAACGATCGGACCGGCCGCACCCATCCGAGTCTAAAGCCCGCGAGAAAGGGCAAGCCGAGCTTGAACGTCTGTTCTTCGGCGGACGGGATCGACGGTAAAGCCAATCCGAGCGACGCTGCGCAAAGGTGATCTCCGTTGCAGTGATCCTCCCCAGGGAGGTTCGAAATCTTCATATTGTCGCGCTTCCCATTGACCAGTTTGACGGGACCAGATGGGAGTTCGCAGATCAGGTCCAATTTAGAACGACGTGCTCACGGCACCTGTCGCAAAGCTGGTTGTCCTGATCCCGTCTTAGTGACTGTTGTGCCATCACTTCCCTTTGACCAATCAGCCTCGTGGGTTCCGGGGCGAGCGGACCGCCGATGGCCAAAGCTGAAACATGTCGCCATTCCAAGAATGGTTCCTCTCTTCCGAAGCCCCGTACCCTCGTGCAGGAGGAATTGTGGTGCAGCCGTATCGAGCGGTGAAGCAATGGGGCCACGTGATGTAAATGGGCTTGAGCCGCGGATCCAAGGACACAATCAGGTTTCTACCGAAACCGCGAAAGAGTTCGCCGCAAAGGACTAGACATTAACTATTGACCCAAAAACTCTCATGCAAGGCTGTCGTGGACGTCCGCCATCACAACCCGTTCAACGATGGATCCGCATGGACAGGCCGTAGTCCTGGGGTGGGAAACACAGAGTCGCAACAAATCCCGCGGTCCTCCATATCCGGCTCCTAGCGATGTTCATTCTCTTTCTTGGCTAGCGCAATCTTGCTGCGGGCTCTGCTTGCCTTGTGGCCGGCCAGATCCTTGATAAATGACGCTGCCCACTGCGAGACATCGGAGACCCACAGAACGCTCAACATCGCCTGCCAGCGTGCGACCCGCTCCTCACGGCTCATGTGCAGCGCTTGCTGAATCGCTTCGGCTACTTCGACCTTGTCGTTCGGGTTGACAATGAGGGCATCGGTGAGCTCCTCAGCCGCTCCGGCAAATTTCGACAGGATGAGCACACCAGGATCCTCCGGGTCCTGCGCGGCCACGTATTCTTTAGCCACCAGGTTCATCCCGTCCCGAATAGGGGTCACGAGGCCGACCCGAGACAGCCGATAGAGGCGTGCAAGGATTGCACGAGAATAGGTGCTGGTTACATAGTGGATCGGCACCCAGCCTGGCTCACCCAAGGAGCCGTTGATCCGCCCCAGCGTCTCATTCACAACTCGGCTGAGGGTCGCGTACTCGGGCACTTCGCTTCGGCTGGTTGGGGCGATCTGCAGATAGGTCACCCGTCCCCGCTGATCCGGATGGCTGACGAGGAAGCGTTCGAACGCCTCCATGCGCTCCGGAATGCCCTTTGAGTAATCCAGCCGATCAACCCCGATGATCAGCTTGCGGGTTCCCAGTCCAGCAATCGTCTGATTCAGAAGCCGGCTCGAGCCAGAGCGTTGGGCGGCTTGCTGGAACCCATGGACGTCAATGCCAATTGGAGCGCTCTTAATGCGAACACGGCGGCTTCCGAGGTCGAGAAGATCGGCCCTGCGGTGGATGGCACCAAGCTCCTGGACGAGGCTGCGCCTGAGGTTATCGGCATCCCGCTCTGTCTGCACACCCACAAGATCATAGTCCGGGATGACGCGCAGGAGCTCTGTGCTGCCTGGAAGAGCTCCAAACACTTCAGGAGCGGGCCAGGGAATGTGATGGAAGTATCCGATCGAGTTGGTGATCCCGACCGCCCGCAGTTCGCTCGCAAGAGGGATGAGGTGATAGTCATGAACCCAGATGAGATCGTCAGGCTGGATCAGATGAGCCAGTGCACTGGCGAAACTCCGATTGACCCGCAAGTAGCCTGCGTAATCAGCCCGTGAGAACTCTGACAGGCCGATCCGATAGTGCATGATGGGCCAGAGCGCCCGGTTGGCGAAACCGTTATAGTATTCCTGCCGGTCGAGCGAAGTCAGGTCCATAACGGCGTACCGCACCTGCCCCTTGTCGATGATCTTGGGCTGGGCCGCCGGATGGGCTGAAACCTTACCGCTCCAGCCGAACCACAGCCCCTGATAAGCTTGCAAGGCCTCGTGCAGGGCCACGGCTAAGCCTCCTGCAGCGGCCTTTCCGGTGGCGTCCGGAATAGCCACGCGATTGGAGATGACAACGAGCCGTCGCAAAGGCGTCTTCCTTTTTGTAGCATGCTGGAGGGTAGCCCAAGGACGAACACGCTAGCAAACACCGCACATGGGCTTGGTCAGGCAGGTAGAGGCCATTCTGGACCGGGAAGCAGATAGCTTCTCATTTGGCTATGGTGGCTGAGGAGCGAGATCGGCAGGGCCGACCCGAGCCGCTGAGAGGTTTCAACAGGCAAGCCAGCGCCACAGACTTGCCCGTAGCAGGAACTGTGCCCTTGCTGCTTCGCTGAAGACGACTGAATGAATTTATTACTGAGTATCGTTACACTGCATTCAGCTGGCACCCACCTTTGGCCGATAATGCGTTCAAGAGGCCGATCATCTGAATGAGGTTGGAGGGTTTCGAGAGAATGCACCTTGAGGGGCAGGCTGCATGAACTCCGCAGGGCCTGTCACATAACGATAGGCAGGCCAACGCTCGCGATAAGCCCTCGCCACCCCCTTGCTCTGAGCCTCCGACATGCGAACGTCGGTCCATAGGGCATCGACAGCAATCCGGGCTTGCGGGAACCTGAGGACCTGCCCTCCGCTAGCCGCTTCTGTGACCTCACACCCGGCCTCTTCGAGCCCTGCCACGGCTACCTTGCGGAGGACGACATCATCTTCCACGACTGGAATTCCATGATCATCCCGCCGCATAGTGTGCCTCCATGGACTCCCAAATCACCTCATCAAGCGTGTTGGGCTCCATAAAGGCGATTTGCTGAAAAGTGTCTGCGCTCCCAGGGAGCCTTCCTGTCGGTGGTGGCGATGTAATGCTTCCGTGGAACACAGCAGGCATCCGGAACCCTGGAACCTTTGGAGAATTGAACACCCTCTTACCACGGTGAAGCTCGATTAGATGGCCAACCAAAACGATACCGACCAAGAGGAGTTGCTGGAGCAGCAGCGGGCCTTGGCAGAGTTCGGGGGCTTCGCGCTCAAGTCCGAGACCATAGATGACATCCTGAACAGGGCCTGCGAGCTCATCAGCCGGGCGCTTGAAACCGACCTGGCCAAGCTCATGGAACTCCTGCCGGACGGTCGGACCTTCGTAGTGCGTGCGGGCGTCGGGTGGCGACCAGGGATCGTTGGAGGGGTCACTGTCACGGCGGCCGAGAACTCACCGGAGGGGCTGACCCTCAAGAAGGGGGCGGTCATCTCGAAGAACTCCGATGAGGAGGATCGCTTCGAGTACCACGACTTCATGAAGGAGCATGGGGTCAAGGCGTTCGTGAACGTGCTCGTGCTGAGCAGCAAGGGGCGGCCACCCTTTGGCGTCCTTCAGGTGGACAGCCGCGAACCCCGGGACTTCACGCAATCGGACATCGAGTTCCTTCGCAGCTACGCCAATCTTCTTGGCGCCGCCATCGAGCGCCTGCGGGTCGTAGACGAACTGCGGGCGGCCGTACGGGAGAAGGACCTTCTGATCGGCGAGCTCAATCACCGGGTGAAGAACACGCTGACGACGGTGCAGTCCATTGCTTCGCAGACCTTGCGGAATGCACCCTCGCTTGACCACGCATCGAACGCCATCGAGAGCCGTCTCATCGCGCTGTCGCAGGTTCACAACGTGCTGACCGACCGGAGCTGGGCACATGTGGCTCTTCATGACATCGTTGCACAAGCCGTCGAGCCGTACCGCAGCCGGGAGGAGAACCGCATCCATGTGCAGGGCCCGAGCGTCCAGGTTCCACCGCGCATGGCGCTGCCGTTGGCGATGGCGCTTCAGGAACTGGTGACGAATGCCGTGAAATACGGGGCCCTATCCAACGGAGCGGGGCAGATCCGGGTCCATTGGACGCTGGATGGCACGAGCACTCCCCCGCGCCTGCATCTGCTGTGGGAGGAGACGGGAGGACCGCCTGTCCAGAGGCCCGTTCGCCGGGGCTTCGGCACGCGGCTCATCGAGCGCAGCCTGGCTCACGAACTCGCGGGCGAGGTGCGGATCGAGTTTTCTGAAACAGGCGTCGTATGCTCAGTCGACGCTCCACTGGTGAGCTAAGGCAATCAACCGCTCCTGGCACTGGGCTGAACTTGGCCGTATTTCGACAATGGATTGGTATCGGGACGTTCGCAGAACCTCGCCCAAGGATTCAGGATGACCCATAGGAGACGTTGGAGCAGAACAACTGCCATGAAGTAACAAGGTATAAAATGACCATCACGATCCGTTTGGCACAGAAGACCGATGTTCTGCCGATTGCGCGGCTGCATTTTCATACGTGGCGGGAGACCTATCGCGGTCTTGCTCCGCAAACTGCATTCGACGCGGTGACGGAGGAGGTCAGGCTGGCCCGTTGGCAGAGTATGCTTTCAAACGCCGAAAGCGAGCGGATCGTTATGGTTGCCGAAGCGGAGAGGCAAATGGCAGGATTCGGTGCAGCCGGACCAGCCTCCGACGACATCTTTCAGGGCCGAGCCGAGGTCAAGTTTCTCTATGTGGCAGCCGCCTTCAACCGCATAGGCGTTGGCCGTAATCTGCTGCTTCACCTTGCGCGCCACATGATGGAGGCCGGCTACAACGGCGTCGGACTTGGTGTGGTTGTCGGGAACGATCCGGCCATCGCGTTCTACGAACGAATGGGAGGAGAAAGGGCCGGGAGCTATACCGATCCGGGTCCTGTATGGCGCTCCCAGAACTATCTTTATGTCTGGGATGATCTGCCGGCGCTCATGGCCCAGGAGCGGAAGAGCAATCATTGAATGCGCAGCGATGTTCGCTGGCGTGAACCGAACATGAGAAAAAGGCTCACGCATCACTGCGTGAGCCCATGTCCAGATTTAGTCCGTGCCTTGATTGATGCCGATGGGCGTCAGCTTGTTGGCCTGGAGACCATATTTCTTGACGATCTCATCATAGACGCCTTTCTGCTGAAGGCGCTCAAGACCTTCCTTGATCGCATCACGCAGTTGGGTTTCGGTCTTCAGAACGGGAATGCCGGAAAGGGAAACCGTGAAGGCCTCGCCGATGAGAACATAGCTGTTTGGTTCCTGCGACTGGAAGTACGGCAGGGTCTCGTTGCCCTGGACGGCAGCATCGAGGCGCTGCGTCTTCAGCTGCGTGCGGGCATCAGCCGATCCCTCGGTGCCGATGGCCTCAATGGCCGACTTTCCCTTCGCCACGCAGTTGGCCTGGCTCCATTCGCCGATCTGGCGGGGCCAGTTGGTGGAGCGGCTCGCGCCGACTTTCTTGCCGCACAGGTCCTCAGGCGCCTTGATGGTCGCCGCCATGGCGGGTGAAGTGTAGAACTGCGCGCCGGATTTCATGTAGTCGACGAAATCGACGATTTCGCGGCGGGCCGGGAGATCGCTCATGCCAGCGAGTGCGATGTCGACACGTCCGGTCTGAAGCGACGGGATCATCTGAGCGAAGGCGATTTCCTGCCATTCGATTCCAACGCCGAGTTCCTTCGCGAGAGCCTCGCCCAGATCAATGTCAAAGCCCGTGAGCTTGTTCGTAGCCGGATCCTTGAAAGTGATGGGCGCGTAATTCGGCATCGTCGCGACGACGATCTTGCCAGCCTTCTTGATGCGATCCGGTAGTTCCGCTGCGTGGGACGGGGCTGTAAAGCCCAGAGCGATCACGCTCGCGAGCAGACCTGCTGTCAGTTTCATTGTCGTCTGTCCTTTCCTGAGGGGAACATTCGTCAAGCGAGAACCGCGGCGATGAAATCGCGGGTTCTCTGTTGTTGCGGGTGCACCAGCACCTCTTGCGGTGAGCCCCGTTCCACAATGGCTCCCCGATCCATGAAGACAACTTCGTTCGCGACCTCGCGTGCAAATCCAAGCTCGTGCGTCACGACGATCATCGTCATGCCCGAACGCGCCAGATCTTTCATGACGGCGAGAACCTCGCCGACCAACTCCGGGTCGAGCGCCGAGGTCGGTTCGTCGAACAGCATCAGCTTGGGCTTCATGGCGAGGGCGCGTGCAATCGCGACGCGCTGCTGCTGCCCGCCGGAGAGTTCCGATGGATAGGCATCGCGCTTTGCCGAAAGCCCCACACGTTCCAGAAGCACCATTGCCTCGTCGGTGACTTCGTTGCGGCGGCGCTTCTGCACCGTCACCGGGCCTTCAATGATGTTCTCAAGGGCCGTCATGTGCTGGAACAGGTTAAACCGCTGGAAGACCATGCCGCTCGTCAGCCGTTGGCGGGCAATCTCTGAATCTGTCAACTCATAGAGCTTGTTCCCGACACGGCGATAGCCGACGAGTTCGCCATCGACCCAGATGGCTCCGGAATCGATCCGCTCGAGTTGGTTGATGCAGCGAAGGAGCGTGCTCTTTCCCGACCCCGAGGGGCCGACGATGCAGAGCACCTGCCCGGCGGGGATTTCGATCGACACACCATTGAGCGCCTGAACGGACCCAAAGGTTTTGCGCACATCGGCTGCGACGACGACAGGCATCATGGCTCAGCTCTCCACAGCCGAGGGCGCGGCAGGACGAGACCGCCGGCCTGAGCCCCTCGCGAAGTAGCGTTCAAGGAAATGCTGGCCGATGCTCAGGACTGTCACGATGATCAGATACCAGCCCGCGGAGACGATCAGAAGCTCGATCACCCGCGCATTGGCATAATAGACCGTTTGCGCGTTGCGCAAAACTTCGGCGAAGCCGATCACGCTGGCGATAGACGTGAGCTTCACCATGCTGATCACTTCGTTGCCCACCGGCGGAATGATCACCCGCATGGCCTGGGGAAGGACTATGCGGCGCAGGGTTGTCAGGCGCGTCATGCCGATGGCCTTGGCTGCCTCTGTCTGGCCTGCATCCACCGACAGTATGCCTGACCGGACGACCTCGGCCGTGTAGGCACCCTGATTGATGCCGAGGCCGAGCAGGGTTGCCACGAAAGGCGTCATCACATCGACCATGCGCGCCTCGAACAATCCAGGGATGCCGATGCGCGGAAAAACGAGAGCAAGGTTGAACCAGAGCAGGAGCTGAAGGAGGAGGGGTGTTCCGCGAAAGAACCAGATGTAGAAGACGGCGATTCCCTTCAGGACCGGGTTGGGCGACATCACCAAGATAGCGAACAGAACGCCGAGCGTGATGCCCAAGGCCATGGCACAGATCGTCATGATGATCGTGTTGCCGAGGCCGCTAATGATGGATTGGGCCGTGAAGAACTGGCCGACCACGGCCCAGTCGATCTGCCCTTCAGCGAATGCCTTCACCACAAGGGCGAACGCCGTGAGGATCAGGGCGCTGGCGATCCAGCGTCCGTAATGGCGGCGCGGTACATGAGTCAGGTGCGCGATCGACGGATCGAAGCGCGCGGTCTGCCCCGTGCCGATCGAGGAGGGTGCGGTGGTGCTACTCATTCCGTTTCTCTCCATTCATGCCTGTTCAGACCCGAGGGCCGTCATAATGCATCGCCCATTCGCGCTGTTTAACAAAATCCATGCGCAGGCGGGCAAGCTGTTCGGCGACCCGAAGCGGCGCCGTCCCGCCATAGCCGTCTCGGGCCCTGATGGCGGCATCCGGCGTTAGGTTCGTCATAAGGGCTGCGTCCAAGCGCGAATCCACGATCGATAGATCGTTGGCGCTCAGATCCTCAAGGCCGATATTGCGGTCCTCGCAATATCGCACCAGGCGGCCGGTGATCTCGTGGGCCTCCGAGAACGGGACACCCTGGCGCGCAAGCCAGTCGGCCACTTCGGTGGCTAACGTGAATCCATCGGTCGCTTGGCGGCGCACTTCATCCACATCGACCCGCATCGTCCGAACCATTCCGGCCATGGCCGGAAGTACGAGGGCGAGGGTATCGATGGCTTCGAATGCGGCCCGCTTGTCCTCGACGAGATCGCGATTGTAAGCAAAGGGCAATCCCTTGAGTGCGGTCAGCATCGTCCCGAGTGCACCGATGAGGCGCGCGGCCCGGCCGCGAGTCAATTCCGCAATGTCGGCATTCTTTTTCTGCGGCATGATGGATGAACCGGTGGCATAGGCATCGTCGAGCGCGATCCAGCGAAACTGGCGCGAGGACCAGAGGAAGATCTCCTCGGCCAAACGGGACAGGTTTACGCCGGTCATCGCGGTTACGAAGAGAAACTCCGCGACATGGTCGCGGCTGCCAACCGCATCGATGGAGTTTTCGCAAGGTGCGTCGTAACCGAGCTCACGGGCGGAGGATTCCGGCGATTTGGCGATGGCCGATCCGGCAAGCGCCGCAGCGCCCAGCGGAGAGCGTGCCGCGCGCCGATCCCAATCCTGCATGCGCTCGATGTCACGGGCGAAGCCCTGAGCATGAGCCAGGAGTTGGTGCGCAAAGCTCACCGGCTGCGCGGGCTGAAGATGGGTGAACCCAGAGGCTACGGTCTCGAGATGCTGTTCCGCCTGGAGCGCAAGAGCATCTTGCAGGACCAACAGGTCGATGACGATGCGACGAGCCTGATCGCGAAGATAGAGCTTGAGATCGTTAGCCGCTTGGTCGTTGCGCGAGCGTCCGGCCCGGAGCTTGCCGCCGAGGGGGCCGAGCCGTTCCGTGAGCTTACGCTCCAGAAAAGTGTGCACATCCTCGTCCTGTTCCGATGGAAGGAGGGATCTGGCGCCGACTTCGGCCTTGAGGTCGGCAAGAGCCGCCTGGATAGCCTCGCCCTCCTCCTGGGTGAGGAGCTTGGCTCTCACAAGCTCGCGCGCATGGGAGAAGGAGGCGGCGAGATCATAAGCCGCAAGGCGGAAATGGCTTGGATCGGACCGCGAGAGGTCCATGAGCTCTGGGGCAGGACCCGAGCGGAAGCGTGAGGCCCACAGAACAGTTGTCGATGTCATGCCGATCTCCTTTCCTTTGGTTTCCCAAGGGGAACTTCGGCTGGCAAATGAAATTATGTCGCCTTGATATTCTATTTTAGAATAGAAAGAGCCCTCGGTCCTCTTCTCTCCTCGGTTATTTTGTTCCATGTCGATCCAGCGCCTCCCGGGCTCCATGACCGCCCTGCGCGTCCTTCTCGCCGTTGCCGAGCACGGCACGGCCTCCGCCGCTGCGGCGGCCGTCAACCTGTCTCAGAGCGCGGTGAGCAAACATCTACGCGGGTTGGAGGAGACATTGGGAGTTTCCCTGTTCGCTCGCGGCAACCGTGGTCTCGTGCCGACGGAAGCCGGGCGGATCTACGTGAAGTATGTTCGCCGGGCCCTAGCGGAACTCGAAGCGGGCAACGCGCAGGTCTCTGCCCTCAAGGCTTCGCCTTGGTCCGTCAGGCTCCATGTGCTGCCGATCATTGGCGATCGGTGGCTCGTACCGCGCTTCTCGCGCTTTGCGGAACGCTATCCAGAGATCGACGTGCAGTTCACGACTTTCGTGACGACGGATACGGAGGAAGCGGCCGATGGGGTCTTCCGGTTCGGGGAGGGTGAGTGGCCGGGGCATCGAAGCAGCTACCTATTCGGCCGCGATGTTGCCCTCGTTGGCGCAGCCTCCTTCGTTGCGCGTCTGGGTGGCATCGAAACGGCGGAGGATGTGCGCCGCTATACCGTACTCGATCATTTCCAAACGCCCCTGCGCTGGAGCGAGTTTGCCGAGGCCCATGGGCTCGATGACTTCACGCCCGTGCATACGACCCGGTTCGGGTTCTATTCTCTCGTCATCCGTGCGGCGATAGCCGGCCAGGGCCTCGCACTTGTTCCGCGCCGACTCGTGCAGGAGGAACTCGAGGCAGGACGATTGGTCAATCCAGCAGGTCTCGGCTTCAAAAGCCGCAACGCCTATTGGTTCACGACACCGGAGGATCGCCCCATGCGTCCGGGGCTGGAGGCTTTCCGGAATTGGCTATTGGAAGAGGTGCAGGCGTACTGAAGGTCAAATCCGCCGAACTTCGAACCAGAAAGCCATGTGACTGGGACTTCGCCATTGCCAGCAAGGGGCTGAATGACCGCAGTTGGCACCTTCCGGAAGTACGCCGAGATTCTGCAAAGGCGCGAGAGCGGACCTTTATTTGGCCCGCTGCGGACTTTCCGCTGACGCTGTGATGCTCTGCTCAGGCGGTTTGTAGTGCCTGGATCAAATCGCGGGCAAAGCTCTCGCTGGCGGGCGGAAGTGTCCGCTCCGCCTTCTTGATGATCGAGACCTCCCGGGTAAATCGTTGGTCATCGACAGGACGCGAGCGCAAGGTCTGCTCAGCTCGGACTTCCATGGCAGACCCGGGCACGATGGCGGCCCCCAGTCCCGCCCGCACCATGCCCACCGCCGTCGACATATACGTCGCTTCAGCCGCAATGACAGGCAAGCGGCCGGCCGCAAAAAATGCGGCATCCACCACCGCACGCACGCTTGTGGCCGGGTGCATCAGAATAAGCGGATGTCGGATCAAGGCCTCTAGATCAACCTGTTCCATCTCGCCAAACGAATGTCCGACCGGGTAGACAACGTGCATGTGATCCTGCGTCGTATGCAGCACCTCGAAATCAGGATCGACGATCCGGCCGCCTGTCAGTCCAAGGTCGACCTGCTCCTCACGGACCTGGGCAATAACTCCGCTGGCGATCACGTCGTGGATCACGAACGAGATCTTCGGGTTTGCCTCCCGGAATTGGGCAATGATCTCCGGCAGGACACCCGCAGCAAAAGAGGGCAGGGCAGCAAGGCGCACGAAGCCGTGCCGCTGAGCGGCCAAATCCCGAGCTTCAGCGACAACGGCATCAAGGTCCCGCAGGATGCGCTGCAACGCCGGGACGAGTTCCCGACCGATCCTGGTCAGCGAGACAGTTCTGGTGTTGCGGTCGAATAGGCGCACACCCAAGGATTCCTCCAGATTGCGAATCTGCACTGTGAGCGCCGGCTGCGACAGGTTCAGGAGGCTGGCGGCCCGAGTGAAATTGCCAAGCTGAGCCACGGTGACGAAAGCGCGGATCTGGCGGAGGTCAGGATTCATAGATGCAGTCTATTGCTGTAATCCAACCATTTCAATTGTGTGATGAAAGGATCCGACCTCTAATGCGCGGCAGATCTGGAGGCACGCATGAGACAGATCAGGATCGGCGCAGGTGCAGGCTATTCCGGTGATCGGATCGAGCCGGCGATCGAGCTCGCGGAGAAGGGAGACCTTCAGTATCTGGTGTTCGAGTGCCTCGCCGAGCGGACCATCGCTCTGGCCCAGCAAGCCAAGCTCAAGAATCCTGCGGCCGGCTATGATCCGCTTCTGCCGGAACGGCTTCGGGCCGTTCTGCCTCTCTGCCATTCCAAGGGCATCCGGATCATCACGAACATGGGAGCGGCCAACCCCATCGCCGCGGCTGAACGCACGCGGGCAGTCGCTCAGGAGCTTGGCCTCGCTGGACTCAAGGTCGCGGCCGTCACCGGCGATGACGTCCTAGCCCATCTATCCAAAGGTGATTACCGCATCGAGGAAACGGGTGCTTCTGTTGCCGATGCAGGCAGCCGCGTCGTGTCAGCCAACGCCTACATCGGGGCGCAGCCTATTGCCGAGGCGCTCGCCAACGGTGCCGATATCGTCATCACCGGCCGGGCGGCCGACCCTTCGCTCTTCGTCGGTCCCCTAATCCATGAGTTCGGCTGGACCTTGGACGATTGGCATCGGCTCGGCCAAGCCACGCTGATCGGACATCTTCTCGAATGTGCCGGCCAAGTGACAGGCGGGTACTTCGCCGATCCCAGCTACAAGGATGTTGCCGACCTTGCGCGTCTGGGCTTTCCCATCGGCGAGGCCAGCGAAGACGGGTCCGTTGTCATCACGAAAGTGGCGGGCTCAGGAGGGCAGGTCACACCCGCCACCTGCAAGGAGCAGATCCTTTACGAGATCCACGACCCGGCCCGGTACTTCACCCCCGACGTAATCGCCGACTTCTCGCGCGTCACCGTAGAGGAGATCGGGCCTGACCAGGTCCTCATTCAAGGTGCCGCCGGCCGCTCGAGGCCCGATACCCTGAAGGTGTCTATCGGTACGATTGAAGGCTTCGTCGGCGAGGGGCAGATCTCCTATGCTGGACCTGGCGCTCGCGCCCGAGGCGAACTCGCGCTCGACATCGTCAGGGAGCGGTTGAGGATCACCGGCGTTCACGCCTCGGAGCTGCGCTTCGATCTCATCGGCGTCAACTCGCTCCACGGAGAAAGGCTCTCTGGAAATGGCGGCCACCCTGAGCCCTATGAGGTCCGGGTCCGCGTCGTCGGGCGCACCGACAGCCTCGACGAGGCCGTGCGGATCGGCAACGAGGTCGAGACCCTCTACACCAACGGTCCAGCAGGCGGGGGAGGCGTGACGAAGTCCGCCCGCGAAGTGGTCGGCATTCTCTCGACCTATATCCCGCGCCACCTCGTCTATCCCACTGTTCACTACGTGGAGGCTTGAGATGAAGCTCCGCCAGATTGCTCACTCCCGCACCGGCGATAAGGGCAACACGTCCAGCATCTCGGTCATCGCCTATGACGAACGAAATTACCCGCTGCTGCTCCAGAACCTCACGCCCGAGCGCGTGAAGGCTCACTTCGGCGACCTCGTGGCCGGCGAGGTCACCCGCTACGAGATCCCGAGCCTCGGCGCCCTGAACTTCGTCCTGCGCCAGGCACTCGGCGGCGGCGTGACTCGCTCGCTGACCCTCGACACCCACGGCAAGAGCCTGAGCTCCGCTCTGCTCGATCTTGAGCTTCCCGATGATTCCCACCCCCACGAAGCGCCAGCCCAAGGCGCCGCCTGACAACCATCCCCTGGAGGAGACGACCATGAGAGTGAAAACCTGGACCGCTGCTTTGGCGCTTGCTGGGACCGTGCTAGCCACCCTGCCTGCCACAGCGCAGACCTATCCCGCACGCACCATCAAGTTCATCGTCCCCTTCGCCGCAGGCAGCGCCACGGACGCTCTTGCCCGCATCGTGGGCGAGCATGCCTCCAAGACACTGGGCCAGTCTATCATCATCGAGAACATGGCCGGCGCGAATGGCAATCTGGCCGCCCAGAACGTAGCCCGGGCTGAGCCCGACGGGCACACCGTGCTGATCACCACGAACACGACGCATGGGGCCAACCAGAGCCTGATGAAGAACGTGCCGTACGACGCTATCAACAGCTTCGAGCCAGTCACTAAGCTTGGCACCATCTCACTTGCACTGATCACGAATCCATCCGTGCCGGCTAAGAACGTTCAGGAACTTATTGCCCACGGCAAGGCAAAACCCGGCGAGCTCACCTTCGGGTTTGGTTCGAGTTCATCCCGCATTGCTGGCGAGATGCTCAAGTCCCTAGGCGGTGTCGATATCCGAGGCGTGCCGTACCGGAGCAATCCTCAAGCCATCACCGACCTTCTCGGTGGGCAGATCAGTATCGTCTTTGCCGACATCTCGACCACACTGCCGCAGGTGAAGGGCGGCAAGGCAAATGGTCTTGCGGTCTCGACGGCCAAGCGCAGTCCGCTGGCTCCCGAGTTGCCGACCATGGCCGAGGCAGGCGTGCAGGGCTATGACCTCGCCGCTTGGTTTGCCGCCTTCGTGCCGGCCAAGACACCCAAGCCCGTCGTCGACAAACTGCGGGAGGCGCTGGTGGCAGCGGTCAACGACAAGGCCACCCAGGACAAGCTCCTCACGGCCGGCATTGAGCCGCAGTCCAGCACGCCTGAGGAACTGAAGGCGTTTGTCGGCACTGAGATCACGAAGCGGGCTGAGATCGTCAAAGCTGCTGGCATTCAGCCGGAGTGAGTGGTCAGCGGGACTGAACGAAGAGATAAGCCGTTTCCGAGCACGCATAGGTCCTTGGAAACGGCTGCATCAGGGCGTGCAGGCGCTTCCAGGCTCTGCCGCAGCCCGGGCAAGAGGCGAACCGAGCTAATGTCGCGAATTGGCACTCCTGAGACGTACGAGCTTGGTCCGCTTCGGCGTTTGAGAGCCGAGGGTTATTCTGACGTTTATTTAGCCGTCGGAATGCGAGTGTCTGACCCGAAGGCGATCTTCCGCTCTGGCAGGGAGGCATACCCTGAAGCAGCTTTGGCTTATCAAAAGCTTTGCATTGCGTGAATCTGCAAAGGCAGATGACAGCCCACATGGGTCTGGATGATGAGTGCTTTCAGCCTTGGCCTCAGGCTGGGAATGATAGTTGAAACTGATGCGACCGGCGCAGCCTACAGGGTGGTTACACCTCGGGGGTGTAGCCTGGGGTGTAACCAACCTATAACAGGCTGGTGAGCGATATTATTTCTCGATCAAGTTCTTGATTCAGAATAGGTTTCGCGAGGAACCATGGGGCGAATGCAGGCGGTTTGACGGTTGAGGAACCCCGCTACGGAAACCTGTCTCTATGCCTGTAACCTCACTGATACCGAATGGGCGCTGCTTGAGGCCCTTGTCCCTCGCAGCCATCCAGCGGGACGGCGGCAAACCTATCCATTACGGCGCATCGTCGATGCGATCTTCTACCGGCGGCGTACCGGTGCCCAATGGCGGCGGCTGCCGCACGCGTATCCCAGCGTGGTGCCGTCTTCTACCACTATGCGTAGTGGCGATTGTACATCGACATGTGTAGCCTCGCCTGCAAGCGGGTTTTCGCCCAGTCACCGACTCCTCCTCCGACAGCTACCACGTGGGTGCCCAACCTGGATGCCCGCGCTCAGCAAAGCATCGCGCGCTTCATCCCGGAGGGCAGCCATCCAAGGCGCCCAGCACCAGTCATGCACCCAAGCCTGACCGCCAAGCGCGAGCACAGGAAGGAGAGAATTGCCGGGCTGCTCGGGCAGGCCGCAATGGACGCAGCCACATCGCGGATCCGAGGCAGGATCCGGGTTCAACCGAAGCCACTGCGTGATCGTTTCCTCAAATGCGAGGTGCTCTGCTTCAACACGAGGTAGCCCTCCATCATGTTCACGAATGGCAGCACGCTCATCGAAGTACGCCTGCCAGTCCTCGGCATGCCAGCATTGCCGGTCCTCTAGCGGGCGGATCAGTTGCAGAAGATCCGCCTTTTTGGTCTGAACCGCTGCCACAATCTCATCCGTGAGGGCTCGTGTCGGGCCGTCGATGATTAATCGCTCACCTTCGGCTTCGACCATCACGCCGCGCCGGCGAAGTTCCCGGAGAAGCGCTCGTGCCTTCACAGAACGACCCGCCGCCGCTGTAGGAGGGGAGGGGGATCCTGCCCTTCGGTTTCGTCTGCAATCGTGCAATCGCCTTCATGGGCGCTGCCGCGGCGGGACGACAATGTTTCCACCGTGGGCAGGATCGCCTGCTCCTGTGGGAGAGCATCTCCGATGACATAACGGGCGGTTTGGCCCAGTGAGCGGGCTTCATTGCGCAGGTATCCCCGCCGCGCAGCCGTTTGACAACGACGTGAAGCTGATGAGACATCGAGCTGGAGGTAGGCAGCGACCTCCGAGACGCTTGCTGTGTCCTCTGGGCCTGCGATCTGACGGACGGCATCCACCGTCTCACGGATCGACGGGGAAATGGTCGCCTGCACGCCTTCAGCCATGGACTCTAGCACAAGGCCATAGATTGTGGCGTAGTCCTCCAGAATGGCGACCACGCGGCCTTGCTCATCGCGCTGACGACTTGCCTGGTGCAAAAGCGCGTGAGCCTTGATCAGGTTGAGGAGGAGCTTGAAGTCCCGGCGCAGCCGAACAGCAATGGGAGGGATTAAAGCCGCAAGATCCTGTGCGAATGGAATGAAGACCTGCGCATTAGATGCTGCAATCCACTGCTGCAGGGCAATCCAGGGACTGCGATCCACTTCGTTCCGCTGGCCGTCTGTGGCTATCGCCCGCAGGATCGCGCGCGTTTGGACTGGCGTATCAACTTATGTGAGCGAGATCAGACGCGTTTCATTCTCAGGGTGAAGGCCATCGCGGGTTGTTGTAACAATGAGGCCTGTTGGACCAGGCCGCTCAATCAGGCACGCCGTCAGTCCGTCAGATGTTTTCTGGACAGTCTCATAACGGACACATCCTTCGCTCAGAAGCGATCGGATCAGATAAGATGCCATTTCGCTGTTCATGCCATCTGCCTCGTAGAGCACAAGCATCCGGTGCTGCAGGGGCTCTTGGCTATAGGCCAGGGAGCTGTCGGACATGGCTGTCAAAGCGTAGTAGGTACTTGGGCCGAAGAACGAGAGCACCGTTTCGACGAGGAAGCTCTTGCCTGCAGACGAGGGCCCCTTCACCGCAATGGAGATGGGGCGGTCCAGGATCCGGCTCGTGACCGCTAAATAGAGGCATTGATGCCGTGGTGCCAAAGCGTATGACAATCGCTTTCGCCTTCAACCAGGACGACAGGCTTGTCGTGCTGCAGCTGCCAGAGGCCGTACAAGCAGGGCTTGGCTCCCTTCTTCCAGCGGAAGCGGTCATCCCCACTCTCGCATTTATCAAGGGCGATCCTGAAGCGGATCGCGGACTCGTTCCCATGTTGGTCTTTATACGGGATCCTGACAGCCGGGGCACTCTGGTAGGTGATTTCTGACAGACCAACACTCTGCAGAAAGGGCAGGGAAAGTTGCTTCGTTCGAGCATAGCTCTCCAAGGTGCAGCCCACCGTTTGCACGTTTGCAGGCGGATTGGACAGGATAGGCTCCCCCGCCCCCCGTGAGCTTAATGGAGGCGAATGTCGTCGCTCACGGCTGTTAGAGATCTTCAGTTCCCGCATCAGGAGACCGGCGGCCTCTCCTTGAGAGACACCGTGTAAGTAGGCGTAAAGGCTGATCGAATCCCCCCCGCGATCCCCGGTGGCGAAGTCTGCCCACTGGCCGGTGTTGACGTTGACCTTGAAGGATCCAAGGCCGCGGTCATTCCGACGTGGGTTCCGTGCCACCCACTCAGATCCCACGAGGTGACCATCTGGGAGCCAGCGAGAAAGGAGCGTTTGAAGCTGAGGCTTTGCACTTGCATTGATCAGACTGAATGTGCCGGTGCCTGATCCTTGCTGTGCTTGGTTAGGCTTTGCCATAGCCGCCTCCGGCCTTCGAGGTGGCATTGCCTAGGTTCGCCTTGATCCAGGCTACAACATCCCTGCGGTGGTAAAGGACCCTCAGGCCGAACGTCAGGTACTTGGGCCCCGTCCCAGTCACGCGAAGATGGTGAAAATAGAGGTCTGGCACACCGAAGCAGTGTTCGAGTTCGCGCTCACTGAAGTACGTCCAGTCCGGGAGGGCATGGCCACGCGCACGTGCGATCCTTGAAGGCGTCAAGCCGGAAACGCCTCGTTGGAATTCCCTCGCCTTAGCCATGATGACCTCCTGCCTCGGAGGTGCTGCTGAAGGTGTTTACGGCGGTCCAGGCTTCGACAGCCTCGCGCGTGTAGACAACCCTCCGGCCGAGTTTCACATAAGCAGGTCCAGTTCCTGCAAGGCGATGTCGTTCGAGGGTGCGGGGCGAGAGACGGAGGAGTGCAGCGACCTCGTTTTGAGTGAGGTAATTTCCGGATCCGACTTGGTGTGGTAGGTGCTCGGATCCTGCATTGGTCACAAGGGCAGACATGAATGACTCCGATCTGATGCCTTATGTCGGCTTATGATCGGTCCATCGTAGTTTCCCCGCTAAGTAATCGAAATAACTATGGATCAAACCTTGTGCTTTTCAGCGCTGAACCCGTCCATACAATTCATCACGAATTGCGCGCTCGAGATTGATAGCTTTTCCGCCTGCCTTGACAGCAGGGCCTAATGCGATCTCGCAAAACTCAAGAAAAGGACCCGTGGTTCTCCGTGTCCGCCTATTGTAAGAGAGTTTCGGCTCCTGCTTCGCATAGGTCCTCCAGATCTTGAGCAGTTCGTTGACTGTCCATTGGCGGTCTGCATTTGCAGAGGGGCCGCTTTTTCGGAACCGTTCTGAGGTTCGATTTGCGGACGAATGAATCTGCTTAAGGTGGACGATCCATGCGAAGTAGCGTCTCTTCCCATAGTCGGAATAAAATTCCGGCGCATTTGAGTCTTCAATGGCGATTATGTAGGGCCCGAACTGCCGAATTGCTTCCTCTTGAAGAGCCCTCCTACTGGTTAGATCGAGATCGCTCAAAGCTGTTAATAAGGCCTGTGTTCGCTTTTCAATGTCTTTGAGAGACTCGCGTGTTTGCTTTCGTGTTGGCCCATTGTCTTTCGAACGGAATGTCATTTCAGCCAACCATGCAAAATGAACAATATCATACTTGAAGTCGTCACTGAGCCTGTTGATGGGCGCCTTCAGCAGGTCGGCTAATTTGCGACGTTCTACGACAGTGAAGACCTTGTCATATTCCTCAGAGATATTGATTTCTTGCATAGGTACCTACTCGATGCGTTCTTTCTCCGGCTGATGCTCACCCGCACGCATTGCTGTTTCTAGCCGTCCGCCGATCAAATCTGCAGCCTGCTTCAGTGGATCGGATGCGAGATGAGCATAGCGCGCGGTTGTGGCGGCTTGTGCATGCCCCAGCAATGCGCCGATGACTGGCAGGCCGAGACCTGCTCCCGCACCTATCGAGGCGAACGAGTGCCGTAGATCATGGAGGCGCACATCCGGCAGCTGTGCCAACTGTCGGATCGCGCGCCAGGGCTTTTCGAGGTTCACAAGGTGCTTACCCTGACGCTCCCCTGGAATGACAAAGGGGTTGCCATCTAGATGAGGCAGGGCAGTGAGGAGCTCGCGGGAGGCGGCATTGAGGTACACCGTTTTCGCCCCAGTCTTGCTGTCGGCGAGATTGAGGACGCCCCGCTCCAAGTCTACATGATCCCACCGCAGGGTCAGGATCTCGGTTAGCCGGGCGCCTGTGAACACCAGCAGCCGGATGGCGGCCACAACATAGGGTGACCTTAGCTTTTGCTCCTCTGCTTGAGCAAGCGCTGCGCCCAAGCGAGCCAACTCGGCCGATGAGAGATAGCGCCGGCGCTTTTGTTCCGTGAAGTGCTCAATACCCACACACGGGTTCCGCTCCCCACGCCGGCCGGACCAGTTGAACATCTTGGACAGGAGCGCCACCAGCCTGTTGGCTTGGTAGGGTGTAGCCCTGAACTTCAGGTGCAGCCTCTCAATGTCCGACGACCGAACCTCGTCGATCTTCAGCCGGCCCAACTCGGGTTTCACAACCCGCTCAATCAGGCGCTTGTATTCGGTGTAAGTGCGATCCTTGGATTTGGCCTCGACGTGCTCCTCCAGAAAGCGATCAGCTAAGGCGCTGAGGGTCGGGGCGGAACGGTCCTTCTGCTTCTTGTCGGCTGGATCTTTGCCCTCGGCGACCAAGCCAAGGATCCGCTTGGCCTCCCGCCGGGCCAGCTCTGGCGTCCAGGGGGAGCCGTGTTTGCCGATTGTGTACCAGCGCTGCCTAGCCTGCGAGCGGTACTTAACCAAGTAGACTCGATCACGCCGTTGGCAGCGCACGCCAAAGCCGCGGATTTCGACATCCCAGATGATTTCTCCCGGCGCAAGTCGGTCGACTGCGGCCTTGGTGATCTTGATGGCTGCTTCAGGCATGGTGGTTGCTACTCAGCGAATTAGCTACCATGCTGAAGCGTAAATCAGCGGTGCTGTGGCGGCTAGCGTCCGCCGAAACTCTTCACGAGTAGGGCATGCGGCGGTTAGTGTCGGATAGGTAGTAGTCCGGACCGCAAACTTTTAATCAGAGGGTCCTGGGTTCGAGTCCCAGCGCGCTCACCAACAACATCAAAGGGTTACCGGCATCTGCCCTTTGAGCTGTTTTTCTCCAGGTAGCCCATAGGTAGCCAGACGCTCCCTTCAGCTCGCGCTTGCTCCTGGTCAACTCGGGCAGATCACGTCTGCCCGCACTGTGGATGTGTCAGTGTCAGTTCGCTCCGGGGCAGGCGCGTCGTAGATGATCAGCAGGGCTCCTTCCCCCGCCTCAGGCCAGAGTTCAATCCCTTCCGGATGATCCACATGCAGTTGGTAAGGCAGTTCGGCGACAGTCTCGATCCGCTTAGGGTCGATTACCCCAGAGGCTTTGTCGTGCGCCGCATCCCGCCACCTTAACACATACGCTGGTCCTTCCAGGGACATGGTCGGGCCGACCAGCAGAAGAAGATCATCCCCTGAAAACCGCATGTCGCGGATGCCCAGACCACGGGTGTCGAGCAGGTGCTTGCGATAGCGCCGCTGGCCATCGATCCGGCGCGCCTTCAGCCGATCCGGCGCTTTCTGCCTCAGCTCGAGATCCAGAACCACCGCATGGCCGCGCAGCACAGGGCCACGCAGGCCAAGCCAGAGCCGGTTCCCGCGCACCGCCAGGCCCTCGATGTCGAGACCGTTCTCCTTTGACGGAATACTCAGGAACGGCCCAAGGTGCGGATCCTCTGCAAGCCAGCGCTCGAGGGCGCCCCGCTTCTTGCCCAGCTTAAGCCAGGCTGCCTGTCGCTCGCCGTCGGATCGGGCAGGGGTGAAGAGCCCTGGCGCCTCCTCAATCAGAGGAATGCGTCCCAGGAAGGAGCGGTTGGGCTCGCGTTCGATCTCTTCCATGGTCTGGAGAGCCTGAGCTCGGTCGTTCTCATCGCGCTTGGGCTTGGAACGCTTGCCGGAGTGGGACCCGACAAGCCAGAGGAAGCCGTCAGCGGCGCACAGCCCCTCAATGTCCATCTCGCCCTCGGCCCCGGCTGGCAGGTGAACCAGCGCGTCCAAGCTGAATTGCTGATGGTCCCCAAAGCTGCCGTCGTCCAGGCGGCGAAGGCGTTCGACACTGGCGGTCTCGTCACAGGCAAGGAGAAGGCAGTCGCCGACCCGCGCCACGGCGGAGAGATCCTTGTGGAGCGGGTCCTCTGTCCGCCGCGGCGTCCAGTCGGAGAAGGTGAGAGGGACCTGATCGATGGCTTCTGCGGGGCTGGTGTTCGGCACGGCGGCTCCTGAGGTGCATTGGCACTGGAGCGTCAACGCATGAGGCTGCATTGGAGCCCAACGGCCTAGAGCGTAGGTCGGCTGGCCGGGTCTCGAACTTTCCCGAAACCGCTGACCTGTTGAGACCGTCCATGACGCTTTCGTCTCATTCCAGTGTGAGACCACTTTTCGCGTCCGATGCTCTAAGCGCTATCCAGATTCCTGTGAGCACGGCATTCAACGCGCCGCCCAGAGCATGCCGCGTCTGAGGATGGTGCGCATTTCGGGCACGTCGAACTCCTTCGCCACATGTCCGAGGGAGCTGTAGAAGACCCGGCCCTGGCCATGACGGCGCTTCCAGACCACCGGCATGACGACCCCTTCGATCCAGGGAGCGTGCTCGCCCGAGAAGGTGGTCGTGGCGAGAACCTCGTTCGACGGGTCCACATGCATGTAGTACTGCTCGGAGTGGTAGTCGAAGTCCTGGATGCCCTGCATGACCGGATCATCCGGCCGGGTGATGTTCACGCGGTAGTCGATGATGTTGCCGGGATGGGCCACCCATTGGCCGCCGCACATGAACTGGTACTCGACCGCCTCGCGGAAGGCGTCCCCCATGCCGCCGTGATAGCCGGCAAGACCGACGCCGCCACGGACGGCCGCCGTGAGATTGCTCAGCTCCTCCTTCTCTATCTTCGACATGGTGTAGATAGGAACCACCAGACTCATGTCGGACAGGCCGGGGTCGGCGAAGGCCTCGGTCGAATTCTCGACGTAGACTTTGAAGCCTTCTTCCTCCAGCATGCCGGCGATGATGGAGGCGCATTGCTCCGGCTCATGCCCGCTCCAGCCGCCCCATACAATCAGTGCCTCGCGCATTCTCTTACCTCCCGTTCTAGCGAAATTTTCTAGTCGAGCGAGCCGAACTCAAGCGTCGTCGGCAGCATGGCCGGCCGCTCCGGTCGCGACTCGATGGTGACATGGGTTCCTCGCTCCGAGGACAGCTGGAAGGCTTCCATGACCTCAAGCGCATGGAAGGCGAGCTCGCCCGATGCGCGGTGAGGGCGTCCGGATCGGATCGCGTGTGCTAAGTCGGCGACGCCGATAATCCGGTAGTTCCCGCTCGCATAAGGATGTTCGGTGGGCTGCTCCGTCCAATCCTTTGCCGCCGTGGCGAGCTCGATGGCGCCGAAGAAGCGGTTGGGATCCGGAACGCTCAGGCTGCCTGCGGTGCCGTACAGCTCGATCGGTCTGTGGCGGTGCCGGGGCACATCGAAGCTCATGGCGATCGAGACGACCGCGCCGGAGACGAACTCGAGCGTCCCCGCGACGTGCGTTGCCACCTCTACGGGGATCATGGTGCCCTTCAACGGCTCGCTCGTGATCTCGCGTTCGGCCCTGGCACGGGATGTCATGCCCGCCACCCTGGCAACGGGTCCGATGAGGTTCACGAGAGCCGTGATGTAGTAGGGACCCATGTCCAGCATCGGCCCACCGCCTTTGGCGTAGTAGAAGGCGGGATT
Organism: Microvirga terrae; assembly: GCF_013307435.2. Taxonomy (NCBI): domain Bacteria; kingdom Pseudomonadati; phylum Pseudomonadota; class Alphaproteobacteria; order Hyphomicrobiales; family Methylobacteriaceae; genus Microvirga; species Microvirga terrae. Next base: position 2,247,379 of record NZ_CP102845.1, read on the forward strand.
GGGGTGCCAGCGCTCATGGCCGGGGCACATGAAGTAGGCGCTGCCCGCCAGGGGACGGCCGATCACTCCCTCGTCGATAAGCTTGCGGCAGGTCTGGTGCGAGCCGCCAAGGAAGGTATCGGGCGCGCAGCCGACGCGCAGCCCTCGCTCCTTGGCCATGTGCAGGAGAGGGCGGGCCTCGGCGGTCGTGAGACCAAGTGGCTTCTCCGAGTGAACATGCTTGCCGGCGGCGAGGGCCCTTAAACTCACCTCCACGTGGGCGGCAGGAATCGTGAGATTGACCACGATCTGAATCGACGGATCTGCAAGCATCTCGTCTACAGACATCGCCCGCAGTCCGAACTGGGATGCACGTGCCTCGGCCGCCTCCGGGCGGATGTCGGCGATCCCTTTGATGTCGAGGATCGGAAAGTTTGTCGCGGCCTTGAGATAAGCTTCGCTGATATTCCCGCATCCAATGATGCCGATACCCAGGCGTTCCATGTTCACTCCCTTGTATGATTGAGATTAGCGTTAGCGCTTCTTGGCTGGTCCGGTCGTTCCCCAAGGAGCACCATAGAGATCGCGCAGGGTCAGGGCCGCGGCGCCACGGGCCCAGGTATCGTCGCTGGACTCATGGACCACGATCTCGGTCACTCCGGAGATGGTTTCGGGCGTTGCGGCCTGTACCGCATCACGCAAAGGCGCGAGGAGCAGTTCACCCGCCTGGAGGGCCGATCCGGCGAGAATGACCTTCGGCGGCGCGAAAAGGGTGATCAGGTTCGCGATGGCAATTCCCAGGGCCCGGCCGGCCTCTTCGAAAATCTCTGCAATCCGCCCGTCGCCGCCCTGAGCGAGCGATACGGCATGGTCCATGCCGCGCGTCCCACGCAGGAGCTTCTCCTGCGGCGTTCCACGGGCAAGATCGGCCGCTGCGGATAGGATCGCGGTGGTTGAAGCGATCCCGGAGAGGCGCCCCGGGAGGGACCCGTTCCCGGTGCTGCCGTTGGGCGACACGATGAGGTCGCCCAGATCCGGGCTGAGTCCGTTTGCCCCGCGGAAGAGCTCTCCGCCATGAATGATGCCGAGCCCGATCGTGTGCTCGATGGAAACGACCAGGAAGTCGCGGAGGTCCCGGCCATGCCCGAACCATTGCTCGGCGAGGGTGATCAGATTGACGTCGCTGTCGACCGTCGTCGGCACCTTCAGGCGCTCCTGGAGATCGATGCCAAGCTTGAGATCGCGCTCTGAGAAGATCGGGCTGTAACGGCAGATGCCGGAGGCGCGCTCGACGATTCCCGGCACGCCAAGGCAGAGACTGTTGATGTCCTCGACCTGCAACCCGGTCGCCTCGATGCAGGATCGAACGCCGTCCTCCACGAGGTCGAGGATGACCGAGGCGGGTTGGCGGTCGACCCTGATCGGGATCGATACCGTGCCGAGGACGTCCGCCTGGAAGTTGGTGACCGCGATGGTGATCTTGTTGGGAGCAAGCTTCGCACCGCAGACCGAAGCCGCAGCCGGGTTGAGCTCGAGCATGATCCGCGGTCGTCCACGGACCTGATCGGGCGTCGGGGCGACCTGGCGCGGGACGATCAGGCCATCCTCAAGGAGGGCCGCCGTGATCGCCGAGACGGTGGTGGGGCTCAGTTCCGTCCGCTCCGAGATCTCAACGCGGGAGATCGTGCCGGAACGCCGGATGGCATCCATGACGAGGAAACGGTTGATTGCCCGCATCAGCTCGGGATCGGCAGTCTTCATTGCGGCACCGTCCGCCGGCATGGGCCAACCCCTTTAATGCGGATGCCGTATTTATTGTTGAGGGGTCACGGCCTGTCAATGATCGCCGCTGCGCCAAATGTCCATGAACGGCTGGATAAACTGCTTGACAGCCCCCCGGATGGCGTCCACGTTTTAATTCGCTATCCAAATAAAAGGGCGAAAAGCCCTGGCAGAGGAAACACCGAGGAGAACGGCAATGAGCTACAAAAAGCTGATGCTTGCGGCTGCCTGCGCGATCACCGCCTCATGCAGCGGAATGACCGCGGCACTCGCCGATGTGACCGTCAGGATGATGCATGTCGAGCAGAACCCGCAGGTTACAGGATTCTGGAACGACATCGCCCGACGGTACGAGGCCTCCCATCCGGGCGTGAAGGTGGACGTTCAATATCTGGAAAACGAGGCCTACAAGAAGAAGCTGACCACGCTCCTGCAATCGTCAGACCGGCCGAACATCATCTACAGTTGGGCAGGAGGCGTCCTGCGCGATCAGGTCAAGGCGGGGGTGATCGAGGACCTGACGCCTGTCATGGATGCTCCCTGGAAGGCGCGCTTCGTTCCGGCCGCGGTGCAAGCCTACACCGTCAACGACAAGATCTATGGTGTGCCGATGCACACGGCACAGGTGGGCTTCTTCTACAACAAGGATCTTTTCGCGAAGGCGGGCATCGATGCATCCTCGATCAAGACTTGGGATGACCTGCTCGGTGCAGTGAAGAAGCTGCAGGCTGCCGGGATCACACCGATCATTACGGGCGGAGCCGACAAATGGCCCGTCCATTTCTATTGGTCGCATCTGGCGATCAGGATCGGCGGCAAGGACGCTTTCGAGGCTGCCCTGCGCGGCGAGGGCAAGGGCTTTGCCGACACGACTTTCATCAAGGCCGGCGAAGTATTCAAGCAACTGGTGGACCTCAAGCCCTTCCAGGCCGGCTTCCTCGGAGCAACCTATCCTCAATCGGCAGGACAGTTCGGTGACGGCAAGGGCGCGATGATGCTCATGCTGAACGGGCTCCTCAATACCATGAAAGCCAACTCGGCCGACAAGGTTGGCATTCCCGATGACAAGCTGGGCTGGTTTCCTTTCCCGACGGTTGCAGGCGGCAAAGGTGATCCGAGCGATACCCTCGGCGGTTTGAACGGTTGGCTGGTGACGAAAGGATCGCCGAAGGAAGCCGCAGACTTTCTGAAGTTCTTCTCGGAAGCGGAAAACCAGCGTCAAGCGGCCGAGCGCGGTTTCTACATCCCGGTCGTCATCGGCACCCAGGATGCGATCAAGAACCCGATCCTGCGCCAGATTGCGGAGAATGTTTCCAAGTCCAAGTATCACCAGCTCTATTATGATCAGATGCTCGGCCCATCGGTCGGTGCGGTGGTCAATGACATCTCAGCCGATCTCGCCGCCGGACGAATGAAACCGACGGAAGCGGCCGAGGCCGTCCAACAAGCCTGGGAACTCGCCCAATAGATTAGCCAAATCCCGGAAGAGCGGCCCGGCCGCTCTTCCCTGCCGCACGTTCAGGGAGGGAATGATGGCGACGAGTGTCACGGGTGGGACGGCGAAGGCTGTCTTCCAAGCACCCTCATGGTTGCGGGCATCCTCGACAAGCATTGGAGGATCAACGGCCATCGTGCTGCTGTTCCTGCCTCCGGCCCTGTTTCTCTTCACTCTCTTCGTCGCGCTGCCAATGGGCGAAGCCGCCTGGTATAGTTTCTATAACTGGAACGGGTATGGAGCGCCGACCGACTTCGTCGGATGGCGGAACTTCGAGCTCCTGTTCGCGAACCGTGCGTTTCGCATCGCGCTGACGAACAATCTGCTCATCATCGTGGTGTCGCTGGCGATCCAGCTCCCGCTTGCCTTGGGAATGGCCATCCTCCTGGCCGACCGCGTGCGGGGGACGGCAACCTTCCGGCTCATCTTCTTCCTGCCCTACATCCTTGCGGAAATCGCCGCAGGTCTCATCTGGCGCTTCGTCTACGACGGCGAGTATGGCCTTTTCGCGAAGCTGCTGGGACTGTTCGGCGCTGATCCGATCCACATTCTCGCCGAACCGGATATCGCCATCTATGCCATCATGGTGGTCGTGATCTGGAAGTATTTCGGCTTCCACATGATGCTGTACATCGCCGGCCTCCAACAGATCGACCGCAGCCTGTACGAGGCCGCGCATATCGACGGCGCAACGGGCTGGCAGATCTTCCGGCGGATCACGGTGCCGCTCCTCGGGTCAACGATCCGGCTCTCCGTCTTCTTTGCCATCCTCGGATCAATCCAGCTCTTCGACCTCATTATGCCTCTGACCAAGGGTGGTCCCTCGGACAGCACTCAGACCATGGTGACCTATCTCTACACCTACGGTGTCACCAGGACGAGGATCGGCTTCGGCAGTGCGGTCGGTGTGGTTCTGTTCTTGATCTGCGTCGTGTTCGCCTTCGGCTACAAACGGGTCCTCATGCGCCATGACTAGCACCGCTGCCCGCTACGATACGCCAGTCACCATCGCCCCGGTCCTACGATACGCCATTCTCTTCGTCGTTGCCGGAGGCGTGTTGATCCCCTTGCTGACCACGGCCCTGGGTGGGTTCAAGTCGCTCGGCGACCTGAGAGTCAATCCTTTCGGCTTGCCGAGCCAATGGGAGTGGATGAACTACTGGGAGATCCTTGCCAGCGGCCGCTACTGGCAGCTGATGGCAAACTCCCTGATCATCGCGATCCTGACGGTCATCCTGACCGTTGCCACGTCCGCGATGGCCGCCTTCGTGTTCGTGCATGTCCGTTTCTTCGGCGCGACTTTCCTCCTGAACTATCTGCTTCTCGGGTTGATGTTTCCGGCCGCCACCGCGATCCTGCCGCTCTTCATCAAGATCCGTGATCTCGGTCTTCTCGACACCTACTGGGGGGTGGTGCTGCCCCAGGTCGCCTTTGGCTTGGCGATGAGCATCCTCCTGTTCCGCAACTCCTTCCGGCAGATGCCGAAAGACCTCTTCGAGGCGGCCGTCATCGACGGCTGCGGCTACTTCCGATTCTTCTGGCATGTGATCCTGCCGTTGTCGCGCCCGATCCTCGCAACGGTGTCCGTCATCGTCTTCGTGCACAGTTGGAACAACTACCTTCTTCCTCTCGTGGTGCTGAACCGCGATACGCTCTATCCGTGGCCCCTCGGGATCATGGTCTATCAGGGCGAGTTTTCCACAGACTGGAACCTCATCCTGGCGTTCATCACGCTGACGATCCTGCCGGCGATCATCATGTTCTTCGCGGCACAAAAGCACATCGTCGCGGGACTGATGGCGGGTTCGGTCAAAGGGTGAGGAAATGGCTCGTCACATCAGCGGACATAACCAGGGAAGACATTGACATGGCGTCTGTCGAAATCCGGAACGTGAAGAAAGCCTATGGGGCCGCTCAGGTCATTCACGGGGTGTCGATTGACATCCAGGACGGGGAGTTCGTGATCCTGGTCGGTCCGTCCGGCTGCGGCAAGTCGACCCTGCTGCGCATGATCGCCGGGCTGGAGAACATCTCCGGGGGCGAGCTGCGCATCGGCCCGAAGGTGGTCAACGACGTGCCGCCCAAAGAGCGCGACATCGCCATGGTGTTCCAGAACTACGCGCTCTACCCGCACATGACGGTGGCCGACAACATGGCCTTCTCGCTCAAGCTCAAGCGCGCCCCCAAGAGCGAGATCAAGTCGCGGGTCGACCGCGCGGCCGAGATCCTCGGCCTCGGCAAGCTCCTCGACCGCTACCCGCGCCAGCTCTCCGGCGGCCAGCGCCAGCGCGTCGCCATGGGCCGGGCCATCGTGCGCGACCCGCAGGTATTCCTCTTCGACGAGCCGCTCTCCAACCTCGACGCCAAGCTGCGGGTGGCCATGCGCACCGAGATCAAGGCCCTGCACCAGCGCCTGAAGACCACCACGATCTACGTCACCCACGACCAGATCGAGGCCATGACCATGGCCGACAAGATCGTCGTGATGCACGACGGCGTGGTCGAGCAGGTCGGTGCCCCGCTCGAGCTCTATGACCGCCCGGCCAACCTGTTCGTGGCCGGCTTCATCGGCTCGCCGGCGATGAACTTCCTCAAAGGCCATCTCCAGGGCGGGCGCTTCGTGACCGGCACCGGCATCACCCTGCCGGTGGCCAACGCGCCGGCGGCGTCCGACGGGCAGCCGATCATCTACGGCATCCGGCCCGAGCACTTCATGCTGGACGATGCCAACGGGGTGCCGGCCGAGGTGGCGGTGGTCGAGCCGACCGGCTCGGAGACGCAGGTCTTCGCCAAGTTCGGCGGGGCCGACGTGGTGGGCGTGTTCCGCGAGCGCGTCAACGCGCAGCCCGGCCAGCAGATCCGCGTCACCCCCGATCCCAAGCTCGTCCACCTCTTCGACGAGCAGACCGGAAAGCGCCTGTAATTCAGAGTGCCGAGCCGGAAGGGAGTTGCGCCTCCATGTGCAATGCGATTGCGGCGTCGGCCGGGCTGCGGCGCCTTCTGTCTTCGCCCAACTTCGCGAGAATGGCTTCTCCTGGCATGAGGCTGAAATCAGTTGGCTATCGCGCTTGCCACACGACCATCGAGCCTTTCGGACGGGCAGGGCTTTCTCAGTCCGGCATTCCCCGGCCAAGACCACGGTGGCTGACCAATGGCAGATTGTGGCCACAGACCCACGACAGGATTGGATATCCAGCCTTCTGGCAGTCCGGCTTCAAACGCCGTGACGAAATCATGGCAGATGAGAAGCTCATGAGAAGAAGGCCTGGTCGTCTTCGGTCAGGTATTCCTTCGCCCGCTCGGGGATGAGCTCGACTCCCATGCCCGGCCTGTCGAGAACGTCGATCATGCCGTTTTGGACGATAGGGCTGGGGAGCCCTTCTACGATTTCGCTCCACCATGGCGGATCCGCGGTTGTGTACTCGAAGGCGATGAAGTTGCCGGGAAGCGTTGCGCTTACTTGGATCAGGGCCGCGAGACCCAGCAGGCCGTTCGCGGTGCCATGCGGGGCGATCGTGATGCCATGCAGGTCGGCGAATTCAGCAATCCATTTCAGCTCGGCAATGCCCCCGACATCGGCGGGATCTGGACCGATCACATGCACCGCATGGGTTTCGATGAGTTCCTTGAAGTTCTGCCGCAGATAGATCTGCTCTCCCGTGTGAATCGGGGTGACGGAGGTGCGGGTTAGCTCACGATAGGTGCCCGCATTCACCCAGGGCGTATAATCGCCCGACAGCACGTCTTCGATCCACAGGAGGTTGAAAGGCTCGAGCATGCTGGCAAGCCGAATGGCATCGCCAAGCATCCAGCCGGGGCCGCAATCAAGCGCCAGGCCCACATTCCCTCCCGCCACCTCCTTCATGGCGGCGACGCAGTCCACGAGGTGACGAAGCCCCTTCTCCGTCACAGGGCCACGGTCGAGAGCGCCATGGAATGGGCTGGCGTTCGGTTCGCCGTAATAGAAGTTCGGCACTTCCCTCTTCATGGGGGAGTGAAAGCCGATCGGCTGCTTGAAGATGGTGAACCCTTCGGGAAGCGCCATCATCTTGCGCATGTCGTCGGCGTAATCTTCCGGCCTATGGCCTGCGAGAGGGAAGCGGATGGAGCCATTGTAGACCCGCACCTTGTCGCGGACCTTACCGCCGAGCAGCCTGTGAACGGGCACGCCTGCGGCTTTACCTGCCAAGTCCCATAGGGCTATCTCGACGGCGCTGACTGCCGCTCCCCATGGCTTGAACCCTCCGCGCTGCCTGATCTTGAGCATGACTCGCTCGACGAGAGTGGGGTCTTCGCCGATCAGCGCCTCGCGCAGAGCGAGGATGTGCGGCTTCAGATAATGCTTCCATGTCTCGGCCTGGGCATAGCCCGAGATACCCTCGTCCGTGACGATCCGAACGACTGGGCTCTTGCCGATGATGGCGCATTTGAGATCGACGATTTTCATCCACTTCTCCCGGCAGCTATGCTGGCATCGCATTCGTCATGGCACGAGCGGTCTCTATGGCAGCCATACGGATTTCCTCCATCCGACTTGGCTCGGCACCAGCCAAAAAGGGCACGCTCACAGCCGCGGCAAGCTTGCCTTCCTTGAAAAAAACGGGAGCAGCGAAGGCGCAGATGCTAGGGGCACTTTCTCCCTTGTCCTGGGCCCAGCCGAGCCTCCTGATCCGCGTGAACTCAGCCCGCAGGCGCTTAGGATCGGTGAGCGTCTTGCTGGTGTAAGCAGGGAGCGGTTCCGCGAGCCATTGGTTCAACATCTCCGGCTCCATGTACGACAGCAGCAGCTTGCTCGCGGCACTCGCATGGATTGGCATGCGCTGGCCAGGCTTTACCGTCAGGGCATATTCCCGCCGCCCTTGCGCAGCGGCGACGACGATGATGCCCTCGTCATCAATGACGCTGAGCTTGACGCCTTCACCGAGGTCGGATGAGAGCCTCTCCAGGAAGGGCTGGCTGAACGCCGCGATGTCGAAGTCGTTCGCGCGGGATGCGACGTGAGAGGCCAAAGCCAGAAGCCTGCGCCCGAGGCTGTAGGCCCCCGCCTTGTCGCGGTACACCATATCGTGTCGCTGCAGCGTATTGAGAATGCGATAGACGGCAGTCCGCGGCAGATCGAGGACATCGGCCAGTTCTCGGATGGTCAGGCCGGTACTGTTGTTGTGCTCAAGCGCTTCCAGAACCTGCATCATCCGATCGATAGCAGGGATCGTGTGTTTGTTTTCTACGTCCTGCGTAATCTCGTCCATCATCGTTAAGTCCGCTATTGACAAGTTCTGGTCGACTAGTACCATATATTTGAACTAATAAAATTCATATTTGAATAAGGCGATGCCGTCAACAGGCCGCGGAAGGAGACGGAGATGGAGCAGAGTAGTCGTTCTATATTCAGGGCTTGGGGCGCGCGAGCAGAGGTGACGCTGCCATGCTGACAGTTTCATCGATTGCTCATGTTGCCATCCGGGTGAAGGATGCCGCGCGTACCCTCGATTTTTACACAAACAAGCTCGGCTTCTCGGAAATGATGCGGCTTGATCGGGATGGACGGCTCTGGCTCGTCTATCTCAGGATCACGGATGATCAATTCCTCGAGGTCTTTCCCGATGGGGAGGGAGAACGGGCAGCGGAACGGGAAGCTGTCGGTTACAACCACATGTGCCTTTCCGTTCCCGATATCGATCAGACTCTGCGCGAGCTGGAGGCCAGCGGGGTTCCGCTGATCCGTCCCAAGGTGCTGGGAGCGGACGGCAATTGGCAGGCTTGGATCGAGGATCCCGATGGCCATCGGATCGAGCTCATGCAGATGGCTCCTGACAGCATGCAGGCGGCGGCCATCGCGCGGCTCAAGCGGGCTTGAACCGGACATAGTCCGCATTATCCGTTGGCGAGCTCTCCAAGTGATCCGGCGCGAGATGATCGTCTGCGGTTCATCGGATGTGGAGCTTCTAAAGGCTCAAAAGCTCCACGCTCTGAGCGCGTAAGGCGTCGAGAACAAGAAGTACCGATCGGCCTCCGGCCGACCTAAGTCAAAGCATATGAAGCCTGCCTTGCTTCAAGAGCCGCGCCGAAGGCCGAGCTGGAGGAAACTGAATGAAAATCGTGGCCCAGAAGGTGTTCGTCGCCAATGTCTCGCGCACGAACTTCGTGTTCGTCAAGCTCTATACCGATGAAGGAATCGAGGGGATCGGGGAGGCCACATTAGAGTGGAAGACCAAGACCGTCGTCGCTGCCCTGGAGGAGCTCGAACGCGTGCTCGTGGGCCGCGATCCGTTTGCGGTAGATGCTATCGTCGAGCAACTCCACCGTGACAGCTACTGGCGCACAGGTGCGGTCTTCCGCACGGCTTTAGGTGCGATCGAGGCGGCTCTACTGGATATCAAGGGAAAAGCCCTTGGCGTGCCAGTCTTCGAGCTTCTTGGGGGTAAGTTCAGAGATCAGGTGGCCTGCTATGCGAACCACTGGTTCTTCGGTTCCGAGACGCCGGAGCAATATGCAGCCAACGCCCGCAATGCCGTTGCCATGGGATATCGGGCTCTCAAGTGGGACCCCTTTGGAGCTGCCGACCTCGAGATGGATCGGCAGCAGCGCCGCACAACGATCGAGATCGTGGAAGCCGTGCGCGATGCCGTTGGGCCTGATGTCAACCTCATGCTCGACGTTCATGGCCGGCTGAATGTCCCCACGGCCATCGCCATGTGCAAGGCTCTCGAGCGTTACGACCTGACTTGGATTGAGGAGCCGACACCCCCTGAAAGCATCGACGCGCTGGCGCAAGTCCGAGCCAACAGTCCGGTTGCGATCGCAGCCGGCGAGCGCTGGTTCGAGCCCTCCCGCTTCATCGAAGCCCTGAACAAGAAGGCCGTCGACATCCTTCAGCCTGATGTCTCTCATGCGGGCGGTCTCGGCGAGACGAAACGGATCGCGCATCTGGCGCATAGCCATCTGATCCCGGTCGCGCCACATAATCCAGTTGGGCCCGTGATGAATGCCATGACGCTCCACATGTCTATCGCCGTCCCGAACTTTTCGGTCTTCGAAACGGTTTCCGTGGATGTTCCATGGCGTAAGGAGTTGGTGCGCGAGACCTTACAGTTCGAGTGCGGACATATCCTCGCGCCCACGGCTCCGGGCCTTGGTGTCGAGCTGATAGAGGACGCGTGCGCGCGGTTTCCCTATGACGACCACGACGTGCCGCTGTTCGATGGAACCATCAACACCCGCGGAATTGCCACCGGCGAAAAGACGTTTTGAGGTCGGGAGCTTCTAAGAGGTCAACGCTGTTGATGGAACGGTAAGCCTCCGAGGGCCGTGATGAGCGAGAGGTTGCTGATTAGGAATGGACGCCTTCTCGATCCCTCTTCCGGGCGCGACGAGATCCTGGACGTCGCAATAGCAGACGGCAAAATAGTAGGCCTTGCTCCCCATATCGACGCTAGCGGATACCACGTTATTGATGCAACCGGTGCTCTCGTCGTGCCAGGTCTGGTCGATATACATACCCATGCCTATTGGGGCGGCACTCTGCTCGGCGTGAACGCCGACAAGGTCGGCCCACGGAGCGGCGTGACGACGTGGGTCGATTGTGGCTCCAGCGGAGCGGCAACCTTCGAAGGGTTCTTTCACCATGTGATCAAGCCGAGCCGGCTGCGGATCATTCCCTTTATCAACCTCTCCTATATCGGCCTCACTCAGGCCGGCAACCTGAGCATCGACGTCGGCGAGTTGTTCGATTGGCGCTTCGCGGACCTTCGCGAGCTACGGCGCGTCAGGGCGGAATATGGATCCGTAATCGCGGGCGTCAAACTGCGAGCCAGCAACAACGCCTGTGGCGCAAATGGCCCTGTCGTTCTGCCGCTCGCGCGGGAGGCTGCGAACATCCTCGAGGTGCCGCTTATGATCCATATCGGAAACGCTCCGCCGATCATTGATGAAGTTCTCCCTTATCTCAAGGCTGGTGATATTCTGACCCATATCTACAATCCGTCGGTCGGTGGATGTGTCCTCGACCAGCGCATGCGCCTGCGGCCGTCCGTGCGCGAGGCGCTCGCCCGTGGCGTCAAGATGGACCTGGGGCACGGCGGAGCGAGCTTCTCATTCGAGGTTGCGCAGGCCGCCATCGAGGAGGGCCTGCTTCCAGACGCGATCAGCACGGATATTTACGCGCACAATATCGAGGGCGTCGTCAAAGACCTTCCGCACATCATGGCCAAATTCCTGTCGCTCGGCTTCTCCCTAGAGCAAGTGATCAGGCTGACGACATGCTCTCCAGCCGACATCCTGGGTCGGCCGGATCTTGGTAGGGTCGAGCTTGGAGGGGAGGCGGACCTGGCCGTGTTCCACGTCCGGCACGATCCCGTTCAGGTCCATGACTCTCTCGGCGTTGGTAGGGAAGCGCCAACTACACTCGAATGCGCGCTGACGCTGTGTCGAGGACAGATCATCGATATGCTCGATGACGGGCGGGCCGAGGGCCGAACATACTCATCAGATCAGAGCCGGAAAGGCCGAGACCGTGGTGATCGGAAGTAATCGTCAACTCGAACTCTCCAGCGGTGAAGTAGCTCAAGATAAATGGTTGACATCCATCACATTCGGACCATAACTTTAGTTAGATTGAATTGGCCATGTTCAAATATGAACCAGTAAAGAAGCCAATCAGCTGGGACACCCGGTGCGCATCCGCACAATGATGCAAGGTTGTTTCCTTCAGGGAGGAGAGAAGATGAAGAAATCAAAACGGTCCGGTGTTCTCCTGGCAGCATCTATGCTGGCGCTGTCGGCCGGCAACTGCCTTGCCGGTGACGTGATTTGGTGGACGCCCAATTGGGGCGAGGCACGGGCCCGAGACTTGGCCGACAAATTCATGAAGGCGAACCCGGACACCAAGATCAAGATCGAGGTGACGACGTCCGATGGCTTGCCGCAGCGCGTTCTGACCACGCTGCAATCCGGTGCTGCGCCAGATCTCATTGAGGTGCAACACGGATGGGTGAACGGCTATGCCCAGAACAACCTCGTCATTCCCCTCGATGACACGCTGCAGGACCGGGGTGACTATGTTCCCGCGGCGCTGGACTACGTAACCTGGAACGGAAAGCTCTGGGCGATCCCGTACCGTATCGAAACGCTTGCGGTGATTTACAACAAAGGTCACTTCAAGGAGGCAGGGCTCGATCCTGAAAAGCCACCGCAGACCTGGGACGAGTTCGTGAAAACCGCAACCGCTCTGACACGGGGAGGACGGTTCGGCTTTGCGGTCACGGGTGGCGGTGAGGTCGGCAATACGATCTTCCGGTCGCTGCCCTTCATCTGGATGAACGGCGGAGACATCATCTCGAAGGATGCCAAGACGGCTCTCATCAACAAGCCCGAGGCCGTGGAAGCGGTGAAGTTCTATACGGACTTCTACAAGAAGAAGATATCTCCGACATCGACGCTGGAGAACGACGGTATTGCCAACCGGCGTCTCTTCATCGCTGAAAAGGTATCGATGTACCAGGCGGGGCAGTTCGACCTGGCTTCGATCCTGAAGGAAAATTCTAAGATCGACATTGGCGTGATGCAAATTCCCCATCCGCAGGGTAAGAATACCGCAGCCATTCTGGGCGGCTGGAGCTTCATCGTCCCGAAGAGCGCGAAGAATCCGACAGAAACAAAGAAGTTCATCCAGTTCCTGAACACGCCGGAGAACCAGGGTTACTTCACCGATACGTTCCCAGCGCGCGTTTCGTCGATGAAACTTCCTCGCTTCGATGAACCGATCCTGGCAGGCTATAAGGCAATGCTGCCGTATGGGCGGCCTGCTCCAAGCCACAAGAATTGGGTCCAGATCACCCAGGCCTACTTCAACAACGTCCAGGGCATCATGCTCGGCAAGGAAGAGCCGCAGGAGGCCATGGACAACGCGGCTGACGATATCCAGTCCCTGCTCGACGAGTAGTTCCCGCGAGCCCGAGTTCCAGGATTCAGCGGCGTGTGCTGCTGAATCCCCCTTCTATTCGAGGACGGTCTCATGTCTCGTCAATCGACAGGCTACTGGTTCATTTTGCCTGCGTTGGTCGTCCTGGCTATGCTGATTGCTTATCCTGTTGCCTACACGGGTCTGCTCAGCGTCACTGACAGCCAATCCAATTTCGTCGGAGTCAAGAACTTCGCTACCGTGCTCCGTTCCCGCGCTACGCCCCAGGCCTTCTGGAACACTCTGTATTGGGTCGGCGGCTCCATCATCTTTCAAGTCCTGCTCGGGACCGCAACCGCGATCCTGCTCAATCAGAGCTTTCCCGGCCGCTCCATCGTGCGCTCCGTTGCGCTCATTCCGTGGGTCATACCCAGCATCGTCGCGGCCACCACGTTCGCGTGGATGTTCCACACCGAGTTCGGCATCATCAACTACATGATGACCGCGCCCGGTCTGATTGAGCAGCCCATCGGCTGGCTCACCAACCGCGACACCGTCATGCCGGTGCTCATCGCCATCAATGTCTGGAAGCTTTTTCCCTTCGTCGCCGTCATGGTGCTGGCCGGCCTCCAGTCAATCCCGAAGGAACTCTATGAAGCCGCTCGGGTCGACGGGGCCAACTTTTGGGAGGAGGTGCGCCACATCATGCTGCCGCAGGTGCGGCCGGTCCTGGTCGCCGTGACTCTGCTTCTGGTGATCTGGGGTCTTAACTCCATCACCATTATCTATGCCATCACTCGCGGTGGTCCGGCCAACAGCACCTTGATCACGCCGATTCAGATCTTCCGCATCGCCTTCGAGAACGTGCAGTTCAACCAAGCCGCGGCGTTGTCCGTGATGTTCTTCGCGGTCGCGATCCTGATCGTGTTCTTCTACATCAAGGCACTCGCCGCAGCTCCGGGAGAGGCGCGATGACCACAAATGCTCACGTGCTACCGCCCAAGCAGGCTGCCGCAGCAGAAAACACGTCGGCGTCCGCCAAGCCGACCAGCCCTTCGGATCGCACCGGACTTGGCACCCCGTTCATCGTCATCGGCTGCATTCTGCTGGTGGCGATATGCCTCTTTCCCTTCTGGTGGATGAGCCTCTCGTCGATAAAGACCCTGCGCGAGCTTTATACCATTCCGCCGATCTGGTGGCCGGCGGCGCCCACCTGGGGCAACTACCACAAGGTTCTCTTCGAATCGAACATTCCCCGCTACTTTCTCAACAGCGTGATCATCTCGGTCGGAGCCACCGGGCTGGCGCTGTGCTTGGCTGTGTTTGCGTCCTACGGCTTCGCGCGGTTCGACTTCAAGGGCAAGCCGCTGTTCCAGGCCTTCGTGCTTGTCGGTCAGCTGCTGCCTACGGCCGCTATTATCGTGCCGCTGTTTGTGACGCTGCGCGTGCTGGGACTGGTGAACACTTACTGGGGCCTGATCCTGGTCTACATGATCATCACACTGCCCCTCTCGGTGTGGATGCTGACCAGCTACTTCAAGGCGATCCCGGTCGAGCTCGACGAGGCGGCGATTATCGACGGCGCCTCCCGCGTGGGCGTGCTGTTCCGGATCACGCTTCCCCTCTCGACGCCCGGGATCGTGGCAGTGGTGGTGTACTCCTTCGTGACGACTTGGAACGAGTTCATCTTCGCACTGTGCTTCGCCAGTGATTCATCGGTCAAGACGCTTCCCATCGGGCTGGCGGAGTTCTCGACGGAGTTCAATACGGACTGGGGCGCGGTCATGGCGGCATCCGTGATCATGACGCTTCCAATCGCACTTTTGTTTCTGTCGATGCAGCGCCTGTTCGTGGGGGGGCTGACCGCCGGCGCCACCAAAGGCTGAGGAGCAATCCATGACATGCATCGCCGCCACCATGCCGACCATTGGTCTCGGGACGTACGGGAGAACCGGAGATGCCGGGATGGCAAGCATCCTGGCAGCCCTCGAACTCGGCTACAGGCATATCGACACGGCCCAGAGCTACGATACCGAGCGACCGGTCGGTGAAGCCTTTCGCCGGTCCGGAATTCCCAGGGAACAAGTCTTTATCACAACGAAGGTTGCCGACACAAAGCTCGACAGGGTGGGCTTCATGCCGAGTGTCGAAGAGAGCTTGGAGACCCTCGGTCTCGACCATGTCGATCTGCTTCTCATCCACTGGCCATCCCAGAACAATGCGGTGCCCTTTGAAGACTACATGACCGAGCTCAAGCGGGCACAGGACATCGGCCATTCCCGCTTCATCGGCGTCTCGAACTTTCCGATCGCGATGCTCGAGCAGACACGGGCACTTCTCGGAGATGGGGCAGTTGTCACCAACCAGGTGGAAATCCATCCCTATCTGCAGGCGCCGCGGCTATCAAACTATGCGCGCTCGATCGGCCTTCCTCTCACGGCATACCAGCCTCTAGCACAAGGGGATGTAAGATCGGATCCTGTGCTGGTGGCCCTTGGAGAGCGTCATGGGGTCACTCCGGCTGCAGTCGCCCTCGCTTTCCTGATGGCGGAAGGCCATGCCGTCATTCCGGCCTCGTCCAATCCCGTCAACCTGCGTGAGAACATGCGGTCCCTCGAAGTGCGCCTTTCCGACGACGAGATGGGGCAGATCCGGGCTCTCAACCGCAGCGAACGGCGGATCAACCCGACAAAATCCCCAAGGTGGGACGACTAGTTTCGAGCCGGGGCGCGAGAGGACATCATGCGGAGAGTATCCGTCAGCAGCGTGCAGAAAGTCGTGGTGTTGTTCCGCGACCGCGTCGTGCTGCTGCCGGGGCGCGCCTCGCCTTCGCGCCTCGTCTCGAACGGATCCGTATCTTTGACACCCAAACCGGCCAGCGGATCGAGCCTTTTGCGAGCGGGCCGGCCTCGTGATCCGTCATCAGCTCTTTGCCAATCGCTTTCCAACATGAGGATTTCAGAATGAAACCCATCCCTCAGATCAAAGACATTGTGCGGCCTCCGCGCAAGCTCTCGGACGCGCTGGCGCTAATCGGAACGGCCACTGCAAGTAGCGAGCTCAGCCTCATGGGCATTCGCGACCCGCAGATCCGTGGTCCGCTACCGCTCAAGCAAGGGAAATCAGTCGCCGGACCTGCGCTGACCTTGCAGTGTATGCCCAAGCGCGAGGACCTTTACGGTACCAACGAATACGAAAATCCCGAGCTGCAGCTGCACAGGCACGTGCTCTATCCGGCCCAAGCGGGTGACATGGTGATCGTCGATGCGCGCGGGGATATGGCCAGCGGCATTTTCGGGGAGATGATGCTGACCTTCTTCGCCGGCAGAGGCGGGGCCGGCGTGGTGGTCGACGGCTGCATCCGGGACTCAGCCAAGGCCAAGGAATTGGATCTTGGAATCTGGGTGAAAGGCGTGACGCCGAATTACCATGCCCAAACGGCCCTGATTCCATTCGCAGTTAATGTTCCCATTGCCTGCGGTAACGTCCTGGTCATTCCGGGAGACATCGTCGTCGCGGATGACGACGGCGTCGTGGTCGTTCCGGTCGCGCTCGCCCCGAAGCTCATCGAGGTGGCGGGCGAACATGCTGAGTGGGAGGAATTCGCCCGCTACCGCCTGTCGCAGGGTGGCGATTTGCGGAAATATTATCCGCTGACGGAAGAGGTGCAAGAGGAATACATCGCGTGGCGCAACGCCCAGAATGGATCTTCCCACGCATGAGCATCCCCGGTCTTTTGCGCCGGGAAGCGCGATGCTCGGCCGGATTCCTGTCCTAGTCGCAACGACGCGTCGAGGGGCCGTTCGCAAGAGGGGGGCTACATGTTCGGCGGGGTGAAGCGCAGTCGGCTTTACATCTGCGCTACTACTTCGCTGTACGCCGTTATGCTTTCGATCAATAGCGCAAGGACCTTCTGAACACGGCGTTGTCGCGGGAGGAGAGCCTTCTTGGTCGCGGCTTCATGATAGTCTTGGTCAAGACAGATGGGACCTCTTCTGGCAAATTCTCTTTCTAAAGCGAGGGATGTGATGACGATGGACACGTTCGCACCTCGGCTCTATGACCGCCGGACCGTCCTGGTGTCGGGAGGCACGAGTGGGATTGGGCTTGCTTGTGCGAGGGCCTTCCGGGACCTCGGGGCCGAGGTTGTCGCGACCGGAGCGACGCGATCTGAGCGCGACCAGGCTTCGGATGACGCGGAGAATACCGGTCTGGTGTTCGAGGTTCTCGATGTGCGGAACGGTCCCGCGATCGTAGACCTGCTCAAGCGGATGGAACATCTGCACGTGCTGGTGAATGCCGCGGGGGTGATTCGCCGCGACGTCGAACACGACCCGGATGTTTTCGCCGATGTTGTCGATATCAACTTGAATGGGGCGATGCGTGTCTGTTCGGCCGCGAGAGAAAAGCTGCGTGACAGCAGGGGAGCGGTCGTCAATGTTGCGTCCATGCTCAGCTTCTTCGGGGGAGCGAGAGTGCCCGCCTACAGTGCCTCGAAGGGTGGAATCAGCCAACTGACGAAAAGCCTGGCTGCGGCCTGGTCATCAGATGGGATACGTGTGAATGCCGTCGCGCCGGGTTGGATTGCAACACCACTGACCAAGGATCTTCAGGCCGATCCGGAGCGCAACCGTGCCATCCTGGCCCGTATGCCGATGAACCGATGGGGATTTCCCAGTGAGGTCGCCAATTGCGTGGTCTTTCTCGGCTCGCCTGCCGCGTGCTTTGTGACGGGGGCCATTCTGGCTGTCGATGGCGGCTACCTCACCGTTTGATGATATCGCATCTCACAGGAGTATATGGAATGTCAGAGCCTGAAATCACTCCAAGCAGTGACAAATGGATTCCCTACCGGCATTCCCAGCCAAAGGATTCTCCACCGGAACTTGTGGTTCCGAACGTCATCCCGACAGACGAGCGGATATGGGTCCCGGTCGAGGAGAATGTGTGGTTTCGACCCCTCCTGCTTGCTGCATCACGCGGCTATTGGATGAACCTGTTGCGCGTGAGGAGGTCTGGCGTGCTTTCGCGCCATCGGCATCCTCAGCCAGTTCATGCCTTCGTGCTGAGGGGAGAGTGGCGCTACCTGGAGCATGATTGGATCGCCAAAGAGGGATCTTATGCCTACGAGGCTCCAGGGGAGACGCATACGCTTGTCGTTGATCCCCATGTGGATGAAATGATCACTCTTTTCCAAGTCAACGGCGCAATGATCTATGTCGATCCGGACGGCCAAACCACCGGGTTCGACGATGTGTTCACTCGGATCGAGAAATGCCGCAATCATTATGCGAAGAATGGCTTGGGAGCCGAATATATCGACCAATTCATTCGATAAATGGGCGGCATCGAGCGTTTTGGCATGGTACCCACGCCGTCGAGGTTAAATGCTTGGCTATCGCGGTGCGATTGCCGCTTGGATGTTTGACATTGAATTCTCGTCAACGCTGAGTCGTCAATGTGAGATTGCATCGTACAAACGTAGAAGGGAGGTACCGCGAGCTCCATTGGAGCGGGCTTCTCCCACCGCAATTGCTTTTCAGCGATCGAAGAGATCCGTGGAAGGGGTCTCTCGGAGCCAGTCGCACGTTGACAGTTGCTTGAGATAGCAGGATCGCAGAGGCTCATGCAGTCACGTCGATGATTGCTCGGTCTCATGCCCGAACGACAATCGGCGGCCCAAGCGCATCCCGCATTGCCAGGTCAGGAGAAACGAAATGTCACTGATTACTTATCTGACAACCATTCGCTTTGCGCCCGGTGCCCTCGCCGAGCTCGGTGACGATCTGCAGGAACTGAATATCAGAAAACCGCTGATCATTGCCGACGTGGGTCTTGAGCGCGCGGGCTTGATTGATCGCCTCAGGAATGTGCTTCCGAACGGCTCCGACGTGCCAACCTTCACGGGAACACCGACAAATCCGACCGAGGGCGCTGTACTCGCTGCGCTGGATCTCTACCGCTCCCGTGGGTGCGACGGATTGATTGCCATAGGCGGCGGCTCGCCGATCGATTTGGCAAAGGGGGTTGCGCTGCTTTCCACCCATAGCGGCCCTCTGGAGGGCTATGCCGCAATTCTGGGTGGGATTCCGAAGATCACCGCAGCGGTTGCGCCTTTGATCGCCCTCCCGACCACGGCCGGCACCGGAAGTGAGGTGGGACGGGCGGCTCTGATTACCCTGGAGGATGGGCGCAAGCTCGGGTTCATCTCTCCCCATCTCATCCCTCAGCGGGCGATCTGCGATCCCGAGCTGACATTGGGGCTTCCCCCAGCTCTCACAGCGGCAACCGGTATGGACGCAATCACGCATTGCGTCGAGACCTTCCTGAGCCCGCGCTTCAACCCTCCGGCGGAGGCCATCGCCCTGGATGGCCTGGAGCGGGCTGTCAAGAACATCGAGCGTGCGGTGACCCACGGTGACGATGCGGCGGCCAGGCACGAGATGATGATGGCTGCGCTGGAGGGAGGATTGACCTTCCAGAAGGGCCTTGGTGCCGTTCACGCCCTCTCTCATCCTCTCGGAGGCCTGAAGCAGGTCTCGCTGCATCATGGGACACTGAACGCCGTGCTGCTGCCCTATGTGATCGAGTTCAATGAGAAGAATTGCGGCCCCAAGTACGACGTTCTGCGTCAGCGGGTGGGGATCGGGCCTGGAGCGAATCTCGCTGATTTCTTCCGTAATCTTAACGCGCGCCTCGACATGCCGGAGAGCCTTGCGGCGATGGGTGTTCCCCGCGTCACGCTCCCCAGCATTGCCGAAAGCGCGACCAAGGATCATTCGTCGGCCACCAACCCACGACCGGCAAGCGCCAGCGACTATCTCGCGATCCTGGAGGCGGCGTACGAAGGCGGATCTCTTCACGCCTCCACATGAAGCTTCACTCAGCAGAGCGACATGGCCGTGTTGGGTAGGAACCGGCCCGCGACCAACGCATCAGCACGCAAAGGGGCAACAGAATGCCAAACCCTCATGAACTCGAGTTCAACGACGGCCACACCATGCCCCAGCTCGGCTTTGGGCTATGGCAGGTTCCCAATTCCGAAGCCGCTCACGTGGTCGGCCAAGCTTTCCGAGCCGGATATCAGATGGTCGACTCAGCTGCGGCTTACGGCAACGAGGCGGGCGTCGGGGAAGCCTTGAGGGCGAGTGGATTGGCGCGTGAGGAAATCTTCGTGACCACGAAGTTGGCCAATCCTAATCATGGCTATGATGAAGCCCTGCGTGCCTTCGACGAGAGTTTGGAGCGTCTGGGTTCCGACTACGTGGATCTCTATCTTATTCACTGGCCCCGTGCCTGGGAGGATCGCTACGTGCAGACATGGCGCGCCTTCCAGCGGATCAAGGAGGAGGGGCGTGCGCGGTCAATCGGAGTTTCCAATTTCACGATCGAACATCTCCAGCGCCTCATCAACGAGACGGGTGTTGTCCCAGTTCTGAACCAGATAGAGCTGCACCCGCGGTTTCAGCAGCGGGTCATGCGAGAATTCCACCAGAAACATGGAATTGTTACGCAGTCCTGGAGCCCGCTCGGCCGGGGGCAGCTCGCTGAGAATGAGCCAATCAGTGCTCTTGCGGCGAAGCACGGCAAAACCTGGGCACAAATCGTGATCCGCTGGCATATCGACAGCGGCGTGGCTGTGATCCCGAAATCCGTTACATCCGAGCGAATTCGGGAAAACTTCGATATCTTTGATTTCGCACTCTCTCCAGATGACCTCGCGCAGGTCAGCAAGCTCGACAGAAGCGATGGACGCGTTGGAGCGCACCCGGATCAGTTCCGTCCGTGAGGGATTCGTGAAAGTGCACCTTAGACTCGGAAGGTCGCCTATTAGCACTTCTCGGAAGTAGACCAAGGGTCTGCTCTCGCGAGGAGCAGCGTACTTTCCCAGGGGGCGGGGTTCGTCAGTGCGTGACCCCGAGCCGACGTTCCCTCACTCGCGTCTTCCGCAGGCGATAGTCTAGATGCCGTGGGTAGCCCGGTGGGCATCAGGCATGATCCTGTCAACAGGCGAGAAGGGTCTGGACCCGGGACTAGCGGAAGCTATGCCCTAACGCGTGGCACCGGGGCGCTTATTCGGTTCGATGCCATCAATAGGAAGTAAGAGCCGGGATCTGCTCGCCCATCATGCTCCGGAATTGCGTTTAGCCACCTCAGAAATTAGCAGCATCATGGTGGCACGAACCTGCAGAACCCTGTGCACCGATGCGGTTGTATGATCCCTTCCCACTTGAGAAACTTCCTCCGCGGGTTCGACGCGTCACCCTGGCGAAGTTCGGAGGCCGATGCCCTCTGTTCGGGACGTTGTCAGCATCGCAGATGCCGACTGGCTCAAGTTGCGGGGCATGGGGGCAAAGTCACTTGGACGGCTTTGGTCTGTCGCTCAGAACGTCCAACGGAATGCGCGCAATGCTCCTCTGGCTGGAATGACCGAGGCTGAGTTGCAGGCTGAATACGATCGTCTCAGTGATGCGAGGAAAGCGATCGACGATCAGCTCAAGGCTGTTCGATCAGAATTCCTGTCGAGGCTGTTCACCAAGCATGGCCAACGAGATCCTGCTTGATACCCTTCAATAGCCGATCCAAGGCGTCACGATAAACTGACTTACCCGAAACGCGTCCTCGTTCCGGGAAGTTCATCCGGAACATGACTTCTATCGCCTCTAGACCAGTTCACAACATGACTGAGGCTGCGACCCAGTAGAAGAACGCCGAGATGATCGCTGAGGCTGGGATCGTCACAATCCAGGCCATCACGATGCCCTTGGCGACGCCCCACCTGACGGCTGAGGCCCTGCGGGCGGCTCCGACCCCGATGATCGCCCCTGTGATCGTGTGGGTCGTCGAGACCGGAATGCCGAGCCAGGTGGCCATGAAGAGCGTAATGGCTCCCCCCGTCTCCGCGCAGAAGCCCTGCATGGGGGTGAGGCGGGTGATCTTCGATCCCATCGTATGCACGATCCGCCAGCCGCCCATCAGGGTCCCCAGGCCCATGGCGGCCTGACAGGAAATGACAACCCAGAAGGGTACGTAGAACTCGCTGCCGAGATGGCCCTGCGAGAACAGCAGCACAGCAATGATGCCCATGGTCTTCTGGGCATCATTGCCGCCGTGCCCGAGGGAATAGAGGGCTGCCGAAAGGAACTGTAGGCCGCGAAATGCCTGGTCCGCAGCAAAGGGGGACGAGCGGGAAGCCGACCAAGTGGTTATGAGAACCAGGAGAAGTGCGAGCCCAAACCCGATCAGAGGCGACAGAACGATGGCCAGAAGAGTGGGCCCAAGTCCGCCCCACACGACGGCTCCCAGGCCTGCTTTGGCAACGCCCGCACCTACGAGGCCGCCGACCAGTGCGTGGGAGCTGCTGGAGGGAATGCCGCCCGCCCAGGTTATGATGTTCCAGATGATCGCTCCCATGAGGGCACCGAAGATGACGGCGGCATCGATGATGGAGGCCGAAACAATGCCGCTGCCGACGGTATTCGCAACATGGAGCCCGAAGAACAGGAAGGCGATGAAGTTGAAGAACGCAGCCCAGATCACCGCGAGTTGCGGCCTCAGAACCCGGGTTGAGACAATGGTTGCGATGGAATTGGCGGCGTCGTGAAGGCCATTGATGAAGTCGAACAGCAAGGCCACTACGATGAGACCTACCAGCAGTGGCAGCGAGATGGAGGCGGCATCCATTCTGCGGCGCTCCTCAGACGTGCTCGATCACGATGCTGTGGACCTCGTGGACGACATCCTCCAGACGGTCCATCACCCGTTCGAGATGGTCAAGCACCTCCGACGCGACCCAGAAGTCGAGAGCGTGAGCCGATCCCATCGCCTGGAACATGCGGCTGCGGGCAGCATCGTGAAGATCGTCCGTCTGTCCTTCGATCTGCGTGATGCGCTCCGACAGGGTGCTGATCCGCCCCGCATTCGTGCCGACGGAGCGCAGCATCGGAATGACCTCCTGAACGATCCGGGCGCCTTGGACGATGCAATCCGCCATCTCGACCATCTCAGGTTCGAACCGGCTGACCTTGAAGAGGGCCACCGATTTGACGGTCTTGCGCATCTGGTCGATCGCATCATCCATCGACGTGATGAGATCCTTGATATCGCCTCGGTCGAACGGCGTGATGAAGGATCGCCGGATGGCAGCGAGCACTTCTCCCGTGATCTTGTCCGCGTCATCCTCGCGGTTCATCACGGTTGCGATGTTCTGCTCGATATCGGGGCCACCCGCCAAGGTTGCCCGAAGGGCTTCTGCGCCGGCCAGAATTATCCTCGAATGCTCTTCAAACAGATCGAAGAACTGATCTTCCTTGGGCATCAGCGCGCGGAACCATCGAAGCATGGGTCATCTCCTTATAAGAGCAGGGCACGCACTTCAGCAGTCATGAGCGATCTCGCAGGGGCCACCCGGAGGAATGTCGTGACAAGGCGTAGCACAGGGACGATGAGCATCGCGATAATCAGACCGGCGAGAGCGATCCTGTGCATGAGAAATTTGAGTTCTAATCCGATCAAGCTTGGCATTCATAGGCGTGCTGCCGCAGTCATACCACAGACGTTGCCTCGCGCCGCAAGGGTGGCATTCCAAGCTGACAAGCTGGATATCGCCATGCTTCGAACCACTTCGATCCCTTCGTCAGAGTTCTCCCCGGGGTCATGTCTGAAACATGCACCGGCTGGATGAACTGGAGTTGGCAAGGCAAGTTCAGTTCCTGCTTCCATCGCTGACATGTGCAGCACCCACACTTGAGAGAAGCAACTTTGCTCTTTGAATGGCGTCCCTGAGTTCCGGTTCATGAACTGCTTCAGCGGCTTCCGCTAGGTCGAACCATCGCAGGCTGCGTTGCCCCTTCTCCGGCCAGCGCTTGCGCTGACTTTTCACCTTGAGCGGAAAGACCTCTCCCTGACAGGGTACTACCTCTCTGCTCTTGAGACGCTTACCGTAGCCATACGAGCCAATCGGCACCTTGCCGACTTCGCCGACCAAACCAGCCTCTTCCAGAGCCTCGCGCGCGGCCGAGGCATGCGGTTTTCGCCCTTTCATTGGCCAACCCTGTGGGATGACCCAGCGTCGTGTGCCGCGGGAGGTGATAAGCATGACCTCAATGCTGCCGTCAGCCCGTTCCCGAAAGGGCAGGCAGGCGTACTGAATGGCGGACGGCGGGTACAAATCCGGTGAACTCCTATGACTTCCTCGAACAAACGCGCGTGGAGCGGTGTAAGCCGCAACGTTGATTAGGGCGGAAGCTGACGACATCCCGAGCCAGCCATACCTTGCGTTAGTTGAACACGTGTGCATAGACTTTTCGCGTGAGCTTGAGGGCAAATCTCTCTCGATCGCATAATGCCTGTTGACCTCTCGCAGAGCATCAATCGACCGGAGCAAGTCCTTATGGAGGCGTCTTCAGATCGCGAAGAACAGCTGAAACGCGATCGCGCAACCCGTAACTTCGTTACGGCAGAAGAGGTTGCCCGGCTCGCCGGAGTGTCCCGCTCAGCCGTGTCCCGCACATTCACGCCAGGAGCCAGCGTCTCAGCCGATGTAAAGCAACGGGTTCAGGAAGCGGCCAAAACGTTGGGATATCGGGTCAATCGCCTAGCCCGAAGCCTGATCAGCGACCAGTCCAATCTCGTCGGCGTCGTCGGCGCCAACCTGTCCTTGCCCTTCATGGCGCGCCAGCTTGACGAACTGAGCCGGGCGCTTCTCCGGCGCGGCATGCAGTGCCTGCTCCTGAACGCCGCCGAGGCGGAGCAGGGGATCACGCCGCTGCTCGAGCTCATCCTCGAGTTCCGCGTGCGGGCCATCGTGGTGATGTCCGGTTCGCCGCCCACATCCATCATCGACGAGTGCATGGCTAACGGCGTACGGGTGATCTTGGTCAACCGGCAGGCCGATGACGCCGAAGCGGATACAATCATCAGCGACGATCTGGGCGGTGCCCGCATCGCGGCCGAGCGGCTGCTCAGGGCCGGATGCCGACGGATCGGCGTCGTCGGCAGCGGGGCGCGCACGCCAACCCAGATCCGCCGACGCGTCGCCTTTACCGATTGTGTCGAGGAAGCCGGGTTTAAGCCCATCGTCTGGGCCTTGGGCGAGACCACTTACGAAACTGGCATGGAAGCCGCCAAAGGCCTGCTTGGCTCCCATGACCTGGATGGTGTTTTCTGCGTCACCGATCTCCTGGCGCTCGGCTTTCTCGATGGGGCCCGCGGGATGGGACGGCGCATACCCGAGGATCTCTCGGTCATCGGCTTCGACGACATCCCGCAATCGGCATGGGCTCCCTACGGCCTGACGACTGTCAGGCAGTCGATGAGCGATCTCACCGGGTCCGTGCTGGCGGCCATCGAACGGGAGATGCACGGAGAGGGTATGGAGCTCGTGCATGAAGTCCTTCCGGTCGAACTCGTCGAGCGAGCGACTGTGCGCCCTTCGATCTGATCTTGGTCCATTCCTTATCCAGAAGGCCCCTTGCAAGCTTTGCACACGTGTGCAAAGCTCCTCTTACTACTCCAATGTGATCCTCCCGCGGCCGAGCTGTGCCGCGGCGGTGCCTGGATGAAGTGCGCGAGTTGACCGCCCGCCGGCAAAGCCGGACGAGAGCACCAGAAGTCAGCCGCTAGTGGGAAACGCATTTGAGCCGGTCCCGGCTCCGGGAAGGACGTGACGGAATGACGACTTCGGCGGCGCCAGCACAAACCCCATCGAACCTATCGTCCGCACGCGCCATTCTGGGCCACCTGCGGCACTTCTTCACACAGCCCGAACGCCTCCTCGGCATCCTGCTCGCCGTTGTGCTGGGGGCGCTGGTGCTCGTGCCGCTGTTCGAGCTGATCCGGGAGACCCTCACCGTTCAGCCTTATGACCGCGCCTATCTGCCCAAGGCACAGCCGGGCGAGTTCACCCTCTTCCACTACGAGCGCGTCTTCGCCGGCCGCCTCTCCTGGGCGATCTTCTACAAGCCGTTCTTCAACTCGCTGGTCACGGCCTTTGCCGCGACCGCCATCTGCCTGACCCTCGGTGCCGGCTTCGCCTGGCTGATCGTGCGCACGAACATTCCGTTCCGGAACTTCCTGCACACGCTGGTGATGATCCCGTACATGCTCCCGTCGTGGGTGATGGCGCTGGCCTGGATCACGTTCTTCAAGAACGACCGCATCGGCGGAGCGTCAGGCGCCTTTGCGTACTTCTTCGGCGTGCAGCCGCCGGACTGGATCGCCTATGGCCCGATCCCGATCGTCATCTGCCTGTCGCTGCACTACTACGTCTACTCCTATCTCTCGGTGTCGAGCTCGATCACGAGCGTTGACAGCCAGCTGGAGGAGGCAGGGGCTATGGCGGGCCTCTCGCGCCTCAAGCAGTTTCTCTGGATCACCGCGCCTCTCCTGCTGCCCGCCATTGGCTCCGCGGTCGTGATGACCTTCATCCGCGTGGTCGGATCGTTCGGCACGCCCGCCGTGCTCGGCATGCCGGTGCGCTATTTCGTGCTGCCGACGCAGATCTATGCCGCCATGGGGACACGCAATGCGGGAGACGGCTTCCTGCTTGCGCTCGTGCTCGTGGTCCTCGCCTGCCTGTTCATCTTCATCAACCAGCGCCTCATCGGCGTCCGCAAGAGCTTCGTGACCCTCTCCGGCAAAGGCTTCCGCAGCAAGGAGATCGATCTCGGGCGCTGGCGCTGGCCGCTCTTCATCCTTATCATGCTGCTCATGACGGCGGCCGTCGCCTTCCCGCTCGTCCTGCTGGTCCTTCAATCGCTGATCAAGACGGCCGGCAATTACAGCCTCAGCAACCTCACCCTGCACTATTGGATCGGCGGGGGAGGCGAGGGCGTCGACCAGCTCCAGGCTGCCCTGGTCGACAACGGCAACATCATCGATGCCACGTGGAACAGCCTCAAGCTGGCGTTCCTCACCGCCATGGCGACCGGCATCTTCGGCTTCCTCATCGGCTATGTGGTGGTGAGGACCCGCGGCTCGCTGACCTCGCGGGCCTTGGAGATGGTGGCCTTTCTGCCATACATCTTCCCGGCTTTGGCCTTTGGTGCGATCTATATCGGCATGTTCGCCCGTCCGTTCGGGCCGATCCCGGCGCTCTACGGCACCTTCGCGCTGCTCGTCCTGATCTGCTCGGTCAAGACGCTGCCGTTTACGTCCCGCACGGGCATTGCGGCGCTGTTGCAGATCGACAAGTCACTAGAGGAAGCAGCCCGGGTCCAGGGCATCGGCTGGTTCCGCCGCATGGTGCGGATCATCGTGCCCATCGCCGCCGGCGGGCTTCTCTCCGGCATGCTGCTGAGCTTCATCAGCATCATGCGCGAGCTGTCGCTGATCATCCTGCTCGTCACGCCGTCAACCAACGTGCTCGCCGGCGTCATCTACAACTACCAGAACCAGGACATGCCCCAACTCGTCGGCGTCGCCACCGTGCTGCTCGTCGCCATCGTGATTGCGGTCAACCTGGTCGTCCGCGCCTTGTCAACGAAGGCGAGGATCGGAGCGGCCTGACCGCTCCATCCAGGTCGACACAAAGAGAAACGAAGGAGGAAGCTCATCATGACACCGACTTTCCGCAGCGCCAAAGCCTGGCTCGCAGCCGGAGCCCTGACCCTTGCCCTCGCTGCGCCGGCCTTGGCGCAGCAGGCTGATCCCAAATGGGATGCTTGGCTGCAGAAAAGCCAGCTCGGTCCGTACCAGAAGAACGAGAACTGGGACGAGGTCGTCACCAACGCGAAGAAGGAGGGCGAGGTCGTCGTCTATTCCTCCTCGGGCACGATGCTGAAGGTGGCCGAGGACTTCGCGAAGTTCTATCCCGAGATCAAGGTCAAAGCCTATGATCTTGGCTCCGAAAAGACCATCGAGAAGGTCGTGCGCGAGCACCAGGCCGGTGTCTACGCGGCAGACGTGGTCTACTCGGGCGGCACCGAGCAGATGGTGTTCGACCTGCTCCCCAACCACCGCATCGTCAACTACGTGCCGTCCTATCTGACCGACAGGATCGCCGCCGAACATCGCGAGCCGCTGCTGACGCATGTGATCGAGGCCTACGGCGTCTTCTACAATTCGGAGGCCCACCCGCAGCCGCCGATGAAGACCATCTGGGAGCTGACCGAGCCGCAATGGAAGGGCCGCTTCTCCATGAAGTCGCCGGCCGGCTCGCTCACCACGCTGATGATGCTGGCCGCCATCGTCGAGCACTCCGACGAGATGCAGAAGGCCTACGAGCAGCACTACGGCAAGAAGCTTGAACTCTCACCCGGCGTCGAGAACGCGGGCTACGAGTTCCTGCACCGGCTGATCGGCAACGATATCGTCATTTCCGACAACAGCTCGAAGATCGCCACGGCCGTCGGCCTGCGCGGCCAAGCCAAGCCGCCGATGGCGTTCTCGGTCATCCATTACCTGACCAAGAACCAAAGCGATAACTACGCCAACGCGATCCCCTACGACCTGCAGCCCGCGGCGTTGTTCTCCTATCCGACCTATGTGGCCGTGGCTGGGCAGGCGCCCCATCCCAACGCGGCAAAACTCTTTGTGGCGTTCCTGATGGGCAGCAAGGATCTGAATGCGACTTCGGAGCTGAAGGCGCCGTACCGGTCCGGGAAGTCGCTCGAGCTCCTGCAGGGCATGGCCGCCTTCTACCAGGTCGGCACCTTCTCGCCGCGTACCGACGTTCCGCCGCCGCCCCACAGCGAGATGTGGCCCAAGGCGCGTAAGCTCACGGCGTCGCCTGAATTCGTGAAGGACAACATCGCGAAGATCAGCGACTTCTGGATGGCCGAGACGAGCCGGTAACCCGACCTGAATGACTTCCGCACGAGAGAGTGCCCATGTCTGAAATCACCCTCAGAAATCTCACGAAGTCGTACGGAAGTCATCTGGCCCTTCCGAGCCTCGACCTCGACATCCCGAAGGGCAGCTTCGTGACCCTGCTCGGGCCGTCGGGCTGCGGCAAGACCACGACCCTGCGCGTCATCGCCGGCCTGGAGCAGGCGACCACGGGCGAGGTCGTGCTCGGCGGGAAAACGGTCTACTCCAGCCGGACCGGCGTCTTCGTGCCGCCCGAGCGGCGCGGCCTCGGCTTCATCTTCCAGAGCTACGCCCTGTGGCCCAACATGAAGGTCGACCGCAACATCACCCTCGCGCTCGCGGAGGCGAAGCAATCGGCGCACGTGATCAAGGAGCGCCTTGCAGAGGCGCTCGCGAAGGTCCAGCTGACCGGGCTTGCGGACCGCTATCCGTCCGAGCTGTCGGGCGGTCAGCAGCAGCGGGTGGCCGTGGCCCGTCTGATTGCGGCCCGCAACTCGGTCTTGCTCATGGACGAGCCGCTGTCGAACCTCGACGCGAAACTCCGGACGGAGATGCGCACGGAGCTGAAGCGCCTCCACCGTGAACTGCAGGCGACCACGGTCTACGTCACGCACGATCAGGTCGAAGCGCTGACCATGTCCGATATCATTGTCGTGATGAAGGACGGCGTCATCCAGCAGCAGGGCTCGCCTTACGAGATCTACCACAACCCCGCCAACCTCTTCGTCGCCGAGTTCATCGGCGATCCCAGGATCAACCTCCTTGACGGCAACCTGGCGACCGTTGGGGGCGAGCGGATCGTGCGCTTCGAGGATGCTGTCATTCCCGTTCTGGCAGGCCTGCAGGTCCCGGATGGCCCGGTGACGTTCGCGATCCGCCCGGAGAACATCACGATTGTCGAGCGGCAGGGCCCGTTCAGCCTGCAGGCCGAGGTCGACATCGTCCAGCCCACCGGATCGCAGACGATCATTTCACTTACGGTCCGAGGGCACCGGGTCACGGCGCTCATTCCCCGCTTCGAGACCTCTCTGCCGAAGAAGACCATCTGGATCGAGTTCCCGCCCGACCAGATCACCCTCTTCGACAAAGGTAGCGGGAACCGGCTCCCATTGGCGCCACCCGTTGTCGGAGCCTCTCACGCGGCCTGAATCCGACGTTCGGCTGGAGGCCGAACAGGCAGAACGGACAACCCTGTGGCACACCCCTTCCCGATGAGTGTGCCGCAACAGCCATACCACGAAGATCAGGATCAAAGTTTTGATGGTGACCCAGTTCAATTTTCCACGTCCCCCGATGAGCCTCATCGTGGACGATCTCCCGCCGTTCGGGGTGAAGCTTTTCGTTGGGGACGCCAATGCGGCGTCGGACAAGGCTTTGCTTGAGAGCAACGACATCGCCATCGTGGTGAACTGCGCCGTCAATCTCGACATCGACTACACGGCCGGGGTCGGAGCCTCCGATATCGCGTCGCCGCACGGCCCAGTCCGGAACTACAAGCTGGGTCTCATCGACGATGCGGGCAATCCCGACACGATGCTTCTGGCCGGCTACTACCTGCTTGATGGCGCCCTGCATCAGCAGCTGCCCGACCGCCACACGTACCCTCACCGTCGCCGTGGCAACGTGCTGCTGCACTGCCGCGGCGGGCGCAGCAGGTCCGTGATCCTGGCGGCCCTGTACATCCACATCCAGATGCCCAACCGGTTCCCGACCCTTGAGGCCGCCATTGATCACCTGCGCGCCACGCGTGAGCTTCATCCTGATGAATGGATGGAGACACCAAAGCCGATGCTGATCGAAGCCGCCCGCCATGCCGCTGCGTGGATCCGGCGGATCGAGCGCGAGAAGCATCCGGCGACACAGCGCGTTTCCTCCAGCCAGTAACCAGGACAAACCTTCATGCCCGTCTCCAACATAGCCAGGGCCGCAGAGCCCGTCTCTTTGTCCGCACTAGAGAAATCCGACCTCAGACTGGCTGTCGCATCCGCGGTGGCACGTGAGGCGGGGGGCTTGGCCCGCCGCCGGTTCAACGGACGCCCCGGCACGACTGGCATCAACCTCAAGGGACATCAGGACTATCTCTCGGCCGTCGATGCCGAGGTCGAGAGCTTGGTGCGCAGCCGGCTGCTGGAGAGCTTTCCCGAGGATTCCTTCTTCGGCGAAGAGGGTGGGGGATCGTTCGACGACAATGTGTGGGTGGTGGATCCGGTTGATGGCACGGCGAACTTCGTGCGCGGGATCTCACAGTTCTGCATCTCCATTGCGTATGTGCGCGACGGTCGGACCCGGATCGGGATTATTTACGATCCGATGCACGATGAACTGTTCGCAGCCGAGCGCGGCCGGGGCGCGACCCTGAACGGCGAGCCAATCCGGGTCAGCGGTCTGGGCGATATGCAATCCGCCACCATCGAAGCTGGCTGGTCGACCCGGCTTCCGCTCAGCCAGTACGTTGATCTCGTCGGCCGGATCCTGGCGGATGGTGCGGGCGTCCGTCGCGGAGGGTCAGGCGCCCTGGCCCTGGCCTACGTGGCGGCGGGCCGGATCGACGGCTATTGCGAGTTGCACATGAACTCGTGGGATGCCCTGGCCGGGATGCTGTTGATCGAGGAGGCGGGCGGCTGGGTGAACGATTTCCTCGCCGGTTCTGGACTGCGCGACGGCAACATCGTGCTCGGCTGCACATCCGGTCTGAAGAGCCCTCTCACCCGACTGATGGGAATGGTCTGACTGCACCCGAATGGTTGATCGTGGGACGCGACAGCTCCTGTGCCTGGGTTGGCGCGGCAGGGGCTCGCGCTCCCACGAGCTTTGAAAGCGATTGCCCATGTTGTTCTCAATCCATGATGCCAGCATTGTGGATCAAATGCTTCGCAAAGCGGCGAGGTCGGAGATCATGCTCCGCTTTCGGAACCTGTCGAGCCATGAGGTTCGGCAGA
The DNA here is from genome assembly GCF_013307435.2 of Microvirga terrae. Classification (NCBI taxonomy): domain Bacteria; kingdom Pseudomonadati; phylum Pseudomonadota; class Alphaproteobacteria; order Hyphomicrobiales; family Methylobacteriaceae; genus Microvirga; species Microvirga terrae. Next base: position 2,279,282 of record NZ_CP102845.1, read on the forward strand.
AATCGTCGGCCATGGATCTTGTGACGGATGCCGATGAGGCTGCCGAGCGGATGATAGCCAGAGAGCTGGGGCGGGCGTTTCCGCATGCTGTCCTGATTGGCGAGGAGGCCACGGCGCGTGACCCGTCGCTGCTGAACAGGCTGGCGGACGCGGACCTCGCCTTCCTAATCGATCCGGTGGACGGCACCAAGAATTTTGCTTCGGGTCTCCCATTGTTCGGGGTGATGGTGGCGGCCGTTGTGCGAGGGGAGGTCGTTGCCGGTTGGATCCATGACCCGGTTGGGAACGACACGGCGATGGCCGTCCGCGGGGAGGGGGCTTGGATCGAGTACCCCGACGGCAGACGAACCGATCTCCGGGTTGCGCCTTCGGTCGCGGTCCGAGCCATGTCGGGATGCGCGTCCTGGCATCATATGCCGGAGCCCGTGCGGTCCACCGTCGCGGCTAACCTCACAGGTTTCGGGGCTGTTGCCTGCTATCGCTGCGCGGCGCACGAGTATCGGATGGCCGCCGCCGGACATTGCCACTTCCTTGTCCACTCGAAGCTTATGCCTTGGGACCATGCGGCAGGCTGGCTGCTCCATCGGGAAGCCGGCGGCTACTCCGCACGGTTTGACGGAGCGCCCTATCGTCCGACCTTCCATGAAGGAGGCATCATATGCGCCCCCGACGCAGAGAGCTGGCGGACGATCCATGAGAGACTGTTCGGTCTCACTGCAATGTCGCTCGCGAGTTCTGTCGGGGCTGGGCAGTAAGCGCGTGTGAGCTATTTACTCCTCTGCGCCACTGCTCGCACGCGGGCAGTCAGTAGCACGGGAGGAAAATCATGAGACGACTCGTCAGTGTCGCGGCCTTGCTGGCCGCTACAAGTAGCATTGCGTACGCTCAGAACACCCTGCCTCAAACCAATGACGCCTACTTCCGCGCGGCTCAGTCCGCGCTCCAGGAGCGCCTGCGGGTGACGCCGAACATCAACCGCGCCAAGAACGTGATCCTGTTCGTCGGCGACGGCATGGGCATCTCCACAGTCACAGCGGGCCGCATCTACGACGGCAGAAGCGCGGCGTTGACGGCGAGTCGAACTCGCTGACCATGGAAAAGCTGCCTTTTGCGGCCCTGTCGAAGACCTACACCCATGACGCGCAGGTCGCCGATTCCGCCCCGACCGCCGTGGCGATGGTGACTGGCGTCAAGACGCGCAATGACGTCATCGGCGTCAATAGCGAGGTCGAGGTCGGCGACTGTGCTGGGTCCAAGGGCAAGGAGGTGCTGAGCCTAGCGGCCATGGCCGAGCGGGCCGGGCAGGCCACCGGCGTCGTCTCCACCGCACGCATCACCCATGCCACGCCTGCTTCCATGTACGCCCATACGCCCCATCGAGACTGGGAAGGCGACGCTAATATGACGCGGGAGGCCATCGCGGCCGGATGCAAGGACATCGCCCAGCAACTCGCCGCATGGTCTCACGGGGACGGCTTTGAGGTCATTTTCGGCGGCGGACGCGACCGCTTCCTTCCGGAAACCGTGAACGACCCCGAGGATACAGACAAGAAGGGCTCGCGCAAGGATGGGCGGAACCTCGTCCAGGAATGGCAGAACCGCTACTCCAACAGCGGCGTGTTCCTGTGGAACCAGGAGCAATTCGACAAGCTCGATACGAAGACCCCGCACGTCATGGGCCTCTTTGAGCGCTCGCACATGCGCTACGAGGCTGACCGCCTCAAGGACAACGGGGGCGAGCCGTCCCTGGCGGAGATGACGGTGAAGAGCATCGACATCCTGAGCCAGGGCCCGAACGGCTTCTTCCTCATGGTCGAGGGCGGGCGCATCGACCACGCCCATCACGACGGCAATGCGTATCGCTCACTCGAAGACATGGTAGCCTTCGACAATGCCATCAAGGCGGCGCTGCAAAAGGTAAACCTCGATGAGACGCTCGTGATCGTGACGGCAGACCACAGCCATACGCTGACTATCAGTGGATATCCGAAGCGCGGCAACCCGATCCTGGAGACCATCGTCGAGCCGGACGGCAAGCCAAAACTTGGCAAGGATGGCAAGCCGTTCACGACACTCGGCTATGCGAACGGGCCCGGCGCCGTGAAAGAGAATGAACCACGTCCGACGCCAGCTAATACCACCGCGCCGGATTACAAGCAGCAGTCCCTGGTCCCGCTCGACAGCGAGACCCACGGCGGCGAGGACGTTGCGATCTTTGCTGGCGGCCCCTGGGCTCACCTCTTCGCGGGCGTGGTGGAACAGAACTACATCTACCACGTGATCGATCATGCCACGAAGTTGGGTGAACGCTCAGGCCTGCGTGCAGCCGCTCAGTAGGAACTCTAGCGGGTGGGCTGGACCCGGCCCACCCGTCCCGCAAATTTATATGCCCTTGGGCCATCCGATATGCCTTAGAACGAATGCAGGAACAACCGTTAATGGCACATCCAAGACGTACGGCTCTGGTCAGCTTAGAGGTGTGAATCGGACATTAACAAGGCCAGAGAACTCCCTTGCCTTCTCCAACATCAGGATCCTGCAATGTCATCGATCCATCCGCCAAACAGGTCAGCAACCTCCAGGCTGCTTGCAAGATTGTAATTCTCGTCGACGAGTTCCTTGTCCTGGTGCTGTAACAAGCCGCTCGCCAGGTGCGGCTCGGCTCCTGCTCGATACCGAGCGGTGAAGGCCCCGCATCCGCGGAAGTCATGTGGGCTGAGAGCCGCGCCAAGAGTTGACCGAGTGGTCTCGGTGGTCCTCCGTTCGACACCTCCATAGCTGAGTCCCTCACCATACTGCCCAATCCAGAGTGGACCCATCAGCAATTGGTTCGACTCATCCCCGATCATAAACTCACCGGTTTGCCGAAGAAGCCGTGGTCTCGCCCAGGTGAGGTACAGGCCAATAGCTGCGTTGAGGCCCTGTCGGATGAGGTGGAGATCCGGCCGTCTATTCTTGACCTTCAGGCCCGGCAGCTTGATTGCCCAGCGATCCTGCTCGCGCACAAAGCTGTGACCCAACCTGAGCTCCGAGAAGTTCTTCAGCCGAATCGGGCAATAAGCGAGCATGGCTATCATCAGACCATCGCGGATCTGACCGGCTCGCCAGATCGGGCGGCGCCTGTGAGCTGCCTGAGCCTCCTTGAAGGGCAAAGTTGCAAGCCGCTCCACAAGATCCCGCTCCTCGTGTGCCGAGAGGAAGTCAGGCTGATATCTGAATCCCTCAGGCAGGGCAGGGGAAGCCTGGAAAAGGTCATTTTGGATTGGGTTCATCGGTCACCTCCCCGTTATGCAACATCGAGTTCGCCGACTGATGAAAAGCTCGAGCTTTCGATCCGCTACTCAACGCAGTTGCAGCCGCATTCGTTGAGCAGCAGGAGCACGCTGGTGACAGACAGCCCTTCGGGAACAAATCCCGGCTGGCGCTAGTTGGCGGCCAACGGCCGACCAAACGGTGAATGGGGAGAGGGAACTAATGATCCGAGCCTCGGCTCAACGTGCATCAGAACGCTCGCAGCTGGACTCCGCCTGATGACCACAGGCTCCGAGCGGCTGACCGGCAAGGTCGCGATCGTGACCGGCGGCGGACGTGGCCTCGGCCGCTCCATGGTCCTCGGCTTCGTGCGTGCCGGCGCAAGCGTTGTCGCGACCGCCGCGCGTGAGACAGCGGAGGTCGAGCAGGTGGCACGCGAGGCCCGGGAGCTGGGCCATGCGGACCGCGTCCTTCCCCTGACGGCTGATGTCACGCGGGAGGAGGACTGTGTCCGAGCGGTCGAGGCTGCTCATTCGCGGTTTGGTCGTCTGGATGTTCTCGTGAACAACGCCGGGCGGGGCATGAAGTATGTCAGCGAGGCGTTCCTCACCGAGCCGGCCCGGTTCTGGGAGGTTGCGCCTGAAACCTGGCAGATGGTGATCGATACGAATGTGAACGGACCGTTCCTGATGGCCCGGGCCACCGTGCCGAGCATGCTCCAGGCGGGCTGGGGCCGGATCATCAACATCTCGATGAACCACGACACCATGCGCCGCCGCGGCTTCTCGCCCTACGGCCCGTCGAAAGCCGCGCTCGAATCCGAGACCGTCATCTGGGCTCAGGATCTTGCCGGAACGGGCGTGACCGTGAATGCCCTGTTGCCAGGGGGCGCCACGCTGACCGGCATGATCCCGCCAGGCGTCTCCAGCGCTGTGCGTGCGCAGCTGCTGGATCCCGACATTGTCATTCCGCCACTGCTGTGGCTCGCCTCGACCGAGGCTGACGGAGTGACCGGCCGACGCCTAGTCGCCAACCGATGGCGTTCCGATCTCGACGAGACCGCGGCCGCCGAGGGCGCCATGGAGGAGGCCGGATGGGGGCTACGATAGGCAGGCTCTCATCTGGCAGAGTGCGCTGCGGTGCCGACCCGAAAGACGCCGCCTAAACGGGAGCACCCGGTGTCGGATGCGTTCCCGTTGTCCCAACAAACTGGACAATCACCATGGATGTGCAAACCCTCTTCCAGCCGTTCAGCCTCAAATCCCTCACGCTGAAGAACCGCATCGTCATGGCGCCCATGACGCGGTCGTTCTCCCCGAATGGCATCCCGACATCGGACGTTGCGACCTATTACGGCCGACGGGCCGGGGAGGTCGGGCTGATCGTGTCCGAGGGCACGGTGATCGACAGACCAGCCTCGTCAAACGACGCCGATGTGCCTCATTTCTACGGTGAACAGGCGCTGGAGGCCTGGAGGCAGGTTATCGGCGAGGTGCATGCGGCCGGCGGCGCCATGGCGCCGCAGATCTGGCACATGGGCGTCATGCACCCTCACGCCTCGGGCTGGCAGCCTCCGGGGCCATTCGAGGGCCCGTCCGGGCTCGTGATGCCCGGTGAGCGAATCGGTGTGGAAATGAGCGAGGCCGATATCACCGAGACCATTGCCGCCTTCGGCCGCGCCGCACGGGATGCCAAGCGGTTGGGCTTCGATGCCGTCGAGATCCACGGCGCCCACGGGTACCTGATCGATCAGTTCCTGTGGGCCGGCCTGAACAAGCGCACCGATGCATGGGGCGGGGCAACCCTGCCCGAGCGCAGCCGCTTTGCCGTCGCGGTGGTGAAGGCGGTTCGTGAGGCTGTTGGCGAGGATTTCGTCGTGATCCTGCGCCTGTCGCAGTGGAAGCAGCAGGACTTCGCTGTCAAGCTCGCCAAGACACCGGACGAGATGGAGGCCTGGCTCACCCCACTCGCAGAGGCCGGGGTGGACATCTTTCATTGCTCGCAGCGGCGCTTCTGGCAGCCGGAGTTCGAGGGCTCGGACCTCAACTTTGCCGGCTGGGCCAAGAAGCTGACCGGAAAGGCGACGATCACGGTCGGATCAGTGGGCCTGTCAGGCGAGTTCATCGCGGCCTTCCAGGGCGAGAGTTCCCATCCCAGCTCCTTGGATGAACTGCTGCGCCGGTTCGGGCGAGGCGACTTCGATCTGGTAGCGGTCGGCCGCGCGATCCTATCCGATCCGCAATGGCCGACGAAGATCCGCGAGAACCGCAGCGAGCAGTTGCGCGACTTCACCCGCGAGGCTCTTGCGACTCTTTACTGAGCGTTGGCGGTTGAACATATCCACGACCGCGCGTCTGCGGGCATGAGGCAGCGGCTCTGCTCGCCCAAAGGGCTCAAACGGCAGAGCGAAATGGAGACAGGCATGAAGGGGATCACACTGCACGCACCGGGCGGATTGGATCGGCTAGAGCTGACCGAGATGCCCGATCCCGGTTCTCCCGGGCCCGGCGAGATCCGGGTCAGGCTTCACGCGAGCTCGCTCAACTACCACGATTATGGCGTCGTGAGCGGACGGATGCCGACGCGAGACGGACGAATTCCGATGTCGGACGGCGCCGGCGTAATCGAAGCCGTGGGCGAGGCGGTAACGGAGTTTGCCGTCGGCGACCATGTCGTGTCCTGCTTCTTTCCGGGCTGGCTTGAGGGACCGCCGGCGGTGAGTGATTTCTCGACGACGCCAGGCGACGGGGTCGATGGCTATGCCCGGGAGGCTGTGGTGCGCCCGGCGACCTGGTTCACCCGGGCACCTGAGGGCTTCAGCCATGCCGAAGCGGCCACGCTCACCACGGCGGGGTTGACCGCCTGGAGGGCCTTGGTCGTCAACGGTGGCCTCAAGGCTGGAGATGTCGTGCTGGTGCTGGGCACCGGTGGGGTCTCGATCTTCGCGCTTCAGCTCGCGAGGCTGATGGGTGCGACCGTCATCGCCACCTCCTCGTCGGACGAGAAGCTGGAGCGGGTCCGGGCTCTTGGGTCCGATCACACGATCAACTACCGCCAGCATGAGGATTGGGGCGTCCGCGCGCGGGATTGGACCGGCGGACGTGGTGTGGATCACGTCATCGAAGTCGGCGGGCCGGGCACGCTGGGGCAATCAATTGCCGCTGTGCGGGTTGGCGGACACATTTCGCTGATCGGCGTCCTGACCGGTCGCTCTGGCGAGGTCCCGACCGGAGCCCTGATGGCCAAGCAGGCCCGGCTTCACGGGTTGATTGTCGGCAACCGAAGCCAGCAGATGGACTTCGTGCGCGCGATCGAGGCGACCGGGATCCGGCCTGTCATTGATCGCAGCTTTGCCCTTGCCGCCATGGCCGAAGCATTCCGGTGTGAGGAATCGGGAGCCCACTTTGGCAAGATCTGCCTGGAGTTCTGAGGATTTCGGATGTCGAAGCACTTCCGGAAAGCAAGCTGAATGCGGGAACCAAAGCCGTGGCGCCGTTCACGTCTCATAAGCGCACCTTCCGAAGGGTGGTGGTTTCCTGGACGTGGGTCAGAGCGTTGGTTTTATCGTCCAGAACGATGTTCAGTGTAGGATCTCGCTCTAAGTTGGGTCTGTGACTTCTGCCAGACGCTTCGAGTTTGCCTTCACGCGAACCCGCACAGGTCGGAGAACCGCAGTCCAAGGGAGGCAGACATGAAGATCGGCATTATCGGCGCAGGCAACATTGGCGGCAACCTGACCCGCCGCTTCACCGCGCTCGGGCACGAGGTCTCGGTGGCCAACTCCCGCGGGCCTGAAACGCTCGCCTCCTTGTCGCAGGAGACCGGCGCCAAGGCCGTTTCGGTCGCTGAAGCGGTCCGCGACAAGGATCTCATCATTGTCACGATCCCGCAAAAGAGCATCCCCAACCTCCCAGCAGGATTGTTCGACGGCGTCGGCCCTGATGTCGTCGTCATTGACACCGGCAACTACTATCCGCAGCAGCGTGATGATCGCATCGAGGAGATCGAGAATGGCACGCCGGAGAGCCGCTGGGTCGAGGGGCAATTAGGCCGGCCGGTGATCAAGGCGTTCAATAACATCTATGCCCGGCACCTGCTCGAGCGTGGTCAGCCGCGGGGAACTCCTGGCCGCATTGCCCTGCCGGTTGCAGGGGATGATCCGAAGGCCAAGGACATCGTGCTTCAGCTCGTCGACGAACTCGGGTTTGATGGCATTGACGCCGGAGGCCTGGACGAGTCCTGGCGGCAGCAGCCGGGAACGCCTGCGTACGGGACAGACCATGATGCTGAGGGGGTCCGTCGCGCCCTGTCCGAAGCCAGCCGGGAGCGCAAGCCGGAATGGCTCGCCAAGTAAGACTGCAAAGTCCGCTGTCTGTTTTCATGAGAGGGCGCCGCTATGTCGTTCGATCCCGGCACCTTGTGCTTTCGCGAGCCGATTGGCGCTGCCCAGAAGATCGATAAGGTCGAGCAATCGTGCCACGTAGGGATCACGGGCAGTAAAGCCCGATATCTCGTGCTCGGCCTGCTACGCACGTTCTAGGGCATCGATCAAGCGAAGCAGATGGCGCCAATGCAGCCCATGAGCGCCGCATTCCGAACCTGTAGCCCCGGCAGGATATGCCTGAGTGGACAGCGCACTTCCAGTGACTATCAAGCGCGAGGCTCCACGCGCAGAAGTGGAAGTTATTCCTCTAGTTAGAGCGTTGGATTACCCTAGATGTTTGCGGATCCGACATTTCACCGGACCGTGCGATGCAGAAAGATCTTGAGCCCACTTCACCCACGACTGCGCAGGAACGAATGGGCTTCGTGCGCGTCCGCGGGGCCCGCGAGCACAATCTTAAGAATATCGATCTTGAGATTCCGCGCGATGCTCTGGTTGTTTTTACAGGCGTGTCCGGCTCCGGAAAGTCTTCGCTGGCCTTCGGAACCCTTTATGCCGAGGCACAACGGCGATATCTCGAGTCAGTGTCGCCTTATGCCAGGCGACTGTTCCACCAGATGCCCGTTCCGGATGTCGATGACATCGACGGTCTGCCGCCCGCCGTTGCGCTTCAGCAGCAGCGCGGTTCACCGACCACACGCTCCTCGGTCGGCAGCGTCACGACCTTGTCCAACCTGCTGCGCATGCTTTACTCCCGCGCTGGCGACTATCCACGCGGCCAAGCGATCCTCTATGCCGAGGCGTTCTCGCCCAATACGCCCGAAGGCGCCTGTCCCCGGTGCCACGGCCTTGGCCGGGTTTATGAGGTCACCGAGCAGTCGATGGTGCCCGACAACACGCTGACCATTCGCGAGCGAGCGATTGCCGCCTGGCCGACCGCCTGGCATGGCCAGAACCTGCGCGATATTGCGACCACGCTCGGCTTCGACGTGGATCGGCCCTGGCGGGACCTGCCCAAGAAGGATCGCAACTGGCTTCTTTTCACCGATGAGCAGCCGACCGTTCCTGTCTACCCCGGGTATACGCAGCAGGAGGTTCGACGCGCGCTCAAGCGCAAGGAAGAGCCGGCCTATCAGGGCACCTTCACGAGCGCCAAGCGGCACGTGCTGCACACCTTCGCCAACACGCAAAGCCCGCTGATGAAGCGGCGGGCGGCACAATACATGGTGAGCACCGAGTGCGCACTCTGCCACGGCAAGCGCCTTCGGCCCGAGTCCCTGTCGGTCACGTTCGCGGGATTGGACATCGCCGACATCTCCAGTCTGCCGCTCGCCCGCCTCGCCGACATCTTCCATACCTATGCAGGCGGGAGGGCTCCGCGGCTAGCCAAGATTGAGGCCGAGCATCCGGAAAAGGCGGTGGTCGCGCAGCGCATCGCGCAGGATCTTGTCGCCCGGCTCAGCGTCATGCTCGACCTCGGGCTCGGCTATCTCGCCGTCGACCGCAGCACCCCGACGCTTTCACCCGGCGAGCTCCAACGACTGCGGCTGGCCACGCAGGTGCGCTCCAATCTCTTCGGCGTCGTGTATGTGCTCGATGAGCCGTCGGCCGGGCTTCATCCCGCAGACACGGAGGCGCTCCTGAATGCGCTCGGGCAACTGAAGGCGTCCGGAAACTCGCAGTTCGTGGTCGAGCACAATCTCGATGTCATCCGTCATGCCGACTGGATCGTCGATGTTGGACCTGGAGCGGGAGAGCAGGGAGGCTTCGTGATCTACAGCGGTCCGCCGGACGGGCTTAGCCAGGTCGAGGCCTCGCAGACCCGGCGTTTCCTGTTCGGCGAAAGCTTCCTCCCGCCTCGGGAAGTGCGCTCACCGAAAGGCTGGCTGCGCCTCGCCCGGGTAACACGCAACAACCTGCACGAGCTCGACGTCGCATTTCCCTTAGGCGTGCTCACAACCGTGACAGGCGTATCCGGCTCAGGCAAGTCGAGCCTGGTCAGCCAAGCTCTAGTTGAACTGGTAGCGGAGCATCTGGGGCACGATATCGCTGAGCCGGAAGAGGAGGGCGAGGAGCTTGAGCGGGCCGCGATGATGGCCAGCGAAGGCCGGATCGTCAGTGGCATGGAAGGGATCAAGCGCCTGGTGCGGGTCGATCAGAAGCCGATCGGGCGCACGCCGCGTTCGAATCTCGCCACCTATACCGGCCTTTTCGATCATGTCCGCAAGCTGTTTGCCGCAACCAAGCAGGCCCGCGCCCGGCGCTACGATGCTGGACGCTTTTCCTTCAACGTCGCCAAGGGCCGCTGCCCGCATTGCGAGGGCGAAGGCTTCGTGATGGTCGAGCTGCTGTTCCTGCCGAGCGTCTATGCTCCATGCCCGACCTGCCATGGCGCCCGGTACAATGCCGACACGCTCAAGATCAGATACCGCGACAAATCCATCGCCGACGTGCTCGGAATGACGCTCGATGCGGCCTGGGAGTTTTTCGCCGACGAGCCGCCTTTGCATCGTTCGCTCACGATCGTGCGGGAGGTGGGGCTGGGTTATCTGAGACTGGGCCAACCCGCGACCGAGTTGTCCGGAGGGGAGGCGCAGCGAATCAAGCTCGCGACCGAGCTTCAACGGATCCAGCGTGGCGATACGCTCTACGTCCTCGACGAGCCTACGACCGGACTGCATCCCGCCGATGTCGAGAGGCTCGTGGCCCAGCTCGATGGGCTGGTCGAAGCCGGCAACACTGTCATTGTGGTCGAGCACAACATGCGCGTTGCCGCGAGAAGCGACTGGGTCATGGATCTCGGTCCGGGAGCCGGGGACGAGGGCGGGCAGGTGGTTGCATCGGGACCGCCGGCGGAAGTCACAAAAGCGTCAGGCAGCCGTACGGCGCCTTATCTGGCACGAGCTCTCGTTTGATGCACTTCAAGCTATGAGGCGCCTTGGACAAAGGCCTGCCCAGAGCGTGATGTGTTTCCAAGTGGGCAGCTACAATCTCTGTCGGAGGCGGCGACCGCGGCACACAGCCCGCCGCCTTGCTCAGCCCTGGCGCCCAGTGGAAGTTCGTCCATTGCGTACCCGGGGCCCATGACAAGGTCGGGAGCATGAATCCTGTATCCTTCGACAGATCCAGAGGCCTGCATTTTGTTACTGGGATCGCTCCGGTTTCAGGGAATGAACACAGAGCGGACGCAACCGTCATCCTTGTGCTTGAACATGGCGTAGCCATGCGGTGCATCTTCGAGCGAGAAACGATGCGTCGCCAGGAACGATGGGTTCAGCTCTCCCTTCTGGGCATGGTCGAGCAGGCGGTCCATGTAGGCCTGCCCATGCTGCTGGGCCGTGCGCACCGTCAGGCCCTTGTTCATGATCGCTCCGATTGGAAACTTGTCCATCACGCCGTAGACGCCGAGGATCGAAAGTATTCCGCCTTTGCGGCAGGCCAGGGTTGCCTCCCGTAGCGCTTGGCCGCGATCCGTGTGCATGTACATGAGCTGCTTGGCACGGTCGTAGGCGTATTGCAGACCGGTGCCGTGCGCCTCCATGCCGACCGCGTCGATGCAGGCGTCGGGACCCCGGCCACCTGTCATTTCCTTGAGCACCTCCAGGACGCTGTCGACCTCCTCATAGTTGATGGTCTCGGAGCCGACATGCTCGCGGGCCATCTGCAGCCGCTCGGGCAAGCGGTCGATTGCAATCACCCGCTCGGCTCCCATCAGGAAGGCGCTCTTCTGCGCCATCAAGCCGACGCCGCCGCAGCCCCACACGGCCACCACGTCCCCGGGCTGAATATTGCAGAAATCCGCCCCCATGTAGCCGGTCGGCGCCGCATCGGAGAGAAACAGCACCTGCTCGTCCGGCAGACCATCCGGCACCTTGAAGCAATCGTTGTCGGCAAATGGCACGCGCACATACTGGGCGTGGGCCCCGGCGTAGCCGCCGAACGCGTGGGTATAGCCGTAGATGCCGGCCGTCGGATAGCCGAGGATGGGCTCCTGCAGCTCAGGCTTGGGATGGGTATTGTCGCACAACGAATAGAGTTTGTTCTTGCAGTACCAGCACTGGCCGCAGGTGATGAAGGACGGCACCACGACCCGATCCCCCTTCTTGACCTTCTTCACCTCAGGCCCGACGTCCTCGACCACGCCCATGAACTCGTGGCCGATCACGTCACCGGCCTTCATGGTCGGGATGTAGCCGTCAATGAAGTGCAGGTCCGAGCCGCAGGTGGTCGACATGGTGACCCGCAGGATGCAGTCATGCGGATTGACGATCTCGGGATCCTTGACGGTCTCGACACGCAGATCGTTGACGCCGTTCCAGATGAGCGCACGCATGAGAAGCCTCCTCGTCAGCGAGGGTCGGGCCGAGCCGCCGGCTGGCGCTCGGTGGTCGGGATCTCGCCGGTCTGGACGAGGGCCTTGAAGTAGTGCAGCGACTTGCTCGCAAGCGCCGCCGGTACCGTATTGCCCAGCATCTGGGCGGCAATCCGGCCGAGCATGCCACCGGGCGGATCAAGGCTGGCACGCAGGACCACCACCGTGCCACGGTTGCCGGCAGCGGAACGGAAGCGCACCGACGCTTCCCGGATCAGAGCGCCCCCGCCTTGTGCCTCCCAGCGCATGAACTCGCCCGGCTGGTCGTCGGCCAGGCGCATGTCCCAGGAGCCCAGATTGGATCCGGCGCTCCAGCGTGTCTGCCCGTCACCCGCGGACTGGACTTCGGCAAAGGGCGCCATGATCCGCCTCATGGTTTCCGGATCGCGCCAGCGACGGTAAAGTTCGTCCGCGGGAACGTCCTCGATCGTAATCGAGCGCTCGACCTCCGGCTCGTGCTCAGCGGCCGACCGTCGGTTCTGACCGGTCCTGGTCCGGCGCCCGGTATCGCGCATTTGGGCTTCGATGAGACCGATAGCGGCCACGCCGGCAGCGGCCGCGATGGCAAATCCGACCATACCGAGGCCGTTCCGGCCTCCGCGAGCATCCTGTCTCCCTTGCGGCTGGCCCGGCTGGGACTGTGCGGCTCCCGTTGCTTGAGTGCGAGGCGGACTGTCATTTCGGACCCGTCTGGGCCGTTCATCGTGTTGGTCCGCCATGGCACACCTCAGTGGTGTCGAGAGACTTCAGTAGCGTCCCGCCCGATGAGATTGGATTGCTGGCGCAAACTATCGTCGTTCAGCGGGAGCCGTGGAGAGTAACAATTGCAAGGGCCCCTACGGATAACGGTCGATTCCTGAGGGAAAGTACGCGGCTGCAAACGAAACAGTGTAGGCCGGCCTCCCTCAGCCTACCTTACAGCACAGAGCAGCCCATGCAGGTGGTCAGACGTCTTCCGGATGCTCGCTACCGCCGTACTCACATTAAAGCTTTTGGAGCATCCTTCATGCTGTCTAAGCTCTAGGAGACCTGGACTTATGGCGTGAATGAGGACTGCGGGACCCCGCGATGTAATAGTGTAGACAGAGTTAGCTGCGAACGACGTGTAGCCGTAGTTCCTTATGGCAAGCCGCCCTGACAACTCTAAAATAATATCGGAAGTCCCCTCATGATGTCTTTCCAAGGAGAATAAATGAGCATGGCGGAAGCTTTTCCCAACGGCGGCACCATGGGTGAACGCGTGCGGACTCACGACTGGGCTGCTACGCCCCTCGGGGCAGCAGAGACTTGGCCGCAGTCGCTGCGCACCGCCTTAAGCATCATGCTGAGCTCCGCCTTCCCCACCTACTTGGCCTGGGGGCCAGAACTGACCAGCTTCTACAATGATGCCTACATTCCGATCATGGGCGACAAACCGAACGGCCTCGGGCAGCCATTCCCCGAGGTCTGGTCGGAGGTGTGGGACACCATCGGTCCGATCACCCATCGGGCCATGCAAGGGGAGGCCAGCTACTTCGAGGACCTGCCGCTGACGCTCATGCGCCATGGCCATCCCGAGGCAACATGGTTCTCGTTCTCTTACAGCCCCATTGGGGATGAGACAGGCGGCGTTGGCGGGGTGCTGTGCACTGTCCACGAGACCACCGAGCGCGTACGAGCCGAGGCAGCCCTGCGCGAAAGCGAGAACAAGCTTGCAGCCATTCTGGAGCAATTGCCGGTTGGTGTCGGCCTCGTCGACCAGGAGGGGAACATCACCCTGAGCAACCGTATCCTCCAGCAGTACGCCCTTGATAAAGTTCCTTCCAGAGATCCGATCCAAGGCGAGCGCTGGCGGGGCTACACCCCGGATGGCCAGCGTCTCAGCCCCTCCGACTATCCGAGCGCGCGGGCACTGCGGGGTGAAACGGTTGTTCCAGGTATCGACTTTCTCGTCACACTCCCCAATGGCCAGGAGATCTGGACGCGGGTGAGCGCTGCGCCCTTTCGCAACACCGCTCAGGAGGGTCTGGGCGCAGTCTTCGTGGTGCAGGTCGTCGAGCGGGAGAAGCGGACGGAGCAGGCGTTGCGCGAAAGCCGAGCGCGGCTCCAGGCGGCCATCGACCTCGTCGGTCTGTCACCCTACACCTGGAATCCGATCACGGGAGCCCTGGACTGGGATGCCCAGCTCAAGGCGATGTGGGGACTGGCGCCTGATGCCCATGTCGACCACGAGGTTTGGCTATCCGGCATTCATCCCGAAGATCGGCCGCGCGTCGAGGCCGCTATCGCCCAGTGCAGCGATCCTGCCGGTCCTGGGATCTACGCCATCGAGTACCGCGTGATCGGGATCGGGGATGGGATCGAGCGTTGGGTCTCCACCCAGGGCCGGACCACGTTCGAGCATGGCCGTCCCGTCGCGTTCATGGGAGCCGCCTTGGACATCACGGAGCGCAAGCGGGCCGAAGCCGCCCTGCGTGAGAGCGAAGAGCGCTTCCGGCAGTTCGCCGAGAACTCCAGCAGCACCCTTTGGATCATGAACTTCGAGACGATGAACCTCGAATACCTGAGCCCTGCCTTTGAGGCCATCTGGGGCGAAACAGTCGAAAGCACGCTTGGCGATCCCAGCCGGTGGAGCCGCTTCGTCCATCCGGATGATCGAGAGCGCGCGCGAGGCGCGCTTGAACGCGTCAGACTGGGTGACATCAGCACCGAGGAGTTCCGCATCGTCCGTTCTGACGGGGTGGTGCGCTGGATCCGCAACACCTTCTTCCCCATTCCTGACGCGCAGGGCCGGATCCGCCGTGCCGGCGGCGTTGCGCAGGACATCACCCGCCCTGACGGGCGCTTCGTCTATGTGGTCGATGCCGATGAGCCCGCGCGTCAGATCCTGACGCGGGGGCTGCGCGACGCCGGCTATGACGTGAGAGCCTTCCCGTCCGGCAAGGCTTTCCTGGAGGCAGCCCCGGCTCTCGCGGCCGGCTGCGTGGTGCTCGACATCCGCCAGCCCGAGGCGGGCGGTCTGAGCATCCCGCGGGAGCTCAAGGCCCGGCGCATCGGCCTGCCGGTGATCGTCCTGGGCGCGCTCCAGAGCGATGTAAAGTCTGCCGTGCAGGTGATGAAGGCCGGCGCGGTGGACGTCCTGTCCATCCCCTATGCTCCGGATGAGCTGCTGGCCGCCCTTGCGTCGGCCGCCGCTGACATCTCCCAGGCCGACGAGCGCGACCAAGAGGCCCACCGGGCCCGGGGACGCTTCGCCGAGATGCCGGTCCGCGAACACGAGGTCCTGGAGGGCCTGCTGGCCGGCCAGACCAACAAGCAGATCGGGCGGGCCATCGGCCTCAGCCCGCGCACGGTGGAAACCCACCGCGCTCATGTCATGCAGCGCCTGGGCGCCAGGACGATCCCGGAGCTGGTGCGGATCGCCGCCTTGGCGGGCGTGCCTGCCCGCCCGCAGGTGAGCCGTGACGACGGAGCCGACAAACCTTGAGTTCCAGCAGGCCCTGATCGCCCGAACGCCGCTGCAACACGATACGGAACAATCCCCGGTGACTACCGGATGCCGCGTTCATCCTCATCCATGACACTGCCCCAATGGGCATGTGGCCATGCCGGGACCGCTGCGGATCGGCCGGGCCACATGCAGCATCGAAGCTCTGAGGCAGCCAGGAAAAGGACGAGGAAAGCCCGTGACCTTATCAGTCTCTCAAGCAAGTTTGATCAACCGCCACGTGCTGATCGTCGAGGACGAGTACTTCATTGCCGACGACGTCGCACAAGTTCTGGAGCGAGCTGGGGCGGCGGTGGTCGGACCGGCTCCGACCCGGGAGGCAGCGCTGGCCTTGCTGACGTCTGAAAGGGTCGACATTGCCGTTCTCGATATTGACCTGCATGGCGAACCGGTGTTCCCGGTCGCCGATTTTCTCAGGGCGCGAGTTATTCCCTTCATCTTTGCGACCGGCTACAGCCAAGCTTCCCTGCCGGCCGAGTATCGAGACGTCGCGACTTGGGAGAAGCCATTCGACGCCTATGCCTTGGCACTGGCTCTCGCGAACCTGACGGGAGATGCCGGTTCCGGCCCCGCATTGGGAGATCCTCATGCACTCTTCCAGGCGATCCCCGTTGGCCCTGCTCGGCGGCCCTCCTGGCCATGTCCGTCTTCCTCGCTCACGCTGCCGAACCCGTCGGCCTCAGCCCTCGGACGGTAGAGACCCTGTCATAAGCCCTGCTGGTCGCAACCTCTGCGGGGTTCCAGTCGCCCAGCCCAGGGCTGGATGTGCCTCAAGGGTCAGACGCGCCCGAAACCTGATCATCTGTCAGGAATGCACGCTCAAGATCCTGTCCTCGCTGGAGGTGGGCAAAGCGAGACAACTGCGCTGCATCAAAACAGAGCGTGATGTCCCTCAGGGATCATCCGCAGCACTTCCCCTCAGCGCGGTCGTTCATGAGCCACGAGCCCTGACGACCATCCCCGTGACGCCATCAACAAGATGACGAGCCGCGCCTATCTAGCATGCAGCTTCAGGTTGGGAGAACACGATGAGAGCAGTTGTCTATAACGGGCCGCGCGATGTTGCGGTACAGGACGTGCCCGATGCGCGGATCGAGAGGCCGACCGACGTTCTGGTGCGGATCACGAGCACCAACATCTGCGGCTCCGACCTGCACATGTATGAGGGCCGGACCGACTTTCCGCGCGGCGGCGTATTCGGGCACGAGAACCTTGGTCAGGTGGAAAAAGTGGGCAACGCGGTCGATCGGGTGAAGGTTGGTGACTGGGTCGCCATCCCCTTCAACATCGGCTGCGGGTTCTGCAAGAACTGCGAGCGCGGCTTAAGCGCGTTCTGTCTGACGACGGCGGATCGAAGCGTCGTGCCGAACATGGCTGGCGCCGCGTACGGCTTCGCCGATATGGGGCCGTATCGGGGCGGCCAAGCCGACCTTCTTCGCGTCCCTTATGGCGACTACAACTGCCTGAAGCTGCCACCGGACGCGGAGGAACGACAAAACGACTATGTGATGCTGGCGGACATCTTCCCAACCGGCTGGCACGTCACCGAACTTGCAGGGTTGCGTCCCGGCGAGTCGGTCGTCATCTACGGGGCTGGGCCAGTCGGCCTCATGGCGGCCCACGCCGCGATGATCAAGGGCGCCTGCATGGTCATGGTCGTCGACCGCCATCCCGACCGTCTGCGCCTCGCAGGCTCGATTGGGGCCTTGCCCGTTGACGATTCCAAGGGCTCCCCGGTGGACCAGGTCCTTGCTTTGACGAACGGCATCGGCGCCGACCGTGGCTGCGAGTGCGTTGGCTACCAGGCCCACGACCCGGAGGGCCACGAGCACCCCAACATGATCATGAACGACTTGGTAAGGTCGGTGAAATTCACCGGCGGCATCGGTGTGGTCGGCGTCTATGTGCCCCAGGATCCGGCTCCCCAGGACTCGCTCTACAAGCAGGGCGAGATCGTTTTCGATTACGGCCTCTTCTGGTTCAAAGGTCAGACGATCGGCACCGGTCAGTGCAACGTGAAGGCGTATAACCGGCAGCTGCGAGACCTGATCTCGACTGGCCGCGCGAAGCCATCCTTCATCATCTCGCATGAGCTGCCGCTGGGCGAGGCACCGAACGCCTACCAGCACTTCGACGCACGCGACGAGGGCTGGACCAAGGTGGTTCTCAAGCCCGCTGCGTGACGGGCCGGGCCGGGCGGGCAGTCACGCGCTCGGCCTGTGTGCCATCTCGCCAAACGAGCTCGAACGTGAGGGCGCCATGCCGATCTACGACTACGAGTGCCAAGGGTGCGGGCCGTTCACTGCGATGCGGCCCATGGCGCGGTTCCAGGACCCATGCGCATGCCCGAAATGCGGGGCTGAAGCGTCACGAGCATCTCTCAGCGCACCAGCCATCGCCCGCATCAACTCGGGAGGTCGCATCGCCAACGAAGCAACCCAGCGGAGCGCGACTGAACTGCGGCCTTCTTCGGCGGCGCATCCAGCCGGCTGTGGCTGTTGCGTGCGCCGATTGCCGCTGCCGGGCACCCTGTCCTCGGGCGGACGGGTCTTCACGTCACATGGGCCAATCCGGTGTAGCGGGCCGTGATGGGTGCAGCGTAAGCAGGCTTGTTGGCCGGCCAGACCAACAAGGAAATTGGACGGGACATCGGCCTTGGCCCTCGGACGGTAGGACACATCGGGCCCACGTCATGCAGCGGCTTGGCGTGCAGACCCTGGCACAAGCCGTGCTGGTCGCAACCTCGGCGGGATTCCAGTCGCCCAGCCCAGGGCTGGATGTGCCTCAAGGGTCAGACGCGCCCGAAACCTGATCATCTGTCAGGAATGCACGCTCAAGATCCTGTCCTCGCTGGAGGTGGGCAAAGCGAGACAACTGCGCTGCATCAAAACAGAGCGTGATGTCCCTCAGGGATCATCCGCAGCACTTCCCCTCGGCGCAGTCGTTCATGAGCCACGACCCCTGACGACCATCCCCGCAGAGATCTGCCCCGTACTGTCACGAGTTCCGGACGCAGGACCCTCTGCATCTTCGTTGGACAAGAGGAGGAAGAAGGCATGCGAGCCCTCGTTTGGCACGGCAAGGAAGATATTCGCTGCGACACAGTCACTGACCCCGAAATCGAGCAGCCGCGCGACGCTATTATCAAGGTGACGAGTTGTGCCATCTGCGGCTCGGACCTGCATCTGTTCCATAATTTCATTCCAGCCATGCTGCCCGGCGACATCATGGGGCACGAGATGATGGGAGAGGTCGTCGAGGTCGGGCCCGAAGCGAGGGGCAAGCTCAAGAAGGGGGACCGCGTCGTTGTCCCGTTCACGATCATCTGTGGCGAGTGCGATCAGTGCAAGCGCGGCAACTTCTCCGTCTGTCAGCGGAGCAACCGCAAGAAGGATCTCGCCGACAAGGTGTTCGGCCACGCGACCGCGGGTCTGTTCGGCTATACGCATCTGACCGGCGGCTATCCTGGAGGGCAGGCCGAATATCTGCGCGTTCCCTTCGCCGATGCGACCCACATCAAGGTGCCGGATGGAATTCCGGACGAGAAGATTCTCTTCCTCGGTGACATCTTCCCGACCGGCTGGCAGGCGGCCGTCCAGTGCGACATCCAGCCGACGGACACGGTGGCGATCTGGGGCTGCGGCCCAGTCGGCCAGATGGCGATCCGCAGCGCCGTCCTTCTTGGCGCCAAGCAGGTGATCGCCATCGATCATCTGCCGGAGCGCCTGGAAATGGCGGAAGCCGGTGGCGCCATCACGATCAACTTCGATGAAGAGAGTGTAGTCGAGCGTCTGAACGAGCTCACCGGCGGCGAGGGCCCGGAAAAGTGCATCGACTGCATCGGGATGGAAGCCCATGTCTCGCCCTCCATGCCGGATACCGTCTACGACCGCGCCAAGCAGATGCTGGGAGCCGAAAGCGACCGGCCGCACGTGTTGCGCGAGATGATCTACGTCTGCCGCCCGGCCGGAGTGATTTCGATTCCCGGTGTCTATGGCGGATTGGTCGATAAGATCCCAATGGGTCAGCTGATGAACAAGGGGCTAACCCTTCGCACCGGCCAGACGCACGTCAACCGGTGGACCGATGACCTTCTGCGCCGCATCGAGGAAGGACAGATCGACCCTTCGTTTGTCATCACCCACACCGTGAGCCTCGAGGAGGGGCCCGAGATGTACAAGGTGTTCCGCGACAAGCAGGACAGCTGCATCAAGGTGGTTTTGAAGCCCTAAAGACCGGAGAGAGAAGACATGGCTTATTACATCTCGAACATTGCCCGGTCCAAGGGCGACCCGAAGGTCCTCCGCTCCGGCCCCAGCTCGCTGGGGGCCGCTGATCGCCTGGCCAAAGCGCTGGGTTGGTATAGCATCGGCCTGGGCTTAGTGGAGCTGATTGCGGCGGAGCGCATCACCCGGGCGCTTGGAATGGAGGGCAAGGAGGCCCTCGTGCGGGCCTACGGCGTCCGCGAACTCGGGCACGGCATCGTCTCGCTCTCGCCAGACAAGCAGCTGGGATTGTGGAGTCGCGTCGCCGGAGACGGGCTCGACATCGCCACCCTGATGACAGCCATGCGGCATGACAATCCGAAGCGCGACAATGTCGGAATTGCTCTTGCGGCGGTGCTGGGAGTGACGCTGCTCGACATCATTGGCGCGCAGGGGGTCACGGCCCGCCACAGCCGCCCTCGTGGCCGGCCACGTTCCTACAGAAATCGGACAGGTTTCCCGCAGGGTGTCCAGACGGCGCGGGGCGCCGCCAGGGACTTCCAGGTGCCTCCGGACATGCGGGCCGCACCACCCCTCGCCGCAGTGTCCGATCGTGCCCCGCAGGAGAGGGCACGCTCCCATTGACTTAGAGACGATACGGCTGTGTTCGAGCGGCGTTCACGCTGCGAGGGGGCGGCCGTATCCCACACGATCATTGCCACACGATGGAGGCGAGCATGCTCAGGCTCTCACCGGTGACCCTGCTTCTCGGGACACTCTTGGCCACCACATCCATGGCACAGCAGAGTGCAGCCCCATCGCAGGGTCCGGCGCAACTGCAGCAGGTCGCCAGCTTTGAACACCAAGTGACCGGAGTGACCGTTTCGAAGGATGGGCGGATCTTCGTCAACTTCCCGCGTTGGACGGAGGATGCACCGATCTCGGTGGCCGAGGTAACGCGCGACGGCCAGATCAAAGCTTACCCGGATGACGAGTGGAATTCCTGGCGCAATGCCAAGAAGAACCAGATGTCTGCCGGGGATCACTTCGTGTGCGTCCAGAGCGTCGTAGCCGATGCGCACGGCAATCTCTGGGTTGTCGATCCTGCCGCGCCAGCTACAGCACCCGTCGTGCAGGGTGGGCCCAAGCTCGTCAGGATCGACCTGAAATTGAACAAGGTTGCGCAGGTGATCCGCTTCGACGAGACGGTCGCGCCTCAGGGCAGCTACCTGAACGATGTGCGGTTTTCACCGGATGGGCGGCATGCCTACCTGACCGATGCCGGGGCCAAGGGTGCACTCGTTGTTGCGGATCTACAGAACGGCAAGGCTCGACGCGTCCTTGACGGCCACCCGAGCACCCAGCCGGAAAAGGACGTGGTGGTGAAGACCGATGGGCAGGAGTTGCGCCGGCCTGACGGGCGCGGAGTCGAATTTGCCGCCGACAGCATCGCGCTCTCTCCCGATGGTCGCACGCTTTATTGGAAAGCCCTGACCGGGCGGACACTCTATCGCGTCTCGACGGATGCCTTGGAGAACCCACGTCTGTCCGGGAAGGATCTCGAAGCTCGGGTGGAGCGTGTCGTCGAGTCCGAGCCGACGGACGGCCTTTGGATCGATGGACGGGGGCGGCTTTATCTGAGCGCGATTGAGCAGGATGCCGTGAAGCTCCGTGATGAGGATCGGATCACCACCCTTGTCCAGGACAAGCGGCTGCGCTGGCCCGATACATTCTCCGAGGGACCCGACGGAACGATCTACGTTACCAGCTCCCGCATCCAGGACATGAGCTGGTTCAAGCCCGAGAGTGGTCCGCGCCTTGAAACCCAGCTGTGGCGGATCGAGCCCAGACAGAACGGGGAGGCGACCGGGTCGACCGGGCAGCCCCAGCGACCCTGACGGAGCAGTTGGGATAACAGGAGGTCTGCCATGATGGGGCGACTGGAGCAGGGCCTTGGAATACTGCTGATCCTGGTCATCTTGCTCGATATCTTTCTGACTGTGCTCTACGCCCGGATCGGCACCAGCATCATTGGCTCCAGGATCGCGCGGCTGGTCTGGACTACATTCGTTAAAGGCTCGACAGTTTTCGGCTCCAGACGAGGAGCGGCTCTGTCCTTCTGCGGTCCAGTCATCCTCGTGCTGCTGGTTGGTGTTTGGGCTCTCGGGCTGACGCTCGGGGCGGCGTTGATCATGCACCCGGAACTCGGCACCTCCATCCGTGCCAGCAACGGCGAGACACCCACCGACTTCGTCACCACGATGTATGCCGGTGGTACCAGCATGGCCATCGTCGGGGCGAGTGACTTCACCCCACACACGAGCCCGACACGGCTGCTCTTCCTGTTCAACTCGCTGATCGGCATGTCGGTGATGTCGCTGACGCTGACCTATCTGATGCAGGTCTATACAGCGCTCCAGCGGCGGAACGTGCTGGCCATGAACATCCATTTCCTCTCAGGGTGCACAGGCGATGCCGCCGAACTGCTGGCACGTCTCGGACCTCAGGGGCAGTTCAGTGGTGGCTACACGAACCTGTCGGAGCTCGCCGTTGAGATGACCCAAGCCAAGGAGGCACATCACTTCTACCCGGTGCTGTTCTATTTCCGCTTCAGCGACCCATACCACTCGGTGTCCCGTTCCACGCTGGTCGCATTGGACACGGTGAGCCTGATCAAGAGCGCCCTGAATGATCAAAAGGATGGCTGGCTGAAGGAGGCAGGAGCCGTCGCGCAGCTGTGGGAAGCGTCGATGATGCTGGTCACCACCTTGGAGGACACCTTTCTCCCCCATGGGGCACCGGACCGGGAGGCCGACCCGGATCAGCAGACCCGAGACCGATGGCGAGCACGTTACCGTGATGCCCTGCTTCGGCTTCAGCGGGCGGGGATCGAAATCACGGTTGATGTGCAGGCCGGTGCCGAGGCTTACATCGCCTGCCGAATGCAATGGGACCATCACATCACGAACCTGGCTCCCTCGATGGCTTACAGCATGGAGGAGATCGATACGGCAATGAGCCGTTTAGGATCGAAGGACCGCCCGCACGATCCGAGGGTCCGCCTGCATGTGGCCGAATAGCGGGAGCCGATCCGATGGAGGCGACAATGCCGCTCAGCGAGACGGCCTGCGAGATCTTCGGGTTCTTTCGTGAGACCCACCGAAAGCCCGGCGCACGCATGACAATGGCAACGCTGGATGCACACTTCGGAACAGATCCTGTTGTTGCCGTGGCCGTTTCCGAGTTGAAGCAGCTTGGATACGTGACCGTGCCGGATGCCGGGACAGTCGAATTGACGGACCTTGGCTTCGACGCAATCCATCGTAGCATCGCATGAACGTCTTCTTTTTGGCACTTCCCAGAAGTGCACCGAGGGTCAGCTCTGACGGCGAATACCGGACGCTCCTGAAGCACTCGGAACCCTGTTCGGCCCCTCTGACAGGGATCGGGGAGGAACGACGCAGCGCGTGGACCAACAACATAGGTTAATGGCGAAGCCTAACGTTCGCTGCTACAGGGTAAGAACCTTTCTCACCCCACCTCCCTGCCATGCCCTCCAAATCCACGATCACCGCGTCGCTCACCCCTGAACTGACTGCCTTCATCGCCGCCAAGGTGAGGAGCGGCCGCTACCGCAGCGCCAGCGAGGTCGTGCGTGCGGCCCTGCGTTTGCTTGATGAGCGTGAGAGCGAGATCGAGACAAAGCGTAGCCGGTCCGGCAAAGAAAAGCGCGACATCCATGCTCGATAGCGGTTCCACCCTAGGCTCGGACTTCCTTGAGGGCGGGGGCGAGATGGGTGCGCTCATCCGCGTCCATGATTGGATCGGGACTCGGCTTGGACCGATCTCCGACTGGCCGCAGAGCCTGCGGACCACGGTCAGCCTCATGCTTCGCTCCCCGGTTCCCATGGTCCTGCTCTGGGGGCCGCACGGGGTCATGATCTACAACGATGCCTATACGGTCTTCGCCGCCGGGCGGCACCCGCGCGTGCTCGGCGCCGGGGTGCTGGAAGGCTGGCCGGAGGTCGCTGAATTCAATGCCAACGTCATGCGCGTGGGCTTGTCCGGCGGCACGCTGTCCTACCGCGACCAGGAACTGACGCTCCACCGCAACAGCGTTCCCGAACAGGTCTGGATGAACCTGGACTACAGCCCGGTGCTCGACGAGAGCGGGCGGCCCGGAGGTGTGCTCGCCATCGTGGTCGAGACCACCGAGCGGGTGCTGGCCGAGCAACGGACGGCCCAGGAAGGCGAGCGCCTGCGCGAGATGTTCGAGCAGGCTCCCGGCATCATGGCGATGTTCAGGGGGCCCGATCACGTTTACGAGATGGCGAATGCCGCCCATCTCGACCACATCGGGCACCGCGACCTGATCGGGAAGACCGTACGCGAGGCGCTGCCGGAACTTGCGGGACAAGGCATTGTCGAACTCCTGGATGAGGTCTACGCCACGGGAACGCCTTACGTCGGGCACCAGAGGGCGGTCAGCCTCCAGAGGCAGGCCGGCGCTCCCCGGGAAACCCGCTACGTCGACTTCGTCTTTCAGCCGATCAGGGATGCCCGAGGCCGGGTTATGGGCATCTTCGTCCAGGGGCATGACGTCACCGAGCACGTCCGCTCCCAGCTTGCCCTGCGCGAGAGCGAGGCTCATCTCACGGCGGTCTTCGCCCAGGCCGCGGCGGGCCTCGTGGAATGCGACCTCTCGGGCCGCTTCCTGCGGGTCAACGACCGGTTCTGCACGATCGTCGGGCACACGCGTGAGGAACTTCTGGGTGGCCTGCGGATGCAGGACCTCACTCATCCCGAGGATCTGCCCGCCAATCTTCGTGAATTCCAGCGGGTGCCCGAAACAGGAGAGGCGTTCGAGATCGAGAAGCGCTACCTGCGTCCAGATGGCCAAACGGTCTGGGTCAGGAATGCAGTGTCACCGGTCTACGACGATGCCGGCAGGCCGCGCACCATGGTTGCGGTGTGCATCGACTTGACTAGAAAGAAGCGGATCGACGCGGCGCGGCAAGAGAGCGAGGCCCGCCTGGCCTCCATCTTTGATCAAGCCGCCGCTGGCTTGTCCGAGGTCAGCCTCGATGGGCACTTCCTGCGCGTGAACGATGAGTTGTGCCGTCTTCTTGGCCGCTCCCGCGAGGAATTGCTTGGGCTCGGGATCCTGGACGTGACCGCTGCCGCTGACATTCCGCCGAGCCGAAGGGCCGTCGCAGAGGCCTTGGAGACGGGAGGGCCCGTGTCGCTGGACAAGCGTTACCTGCGGCCGGATGGCACCCTTGTCTGGGCCAACAGCAGCATCACGCGCCTGAGCCGGGCGGAGGGACAGTCCGAGACTCTGCTCGCGGTCACGGTCGACCTTACCGCACGCCATGAGGCTGAAGTGGCGCTGCGCGCGAGCGAGGCCCGCCTAAGATTGGCTCTGGATGCGGGGCGAATGGCTGTCTGGCAGAGCGACACCCGCACCAACACCATCACCATCTCGCCTGAACTGAACCTTCTGCTGGGCTTCCCGGCGGATGCAGCCCCGAGCACTGAGGACATCAGGTCGCGCTACGCCCCAGGAGCGCGGGAAGGCCTCCGGGCGGCTGCGGCTGCGGCGCTCGCGCGTGGGGACCGCAATGCCGAGGGCGAACTCGAGGTCATCTGGCCCGACGGCTCGCATCATTGGTTGCTCGTCCGCGCCGAGCTGGAGGTCAAGGCTGCGGCTGACGGTGCCCCGCAGATCAAGGCAACAGGGATCGCGTTCGACATCACCGAGCGCAAGCGCTGGGAGGAACACCAGCGGCTGCTGATCAACGAGCTGAACCACCGGGTGAAGAACACGCTGGCCACGGTGCAAGCCATGGCAGCCCAGAGCCTGCGGCAACTCGGGGAGGAAAGCCGGCCGAAGCTTCAATCCTTCGAGGATCGCCTGTTCGCTCTGGCACGGGCTCACGACGTGCTGACCCGCGAGAACTGGGAAGGCGCGGAAATCCGGCAGATCATCGACGAGGTGGTCGAGCCCTACGCGCGCGGGAACCCGGGGCGGTTCGGGATCGAGGGACCCCGGTTGCGCCTGAGCCCACCACAGGCGCTGACGATTGCCATGGCGGTTCACGAGCTTGCCACGAATGCCGCGAAGTACGGGGCTCTCTCGATACCGGCGGGGTCTGTCACCATCGTCTGGGCGGTGACCCTGGATAGCATGCCTCGCGTCGCCCTCCGGTGGCAGGAAAGCAATGGGCCACCCGTGGCGCCTCCGACCCGCCGCGGCTTCGGCACGCGCCTGATCGAACGGGGTCTGGCGCAGGATCTCGGTGGCAGTGTTCGTCTGTCGTATGAACCCGCAGGCATCGTGTGCACCATGAATGTGCCGCTGAATGCCGCCGACGGCAAGGCAGGAACGGATCCGTCATGAGTGGCGATTGCACCTGTCGTTCCAACCGCAGGATTCAATGACCTCCTTCTCTATCGATCGCGACGACGAAGCCCTTCGCTGCCTTGTGGAAGCTCTCACTGAAAGCGGGCAGGCCGTGTCCATCTTCGATGCCGAGGACAACCTGCGCTACGCCAACAAGACGTATTGGGGCATGTTCTTGGGCAACTATGAGGGTCCTTTCACCTTCGCCGACATCACCCGCCACGCGCACAGAAACGGACTTGGTGTGCGGATCGATGACGGGGATGTCGAGGCCTTCCTGGCCAGGACCCTGGCCCGGCGACGGTGTGTGCCCCGTAAGTCCTTCGAGACCGATCTGGTCGACGG
Organism: Microvirga terrae; assembly: GCF_013307435.2. Taxonomy (NCBI): domain Bacteria; kingdom Pseudomonadati; phylum Pseudomonadota; class Alphaproteobacteria; order Hyphomicrobiales; family Methylobacteriaceae; genus Microvirga; species Microvirga terrae. Next base: position 2,305,730 of record NZ_CP102845.1, read on the forward strand.
CCGCTGGTTTTGGATTGATCATACGATCCTCCCGAACGGCTGGATCCTGTCCGTGGGGGCTGACATCACGGCCTTGAAGAACAATGAGAAGTCCTTGCGCCAAGCCCATGAGGCGGCGCTCAAAGCATCCCAGACCGATCAGCTCACAGGATTGCCAAACCGCCGCCATACCCTGGGGCTGCTTGATGCAGTCCTCGCCACCAGCGAGGCAACCGAAGCTGGGTTATGCATCGCCGTGCTCGACATTGATCACTTCAAAGTCATCAACGATACGCATGGGCACGAGGCGGGTGATGCGGTCCTCGAGCATTTTGCACGGTCCTGCCAAGCGAGGGTGCGGGCGCAGGATCACCTGGGTCGGACGGGCGGGGAGGAGTTCCTGCTGCTGCCCGAGGTTCGGCTTGACCATGCCGTGCGAATTATCGAGCGCATTCGGGACGGCTTTCCTGCGGCGACGCTGAAGCACAATGGGCTCGAACTGCCTTCTACCTTCAGTGCAGGTGTGGCAGAGGCCCTGCCGGACGATGACCGCAGTTCGATCCTCCGCCGAGCGGATCGGGCCCTGTACACCGCCAAGGCCGAAGGACGGAACCGCACGAAGATCGGCTCTGCCGAAGAAGGCTGAGGAACTGGCTTCACCGCAAATTCTGTCGGCGATCTGGCACTCTCGATGGAAGGTGCGAGATGCCGACTTCGTTCAATCGGCTATGGCATGAAGGTCTGTTCGTGGCACCTCTCGGAAGTAGACCCAAAGTCTGCTCTCGCGAGGAACACCGGACGTTCCTGAAGTCAGGGGATTGGCAGAGGGTGACCCTGTGCGGACATTCCCTTGTCGCACACCCACGAGCCGGACGAGTTCCTCAGAACCCCTGGACGAGCGGCATCTTGAAAGTAAAACGTGTCTCTTCCTGATCGGAGGTCACATCGAGTGATCCACCATGAGCGCGGGCAATCTCGCAGGCAATGTAGAGGCCCAGCCCTAGTCCCTGCTGGCTCGGGCGCGCCGCCACGCGGAAGAAGGGTTGGAACAGGCGCTTCAAGGTAGCGGGGGGAATCGGCTCGCCCTGGTTGGCGACCGAGAGCTCGAAGCTACCATCCAGGGTTGCGGCACGAACCACGATGGGTTTTTCACTCGCACCGTGGGTCAGGGCGTTCGCCACCAGGTTCGACAGCAACTGCGCCATGCGAGCACGGTCGCAGCTCACAGTCTTGGTCACATTCAAATGCGTGTCGATCCGCCGCTCGGGCCAGGCTGCCCGCAGCTCATCGACGACCTGCTCCAGCACTTCTCCCAGCGGTACGTGGGCGTCCCGGTCCAGGGTAAGGCCACTTCCCAGGCGGCCATGGGCAAAGTCGAGCACATTGTCGATCAACTCGGCCATGCGTCCGACGCTGTTCTGGATCAGGCCGACGATGGTGCTCCCCTCCGGGCTCAGAGACTCTCGTCGAAGCATCTTTGCTCCGGCATCGATCGAGGCGAGCGGATTGCGCAGGTCGTGGCCCAGCACTGCGATGAACTGCTCCCGTAGCTCGGAGGTCCTGCGCTCATCCAGAAGGTCCGCCTCGCTCGTGGCCAAGTCAGCCTCACTGGCGGTCAGGCGCTCGCCGGCACTCAGATGAAAGCCGATCAGCTCGGCGAACAGCTTGAACATGCCGATGGTCTCAGGGTTGTTCAGCCGTGCCGGACGGGGATCAATGGCGCACAGAGTGCCGAAGAAGGTGCCATCCGCAAGGACAACCGGCATCGAGATGTAGCTTTGGAAGCCGTACATGGCAGGGGTGTGATGGCGACAGTAGGTCGGATCCTCGGCCACATGGTCGATGACCACCTCTGTCCCAGCCTGACGGATCTCATGGCAGATCGTGGTCTCGAGCTTCAGCTCGCCGCCGGGCCGGAGGCCGAACTGGATGTTGTCGCGCACGGCACAGGCAATCCAGCGGTCCTCGCTCACCCGAGCCACCGCCGCGAAGCCCATACCGGTGGTGCGGCAAATGACTTCCAGAATGGTTGGGACAGCCTGGATCCGGTCGATGGCGGCAAGATCCGCCTCAAAGTTGGTCGTCACTTCTCAAGGCCCCCTGTGGATGGGCACCTTACCAGAATTGGCTGGTGTGTCATGTTACGGATGCATGCCGCGGAACTCAGTTGCATTGTCCGACCTCATGCCTTCGCTTTTGGTCCCGGTCGTAGAGTGAATTGCAAGGAACAACGCCTTCTAGCACTCCCCGGAAGAATGGTTTTGGTCCGAACGTGAGGCACGGAGCGAACCTTTGTTACATCTGCCGTCCCGTACTCTTCAGCTCCGTGCGGAGGTTCCTTCGTTGGCTCGCGCGGATGAGATCGCCTGTATGCGTTCGGGCGGGACGGATATCTCTCCGAAAGGGCCAAGGAACGGGGATCGGGACACGATTGAGAAGTTGGGCACGCGCCATCGGGAACGATCGTGCAACACACGCTCCCTTCTTAAAAGCGTATCGGTTGTCCATCCCAGGCAAAGAACTGACCAGTGTGCGCGGCCGTCAGGGCATCTGTGACAGCAAGCAGGCGCTTGGCCGAATACAGCGGGGAGAACACCTGGTCGACCGCGAGCCCGGCTTGGAAGGGATGGCTCAGAGCTGTATCGACCGTTCCAGGGTGGAGAGCGACACAGACGGCGTCCCGCGTCTGGCGGCCGAGTTCAATCGCAAAGGTTCGCACCAGCTGGTTCAGGGCCGCCTTCGACGCCCGGTAGCCGTACCAGCCGCCAAGCCGGTTGTCTTCGATGCTGCCGACACGCGCCGAGAGGACAGCAAAGACGCTCTTGCCGACTTTCGGCAGGAGCGGGAGCATATGCTTTCCGATGAGGGCAGGGCCGATCGCATTGATTCGGAAGCTGCGGAGGAGCTGCTCTGGATCGAGGGCCCGATAGGTTTTCTCGGGCTGGAGGGTGGCATCGTGAAGCAGGCCTGTTGCCACCAGGATGAAGCGCAGCGGAGCGCCTTCGACGAGTCGCTCGGCTGCGGCGGCAATGCTCGCCTCATTGTCGATGTCGATCCGTCCCGCCCGCACTCCAGCCAGGCTTCGGCCAGCGCCCGATCGGGACAGCGCATGAACGGTTTCGAACCCGTCTGACGCAAGAAGATCTGTGACGGCCGATCCGATGCCGCCGGACGCGCCGATCACGAGCGCTCGAGCCGGCCGCTCGAGACTGGGCAAATGCAAGGATCCTGAAGGTGGACGCATGAGAGTCACCAATTTACTGCGCCCGCGATTTAGGCTTGGATGATCTGCATCCTGATCGCGTACCGGACCAGGTCAGGCAGCGAATTGAGTTCCAGCTTCCGCATCGCAGCTGTCCGGTGGGTCTCCACCGTCTTGACGCTGAGATCCAGAAGACGCGCAATCTGCTTGTTGCTCTTGCCTTCAGCTAGAAGCTGGACGATCTCGCGTTCGCGTGAGGTCAGCCGCTCGGTCGTGGGATGAGCCGGTATCGCCGGTCCGCCTTTGAGAAAGCCGTCCAGAACAACCTCCGACACACGCCCGATAAAGAAAGGTTTTTTTTGCGACAGGCTTTCCACAGCCGGGATCAACTGCCGGACCGCATCGGATTTGAGCAGGTAACCTCGGGCCCCAGCCTCTAGCACCTCGCGGATCAACTCCTCACTCTCGTGCATCGTGAAGATCAAAACCTCGGTGTTCGGCAGGCTCTGGCGAATACGGCGGGTCGCTTCCAGGCCATTGAGCTCTGGCATGGACAGATCGATCACCGCGACATGGGGTCGATGCTGAAAGGCGAGGTCGACCGCCTCTCGCCCATTGGACGCCTCGGCGCAGACCTGCCATGTCATGTGCTGCTCCAGGAGATCCTTGAGCCCGCGCCGGACGATGTCATGGTCGTCAGCAAGAAGAATGCGCAGCATGGCACGTCCTCAGAGCCCATTAGTATGCAGTCTGGGTCGTTCGTTTGGTGGGCAATCATCCGGACTGATTGATTGAATGGGCAGGCTGGCGCTCACCCGGGTCCCCGAGGGGCCTGACTTGATCTCCAACTGACCGCCGAGTTGCTCCAGACGCAAGCGCATTCCCGAGATTCCGATGCCGATCAACCGGGTCTCCTCTCCATTCGCATGCGCGGGAGCTTTGAGCCCGATGCCGGCATCAACAATGTCGAGCCGAACGTTGTCGTCTGTTTGGTAGAGCGCGAGCCGCGCCCTCTTACTGCCGGAGTGCCGGTGGACGTTGGAGAGTGCTTCCTGGGCGACCCGAAACAGGGCGGTGGCGACAGGCTGTGAGGAAGGGGCGGCTCCATCATCGATGCTGATATCGACTTGGACGCCGCTCCGCTCGGAGAACCCTCTCGCGAGCCAGCTCAAGGCAGCCACGAGCCCGACGTCATCGAGGAGCGGAGGGTGGAGCAGGTAGGACAACGTGCGAACCTCCTGAAGACTCTGTTCCGCCAGGTCGAACGTCTCCTCAAGAATGCGATGGACGGGCTCCTCCACGTGGTCGAGTTGTCCACGCAGGCGGGAGGTATTCAATGTGATGGCAAGAAGGTTCTGGGCCGTTGTATCGTGCAGTTCACGCGCGATGGCTCGCCGTTCCTCGTCCTGCAGATGCATGAGGCGACCGCTCAACCGGGCCAGTTCCTGCTGCGTGCGTTTGACCTCGGTGATGTCCTCATGCGCGATCACGATCCGGCGTGTTGGCGCCTGATCCGGTCGCGTCACGCGGACCTGGAACCAACGTGGTCCCTCGGGACTGCGGCAAGGATACTCCATACGGAACTCGGCGCGGACGCCTGCCATGATCTCCCGTAGGGCCTGCGCAGTCCTCGCAGCCTCCTTTGACAGGGGTGCGGCCGTCTCACAGACGGCGAGGTAGTTCATTCCAACCCCATGGTTCTCGTCGGCATAGCCGGAGGCGTGGGCAAAAGTTCGCCAAGCCTGATTGACCGCAATGATGGTGCCCACCTCATCCAGCACGGCGATATGGGCCGACAGGGCATCCAGCGTCGAGCGCAGCAGGGTCTCTGCCTCCACACCGGGCGCGATCAAGGTCGGCAGTCGGCGAGCGCGCCTCGTCCGAGGCTTGGTCCGCCGCGCCGCGCGGGGAGATTGGGGAACTGTCGATGGGATCGGGCTTGGTTTGGGATTATCCATATTGGCCTCAACCTTGGCTGCAGGTCGACGAAGAGGAACGATCTTCAATGCTTGCGGTCTTTTCCCGGCAGTACAAGGGAAAGCGCTCCGCCTACGGAGATTTTCCGGGTCTCCTCAGGAAACTCCCGATGAACAATGGGCACGCTCCCCCTCATACCAATCCTAGCTGGTGCTGGTGAACGCCAAGGGCACAGCCACTAGGACAGGGAGAAAGCAATGACTGCAACATATCGAGCCTATGCCGTAATTGCCATGCTTGCGACGGCGTCTCCGGCTGCTGCGGCGGATATCGTCGAAACTGCGGTGACCAACGGCAACTTCAAGACCCTCACGGCCGCGCTGCAAGCCGCTGGCCTCGTCGATACGCTCAAGGGGCAGGGGCCGTACACCGTGTTTGCCCCCACGGACGAGGCCTTCAAGAAGCTCCCAGCCGGAACGGTTGAGAACCTCCTGAAGCCCGAGAACAAGGCTCAGCTGCAGAAGGTACTGACCTATCACGTCGTGGCTGGGAACGTGAAATCCGGTGATCTCAAGGGCAAGACGACCAGTGCCCAGACCGTGGAGGGTACAGCCGTGCGGATCGATGCCAGCGGCAATGCCGTCAAGGTCAATGAGGCGGTTGTGACTCAGGCTGACGTGAACGCGTCGAACGGCGTCATTCATGTGATTGACAGCGTAATCATGCCGAGGTCGTAAGACCTGCCGAACGCTCGGATGGTGGAGCACCACCATCCGCCTTCTCGCGGCACAGGATCACCTAGTCGTGATCGAGTGGCGCAACGACCGCGTGCGCCACTCGTGCGGTAGAACGCGCAGTACAGCGACACTCTAGGGTCGCTTGCCTTTGGCAACTGCATCCCTTTGCTCGAGGATTTCAGCGATGTTTTACCATTACGACCTTGGGCTGGACCCTTGGGCTTTCGGGTCCTTCGGGAATGACAGAGTAACCATCGACGAGGACGGCAGCGTCGTATTCACAGGCTTTGGTCGTGACACCGTTCGGGTGCGCGCCGACGAGGTCACGGTCGATCTCGGCTTCGGCAGAGACGTCGTCCGGACCTATGGCGACGACATTGTCGTGAATGGCCGCTTCGGCCGTGACCGCCTTTTGGGCGGAGATGGGGCCGACTCCCTGTGGGGGAACTTCCGCGAGGATGTGATCCGCACCGGCAAGGGTGCGGACTACGCGCTCGGCAATCAGGGCAATGACCTGACCGATACCGGGGAGAGTCTCGGCATCCACTTCGGTGGCGCCGGGAACGACACCTTCTTCATTGGCCAGGAGATCGTCGGAAATGGTGCGCGGGATACCGTGATCGCGCTCGACTTCGGGAATGGTCGCGACAGGCTAGACATTGCACCGGAAATCCTCGCCAATGTTGCACGGGTCGAGGAGGGCAAGGTCGACCTTGTGCCTGTGCTCGCCGCCTTCGAGGCAGAAGGGCTCGGTGTTCCCGAGGTCGGGCAGCGTCTATCCCAGACTTTCCTGGGCGATCTTGCGTTCCGCGAGGTCGCGCGGTTCCTCGAGCAGTTTCCGCCGAACGAGCAGGGACTTACGGCGCTCGACCCGTTCGTTTTGTTTGCAGACTACTAACTCTGACTTTAAGCCCAGAATGGGGCGGCTCGGCAGCGGCGCGATGTGTCACCTGCCCCGCGGCTGACCCGACGGGTGATCGGCATCGACCGATTGCTCAACCGATTTCAGCACGGTGGGTGTATCAAACTCGCCAGGATGTAAGCCTTATCTGTCACGTGGCGATGTGAACGAGGATGCCTTGCTGCCTGCCGCGCAAGTGAACTTGGCGGGAGGATTGGAATCTCTTCAGCCATCCCAGATCTGCTGCGGCGCGTATGCAATCCTCCGACGCGATGATCGAGCCGCCAATGTCGCGCGTCACCTCCTCGAGCCTGCTGGCTACGTTCACGACGTCTCCCACGACGGTAAACTCGATGCGTTCCCTGCCGCCGAGATTGCCTACCGTCACCGGACCGCAATGGACTCCGACCGAGACACGCAGCGGATCCGCGCCGCGCCCGGACCTTTTTCGGCTCCAGCGCTCGATCTCCTGCTGGAGTTCGAAGGCGCACGCGAGCGCGCGGGCTGGCGCGTCCGGTTGCAGGCCGATGGAGCCGAAGGTCGCCATGAAGCCATCGCCGAGGTACTTGTCGAGCGTCCCGCCATGCTTGAACACGATGGCGCTACTCCGCTCCTGGAAACTGCGCAGCAGGGCAAACGTACGCTCGGGCGAGAGGGTCTCAGTAAGCCTGGTGAAGCCGACGATGTCTGCAAACAGGACGGCCACCGTCCGTGTCGCCGGCTCTCCGAACGCGGTCCCGCCACGGCTGGCGAGAGCTTCGGCCACGTCCGGAGAGACGTAGCGAGCGAGATCCGCGCGCACGACCTCGGCCTCGACCTGGTTCAACAGTGTCCTTCGGCTGCGCCAGACGGCAAGGGTGATGAGCAGGGTGAACAGGGAGGTCGCAACAAGCTGGGTGTACCAGGCCGTCAGACCGACAAAGGTCGGCCTGAAGGAGAGATCCAGGACCGCGACTGACGTGAGCGCGCCCTCCGTAGCCGCATCGTTGAACCGTAGAGTGTCCGGCAGGGAGTAGATCATGAAGACGCCAATCGACCAGATGACGAGGATCGATACACCCGTCCAGAGCACCCTTCTCGGGGAGTAGGTGAGAGCAGCCTCGCCGAGGAGAAGGAGAACGTAGAGGAATTCCTGCCCACGGAGGCGGGTCTGGATCGGCCACTCGCCGCCGAGACTGGCCGGCGGCGGGACAACGATCGCGGCGGTCACCAAGGCCACATCGAGGATGATAAAGCCGAGCTTGAGTGCCTCGCCATGACGATGGTGCCGCAGGCGGTACGGAACGTAGCCCAGGAAGAAGAACCCGAAGGCGTAGGCTCCGTAGTAGAGATCGCGTGGCCACGGTACGAGCCAGATCAGCCAGACCGAAACAACGATGATCGCGGTCAGGCGAGCGTAGAAGGCGAACTGGAGGCCTTCGAGCTCTGCCTGACGGATGCTCGCCTGAAGACGAACTTGTGAGTTCCTGAGGGACCAAAGCGATTGAAGCCCCTCCAAGGTCCTGGACGCAAAGCCGATACTCCGGGCTGCCAAATCAGACATATGCTCGCTCTGAGGATCCAGGAAGCTCTGGATCTAAACCTTGTAGCATTCCGACAAGGGCTTTGCACGGTGCGAGCGGAAACGGCAATGGGAAGGCTCGAGGCCAGAATCTGGAATCCTCATCGAACCGGATATTCTAAAGACGCGGGGAGCTCAGTTCTTATGGAATGCGCTCGATTCGCAACGGAAACTTGCCTGGCACCGATGCCGCCGCCTGACACGATGAAGGTCTTGAAGCCATTCGACCGCAGGTGTCTGAGAAGCGCGATCTGAGGCAGCTAGGCGAGGTCGGTAGAGAGGCGATCCTTCGTCGAGTGGCGTGCCTTCGCAAGCCAGTCCCTGACAGCCTTGTCGAATTCGACCGTGATGATTCCCGAGTGGGTCACGGTCATGATCTCCAGCAGATCTTTCTCGCCCGCGGTCAGGAGAGCCCGTAGGTCCCCGGCGATGATGCTTCGACCGGCACGAAGTCGGACCCGCGCCCCTGGGTCGCCCGCTCTACGAAGTCGATGATGGCCTGTTTGGCGGCCCCGCCGTTCCAGGATGGAAGCGGGTCGGGCACGGGAACTTGCGACTGGGGCTTCGTCAGCGGCAGCCAGAAGGCAATCAGGCCCATTGCGAACAGGGAGAGAACTTGCCGACGATTCATCCTAGGCTCCTCCCGATTCCTTCGCCCGCTCTGCGGTCCGTTCGTGTTGGAGTTCACGGATCTCGGTCAGGTCACGTTCCAGGAAGTAGTTGAGAAAGGTGCGGATCACCGCGATGGCGCCGAGACGGCCAACCGCTTCCCAGTCGTTTGTGATCGATGTCTCGATGATGTCCGCCCCGAGCTGAAAGGTCAGCCCGGCGACCAGCACGCGGGCGTAGCGCAGCCAGATCTCCCGCCTCTGGATGTTCGTGGCGCTTCCCGCAAACATCATGCGCAGACCGGAGACAAAGGCTTCGATGGTGCCGAACAAGACGATAGCGAGGGCCATCGCATCGATCACCGCGACTGCGTATTCCGTGATGGCGATCAGCCATTCCCTCATCGTCACCTCCGTCTGTGATTAAGAAGGGGGTGGCCCATCCGGAAAGACGGTCTTCCAGGATCGCTTCATCCCAACCACGGTAATCCCGTACTCCGCGGCCTTATCCAGCGCTTCGACCAGAGGGCTCAGCCTGAACTCGCGGTCGTAGGCGAACTCCCGCTCTTCATCGTCATGGTGCAGCAGCAGGGCGAGACGCTGTCCATTGCCGGCGAGCGTGTAGCGCAGCATCGCGAGATCCCCATCGGAATTGCCGAAGGCCAGGATCGGGCGCCGGCCGATGTGCAGGGCGATGTTGGCCGGCTTCACCTCGCGGTCGTCGAAACTGTTGAGTTCCGACAGTCGCACCAGGTCGGCGCGCCCTCCGCTGCCTTCGAAGCGGAGCCGAACGCTCGACCCGATGACCTGCTCGGGCGGGACACCATAATTATCCTCGGCGAAGGCCCGGATTAACTCGATGCCACCGCCCGAGACGATGAAAATCTTGAAGCCGTTTGCCCGCAGATAGGACAGGAGCTCGATCTGAGGTCGGTAGACGCATTGGGTGAAAGGAACCCCGAGTTTCGGATGCCGGGCCGTCATCAACCAGTTTCGAGCGATGGTCGCGAACTCGTCGGCCGTCATCCCGGAATGAGTCGCGAAGGCCACCTCGAACGCAGCCTGCTTGCCAAGGGAATGAATGGCGGCAATGTCCCGCTCAAGGAAGGCCTTGTAGGGCTGCCGCTCGCGCAGGGTTGGATCCTTCCTCGCAAGCTCTTCCAGCCGGTCGAAGGCGAAAAAGAACTGGCTCTGAAGCGGCTGCTCGCACCAGAGAGTTCCGTCATTGTCGAAGGTCGCTATACGTTCAGAGGGCGGCACATAATCCGGTCCACCCTCCACTGTCACGCGTGCGACAAAGTCGAGAATGGCGGACCTCGCTGGGCCCTCGTTCCAGGATGGAAGCGGTTGATCCGCCATGCTCAGACCTCGCTGATGCTGTGGCCGGGCGGCGGTCCTGCCGCTCGGCCAGGTTCATTCAGTCGCCGCTCGCAGACTCCGACATCTTCGCCAAGGCATCATCGATGGTGAAAGTGTTCGGCTTCTGAACCGCCGGAAACTCCTTGAAGGTCTCGGCGAACTTCGCCGCAGCCGCCTGGGCTGCATAAACGAAGTAGGCGTTGTGCAGCATCCAGTCGTAGTAGGTGTTCGAGGTGACCGGAGCGAACTCGTAGGGATCGGTGCGGAGATTGAAGATCTTGGGCAGCCGCAGCCGGACAAACGGCTCTGCCCACACACCCAATGTTCCCTGCATGCGCTGTTCCATGAAAACGAGCTTCCAGTTGTCATAGCGCAGAGCGAGCATGTCGCCGTCATCGCTGAAGTAGAAGTAGAAGTTGCGCGGGCTCTCCTTTGCCTCTCCCGTGAGGAACGGCAGCAGATTGAAGCCGTCGATATGGTTCCTGTAGGTCCGCCCTATGGCCTCGTATCCGGCCTTAAGCTTGTCGACCACGTCGGATGCACCGGCCATGGCCAGGAACGTCGGCAACCAGTCGTGATGCTGCACGATGCCGTTGCTGATCGAACCCGGCTCGACACGTCCCGGCCAGCGCACGAGCATCGGCACGCGGAATGCACCTTCCCAGTTGGTGTTCTTTTCGCTGCGAAACGGCGTCGTGCCGCCGTCCGGCCATGTGTTCCGGTGCGGGCCGTTGTCTGTCGAGTACTGCACGAAGGTGTCGTCGGCGATCCCGAGCTCGTCGAGGTAGTCAAGGACCTCACCCACGAGCTTGTCATGGTCGACCATTGTGTCGTGATAGTCCGACTGCCAGCGCCCGGCCTGGCCCTTGCTCTCTGGCTTGGGATGGGTGAACAGGTGCATGTGCGTGGTGTTGAGCCAGACGAACCAAGGCTTTCCTGCATCGCTCTGGCGTTTCATGAAGTCCTTGGCTGCGGCCACGAACTCATCGTCGCAGGTCTCCATGCGCTTCTTCGTCAGGGGACCGGTGTCCTCGATCCTCTGCTTGCCGACCTTGCCCCAGCGTGGCATCTCGGTTGCATCGTCCTCGTTCGTTGCCCAGGAATGGATGACGCCGCGCGGGCCGAAGTTCTTGCGGAAGTTCGGAAAGTCATTCTCCGATGGGTAGTCCTCCATCTCCGGCTCCTCCTCGGCATTGAGGTGGTAGAGATTGCCGAAGAATTCGTCGAAGCCGTGGTTGGTCGGCAGCATGTGGTTGAGGTCGCCGAGGTGGTTCTTGCCGAACTGGCCCGTGGCGTAGCCCTGTTCCTTGAGCAGGGCCGCAATGGTAACGATCTTCTCGTTCATGCCGATGGGCGCGGCCGGGATACCGACCTTTGACAGGCCGGTACGGTAGACGCTCTGTCCGGTGATGAAAGCTGACCGGCCGGCCGTGCATGACTGTTCCCCGTAAGAGTCGGTGAACATCATCCCTTCCTTGGCAAGACGGTCGATATTGGGCGTCCTGTATCCCATCAGCCCATGCGAGTAGCAACTCAGGTTCGAGATGCCGATGTCGTCCCCCCATATGACGAGGATGTTCGGCTTGCCGTTCTGCTTCTTCGGTTGCTGCGCCATGTCTGGCTCCCTGAATGTGAAGGTGATTGGATCAGTCGGGCTGGCACCTCCTCAACCGAATGGCCCGACCTGGAAAAGCATGCTGATGACGGCGGCCACGCCTATGATGAGCAGAACGATGGCGGTGATTAGCGTCAGAGAAACAGGAAAGTGGCTCTCGCCGTGAATAAGGCCATACTCGGTCATCACCTTGCGTTCTTGGCGGAGACCGACCATGAACTGCACATGATAGACGATGCCAGTGACGAGCATCGCAATGCCGAGAAGCACGAGTGCAACCCCGAAGTTGCGAGGAGCGGCGGCATGCGCAATCGTTCCCGCCTCTCGAAGTTTCTCGAAGACCTGATAGATCGTGAAGCCGAAGCTGATCAGCGACAGCGAGGTGCGGATCACGGACATGAGGGTTCGATCGGCGCTCATGCGCGTGCGTTGAAATGACATGCCGGTCCGTCGCGAGGACAGCTCGACGGAGATCTTGTCGGGGTCGGACTTTGCTGTGACGGACTTCATCTCGTCTGGTCTCCCGATGGCACCGGGCGGTGCTGGCTGAGGCACCGCCCGGCAGTTGAGTCGAGTGCATTCAGTCGACGGCAAGGGCCGCGGCGGCCAGCTTCTCAAGATCGAGGTATTGTGCCGCCTCGACCGTGACGGCGACGAAGAGGATCGTCCCGCCCGTGAAGGCTCCCGGCGCCGTGTACGCTTCGCTGACGGCGTCGCCGCTGTCGCGCCCGATGCACAGGCCGTCGCCGCTCAGCGTGAACTTGCCGAGCTGCGTGCGCATCCCGCCCTGTGCGACGATGTTCTCGTTCACGTAAAGGGTCGCCTTGCCGAGCGACTCACCGTGCGGGCCGGCTTTCTCCCGGATGAACTCCATGCCCAGCGTGTACTTCCCGGGCTTGAGCTCGCCCGAGACGAGCTTTTGCTCCGGCTTGATGCCGAGGAAGTTGTAGACGTAGTGCAGCTTGCGGTCCTTGATGAAGAGCGCATGGCCGCCGAACCGTGACCCGTGGGCGAAGATCACGCCTGAGCAGTCGGGGTCGGTGATCTCGACATCGGCCAGGATCTTGTAAGAGCGCCCGCGCACGTTGACCGCGACGCCCTCGGGCACAGGTGACGTGCCGGGATAGTAGATGTACCGCTCGCGCGGCGCCTCCTCGGCAGGTCGCTCCACGCCCAGGATCTCCGCCGGACTCCTGTCTTCCAGCGGCAGGACGAAGTTCTTGTCGGCTTCGTTGTGCCAGACCTTAATCAGCGCCTGGAGCCTGTCCGGATGCTGCTGGGCAAGGTCCGTCGACTCGGAGCGGTCAACGTCGACGTGGTAGAGCTGCCACTGATCCTGCTCGTACCGCCCCTTGCCGGCGAACGGAGCATGCAGCGAAGATGCCTTCCAGCCATCCTCCCAGATGCCTCGCGTGCCGAACATGGCGTAGTATTGCCGCTCCTTCCTCGTCTTGCCGTCCGGTTCGGCGTCGAACGTATATCGCATTGAGACGCCGGACAGGGGGTACTGCTCGACGCCCCGGTAGACCTTGGGCATCTCCAGCCCGCAGACGTCGAGGATTGTCGGTACGATGTCGGTCGAGTGGTGATACTGGTTGCGTACCTCGCCCCGGGCCTTGATTCCCTTCGGCCAGGAGATCACCAGCGGGCAGCAGGTGCCGCCGGAATATTCCGAATAGCGCTTGAACATTTGGAACGGAGTCGAGAATGCCACCGCCCAGCCGGTCGGGAAGTGACCGTAGGTTTCCGGGCTGCCGAGGACGTCGAGATACTTCATGTTCTCAGCGAGCTCGTCCGGATAGTTGTTGAAGAACTTGTTCTCGTTCACCGAGCCGTTCGGGCTGCCCTCTCCCGAGGTGCCGTTGTCAGCGCAGTAGAGCACCAGCGTATTGTCGAGTTGGCCGCTCTGTTCAAGGTAGTCGATGATGCGGCCGACCTGAGCGTCGGTGTACTCGGAGAAGCCGGCGAAAACCTCGGCCATGCGGGAGAACAGCCGCTTCTCGTCCGCGTTCAGCGTGTCCCAGGGACGGACTCCATCGGCCGGGTCAGCCACGCCCTCCGGCAGCGGGTTGATCGGGGTGAGCTTGGTGTCCTTCGGCAGCAGGCCCTTTTCGATCATGCGGGGCAGCACCCATTCGCGGTACGCTTCGTATCCTGAATCGAACTTGCCCTTATACTTCTCGATGTATTCCTTGGGCGCATGATGCGGGGCATGGTTCGCGCCCGGGCAGAACCACATGTACCAGGGCTTCGAGGGGCTGCTGGCCTTCTGGTCGCGGATCATCTGGAGGGCCTGATCGGCCAGGTCCTTCGACAGGTGGTAGCCTTCTTCAGGCATATAGGGCTGGTCGATGAACCTGTTGTCCTCGGCGAGATCGGGGAACCATTGGTTGGTCTCGCCGCCGAGGAAGCCGTAGTAGCGGTCGAAACCCTTGCTCAGCGGCCATTGCGAGCGGCTGGCTCCCGAGGCGACGTCCTGCTCGGGAACGTTGTGGTTCTTGCCGAGCCAGAAGGTGCTCCAGCCGGCGTCCTGAAGCACCTGCCCGATGGTGGCGCATTCGTCAGGGATGCGGCCGCTCCAACCGGGGAAGCCCTGCGCTGCTTCGGTGATGCAGGAGCAGCCATTGAGATGGTGATTGCGGCCGGTCAGGAAGGTCGAGCGGGTTGGCGAGCACAGCGCCGTCGTATGCCACTGCGAGTACATCAGTCCTCGGTCGGCGAGTCTCTGCAATGTCGGCATGTTGATGCCGCCGCCGAACGGCGACCATGCCGCAAGGCCGGTGTCGTCGTACAAGACGACGAGTACGTTCGGTGATCCCGCCGGTGCCTTGTTTGGCGTAAACGGCTCCCAGTCCGGCGTGGAGTCGCGGACATCGAGCTTCATAACGCCTTTAAACGGCTTCTTGGTCATGATCGTCTCCCTGATTGCATCCGGTTGTCATACGCATCTACGCCTCCGTCCGGGCAGCAGCTCTGAGGGAAGCCCAGGTCACATCGAACGGGACCACCACCGCACGAGGCGGGCGAATGGCCCGCGCAGCAGCACATAGGGAAGAAAGGCGAGCAGGATCGCGATGAGAACCATCTCGCCCGGATAGAATGTTTTCAGTACGGTCGCTTGATAGACGGCGTCCATCGCCAGCCCGAGCAGGATGATCCGCGCAGTGGCGATCAATCCTTCGCCAAGGCGGCCCGAGCTTTCGGTCGGACTCGTCAGCAGCGACCAAAGATAGGGCGAGCGGCCGAGCCGTGCGTCCTTCGCCCCATCGTGGAACGCCGCGATCGCCGCCATGCAAGGCTGGAGGATGAAGCGGAAGGTCATGGGTCCGCCGGGGCGGGAGGCGATGTCGCGCCAGACGCGATCGCTGACATCTGCCGAGAGGCCGTACTGGAAAAGGCCCAGCACCACCAGGATGGAAGCCAGGATGACAACGAGCCGCGCCAGCATCAGCTGCCTTCGTGTGACGGTCTCGGCCATCACGTCGCCCCCTTGTCTCGCGCCACGCACCGGAAACCGATATGGCTGGACGAGGTGTCGACGGGCTGCGCATGCCGTGCTGCCGGGCGGTAGCGGCGGCAGTAATTGGGCGCGCAGAGGTGGGATCCGCCTTTCAGCACCTTGCGCGGAATGCGGATCTCGGGCTGGCAGGGGTCGTAGCTTTCGTCCTCACGGCCGCCGCGCGGGTTTTCGGGGATGCAGCAGGCCTTCGGTGCATCATTGGGGTGCTTGGGCGTGTACCAGTCTCTCGTCCACTCCCAGACATTTCCGACCATGTCGTAGAGTCCATAGCCGTTCGGCGGGAAGGCCGTGACGGGCGAAGTCCGCTCGTAGCCGTCGCTTGCCAGGTTCTGCGCCGGGAAGGCGCCCTGCCATGTATTGGCCATATGCCGGCCGGCCGGTGTGAACTCGTCGCCCCAAGCGAACTCGGCTCCGTCGAGACCACCGCGCGCGGCGAATTCCCATTCGGCCTCCGTCGGCAGGTCCTTGCCGGCCCAGCGCGCATAGGCCGTAGCGTCCTCATAGGCCACATGCACGACGGGGTGGTCGTCGAGACCGGCGATGGATGACCCAGGACCAGCCGGATGGCGCCAGTTGGCCCCGAAGCGGAACTTCCACCACTGGCTCCAGTCCCGCAGGTCGACAGGCCCCTTTGGTGACTTGAACACCAGCGACCCGGCCTTGAGCATGTGGGGGAGGGCGCCTGGATAGTCCTGCGGATCGGGCTTGCGCTCGGCCATGGTCACATGGCCGGTGGCGCGGATGAATTCCCGGAACTGCCGGTTGGTGACCGGCGTCCGGTCGATCCAGAAGCCGTCGACGGTGACCCGGTGAGCCGGAGCCTCCTCGGGATAGTGCCGGTCCGATCCCATCCGGAACGTGCCGCCGGCGATCCAGGTCATGTCCTGATTGGCGGGATCCTGCAGAGACCGGACCGCAGGAGCAGGATCGAAAGCCGTAGAAGTCATTGTTCGAACTCCTCTCCCAAATGCTTCGTTGTCCTTCGATATCCCTATTCGGGATGCCTCAAGGGAGCGGCAGGGCTTCCGGAAACGTCCATGAGCCGTCAAGCACCGCGGGGCGCGGGCGGTAGAGGCGGACCGTGTAGTTCCAGCCCTTCACGATCGGCAGACAGTTCGGGATCTGGCCGTCGCAACCCCCGAACTGGACGGCGATTGCGCCATCGCCATCCTTCTTTGCGGTCAGGTCGTTGATCGAGTAGGCCTTCTGCGGATTGAGCTGGAAGTACCCGTCCGCGTTGTAGACGCTGATCGACCAGAAGGCGTCGACTGGAACATCCTTCACGTTCAGCTTGTAGACTGTCGTGCCGTCGTTCCTGGCGGGCGTGACGTTGAGATAGGTCGCGTCCTTGTCGGGATTTCCGCCCCACGCTGCCGCCGTGCCGATCAGGTGCCGGACCGGGTCCACCTGATCCTTGCTGCCGAACGCCCGCTTGAAGTCGGGAAGGGTTGAGGCGAGCACCAGCAGAGCGTCGCGCACCTTCTTCTGACTTGCCGGATCCCAAGCCGGCACCTCGAAACGGCCGGAACCTGCCTGACTGAGCCTCGCTGCATCCTGCAGCGCATGGACCTGCTCGATGTCCTTTGGATCTTCAGGAGCCACGAGCGTGCGCAAGGCGATCATCAGATACCGCGTGCCGGCCCGTTCCCTGTCGAAGCTGTAGCTGCCGGGGCGATACACGACGTCGCCGACCACGTAGTGATCCTGGTTGAAGACCTGCATAGACATGAAGCGTCGGCCTGCATCCGGCAGCGTGATCGTCACGGGCCCGGCGTCGAGATCGATCAGCGCCGCGGAGTAGAGCGTGTCGCGGTTTGCCCGCACGACCGTCTGTTGATCGATCCGCATCGGCTCGCGATAATGGTAGAACTTGCCTGTGCCGCCGGCCTGCTTGACCGGGGTGGCGAAGTAGAGGTCGGTCTCCGCACGGGTGAAATTGTCGACCGTGACGGGGATCGTCCCGTTGGCCGGTGCCTCTGCGAGCGCGGGCGACGTTCCGATCGCGAGAGCGAAGCCGAGGATACCGAAAGCGTGGTCGCATCTGGACATGGCATTGCTCCTGCCGCTCATTGGATCGCGACCTTCTCGACGTCCGGCAGCTTCCAGGCCTTGTCGAAGAACTCCTTCTTCGGCGCGTAGGCGCGGAACATCAGCTCGAAGTCGCGGTTCGGATCTGTCGGCACCCAGTTCGTCTCTTTGCCGGCCGGCGCCCTCGGCCCGAAATACACGTCGACAGAGCCGTCGGTATTCTTCCGTACCTCGGCGGCGTTCGATGCCCGACTGCCGCGGTCCATGTTCCTCACCAGCCCGTGGGTCTGCCTGTCGTAGACGGTCACGGACCAGTACTGGTCGACTGGTGCGTTCGGAGGCACGGTCAGCTTGTATGTCTGCGCGCCGTCGAAGGGCTCCCCATTCTTGTCCTTGATCGTGAGAAGGTAGAACTGGCCGGTGCCAAGGCGTTTGATGCCGACATAGCCCAACGTGTAGATCATGCCTCGCGCATCGGTCGGATAGGCGTCCGACTCGGCAAAGTTCGCCGACAGGGCCCTGGCGAGCTCCGGAATGGCGGCAGGACGCCAATAGGTCTGCTCATAGAACGATGGCCATCCCGCCTCATACTTCGCCTCAAGATAAGCCTTCGCCTCCACGGCGGCGGCGTCGAGCATGATGCGCATCTCCGGGCTGGGCTTGAAGGGCTTGCCCTTCTCGATGCCGAGCGCGCGGAGCTGATCGATCATTGCCTTGTCACGGGCGATCCACGGCTCGCTCTGCACCACACGGTTGAGGTGATCGAAGAAGGTGGAGTCGAAGCGAATCGTGGAGTCGAACAGGATATCCTTTGCGTCGGTGAAGACGGTAGGCGGCGGATTGGCCGCTTGCGAAAGCGGATACACCTTGATCCTCCTGCCGTACTCGATGGAGTTGGCCACATCGGCAATGCTCTGGCTTGGAAGATTCACCCGCAGCAGCCCGTAGCCTGAATACGTGTCCGAGCGCAGCGCCACGAACCCTTCAGGTGTGGGGCCCGAATAGCCCGGCGGCAGGACCGCGAACTTGGCGCCTGCACCCTTGTCGACCCCCAGCAGCCCCGCATCTTCGAGCGGCATCTGCCAGGCCGTGACGATGTTCCCGTTGAGCGACCCGCCGTTTGCCGGCGGCACGTCGATGACAATGGGCCCTTCGCGCGTATCGAAAAATGCCATGAAGTAGAGGGTGTCGGGATTGGGCGTGAGCGTCTGGTTGCGCCAATCGGGCGGACGGCCCCAATACACCACTTGGTTCACCTTGCCCGGCGTTTTGGTAAGCATCTCCTGTAGCATCAGGTCGTAGTTGACCGCCGGCATTCCCCAGATTGCCGCCTCGACAGCGCGGCGTTCGACCGCGCGCTGCTCGAGCTCCTGCGGGGAGAAACCCTGGGCAGATGCGGGCGCCGCAAGAGCCAGGAATGTAAGTGTCGCAAGAAGTGCTCTTTTCATCGCGATTTTCATCTTGCCTCTGCTACTCCGCCGGTTCGGCGGGAGTGATGCCGGTGACCTGGGCGGACGGCTCCTCGCTGAGCCAGCGGTAGAGGATCCCGCCGAGCGCTCCGCCGATCAGCGGCGCAACCCAGAACATCCAGAGCTGCGCCAGGGCCCAGCCGCCGACGAACAGAGCCGGGCCGGTGCTGCGGGCCGGGTTGACTGAGGTGTTGGTGATCGGGATGCCTACGAGGTGGATCAGGGTGAGGCCCAGGCCGATGGCGATGGGCGCGAAGCCGACGGGTGCCTTGCCATGGGTGGCGCCCATGATGATGAACAGGAACATCATCGTCAGCACCACCTCGGCGATGAGGCCGGAGAGCAGGCTGTATTGGCCGGGCGAATGGGCACCGTAGCCGTTGGCGGCAAAGCCCTTGGCGAGGTCGAAGGTGGGGGAACCGGTGGCGATGGCGTAGAGCGTTGCCGCGGCGACTACCGCGCCGATCACCTGCGAGACGACGTAGGGCAGGATGTCCTGCCTCGGGAAGCGCCCGCCTGCCGCCAGGCCGATGGTCACCGCCGGGTTGAGGTGGCAGCCGGAGATATGGCCGATGGCGTAAGCCATGGTCAGCACCGACAGACCAAAGGCCAAGGAGACGCCGAGCAGTCCGATGCCCACGTCGGGGAAGCCGGCCGCAATGACGGCACTGCCGCAGCCCGCGAAGGTGAGCCAGAAGGTGCCGATGCCCTCGGCGACGCAGCGGTGGATGTTCTGAGTGTTGTGTAGATCCATCGGATCCTCCTCATTGGGGGCCGAAGCCCCGGATGTTCCGGGGCGCATCGCAGGCTCGTGTCGTACCAGAACCAGCCAGGAGCAGTGGATGGCAGGTTCTCCCTCAGGCGCGAACTTTGACTTGTGCCGGCCCCGTAATTCGAGCTGGCTGCTTCGAGGAGAGCTTAGCTCCGCGGCGGGAAACCGAAATCAGGTGAACACCTGAGATTCCATCGGGAAAAGGATGAGACGACGGCCGATGTTGGTCATGTGCGGAGACGGGAGAAGCGCTACAATCGAGCGGCCAGGCGAGGGGCGCGGCTGGCGGATCTCCGACGGAGGAAAGGTCCGTTTCTCGCTCAACGACCTCTCGCGGAGGATGGCGGACCTCCGCCGCAAGTGCCCGGGTGCGATCTTCGTTCGGTCATTATACGGATGCTGCGGAACTCAAGGGGATCATAGGGGCTGTCGACCAAAGGCTTCGATCCGTGAGACGGTTAGCCGGCTTGCACCAGCCTCCTCGTCTTTACGGCATCATCGGTCGCCGCGCCGGCCGCTGTGTTGTCGAAGATGCACCAGGTTTGAGCGCCCGCGGCGGCATCACTCGTCAGCACCTTCGCAAGGGCTTCACGATACTCCGCGTTGTAGGCCGAGTAGTAGATGCGCGGCGAGCCATGGAGGCGATAGTACGACAGCCCACGCCATCCGCCGGGCTCGTCGGCGCCGACAACCGGTGCTGGGTCGGCCGCCACGCGGGCGATCCGAAGCTCGACAAGCAGAGACTCGACCTCCCGTGTGAACCAGGAGCCATGTCGCGGCTCGCAGACGACGCCACCCTCGGTCCGGCTCCTCAAGTCCCGCAAAAAATGGTCTGTGATATCTGGCTGGAACCTCAGGCTCGGGGGCATCTGAACCAGCAGCGGACCAAGCTTGGGTCCAAGGCCGTCAGCCTCTGACAGAAACCGATCCAGCAGGTCGCCCACGCCCCTCAGGCGGCGCTCGTGGGTGATGGCCTTCGGGACCTTCACGGCGAAGCGGAAGTCCTCCGGCACCGACGCTGCCCAGCGCTCATAGGTGGCTCGCCGATGCGGGCGATAGAACGAGGAGTTGATCTCTACCGCATTGAAGACGGCGCCATAGCGCTCCAGGTGGGATCCCTTCGCCGGGAAAAGAACTGCATGCACCTTCGGAATGCTCCAGGACGCGGTGCCGATCCTCACTGTGCCGGCGCTGTGGTCGCTGCAGGAACGGCGGGTCACGGTCGTTATGCGGTCTGAGCCGGAAAGATCCTGCATGCCACTTCATGTGCAAAGCGAACTGGAGCCTCGCCCAGTATGGGACCCGCTGCGAGGCCCTGTCCTCAGGAAGCGTTGCTGTGCCAACGCAGGATGCCGGTAGGGCGTTCCACCCAGCTGTGCAGACTGCGGCAGTGGCTCTTGCGTCGTATCGCCTGGATCCCCATATCAGGCTGACCCAGCGGACATTGTTGTGGACTTCGACGGGGGCGGGCGTCACCGCCAGCGTCGATGAGCCCGTGTCAGGACGGATGTAATCCGGCACGAGCTGTTCCTGTGCTTGCCTGACGATGCCGGCGCCCGTCTGGACCCGATCAGCCCAGGCCCGTAGTGCGCGAGGCGGAGATGCGAAGGCATCCTGTCCGTTCGCCCCGGAGCCTGGGCTTTTTCCGTTTGAAGGAACGGTTCGCTTGTAGAGTGCCGTTGGGCCAGGATAACGGCAGCTGGCCGCTCTCGACTCGTGCCGGGTGCCGTTGCTACGCCGGCAGGACGACCACCTTCGTCTTGACCGGCGTCCTTGAATAGAGGTGGATCATGTCCTGACTGAGCAGGCCGACGCACCCGCTCGTAATGCCTGTTCCGATCGATTCGGCATCGCTGCTGGCATAGATCGTATAGAGCGTATATGCGCCGTTCTGATAGAGATAGAGCGTGCGGGCCCCGAGCGGATTGTCGAGGCCGCCGGGCATGCCGCCGGCGTACTTGGCCGCCTCCGGTTGGCGCCGAATCATCTCTTTTGGGGGAGTCCAGGTCGCCCATTCGCCCTTGCGCCCGACATAGGCGTCACCGCTCCATCGGAACCCGTCGCGGCCGACATTGGCGCCATAGCGGGTGGCATATCCGTCGTCCTCGATACGGTAGACGTAGTAATTAGCGGGGTCGACGATGATGGTACCGGGCGCCTCTTTGGTGTCGTAGCGTACGGTTTTGCGATAATATTTCGGATCGACTTTGCTGACGTCGACCGCCGGGATCGGGAATTTCTCGTCGGGCACCGGTCCGTAGACCTTCGAAGCCTCGGCGAAGCTCATGCCGTCGGAGGTCACGCAGCCGGCCAGCCCCACCGCGCCCACGCTGACCGCCGAGCCGATCAGAAACGACCTGCGGTTCAGAAGCGTCACCCGCCCGCGTAAAGCGACGTCGTCGACCCCTCCGGCATTGGCATTCCCACCGTCCGTGATCATGATTTGGTCGCTCCCCATGTCCTAAAGCCTGACAGGACAATATCCCGACAGACACCCGCTGAAGGCCTAAGCTGAGCTGACATTGCCGCCACACGTCCAGATTGGCAAGCCCGACCGGCGCCGGAGAAAGGGAGCGGTTTCTCCTGTCTAGGGAAGATACGGCCAAGGTTCACCTATGCAAGTGAGAAACCCGTGTGCTTCGGCGAAGAGATCCCAGGGTGCAGTTTACATTCCCGCCCGCCTTTGCTCAGGCCTAGCTGGCGACCTCCTGCCGCAGGGCCTTTTCCGGTGGTCGAGTTCTCGAAGGAGTGGCGGTGATAGCGCAGCCCTGCCGCATTGAAGAGACCCTCAACAGCCTGCTGCTTTGGTGGAGCTGAGGGCTGGCCGGGGTCACAAAGCGTCACCTACCTTCTGGTTTGTCCAGATCATGAAAATCCCCAAAGCCCGAAACGTTTCGCACAGGCCTCCTGTCGGCAGCAAGGTTGTCCCCGGCCGGTATCGCCGTGCTGGTCACCCCACCTGGGCTGCGTTGCCGCGCCTCGATGAACTGGACAGGCGCAAACAGGGATGCTTGCAATTCTCCCAGGAGATCTTTGATAGGTTGCCCAGCGAGGCGCCTGCAGCCCCCGACTTTCTCTCTCGCGGTGGTGAAATGGGCGCGGATGCGCGCGCATGATTGGTCAACCTCGCCGTTGGGTGAGCCTCGCACCTGGCCGTATTCCCTGCGCGCCCTGGTGCGCCTGATGCTCAACGCCAAGCAGGCGATGTTCATCGCCTGGGGACCGGACCTCGCCTTTCTCTACAATGACGATTACGCGCCGATCTTCGGCGCCAAGCACCCTCATGCCTTGGGTCGGCCGTTCAACGAAGTCTGGTCCGATATCTGGGAGCAGATCCGGGCTCTGGTCGACAGCACCCTGGCTGGCCGGGCGGTCGGGCAGGAGGATCTCCTGATCCCCATGGAGCGGAACGGCTACCGCGAGGATGCCTGGTTCAGCTTCTCCTACAATCCTGTATGGGAGGATACCGACACCATTGCCGGCATGTTCTGCGCCTGTACGGAAACCACCGACAAGGTGCGGGCCGAGCGACGGGTCGCCAGTGAACGCGAACGGTTGCGCGAGCTGTTCCATCAGGCGCCCGGCTTCATGGCGATGCTCACGGGCCCCGATCACACGTTTGAGATGGTCAACACCTCCTACTACCAGCTCGTGGGCCACCGCGACATTGTGGGCAAGCCTGCGCTGGAAGCTCTGCCGGAGGTCATGGACCAAGGGTTCAAGGGGATCCTCGATACCGTCTACCGTACCGGCGAGACGTTCGTCGGGAACGGCATCCCGATCATGCTCGAGCGGGCCCCCAAAGCGAAGCCCGAAAAGCGTTTCGTCAACTTCGTGTATCAGCCGGTCCGGGACAGCCATGGACACGTCTTCGGGATCTTCGCCGAAGGCAGCGATGTAACCGAGGCGAAACAGACGGAAGAGCGGCTGCGTGCCAATGAGGCACAGCTCTGGGCCATCTTTGCGCAGGC
Source organism: Microvirga terrae (assembly GCF_013307435.2). Classification (NCBI taxonomy): domain Bacteria; kingdom Pseudomonadati; phylum Pseudomonadota; class Alphaproteobacteria; order Hyphomicrobiales; family Methylobacteriaceae; genus Microvirga; species Microvirga terrae. Next base: position 2,329,369 of record NZ_CP102845.1, read on the forward strand.
CCCTGTCGGCCTGTCGGAGGTCGGCGCTGATGGGCGTTTTGTCCAGGTTAACGACGAGCTCTGTCGCATTTTGGGACGCTCCCGTGAGGACGTGCTCGGCCGCAGCGTTGCCGATGTCACACATCCGGACGACATTCCACCGAGTCTCGCTGCGGTTGCGCGTGCGGTGGAGACGGGGGAGCCCGCCTCGTTCGACAAGCGCTACGTTCGTCCCGACGGCGCCGTCATGTGGGCCAACAGCAACATCACGCGCCTGAACGTCTCCGACGAGCGGCCCGGCAGCCTGCTCGTGGTCACGATTGATCTCACGGCACGGCGGCACGCGGAAGCGGCCCTTCGAGAGAGCGAGGCCCGGTTTCAAGCGATTGCCAATTCGATCGACCAGATGATCTGGTCCACTCGGGCCGATGGGTGCTACGACTTCTTCAATCAGCGCTGGTACGACTTTACCGGCATACCCGAGGGTTCGACCGACGGCGACGTATTGTCGGACCTCTTCCATCCGGACGATCAGGAGCCTATGAGAGCTCTGTGGCGCCATTCTCTGGCGACGGGCGAACCGTACCGGGGCGAATACCGGCTGCGCCACCGCTCCGGGCACTTCCGGTGGGTGCTCGGCCGCGCGCAGCCGGTCCGAGAGGAGAGCGTCCGGATTGCGCGTTGGTTCGGCACCTATACCGACATCCAGGAGATTGTCGAGGCCCGCGAGGTTCTCACCCGTTCGCGTGAGGAGCTGGAGCATGAAATCGCCGAGCGCACGGCCGAGCGCGATCGTATCTGGCAAAACTCGAACGAACTCATGGGCGTGTTCGGGTTCGATGGTCGGCGGCGCGCCGTTAATCCCTCGTGGCAGCGGGTGCTGGGTGCGGTAGCCCTTGAGGGGCTGGTTCGGGGCGAGCGCCTCGTTGATTTCGAGGACCGCCTCAGGCACGCGGACGGTAGCTATCGGGTGATCTCGTGGACGGGGGTTCCGGGGGACGGGGTGTTCTACGGCATCGGCCGTGACGTTACGGAATACCGTCGGGCCGAGGACGCGCTGCGGCAGGCGCAGAAGATGGAGGCGGTGGGGCAGCTCACTGGAGGCGTGGCGCACGACCTCAACAACCTGCTCACCATCGTGCGCTCCTCCATCGAGTTCCTGCGGCGGCCGAACCTCCCGGAGGAGCGGCGGATCCGCTACATCGACGCGATCGCCGACACGGTCGACCGTGCCTCCAAGCTCACCGGGCAGCTGCTGGCCTTCGCACGGCGGCAGGCGCTCAAGCCGGAAGTGTTCGACGTGTCGGAGCGCATCCGCGCTGTCATCGACATGCTGCGTACCATCGTGGGTTCGCGCATTCGGATCGTGATCGACATCGCCTGCGAACATTGCTTCGTGGAAGCCGACGTCACGCAGTTCGAGACCGCGCTCGTGAACATGGCAGTGAATGCTCGGGACGCCATGGACGGCGAGGGTACCTTGAGGGTGCGTGTTGACTCCGTCTCCAGCATGCCCGCAATCCGGAGGCACGCGGGTGGACCCGGCCGGTTCGTGGCCGTGTCGATCGGCGATACCGGCGTGGGTATTCCTAATAGGCTCGGCCATATCTTCGAGCTCTTCTTCACCACCAAAGAGGTCGGTCGGGGGACCGGACTGGGCCTCAGCCAAGTCTATGGGTTTGCCAAACAGTCCGGAGGCGATGTGGCCGTCGAGAGCATGGTCGGGCAGGGCACTTCGTTTACGTTGTATCTGCCGCGAACCGCAAGGGGCATCGCGCCCGACGCAGAGGGTGACCGGCGGGGGAGCCGCTACGAGGAGGAAGGCCGGGGCTGCCGGGTTCTGCTGGTCGAGGACAATCTCGAGGTTGGTCGGTTCTCAACGCAGCTTCTCCTGGATCTCGGCTACGAGACCACCTGGGCGGCTCATGCGGGCGAGGCCCTCAAGCTGCTGGATGAGGATATTTCCCGTTTCGATGTGGTCTTTTCGGACGTGGTGATGCCCGGCATGAGCGGGATCGAGCTGGGGCGGGAAATCCGACGGCGCTATCCTGGTCTTCCAGTGGTGCTGACTTCCGGCTACAGCCATGTTCTGGCCGAGGAAGGGCGTCGCGGCTTCGAGTTGCTGCAGAAGCCCTATGCGGTCGACGAGGTCTCGCGGATGCTGCACCGGGTGACCCGCCGCAGACCGGCTATCCTTTTGCATGTGCTCGCACTTGACCTTGTCGCGGCGGTTTTGGCTCAGCCGCGAGGTAGACCGCATGTCGGCATCCAGATCTGTTTGAAGCGGAAGGAGTCATGAGCGTCCGTGTCCGCGTCGGTGCTTGTCGATGGGACCCTTCGAGGCATGGCATCATGTGGCCAGGAGAAAAATGCCGCCACCTGCAAGGACAGCACTCCAGACGACATCCAGGTTGATCCAGCCCCGTCTGAGGAAGGCGAGCCCTTGGTCATAGACGATCAGGCTGACGGCTCCGATCACCGCCAGCATGGCTCCAGTATGTACGGCGAGCGCTGCAACGGAGATCGGGAGGGAGGTAGAGGTCGTGAGCTCGCTGTCCACGCCGGAGGACATGCACAGCGACAGGAGCGCCGGGATCAGCATGAAGCCCGCCCCGTGAGCGCTGGCCATCATGAAGGACCACACAGTCAGGCCGGCCAATCCTGTCTGCATCCCGATGCGGACAGGGGTGCGATGGCTGGCGATGATATGCGTGGCCGCCCAAACCAACAGAAGGATCCCGGCGCAGCGGCCGAGGAGTGTCGCGTCCAGAACCGTTCCGAAGAGGATCGTCGCCAACAGGACGATCCCCACCGCTGCAGCATGGCCGAGAGCGATGGGCGCAAGGGCCAGAACCACAAGCGACCGGCTTTGCCGATGAAGTCCAAGCGCCACGGCAAACAGCCAGCCCATGGCAGGGTTCAGGCCGTGAAAGGCGCCGAGCCCGGCAAGGGCCAGCCAGGGCCAAAGGGTGGACGACAGCGTATTCATTTCCGGTCGCGTGCCAGGGGCGTTGCACCTCTTATGGATAACAGTAGGAATCCGACGAGCAATCGCCTCCTTCGAGACGGACCTGATGCGGCCGGTGCCCCTTGGGCCATTCGATGAAGAAGTCTTCGTCGAACGAGATGCCGCCCTCCAGATCCGCGTTCAACTTCACCATCCAGCCCTCGAAGCCGCGGTGATAGAACTGCTGATCGATCGGGCCGTAGAGCGAGTTGGTGAAATATACCCGCCGCCCGTCACGGCTGATCTCGACCATCTGAGGTCCGCCCGTCAGATGCCCGTTTGCCGCCTTGGGATGAGTCGCGCGCGAGACGATCCCGCCGATCCGCACCTTGCCGGTGAGCCGGGGGTTCAACGGGTCGGATACGTCATACTGCTGGAGATCGCCCGTACCCCAGCAGGACACGTAGAGAAATCGGTCGTCCATGGTGAGGTCGATGTCGGTCACGAGCGGCGGCACGGCGCCGAAGCCCTTCAACATGTCGGGCAGGTCGTCCGGGTTGGCGGGCTCGGCCGGGATGGTGATGATCTTTTTGACTGCCCAGTGATCGCCCTCTCGATACCAGGTCCAGATCGATGATGAGAGATCCTTGAGGCTGATCACGCAGTTGACGAACCCATAGGCCTTCGTCGGATTGTGCGCCGGGCGGAGCTCGAACACGAGCTGATGCTCCTCACCAAAGTCGATTGCCTGGAGGTGCTTGCGTTTCAGCAGGTCCCAGAAATGCAGGCGGCGTCCGTAGCGCGAACCGAGCAGGATCTCGGGAACAAGGCCGTTCTCGAAGGTGTCGGGCGTGCCCCACTCACTGGTCACCAGCGTGTCGTATCCCAGATGCCACCAGCCGTCGTAAGCAAGCTGTTGCGGCCCTCGGTCGACTTCCCAGCGCCCGAGCGGTTCGAAGCTCTCGTGATCCATGATGAAGATGCCGCCGGGTGCCTTTCCCTCCGCATTGCCAAGGGCCGTGACATAGATGCCATCCGGCCCGCAATGCACCGTGTGCGGCCGGGTGTAGCCGGTCCGTTCGGCCAGCACCTCAGGCTCGATCACCTTCACAATGGTGGGATTGCGCGGGTCAGGCTTCGTATCGAGAATATGAATGCGCGACGAGCGCAGTCCAGGCACCACGAGGTAGCGGCGCTCTACATGAGGGTGAGGCATGTTGGGGCATAGGCAGGACGAACAGGCATTCCAACCGAAATGGTGCAGTTCGTCACCCGTATTGGGCATGGCCACCGACCCGACGATCCGGGCGTAGGACGGTGAAGCCGGGTCGAGATCGACGACGGCGATGCCGTCGGGCTGCTGCCGGTCCGGGTCGAACATGGCCACGTAGGCCAGGGTCTCGGGCGGGGCTTTTTGGGCCAGGCGCGGGGATGGATAGAAACTGGAATCGGGCTGCCAACGCGTCACGACACCCTCCCTGATCGCCCCCTAGGCCCACGGTAAGTGTCTCTATTCTTGTGCTGACATCCGCATCATATCCGATTGTCCAGCTTATGTCGCGTCTCACCGGCTGGTCCCATCAGATCCTGACTGTCAGGCCCCCTTTAGAACCGATCAAATGGGGATAAATTCTCGCTAGAGATGGGGCTTGCCCATGATCGGGTCGGTGTCGGTAGATGACGCTGCGGGTGGGGTCATGATCGCTGCCGTTCCGCCGATTTGGCATGGATCAAACCTAAGCGCTCCGAGCAGGTGTACCAAGGTGCGATCCTCACCGCACGACGCTTTCTCGTATCCAGGAGGGTCCCTTGTCGCTTCGCCCTCATTTCCATGGCGCTGCCCGCACCGTAACCGGCTCCTGCTGGAGACGGAGACGGGCCGCGTTCTGGTCGACCGCGGCATGTTCCAAGGTTTCGAAGGAGGAGAGTAATCTCAACTCCAATCACTTCCCATTCCGCGCCGCTGGGATCGGTGCTCTCTGCCTCACCCATGCGCATATCGACCACAGCGGCCTTGTGCCGAAGCTCGTGAAGGCCGGCTTCGGTGGCCTGCCTACGCAACGCGCCGGTGGTATCTGACATCATCTCAAGGCTTGGCTCTGACGGGACGAAGCCACGGTTCTCTTCGTAGGCCTCCAGGCGCAGGGCACGCTAGGTGGTATCGGTTGCGCCGGGGGAATCCCGCCGGGCGAAGGAGGGTCGATGATGAGGCGCCTCACGCTCACCTGCCTTGCCCTTGCCTGCACCTCGACGATGGCCGTCGCACAATCGGGCCGAGCGCAGCGCGGGCTCACGTTTGCCCAGACGAATTGCTCCCAATGCCATGCCATCGGGCGCGTGGGGGAGAACCCCATTCGGGAGGCGGCAAACAGGAGCGGGTTGCCGTACTCAATACCTGTGGGCCCGCAGAGAGCCTGCTGCTAGGCGAGGGGAGCATCCACGGTGCAGATGACGCCGGTCTGAGGGAATTCGATCCGGGTGGTGCCTCCAAGATCTTGAGACAGGCTCCGCTCGATCAGGCGGGAGCCGAACCCACGCCGCGACGGAGGCCGAACGGCAGGCCCTCCGCGCTCCTCCCATCTCAGATGGAGGCGTGGCTCAGACCCGGTTGCCTGCACGCTCCAGGCGATCCTGATCGCTCCCGTTTCATTCGACAGAGCCCCGTACTTGACCGCATTGGTGGCCAGCTCCTGCAGAGCCATCGCCAGCGCCAGCGCCGTGCGGGGCGGAACGCGAACCCGTGAGCCTGCCAGGTGCAAACGGTCCTCTCCACGGCTGGAATAGGGGGCGACGGCCTGCTCGACGATATCGTACAGATCCGCCCCCTCCCAATTCTCGCGGGTGAGAACGTCATGGGCGCGCGACAGGGCAAACAGGCGCGCCTCGAGCGCCTCCTTGGCCTGATCCGTACTCTCGGCGTTGCGCAGCGTCTGTGAGGCAACCGACTGGACCGTTGCCAGCGTGTTCTTCACCCGGTGGTTCAGCTCGTTGATGAGCAGGCTCTGGTGCTCTTCCGCGACCCGACGGCCGTGAATGTCGATGGACACCCCGAACCAGCGGACGATCTCACCGGTTCGGAGATCCCGGTAGGGCTCGGCCCGAACGAGGAACCAGCGATATTCACCCTCCTTCGAGCGGATCCGATGCTCGACCTCGAACACACCACCCGTGCGTCTCGCTTCCTCGTAGGCTTGCATCGTTACGGCTTCGTCATCCGCATGCACGAAGTCCAGGGCAGTCTGAGCTGCGGTCGTCGGCCCGTTGACTGCTCCGGTGTAGAGAAACCATTGCCGATTGAAGAACTCAGCATTGCCTTCGGCGTCGGTGATCCAGATGATCTGCGGCACTGCGTCGGCCATCAGCCGCAGCCGCTCCTCGCTCTCACGAAGGCGCTCTTCGGACTCCACCTGTTCCGTGATGTCACCATAGAACACCGCCAGACCGTCGCCGACAGGGTAGGCATGCATGGAGATCCAGCTCACCCGACCGTGAGGCCAGACATAGCGATGCCTCATGTTCACGGGCTCCCGGGTTGCCATCGCGCGCCGGAACATATCGCCCAAGGCGGGGTCGGCATCCGGATGGGCCTCCCAGTGGGTCTTGCCGATCACCTCGTCGCGCGGTCGGCCCTCCAGGCGCAACGCCTCGGCGTTCATGTCGATGATCCGGAAATCCTTGTCGAGAAGCGCCAGACTTTCACCCATGCCGTCGAGCACGCCCCGAAGCCGCGTTTCGCTGTCGCGAAGGGCGGCCTCCGTCTTCACCCGGTCGCTTGTTTCCACCACGACCGCGAGCACGCCTCCAGGCCTGCCGCTCTCATCGATCACAGGGCTATAGTCGAGGTTCATCCAAACCCGCTCGGGGACGCCCTTGCGGTAGAGGGTCAGCTCCTGGTCCCGATAGGAGAGTGTGCCGCCGGCCATCCCGACCCGCATCACATTGGCGTTGAAGTCCGCCACTTCCGCCCAGCCTTCGAGAACCTTCGAACCGAGCAGGCGCGGGTGCCGGCTGGCGGCGAACACGGTATAGGCGTCGTTGTAGATCATGATGCCATCCGGCCCCCAGAGAAGCACCATCGGGACGGGCGACCGAAGCATCAGCGCGACCGTGGTCTTCAGGCTTTGCGGCCAGCTGGGAATCGGCCCGAGCGACGTCTCGGACCAGTCATAGCTGCGGATCAAGGCCCCTGTCTCACCTCCATCCTGGAGGAAGTCGAACTGTTGCGGTGTCCTGCTATCCATTGTGCCGCTCCGGGATCCCCGAAGCCTTGCGCTCCCAACGTTGGTGCTGAGAGTGATCAGAGCCTCGGGAGAGATCGGCGCTAACGGTCAGACAACAAGCAAGCTCCGTGCCAATGGGAGCGGATGTTGCGTAGTCCGGCCTGAGGCCTACGCGTTGGGGTGACGGCGAGAGCATGGGCTTGAATGATCGCTTCGAATGGAGAGGCTTGCATCCTTTCTAGCGCCTTCTCAGGACACAGCAATGGTGCGTTGCAACATTTAGGCCCCCACCACGATCCACCTTAGTCCGTCCGCCTCTCTGCGGTTGGCAAATTACGGCAAAGCGCCAGGCTTCTCTTTCAGGTGAATTCGCATAACGATATCCTGGTCGTAGTTCCCGAACCCACGACCGAAGATGTTGATGCCGCCAGGGTGCCGAGCCGTATCATCGATCCCGATCCGAAGGCGAATTCCATGGTGCTTATCGAGTTCCAGCTTGTCGAGCGTCACGTCGGATATCTGAACATCGTTGACCGATGTCCCGCTTCGGCTGATCTGCCAGGTGACCAGCTTGCCGTATTGCGAGCCTTCCAGCTTCCACCATTGCGGCGTGTAGAGCCCGCGTTTGTCGCCGAAATCACTCGGCGAGATCCAGCTTCCCACCTTCACATTGTTGATCCAGAGACTGATGTCCGAGGGCCAGTCCAGACTCGTGCCCGGAACTTCGGACGATAGTTCCATGACGAACTCAAGCCTGTCGATCTTGGCGCCAAGAACCTTGCCGTTGTTGGGAAACTTGTACTCGACGAAGCCTCGTCTGAACCAGATCAGCGACGCATTCATGCGGTGTGGGTCGAGGAAGAGGTCGGGCACATCAAGGACGCCGAGAACGCTCTCCGTCGAGCAGAGCCCACAGGGAGCGCTCACATCGCAGCTTGTATAAAGCCCGATGGGCATGGAAACCTCGATGTGGTCCTTGCTCTTGAGTGGATCCTGATCGTCAAACCGGATGATGATCTCGTCATAACGGATCGAGCAGATTTTCTGCTGGCCTTTGGACGCCTTGATCGTCTCCGTTTCGATAAGCCCGGCACGCTCGAGAACTTGAACGTGGGTTGCGATCGTGGATTGAGGTAGATCCAGAGCATCGCTGATCTCGTTCACATTCAGTGGCCCTCGTGCCCGCAAGAGCTTGAGGATCCGAATCCGGCCCGGTGAGGCGATCCCCCGCAATGTCTCAGAGCTCTCCTCGGCGACCAGGGTCAGGAATTTTCGTTTGAATGCCGACATGCGGTCGCTCAGCTCAAGGGTTATAGACGGCGTTTCGCCCTCTCAGTGAGCCTCATATGTATCGAAAGTTTCGATATGTATCAATGCTACTGTTGACCGATGCCAGAAACTCGGGGCTAACTAAGAAAAAAGATAATAATCAAACCTGGAGGAGCGCCAATGCGAATTCTGCGCATGCTTACCGTTGCCACTGGTCTGGCCCTGGCAGCGACCACCGCACTGTCCCAAACCAACGTCCCGGGTGTACCGCGAAACGAGACGATCATCCTCGAGAATCCCGAGGGGACGATCAAGAACCCTGGATGGTTTAACATCTGGACCATCAATGCCGGCGGGCAATACACCGGACTGCATCAACTCGCGCTTGATACGCTCTGGTACATCGATCCCGAGCGGGGGCTGGACGGGGTCTGGGAGAATTCCCTTGCCGCCGAGAAGCCGATCTACAATGCAGATTTCACCGAGATGACGGTCAAGCTGCGTCCGGGAATCTACTGGAGCGACGGCGTAGAGTTCACGGCCGACGATCTCATCTACACGGTCGAGACCCAAATCAAGAATCCCGGCATGCGCTGGAGTGCTCTGCTGGGGCTGAATGTCGAGAGCGTGTCGTCGCCCGAGCCGTGGACGGTTCGGTTCAAGCTGAAGAAGCCGAACTCGCGATTCCACTCGCTCTTCACTGTCAGGTTCAATGCAATCTGGATGATGCCGAAGCATGTCTTCGAGAAGGCGGCCGATCCCCAGAGGTTCGATTTCAATCCACCGGTTTCACTCGGCGCCTATAAGCTTCACAGCTTCGACCCCGATGGGAAATGGTACATCTGGCAGAAGCGCGACGACTGGCAGCGCACCACGCTCGGTCGTTACGGCGAGCCTGGGCCGAAATATGCGGCCTATATCGATCCGGGTCCTCCTGACAAACGCGTGATCGCTCAGCTCAACCATAACCTGGACGTCGTGCATGACATCGCGCCCGAGGGCATGTTCACCCTGACCAAGCAGTCACCAAGCCTCAAGACGTGGTTCCCGAACTTCCCGTTCGCCCACCCTGACCCGACCCTTCCGTCCGTGATCTTCAACATGCAGAACCCTGCGTTCCAGAACAAGGACGTGCGGTGGGCTCTGGCTCTCCTGATCGATATCAAGGCAGTCTCGATGGCGTCCTATCGCGGAGCGGCAACGCTTTCCCCGATCGGAATTCCGCCGACCGGAACTCATCCGGACGATTACCACATCCCCCTCCAGGAGTGGCTTGCGTCGTACGAGATCGACACGGGCAAAAGCAAGGTCAAGCCGTACGATCCGAACATCGGGAACCAAATCGCCGATATGCTGCGTCCCACGATGAAGGAGCAGATCCCGACCGATCCTGCGGAGATCAGAAAAGCCTTCGGCTACGGCTGGTGGAAGCCGAACCCGCAGGCGGCCACCGAGCTCCTCGAAAAGGCCGGTTACACGAAACGCGGCAATGCCTGGTACACGCCCGATGGCAAGCCGTTCTCCATCAAGCTCATGGTCGAGGGCGATTCCCGCCCGATCCTGACCCGAGCCGGGACCATGATCGTGCAGCAGTGGCGTCAATTCGGCATCGATGCGAAGACGGAGGTCGCCCAGGGCACCACGATGCTCGACCGACGTATCGCCGGCGACTTCGAGACGCTGATTTCCTGGAGCGTCGAAACCTACGGCGGCCATCCTGACCTGTCGTTTTTCCTCGATAGCTGGCACTCCCAGTTCGTCGCAGCGCCGGGCAAGACGCAATCTCCTCGCAACTGGCAGCGCTGGAGCAATCCGGACCTCGACAAGATCATCGAGGAGGTGCGCCGGATCTCCTTCGACGACAAGAGGACGGTCGAACTCGGCCGCGATTACGCGAAGCTCATCGTTCGCGAGATGCCGATCATTCCGCTGATGGCCTACAATGTCTTCACGGCCATGGATGAGACCTACTGGACGGGATATCCGACGGCAGAGAATCCCTATGCCAACCCCGTGCCGAACTGGGGCAACTCCCGCTCGATGATGGTGAGGCTGAAGCCCAAGCAGCAGTAGCGCTCCGACATCTCCTTCATCCATGAAGACAAGGAGCGGTTCATGAAGGCTTACCTGGCCTATCTGTCCAAGCGGCTCGTGCAGTTCGCGGTCGTCGTCTTCGTCGGGATCAACATCACCTACCTGGTGACCCATATGACCCCGATCAATCCGGTCGAGCAGTCGATCTCGGCCGCGACGTCCTACGGGGCAACCAGTCCGGAAGCCATCGAGATGATGCGGCAGTCCCTGCGTCAGCTCTATGGTCTCGAGGGCACGCCCTGGGAGCAGTACGTCAGCTTCTGGAAGCGGGTTCTGGTCGGCGACTTCGGGCCCTCCTTGTCGGCCTTCCCAACTCCGGTCTCGCAGCTCATCCTGCGGGCCCTTCCCTGGACTGTCGGGCTCCTGCTGGTCTCGACGCTCCTGACCTGGTTTCTCGGCAACTTGCTTGGCGGCCTCGCGGGATACTATCGGAACAGCCGCATCCTTCGGGCATTCGGCGTCCTCAGCATGGGGCTTCACCCCATCCCGTACTACGTGGTCGCCTTTGTTCTTCTCATCATCTTCGGCTTCCTCTGGCCGGTTCTGCCGATCAGCGGAGGCGCCACGATGGCGTCAGACCGGTCCAATACCTTGGCATTTGCCCTTGATGTCACCGTGCACTCGATCCTGCCCGTCCTCTCGCTGATGGCCGTCGGCATCGGAGGCTGGTTCATGGGCATGCGCTCGCTCGTGTCCAACATTGTGACAGAAGATTACGTGGTTTACGCTGAACTGGCCGGCGTCAAGCGCAGCAAGATCATGCGGTCCTATGTGATGCGCAATGCGCTTGGCCCTCAGGTCACGGGTTTGGCCTTGCAGCTTGGTGCGATCTTCAACGGTGCGATCATCACCGAGCAGGTCTTCGGTTACCCGGGCGTCGGATCGCTCCTGATCAGCGCGGTGCATTCCGGTGACTACAGCTTGGTTCTCGGCATTACCACCGTTTCGATCGTGGCCGTCTCCGCGGCTGTTCTTCTGATCGATCTTCTCTATCCGTTGATCGACCCGCGCGTGGAGGCACGCTGATGAACACGCTGAGAATCCTGCGCGACCTCCTGCGCTACAACGCCGAGTTCGCCATCGGACTGTTCCTGGTGCTCATCGTGGCGGCCATTGCGCTCTGCTCCTTCTTCTCGCCCTATCCGCCGATGGACGTCTATGTCGTGCCGCCCGACGTGCCGCCGTCCTGGGAGCATCCGCTAGGAACGACCTCGCGGGGTCAGGACGTGTTCTGGCAGCTCACCTTCGCAATCCGGAACACGCTTCTGTTCGGCATCGTGGTGGCGTTCCTCAGCCGGATCATATCCCTCGCGGTCGGACTCATCTCAGGGTACAAGGGCGGTTGGGTGGATCGGATCCTGATGTCGATCAACGATACGTTCGTCGTCGTGCCGCTCTTTCCCATCCTGGTTCTGTTCTACTTCATCATGCGGGATCAGATGACATGGGCGATGCTGGCGATCATCACGGCGTTGCTGGGATGGGCCTACGATGCGCGGCTGATCCGGTCCGTCGCGATGAGCCTGCGGACCCGCGAGTTCACCCGCCAGGCCGTGTTCTCCGGCATGAGTACAGGCAAGATCGTTCTCCAGGAACACCTGCCGTTCGTCCTGCCGATCGTGTTCTCGACGACCATGAACAATATCAACTGGTCGATCGGCATCGAGGTGACGCTGTCGGTTCTGGGTTTCACGGACATCAACACTCCCACCATCGGCGGTATGATCTATTGGGCGAACCAGCACACTGCCTTGGTTTCCGGAATTTGGTGGTGGGTCACGTTCCCGGTCCTTCTCGTGATCATGCTGTTCATCGGGCTGTTCCTGCTGGCCATATCAATGAACGAGTATATCGATCCCCGCAGCCGCCTAAGCCGTCTTGGAGGGCAGGCATGATCGCAGAACTTCGAGCGATTTCTTCGCCCAACGAACTGAGTACGCCGCAGACCGTGCCGCTGCTCACGGTCGACCGGCTGAAGGCTTATTACAAGGTGAAGCTGTTCGGGGTCGATCGTGAAGTCCGTGCGGTCGATGACATCAGCCTGATGATCAACCGCAACGAGATCTACGGTCTGGCCGGCGAGTCGAGTTCCGGCAAGAGCTCTCTCATCAAGACCATCGCGGGGGCAATCCGCCCCCCGCTCAGGGTGGTCGAAGGCTCGGTGCGCTTCGCGTTCAGCGACGGGGAACGGGACATCTACAAGCTTTCGCCGCAGGAACTGTCGGCAATTCGCTGGAGCCGCCTGTCCTATATCATGCAGGGGTCCATGAGCGTGCTGAATCCGGTGCGGCGGATCAGGCACGCCTTCGAAGACTTCGCGCTGCCGCACGTGAGCGCGAAGGGCGCGGACTTTACCCGTCTCGTGGAGCGGCACCTGAGCCGACTCCACCTTGATCCCGCGGTTCTCCAGGCCTATCCGCACGAACTGTCCGGCGGCATGCGGCAGAGGGTGACCATTGCCCTCGCGACGGTCTGCAATCCGGAGTTCATCATCGCCGACGAGCCGACGACGGCTCTGGACGTGATCGTGCAGAAAGGCGTCCTCTCCATGATAAGGGAGATCCAGCAGGAATTCGGATCTTCTGTCCTGTTCGTGACCCACGATATGGCGGTTCACGCCAACCTGACCGACCGCCTCGGCATCATGTACGCGGGCCGGTTGGTCGAGGAGGGTCGTACCAGGGACGTATTCAAGAAACCGCTGCACCCCTACACGGCGCATCTGATCTCCAGCCTGCCGCGCATCGGGGACGAGGCGCCGAAAAAGGCTCTCGAAGGTTCTCCTCCGAGTTTGGCCGACCCTCCGCCGGGGTGCCGCTTCCACCCCCGCTGCCCCCTCGCCATCGAGGTCTGCCGCCGCGAGGCTCCGCCCATGGTCGAAATCCTGCCCGGGCATCGGACGGCCTGCCACGTTGCTCAAGCCGACCCTGCCAGGGTCCGGACGGTCGCATAAGGAGGCGAGCGCATGAGGCCGAACCTTCTGGACGTCGAGCACGTCAACAAGATCTTCACACGAGGTGGCTTCGTGTCGCGGAGGGTGAACCATGCCGTGCACGATGTCAGCTTTTCGCTCACGGCAGACAAGCCTGAGGTGTTCACCATCATCGGTGAATCGGGCAGCGGCAAGACGACCCTCGCAGGCATGATCCTGAACAGCATTGCTCCCACCACGGGACGAATCCGCTTCCAAGGGCGGGATCTTCGCGACCTCCGCAGCCGGAGCGCACGGCTCGACTTCATGAGTCATGTGCAGGCAATCTTCCAGAACCCGTTCGATGCGTTCAATCCATTGAAGCGCGTCGATCGCTATCTGTTCAGTGCGGCGCAGCGATTCACGGAGTGCCGGACGCCCACGGCATCGGCCGAGCGAGCGGACGAGGCGCTGCACAAAGTCGGCCTGTCGCTTGCCGAGGTCCAGGGGCGTTACCCGCACGAGATGTCGGGCGGCCAACTCCAGCGTGTTGCCATCGCTCGTGCGCTCGTGTCCAACCCGTCCCTCATCGTCGCTGACGAACCGGTCTCGATGATCGACGCGTCGCTGCGCATGACGGTGATCAACCTGTTCAAGAAGCTCCGCGACGAGTTCGGAGTGTCGATCATCTACATCACGCATGATCTCGCCACGGCCTATTACATCAGCGACCGCTTGATCATCATGCAGAAGGGCCGGGTGGTGGAGGGCGGCGATGCCCGGACCGTGCTGGCAGCCCCGCAGCATCCTTATTCGATCAAGCTTCGCCAGGCAGTTCTGTCGGTCGATGACGCTTGGCGGGACGACAGGTTCACGGGTGGCGTGCCTGCCGTCGCAACCTGACCCATTCCCACTCTCAACGATGGCTCACGGCAGTGAGCTTGCAGCCTCCTCACTGATCGGAGTCTCTCCATGAAAGAAGCCAAAGTCACCATCGACCGCGATTTCTCCATTGCGGAAACGGATCCCCGTCTCTTCGGCGCATTCGTCGAGCATCTGGGGCGGTGCGTCTACGGGGGAATCTACGAGCCCGGGCATCCGACCGCTGACGAGCGCGGGTTCCGGCAGGACGTGCTCGAACTCGTCCGTGAGCTTGCCCCGACCATCATCCGCTATCCCGGTGGAAATTTCGTTTCAGGATACAACTGGGAAGATGGGGTCGGCCCGGTGGAGAACCGCCCGCGCAGGCTCGATCTCGCCTGGATGTCCACCGAGCCGAACACGTTCGGGACCAACGAGTTCATGGACTGGTGTCAGGCAGCCGGCGTCGAGCCCATGATGGCGGTGAATCTCGGCACCCGCGGCCCCGATGATGCTCGCCGCCTTCTGGAGTACTGCAACTTTCCTGGCGGGACGGAACTGTCGGATCTGCGCCGTGCCCATGGCTGGGAGAAGCCGCACAACGTGAAATTCTGGTGCCTGGGCAACGAGATGGACGGCCCATGGCAGATGGAGACCAAGACCGCATGGGAATATGGGCGAATTGCCGCCGAGGCGGCCAAGCTCATGAAATGGATCGATCCAACGATCGAACTGGCGGCCTGCGGCTCCTCTTCGCGCAACATGCCGACCTTCGGAAGTTGGGAGGACACAGTGCTCGACCACTCGTTCGAGCACGTCGAGTACATCTCCCTGCACACGTACCTGAACAACTATGCGGATGATACTGCAGCCTTTCTCGCAAGTCCGGATCTGATGGACAGCTTCATCGAAGAGGTCGTGGCGATTGCCGACGCGGTCGCCGCCCGTCGTCGTTCACCCAAGCGCATCATGCTGAGTTTCGACGAATGGAACGTCTGGTATCGTACTCGGCGCAAGAATGAGGGGCGGGTGAAGCTCGGATGGCCGGTCGCGCCACAGATCCTCGAGGAAATCTACAACATGCAGGATGCACTTGCCTTCGGGGGAGCCTGCATATCGCTTCTCAACCATGCGGACCGGGTCAAGTCGGCCTGCCTCGCGCAGCTGGTGAACGCCATCGCGCCCATCATGACGGAGACCGGCGGGCCTGCCTGGCGGCAGACGATCTTCTATCCGTTCAAGGACATGAGCACTTTCGGCCGCGGCACCGTGCTGCAAACGAAGGTGAGCTCGCCCACCTACGAGACGACCTACTACGATCCGCGCGGCACGTCCGACCTCCGGTTCCCGATCTCGGCAGTGCCGTATCTCAAGGTGTCGGTCGTGCACAATCACGAGGACGATTGCGTCACCATCTTTGCGCTCAACCGAAGCCTCGACGCGAGCCTGTCGGTGGAAGCCCTCGTCCGCGGCTTTGACGGCTTGACGGTCAAGGAGGCACATCAAATGCGCAATGACGATCTGATGGCCGTCAACACGAAGGATGCGCCGGATACGATCGCGCCGACTCCGCTCGAGGGGGTCGAGATCTGGGACGAGACGGTGAAGGTCAAGCTCGCGCCGGCTTCCTGGAACGTCATCCGGCTGGGTGTTCAGAAACAATAGGCGCCGGAACAAGGCTGACGCGGCGGGATCGGAAATCGGACCCGCCGCAGCGCCTGCCTGTCCCGTCTCCAAAGGGCCCCGGTCCGCTGCACTCTATTCGCCGTAAACCTCAACGCTTCCGAGCCCGCCGATGTCGAAGCGGAAAGTGAAGGGGCCGCTTGGGAAACGCGTCGTGACGATGCTGCCGGTCATGACGATGTCGCCCTTTCGCAGGGTGCGGCCCGAGGCCGCGAGGTGGTTTGCCAACCATGCCAGGGGTATGAAGGGATGTCCGAGCGCATCCGCCCCGTGTCCGCGTCCGATCTCCTCCCCGTCCTGATAGGCAATCCCTTCCGTCTCATCCAGGCGGGCGGGAGGTGGCACAAAGTCTCCCAGTACGACGCCCGCATTCCAGGAATTGTCGGCGACGAGCGTGTTGATATCGAGAACGCTGTAGTCGGCATGGCGATCATCGACAAGTTCGATCGCCGCAGCAACAGCATCGATCGCGTCGCCAGCCTGCTCGGGGGTGACCGGACTGTCGGCTGGAACCAGATCCCGGCCGAGGCGGCAGCAGATCTCGAATTCCAATCCGAGGTGGTTATAGTCCGCCAACGATAGGCGGATGCCGCTCCTCGCGACCTTTCTGCCGAAGATCGTGCCGCTGATCGGCTGATCGATGCCGCACATGTCTTGCATGCGTTTGGAGGTCAGGCCGATCTTGTAGCCGGCCTGGGTATCGTCCGCGATGATCGATGCCACATAGGCATCCTGCACGCGATAGGCATCCGAAAGACCCCTGATCCCCTGGAGTTGGTGGAATTTCACTCCGTTTCGGTGTTCGGCAGCCAGCTGGTCGGCCATCGTGCTCGGTGAAATGATCAAATCGAGGCTCTCGGGTCGGGTTGGTTGCGGACGGCAGGGCTTTATGGCGCGCTGACAGAGTATCGGTTTCGAGTCCTGCTGCAACAGGCATTTGTGGAAAGACGCTATACCCGGCTGTCCAAGATGGATCTCACGCGACCAAGCGCCCGCGTGAGAATGCTGATCGAATCCGGCGCCCTTGCCGGCCCCCTGTCGGGCGACAAGGCAGGCTCCATAAGGAGCCTTCATTCCACCGAAACGTTGGCGCTCCGGATCACCTCGCCCCATTTGGCGACGTCCGCGGCATGAATCTCGCGCAAGGCCTGCGGCGAGCGCTGGGTGTCCGGCGGGGGTTCGGCTCCCAGCTGCAGGAACCTTTCGCGCGATGCCGGGTCGGTAATGGCCTTGATCAGGGCGGAGTTCAGCTTTTCGATGACCTCGGGCGGTGTACCTTTCGGCGCGAACAGGGCATTCCAGACCACCATGTCGATGCCGCTCATGCCAGCCTCGCTTGCTGTGGGCACATCCGGCAGGACCGGCGATCGGGTCGGGGCCAGCACCGCAAGCGGCTTGACCGTCTTGGCCTGGACCTGTGACATCAGGCTTGTCACCTGGTCACAGAGGTAGCCGACCTGACCAGACACGACGTCCTGCAACGCTGGTCCCGTGCCGCGATAGGGAACGAGCGTGACCGAGACGCCGACACGATTGTTCAACAGCAGGCAGGCGAGATGGGACGTCGAGCCGACCCCGGCATTTCCATTGGTCAGCGCACCGGCGTTCGCTTTCACGTGATCGGCGAATTCCGAGAGCTTTGTCGCAGGAATGGCGTTGTTGGTGACGAGCATGATCGGCGCGGAGGCGGCAATGCCGATCGGTTCGAAATCGGAGAGCGGATTGAAGGCGAGCTTCGGATAGAGAGCCGGCGAGAAGCTCATCGTGCTCATCGGCCCCACCAGGATGGTATGGCCGTCCGGCGCGGCCTTGGCGACACGGCCTGCTCCGATCGTTCCTGCCACGCCCGCGACATTCTCGATCACCACCTGCTGCCCAAGCGTGCGCGACATATGCTCGGCCACGATACGGCCGACGATGTCCGTCGGCCCTCCCGGAGCGAAGGGAACGATCATCGTGATGTAGCGGCTGGGAAAGGCCTGCTGCGCGAGTGCCTGCGCGGTGCCCAGAGTCAGCAACGCGGCGGCCGATAGAGCAACTTTCCACTTGGACACGATTCCCTCCGATAGCATGGGTATTTTTTCTGAAGGCTAGCGGTGGGATGCGGACCGGTCAATTGAATATCCCGAATTCGCAATGTCGTTTCATTCGATGCATCTCTGTCCGACTGAATACGAGGCCACGACAGGAGCGGCGTTTACACAGCTCTACCGTCGACGCCGCGTAATCCGCAAAATCCCATCGGTCGTGTGCAACCAGTTGCGAACGCGCGGCCCGTTCCGCGACACTCCTCAGCGAAGTCTCACAGTCTCGGGTTCGAAGCATATCGGCACGGCCAGGAGCGCTCGAAATTTTCTGTACCCAGCCTGCCCAGGCATGAAGGCGTGCAGGAAAAGCCACGGATCTCCATCCGGTCCCTGTGCAAGCGAGGGATGGCCAGGGCCCACCCACTCTTGCGTCGAGCGCAGCAACGGACGCTCCATTTTGCGATAGGGGCCCAGCGGGGAGGAGGCAACAGCGACACCCGTTCCATATTCCGGGGTCGAGAAGTCGTTGCCGGAATAGAACATGTAGAACCGATCTCCGTGCTCTTCGACCCAAATACCTTCGATGAGGTGAGCTTCCCAATCACGATCATTCTCGAGTGCGACCACCCTGTCGCCGGTGAGGCAGCGGGTCTCCGGATCGAATTCCTGCGCGTAGATGGGTGTACGCAGGGCGGTGAGAATAGCCTCGACGGCCTGCCGCGTCTGGTCCGGATGCCGGCCGTCCGGCAGCGATTGAAGTCGTTGCCGGAATCCCGTGAAGTCCGACACGACGGCCTGGATCAGGACCTGCTGTGCAAGAAAACGCTCCATGGGTTCGAGCGTGCGCACCCAGGGCCAGAGCATTGACGCAAGCGAGGCCGCACGGCGATCCTCGGGCAAGGGAAAAAGCCGCTCCACCATATCCGCGCGGCAATGCAGGAATTCGCTCAGCAAGCTTGGCCAGACGTCGTTGGTGTCTTCCTTCCAGAACAGGATTGTCCGCCCCATTCTGTCGACCAGGAAATGAGGATCGATCACGCCGCCGCTGACGAGAGGGGCAGGGTCGCTCTCATACGGCCCCTCCGGGCGCGACGAGCGGGCTAATCCGATCGCCAGGGAACCGCCGTGCTCGCGTGCGGTGAAACACAAGAAGAACTGGTCGCCGACCATGTGCATTTCGGGGGCCCAGAAATCGCTGACGTTCAGCCCATCCTCCGCCCAGGATGGCTTTCTCCCGCTTGGAAAGGCAAAGCCGGACAGCTCCCAGTGATCGAGTGTCCGGGAGCGAAGTATGGGAAAAGAGTTCGGAGCGTCGTTGGACGTTACGAACAGATAGTACCAATCGCCGTCGCCGGTGCGTGCAGCCGGGACTTTGGTGACGGCAGGATCGCCGTACCCGTACCAGATCTCCGGCGCGATATTGCGGTCGAGCAACACCCGGCAAGGCAACACGTGGGAAGACACCTCTCCGTCGCTCCGATTGCGGGGGAGGCGTGAGCCGAAGCTGTTCGCAATCCATTCGAACAGGTCGAGGTAGTGGTCCTGCTCGCGACCGACGATATCGTGCCGTTGCGTTGTCATCGATCCCGTCACGGGGTCCTGCCCCGTCAGCTCGAAGGTTCGAACTTCGGCGCTGGCCGAGATCCGAGCCTCGAAGGGAAACGGAGCGTCGGCAGGCGCCTTGAGCCTCACATCCCGATCGCTGCTCCCGGATTCCCTGCTGTCCATGGCGTACTCCCGTCCGCTGCGCTCGAGGAACCCCATTTCACCCGGTCATGGCTTAACCGGATTCCCTTGGCTTCTTCCGCTAACGCTGACCCTGCGCGCTTTGCTCAACTCGCGGCCATGTCACAATCCGACGCACCGCTGTAGCACGCTGGCGCAGTGACCTGCGATGCACGAAATTTCTCAGCGTCGTCCCCGGATCCGGCCGTATTCAATCGTCCCGCGCACCATCGTCCGCAGCGCTCGGCCCGGAAAACTTTAGGGTACGTGTTTGAACAGGGCAGCTCTGACCAGACGGTCAGGGCCAAGATCATCGTCGCCGTCGAGCGCCAGGAGCTCTGCCAAGCGCGTTCGGGCGCGGCTCACCCGGCTCTTGATGGTGCCGATATTGACCCCGCAGATCTGGGCCGCTTCCTCATATGATACTCCCTCAGCCGAGACGAGCAGAAGCGCTTCGCGTTGCTCGACAGAGAGCTTCGTCAGGGCGACCTGCAGGTCCCGGAAGTCGAGGTGCGGACCTTGCTCGGGCATGACAGCCAGTTGCTGCGCCATGGCTCCGTCCGGATCCTCCACCTCCCGGCGACGCCTGCGATAGTCGGTATGAAACTGATTTCGCAGGATGGTGAACAGCCAAGCCTGCATGCTCGTGCCGGGCTGGAACTTATCGAGGTTCTCGAGTCCCCGCAGGAGAGCGACTTGAACGAGGTCATCCGCGCGCTCGATGCTGCCGGACAAGGAAATGGCGAAGGCGCGCAGGTGAGGGATCGCGGCCAACATTGCTTGATGGACGGAATTCTCATTCGCCATCAGTTTGCTTTACCCCCTGATCCAGTTGCGCAAGGAGCTGGATGAACCGGTTGGGAACGGGCTCGCTCATCAGGTGAGAGTACAGGGCCTGAAGCTGCTCTCCCAAAAGGGAGGCAACATGAGGCGGCAGGGTCGGTTCGGCCTCCAGAACATTCTCACCATCGGGGATCTCCTCGATGGCATTCGGCTCGATCAGGGCTGCGCCGTTCTTGGGATTGCTCGCAACCACTCTCGCCTCCACACCGCTACATCAATCCTGGAATGTTCTCACAGAGAACTTTATTGCCATTAGTGCAGCATCAAAGCTTTGCCATTCACTTATGATAGTGTCGGCACGAAGAGCCGGATCGTTCACGTTCGGTTGGTGAGTCCTCTGCCGAAGTCTCGTTTCAAGTCTCGTCGGGACGAGCCGACGGGCGCGGATGGTTCGCCCAGTGACAGAGCCTCTGCCAGCGACCTTCAGGGGTGCCGGAAGGAGAGGGCGGGGCAGAGCGACCAGGCGGCACCTTGGCCACGTCGACTGCGAGGCGGATTCTCTCAGCTCTCCCGCCAGAATTTGGCTGAATGCGCCGCATCAAGGCTCGGTTCACGGCGCGATCTCCTGCCTGGTGGCCGCAGCGGCATCGAGGAGTTCTGTCCAGAAGCCGCAAGCCCGACGCCGGAGCTTTTGTAGTCATGATCCTAGGGTAATACCTGATAGACCACTGCAGCCGCTTGATGGTAGTTTGGGTCTTGGTACGACCCACATTGTTGGCGCTACAGGAGTGGATCCCATGGCTGAACTGGTGGTCGTCGGGTTCGACAACCCGAATGATGCTGATCGTGTCCTGACCGAACTGACCCGACTGCAAAAGGAATACCTCATCGACCTGGAAGATGCCGTCGTGGCCATCCGTGGGGCGGATGGCGCCGTCCGTGTTAAGCAGAGCGTCAACCTCGTCAGACTCGGAGCGACGTCCGGAGGTCTCTCCGGTGCGATGTGGGGCAGCCTCATCGGATTGCTGTTCCTCAATCCCCTTGCCGGACTTGCGATCGGAGGCGCCGTGGGAGCAGGGTCCGGTGCGTTGTCCGGAAGCATGATCGACTACGGCATCAACGACGACTTCATCAAGTCCATCGGTGCGACCCTGAAGCCCGATTCATCCGCCTTGTTCCTTCTCATTCGAAAGTCACAGCCCGAGAAGGTGCTGGCCGAACTCTCCGGTTTCAACGGGCGCGT
This sequence comes from Microvirga terrae, assembly GCF_013307435.2. Classification (NCBI taxonomy): domain Bacteria; kingdom Pseudomonadati; phylum Pseudomonadota; class Alphaproteobacteria; order Hyphomicrobiales; family Methylobacteriaceae; genus Microvirga; species Microvirga terrae. Next base: position 2,351,111 of record NZ_CP102845.1, read on the forward strand.
CATCCGATCCTCGCTTTCGCCGGAGCAGGAATCGAAACTGCAGGCCGCCCTGTCGAAGGTGCATGCGCCAAGTCCAAGCGAAGGGGTTGCAGCGGCGGGCTCGATTCCAGCGCAGGCGCTCTGAGAGTTTCGATGAAGGCATTGGGAATGATGCCTGTCCGTTCTCGGGCTATGCGGCCTACCTCGCATCGAGTGCGTTCAACCGACCGTTCGACAGCACCCGCGTCATGAGGCAGGAGGATAGGATGGCGATATCGCTGGACGCCGCGGCGGAAGTGTTCCGTGAAGCGATGCGGCATTCCGTCAAGCGCTATGCGCTGTGGTACTTGGCGGAGGGATCGCTCTTGATCGTCGCGGGCATCCTGGCGATCGTCTACCCTGTGTTCTCGTCGACCGCAGTCATCGTTCTCCTCGGCTGGCTTCTGGTGATCAGTGGCTTGCTGCAGACGCTCAGTCTCATCAGCGCGCGCCACGTGCCGCATTTCTGGCTGCAGCTGATCTCGATCGGGCTTGCCATGCTGATCGGCTTTCTGTTCCTGCGCGACCCGGCTCAAGGACTGACGACAATCTCGCTCCTCCTCATCGTTTTCTTCATGATGGAGGGTATTTCCAAAGTCGTCTTCGCGTTGACGATCCGTCCCTTCCCCAATTGGGGCTGGGTTCTGGCCAGTGGTGTCGTGGGCATCGCGCTTTCGTTGATCCTGTGGGCCAATCTGCCGGTGACGTCCGTCTGGCTCTTAGGCGTTCTGCTCGGCATGAATCTGATCAGCATCGGTTCGGCCATTGCCTATCTGGCCTGGCAGGTGCGGGTCAGCTGATCCGGCTCGTCAGAACCGCCAGATCAGCGGCACGACGAAGACCGCGATGACGAAAAACCACACGAGAAGGGGTAATCCCAGCTTCCAGTAATCACCGAAAACATAGCCTCCCGGCCCCATGACCATCAGGTTGGTCGGCGTCGCGATGGGGGTCAGGAAAGCCCCTGCCGCCGCAACCGCGGTGCTCATCAGAACGGGGCGGGGCGAGATGCCCATGCTGGTCGCGGCCGCGGCCCCGATGGGAATGACGATCAGGGCGGTGGCGGTGTTGCTGATCAACTGGCCCATGATGGCGGTGAGCACGAAGAGGCCGGCGAGCAGCGCGTAGGGACCGGCATCGCCGACGAGACGGACCAGTCCCACGGCCATGAGCCCGGCCGCTCCCGTCTCGACCATCGCGGTGGACAGCGGCATCAACGCGCCGACCAGGATCACGGTCGTCCAGTCGATGGACCGGAAAGACTGATCGACGGTGAGGATCCGTGACAGGACGATGGCCCCGGCCGCAAGCAGGCCTGCGACGGCGGGCGGCACGAGGCTGGTCGCGAGCAGGACCACCATCGCAACCAGGACGGCGATCGCCTGGTAGGCTCCCGGTCCGAGAGGCACCGCCTGACGCCGGATCAACTCGGGCGAGTTCACCACCAGCACGTCCGGATCGCTGAGGTGAACATCGAGCGCCTTCCAGGTTCCTTGGAGCAGCATGGTGTCGCCCGCCTGCAGGGCGACGTCGCGGCGGCCGGAGTTCGGATTGCCAGTGCCGGTCTCAGCTCCGGCCCGTTGCACCGCAAGCACGATGAGGTCACCGCTGTCGGTGACCATGCCGGGGAACACGATCTGCCCGATGAGGCTAGAGCGCGGTGGGATCACCACCTCGGCTAGGCCTGACCGGCGGTTGAACAGCGTTTCCTCACCTTGCCCCGACGCACCGTCCTCGCGGAACGCGAGGTGCATCCGCCTGGCGAGCGATGCCGCCGCCTCGGCCGTCCCGCGCACGAGCATGTGGTCGCCGTCCCCCACGGGCCGGCGCAGCGGGGCGGCGCTCTCGCCCTCATGCACGGCGACGAGTTGCAGGCCGGGGAAGGCCGAGAGATCGACCTGCGACGGAGACAGGCCGACATAGGACGAGGTGGCGCGCACGCGCATCCGGAAGACGCCGTCGGCGAGGCCGTACTGCTCCACCAGGGTCCTGGCATGGTGACTGAGGTCGGCTGGCATCTTGGCGCCGTTGCGCTGCGGCAGGAGCCGTTCGCCGAAGAGGATGATGATGGCCATGGTGCCAAGGAGAAGGGGGGCACCCACGAGGGCGAATTCGAGGAAGGCGAACCCACCGACCCCGGCGTCGAGCCCAGCCTCCGAGACGAGGACGTTCACCGGCGTTCCGGTGAGTGCGAGCATCGATCCCGCGTGGGCCGAGAAGACAAGGGGCATCAGCAGTTGGGAGGACTTCCTCCTGAGGCGCATGGCCATGACCATGACGACCGGAAGCAGGGCGGCAACGGCACCGTTGACGCTGATCATGGCCGTGAGCAGGGCTACGAGGCTCATCGTGAGGAGCAGCAGACGGGTCCGGCTCTCCTGTCCCGCTCCCTGGATCAGGAGCTGACCAGCCCAAGCGGTCACGCCGGTTGCCTCAAGAGCTGCACTGACCACGAAGAGACAGGTGATGAAGATGACGGCAGGGTCGCCGAAACCGCCGAGCGCCTGCTCCAGCGTCAGAACCTGCGTGGCCCACAGAGCCAATGCGGTCGCCATCGCGACGACAACGACCGGCAGCCTGTTCCAGACGAACAGGACGACGGCCGCCGCGATGATGACGGCGATGTAAGTGATCGGGCTCAATCGCTCACTCGTCCTCGATCGTGGCCAAGAGCAGCGCCAAGCGGCAGCCGGTCGCGAATTCCGGCAGGTTCACGTATTCCTTGATCGTGTGGATCTCCGCCTGTCCGGCCCCGATGGTGACGGTCGGGACACCATGCTTGTCGAGCCAGTTGGCATCAAGGCCGCCGTTCGAGAACACGTAATTGGGTGTGAGGCCGAGCATGGTCATCGCCCGGGTCGCGCGGCGTACGACGGGTGCAGTCTCATCCAGGTTGAAGGGTGGATAGGATGGTGTGTGGGTGAAGGTCATTTCGGCCATTTCGCCTTGATCGTCCTTCACCGCTTCCCGACCTCTCCGGAAAGCCCCTTCAAAGCCCTGCGCGATCGCCGTCGCAAACGCGGAGGTTGGGCTCCGCGCCTCTCCCTTGATGAACGCATAGTCGGTGACCACGTTCGTCGCGTCCCCGGCGGCCTTGCCGTCCTTTCCGCCGAAGATGCCGACATTGCTGGTGCCCTTGCCGTCGGCCTTCACCACCTTGCCGAACCAGCCCTCCCGCTGCGCCTCGGCAAGCCCGATGGCGCCGACCAGCGACGCCGAGATGCCCTTCTCGGGCGCCACGCCCGCATGCGAGGCCTTGCCGATGATCTCGACCTCCCAGTTTTCCTGCCCGACCGCCCCGATGATCAGATCGTTCGGATCCTGGCCGTCCACATTGATGCACATGACGGCCCCGCCGAGATCAACCGGGTCGAGCTCGCGCGCGCCGTGAAGGCCGCTTTCCTCACGCACCGTGAAGAGCAGCGTGATCGGCGGGTGCGGCAGGTTGTGCTTCAGCAGCGTCTCTGCGAGCACGACGAGGATGGCGCATCCCGTACGATTGTCTCCGCCGAGGGCCGTCGTGCCATCCGAGACGATACGGTCGCCCTCCCGTCTAGGCTTGGCGCCGGCGCAAAGCGGCACCGTGTCGAGATGGGTCGCGAACAGCAGCCGCGGCCCGGGCCGGGTTCCGGGTAGATCGACGATCAGGTTTCCCGTTTCCGTCGGGACGGGAATGCGCTTGTGCGCGGTATCGAAGCGGATCGCGGAGGCCGGAACGCCCGCCTTCCTGAGGGCGTCGGAAACGGCCGCAGCGATCCGGGCTTCGCTCCCCGTGACGCCTTCGACCGAGAGAAACCGCATCAGGTGATCCTCGGCGGCGGCGACATCGAGGGGTGGCGCAAAGCTGTCCATCGTTCGATCCAATGTTTGCGGTTGCCTGATAGGTTCACAATCCCCACGGAAGCCCGAGCATCTTCCAGAGGGCGAAGAGGGCGGTCCAGAGAACGAACATCCACACGACATAGGGAAGCATGAGCGACACGACTGTGCCGACGCCAGCCGTCCGGTCGTATCTCTGGGCGAATCCCACGACGAGGGCGAAATAGGCGTTCAGGGGCGTGATCGCATTCATGGGCGAGTCGCCGACGCGATAGGCAGCGAGCACAGCTTCCGGCTCGACCCCGAGCTTCATGAGCAAGGGTACGAACACAGGAGCGAAGATCGCCCATTTGGCGATGGCGCCGGTCAGCAGCAGGTCGATGATCGCGACCACCACGATGAAGCCGAGCAGCAGCGGCAGCGCGCCGATGTTGGCCGCCTGCAACGCGCCCGACAGGCTGAGCGCCATCACGGTGCCCATGTTGGTATAGGTGAAATAAGCCACGAACTGGCTCAGCACGAAGAACAGGAAGATCGTGCCGCCGAGGCTCTTGATCGACTTCTCGATCGCTGCGATGACCTCGGGCAGTGTCCTGAGCGTCCCGGCACCGATGCCGTAGGCCCAGCCCGTCACGAGGAACATCAGCATGATCAGCGCGATCAGGCCGCTCATGAAGGGCGAGTCGCCGATCAACTCGCGCGTTTCGGGGTTCCGGAGAGGCGCGCCGGATGGAAGGGTCAGCAGGCAGAAGACGGCGATCAGTCCGAGCAGCCCGAGACCGGCGTAGCGCAGGCCGCGCGACTCCTGCTCCGACAGTTCGGCGCTTTGCTCCGTCGTGGTTCCCTCCGCGGCCAGCCTCGGGTCGTAGGCGCCCAGGCGGGGTGCGACTATGCGGTCGGTGATGAAGGCGACGACGACGGTGAGGAACAGCACGGACGCGAAGGAGAACCAGACATTCGAGGCAAGGCCGATGGAGCGGTTCGGATCGACGAGATGAGCCGCGTCATTGGTGAACTCCACCAGCACGGCATCGAGCGGCTTGATCAGCATGTTGACCGTGAAGGCACCGGCCACGGCAGCAAAGCCCAGCGCGAGCCCGGCCAGGGGATGGCGCCCGACAGCCAGATAGGCGATGCCCGCAAGCGGGATCAGGACCAGATAGCCCGCATCGGCCGCGATGCTCGCGATGATGCCGACGAAGGACAGGATGTAGGTGAGCGCCCAGGCCGGCGAGACGATCACGAGCTTGCGGATCAGAGCGGTGACGAGTCCGGATTCTTCGGCCACCCCGGCGCCGATCATTGCGACGATCATGAGGCCCACCGCCGTGAACCCCATGAAGTTCGGGATCAGCGACGCGTACATGAAGCGGATGCCGTCGGCGGTCAGGAGGCTGCGGATCTCCGTGGTGGCGGTCTCGACCAGGTGCGTGTCCGGGTTGATGCGCTCGAAGGTGACGGCCGCGCCGAACAGACTGAGCACGGCCGAGAGCACGATGACGATGCCGATAAGAATCAGGAAAATGACGACGGGATGGGGAACCATGTTCCCCACGCGTTCAACGCCGTCGAGAAAACGCTGCATCGAGGTCTTCGATGCGACTTCCGTGCTGGTTGTCATTTCTCGCCCTTCAGATCGAGGGCCCCGCGACAGGAGGCACGACACACAGCTGTGCTATGACCAGGCTAGTTGCTCAGCAATGAGCGGGACTCGCGACACTCAATCCGCTGGCTCGTGACAATCGTCTTCGAGATCCGAGACGGAGACATGGACTCTCTTGAGCAAAATGCCCATTCTACAGGTCACTTAGCGACGGATTATGGTCTCTTTCCGAGACGGTGACAAGCAATAAATCCTGGGATCGCGATGGAAGCGTCGTGCTTCGCCAACATGCACGGATCCGGTATCCGGGTTCCTCGACGATCTCGCAGGCTTGTCTCCTTCGGGCTCAATTGTGGATCGGCATTCAGCCGCCGGGGGTGCGCGAGTCCCTCGTAGCCCTTGCGTCGCATGGGGTCTCGACGTCCGGCGTCGGGCCATTTGCTCCTGATGCGGACTGTCGGTATCCTGTTGCGTGATCTTGCTTGAATACGCGCTGCGGAAGCGCCGACGAGCGGCTCTGGACTGCGAACTGGTTCGATGGCACCGGCCCGCAAGGACGGTAGGGTTGATCGTCATGGCCGCGATGGACCGGGAGGGACGACGTGGATCAACCTCATGTTCCCTTGGACGAGACGCATCGTGGCCCCTCCCACCTTGCCTCGACGAACTGGGCTTTGATGACGATGGCGACCCTCATCGTCCTCGGCGCCGTCTACATTGCCGAGGCGGTCATTGCGCCGGTTGCCTTCTCGCTGTTCCTGATCGCGCTCGTCTGGCCGTTGCAGGCCCGTCTACAGGCCTTCGTTCCTCGTCTCGTCGCCCTGGCGATCAGCGTCCTGTTGCTGGTGATTGCGTTCAGCGGGTTCGCCTCGCTGGTGGTCTGGGCCTTCAGCCGGGTCGGACGCTGGATCCTCATCAATCTGGGACGCTTCCAGGCAATCTACAATCAGATGGCGGCCTGGCTCGAGGAGCAGGGAATCGTCGTGGCGAGCCTCTGGGCGGATCACTTCAACATCAGTTGGGTCGTGGGACTCATGCAGAAGTTCACGGGTCAGGTGAACACCACCCTGAGCTTCTGGCTCGTCGTTCTCGTCTACGTCATCCTCGGGTTGCTCGAAGTCGAAGGAACAGCGCGGAAAATCGGAACCTTGCCGGATCAGCGCATGGCACGAGTCCTGCTTGTCGGCGCCGCGGAAGGGGCTGTGAAGATCCGTCGCTACATGGTGGTTCGCACCGTGATGAGCGCTCTGACCGGCGCGCTCGTCTGGCTCTTCGCGGAACTCTTCGGGTTGCCTCTTGCGCAGGAATGGGGGGTGATTGCCTTCACGTTGAACTACATCCCTTTCATCGGTCCCTTCATTGCTACCCTGTTCCCCACATTGCTCGCGATGGTGCAGTTCGACACCTGGCAGGCGGTCATCACGGTTTTCGCCTGCCTGAACGTGATCCAGTTCGTGGTTGGAAGCTACATCGAGCCTCGTCTTTCCGGGAGCGTGCTCGCCATGTCTCCGTTCGTCGTGTTGTTCTCGATCTTCCTCTGGACCTTCCTGTGGGGGCTGCCAGGAACGTTCATCGGGCTTCCGATCACGATTGCCTTTCTCACCTTCTGTGCCCAGGATCCAGCGACGCGATGGCTGGCCGTTCAGCTGGGACCGCCGGACGAGGCGGATGAACCACTTCCCGATCATCCTCATCCGAAAACGTGACTTCGACCCGTTCAGGCCTGGCGAGCTGAAGCCCGTCATCGACCATCGCGAGGGTATGCACCAGGAAGGAAGCGCCCTCGCTCTGCGCGGCATGCATGACCTGTGATGAGGCGGAAACGATCCGGACGCCTCCGCATTCACCAATCCACTCCGTGTGCCGATGTCCGTGGAACACCACGAGGCGACGGGCGAAGGGCCGAATCTGCCGGACGATCCACGATCCATTGATGAGGGCTGTGCCGATCCGTTCCGAGAAGGCCTGCGCTGGTGTGGGGTATTCTACCATGTGGTGATGAAGGGCGATGATCCAGCCGGCGCGGGGATAGCGCTCAATGGCGGCCACCAGATCCTGCGCTTGAAGCGCCGACATGATTCCAAGGGCGTTCGTGAAGGAAAAGTGGGTCTCCGCGTTCGAATTGAGAAGCGCCACGCCGATGCCTTCATCCGTCGTCGGCGGAACGATCAGGGGAAATGCGTCGTCCCAGATCTGCGCCACTCGCAGCGACTGACGGATCCCTCCCGTTTCGGCAAAAGCCTCGATGTCGTTCCTGTACGGGGCAAGTCTCTCCGAAAGAGTGGGGCCGAGGCGCCCCGCCTTGGAATCGAAGCAGAAGACCCTGCCTCCGTGCAGAGCTTCGATCGCTGAGAGGGTCCTGAGTTGGCGCAGGCGCTTTCCCGGGCTGGTCGGCAGCTCGAGCCGAGCCGGATTCGCGCGGTCGACCACGTTCACGTCATGGTTGCCGGGCAGGATCAGCAAACGCCGAGCCAGATCGGGATAAGCGCCGACGGCGTCCAGGAACTCCGCCCACTCGGCGGATCGCCCGGCATCGGTCATGTCGCCCGTGATCAGGACGAGATCGACCGGGTGGTGACGGTGGAGCGACTCGAGACGATCGAGGACACGGTGCATTCGTCCGTTGCCCTGGGGTCCAGTCCGGCCGCTTTCGATCCGGAATCCATATCGCTCCCCGACCATGTGGAGATCGGACAGGTGCGCGATCCGCCATGTCCGGAGCCCCGACGGGATCTCCGCGAACGTCATGAGGTCGGCAGGCCGTCCCAGGGAACCATCGGCCACCGCCCAAACGAGAGCTGCCCCCATGACGTAGCATCCGACGATGACCACCGCGTTGGCGAGAGCGGGAGCGATCAGCTGGAGCGGCGTGAAAACGTCGCCTGCGTGCCCGATCCATCGCGATGAAGGCCAGGCGAGGAGGACGAACCAGAGCGACAGGCCGCTCAGCAGCAGGCCTCCGCCCAGAGCCGCGGCAGCGTAGAGACGTGTACGCCGCTGCGGTTCGAGATCGGGGGCGAGTTTGCCGCCGATGTGGCGCAGGCCTTCCCGGAACAGAGCATAAACCGGCTGAACGGCCAGTGCATTGAGCGACCAGAGGCTTTGCTCCGCCGCGCGCAGGACGGGCCTGCCGCCGATCCACGCAAGCGCCACGAGGCCCCCGACGATCAGCAGCGACCAGAATCCTGCGAGCGCGGTCGCGAGTTGCCCGGATATGGTGGTGGCCCATCCCAGGATGACCAGTGGGGCAAGTCCGAGGAGAAGCGCAGGAAGGCCGATCAGCATGATCCAAGCCACAATGAGCTTCGCGACGCTGATTTCCGCGAGGAGTCGTCCACCAATCGCGATCAAGGACCGGCTCTTGGGACTTGCGATGTCATCCTCGATGTCGCCGCCGCGCGGGTCGATGAGTAAGGGAATGGGAGGATCCGCGATCGGGTCCTGCATCATCCCTGTCGGCTGCTCGGACGGTGGCTTCCTCATCATGGCGGAACCCGGTTGTTGCTCGAGAGACCGGAATCCATGAGCGTTCGACCGCTCGGACCTTCTCCGGTCCCGATGACTTCAACGCCCCGAGGGCATCATCTGAGCCCTAGACCCCGCCTATGATGATGACACGGTTTCCCATCCTGGAACACCTGGAGGACTGGGCGTCACCTCGGCAGGGTGTCCTTGTAGAGCCGACCGTCTTTCATGATGACGACGAAGTTCTTGGCCGGGTCGGCGACGAGGTCGAGGTTCTCGAGCGGGTTGCCGTCGACGAGCAGCAGGTCGGCCAGCGCTCCCTCTTCCACGACCCCGAGCTTCCCCGGATAGGGATTGCGCAGTCCGGACAGGGCGAGGAGTTCGGCATTCGTCGACGTCGCCATGGTGAGTGCCTCGGCCGGCGTGTACCAGCGGGCGAGCGTCGCGAGCATGGCTCCCTGACGTTCGGCCAGCTCCTGCGAGAAAAGGATGTCCGTCCCGAAGGCGGTCTTGATATTGTGCGTCTTCGCCAGCGCATAGACCCTCTCGGTTCCCGCCAAAACCTGCTTCATCTTTGCCTGCTCCGCCGGGCCCAGAGCGTCGGCGCCGCCGAGGTCGAGGAACGGCTGCGTGCTCAGCCAGATCCCCCTTTCGGCCATCAGCCGGGCCGTGGCTTCGTCCATCAGGTGCCCGTGCTCGATGCACCGGACGCCGGCCGCAATCGACCGCTGGATGGAGACGGACGTGTAGGCATGGGTGCAGACGTAGGTTCCCCAGTTCTCGGCGGCCTCGACCGCCGCACGAAGTTCCGCCTCGGTGAAGGTGGATACGTCGAGCGGGCTGAACGGGGAGGCCACGCCGCCGCCGGCCGTCAGCTTGATCTGGGACGCACCCTGCATGAGTTGCTCCCGCGCCCGCAGGCGCACTTCGTCCGGGCTATCGGCGATCATGCTACCGCCGAGCTGCTCGACGCGTGCGAGCATTCCGCCGATGGTTCTCGGCAGGTCGGAGAGCGGGCGAAAGTCGCCATGGCCGCCGGTGATCGTGATGACGGCGCCAGAAGGATAGATGCGCGGGCCCGGCAAGAGGCCTTCGTCGATGGCGCGTTTGAGGTCGAAGGCTGGACCGCCCATGTCCCGGACGGTGGTGAACCCGCGCATTAGCGTCGCCGTGGCCTCGACCCCCGCCAGCAGATTCGAATAGCCGATCCCGCTCGAGAGAAGCGTCACGGGTGTCGGACGTACCATCATCGCGTGCCAATGCATGTCGATCAGCCCCGGCATCAGCACGCGCCCGTTCCCGGGAACGACCCGGACGGCGGCGTCCCGCGGGACGTCGATCGCGGCGGTCGAGACCTGCGCGATGACATTGCCTTTCACGAGGACATGGCTGGGCGCCGACAGCACGGAGTTCCTGCCGTCGAAGATGCGCACGTTCTCGATGAGCGTTGCCGCAGGGCCGGACGGGGCCGCCGCGTCAAGCTCGGCCGCGTCCGCCGGACCGATCGCGACGCACAGGATTGCCGCCGTCAGAAGCCGCCTGAACAATCGGGGGACCGGGCTGGCAGTCGCCGTGAAGACAGACATTGCGTTCCCCTGTTCTCGCACGTCCCGACCTCGTCGTGGCAACCGGCCCGGTCTGCGAACTCATACGGGGCTCCACATTCGATAGAGCGCGCAGGCGGGCCGGGCTCTCTCCGCTGGTGGCTCTGATCGGAGCTTAGCCCGTCTCATGCCGGCGAACCATCGGGGAAAACCCGGGCCAGACAGAGGAAATGCCGAAGCCGGGCCAGGTTCGATTCCGGTCCCGATGAGGTGTTTTCCTTGAGGCCTGCTCGCGTGCTCCACAGGGCCTCGCGCAGGGCGCCCCAACGGATGGGTCGCGACGATCCTTTCGGCGGTCTCGCCGAGATTCCGTTCCCGGGCATGCACGATCCCGGTGCGGGCCGATCCTGCGGATCGTGAGGCTGCGATCAGTGCTTGGAATCCGACCGGGCCTCCACGATCTCGCTCACGGCCCATTTAGTCGGCTGCTGCGTCCCGCCCTTGGGCTTCTCCTTTTTCGGCTTCTTGGATTCCCGATTCCCGTGCTGCTCCCGGTGTGCCATGACCGACTCCCTCTTCCAGGAATGTCCCGACGGATTGCACGTCGCCATGATAGCACACCTGCATCGCGATGGGTCTGCGGACGTCACCGTTCTTACATCCAAATCAGGACGGCTGCCGTGGGCGCAAAAGGATAGCCGGTTGGGAATGCCCAGGCTTGGCCTTGATTCAGCCCCGGGGCAGACACGATCGGGCTCTGCGATAGGGGGCGTTCGAGCCAGGATCAGCACCCCAGGATCAAAGCCCAACGATCAGAACCCAAGGATCGATGCCCATGTCGCGGGATGAGCCTTTTCCCCTGAGCCACTTCTCCCCCCGGCTGCAAGCGGTGATCTGCGGCGAGTTCGGCGGCCGCTGCCCGAGCCTTCAGGAGGTGGCGGCGATCCCGGATGCCCGCTGGCTCACCACCCCGGCGATCGGCCCGGCCCTGCTGCGCAAGATCCGGGCGGTCGGGCAATGCGAGGAATGCCCGGCCGGGCCGCTCAGCGATGGCGAGCTGCTCGCGCGCCTGGCGGCCCTGCAGGAGGAGCTGCGGCTGCTCCAGCAGGCGGTGCGCACCGCGATCCCGGCCCGCGCCGGGGGGCCGCGCCGGCTGCTGCCGCGCCCGGCCTCCGGCCACGGCCCGCAGGAGCGCCGGTCCGCCGCACGCGCGCCGGCCGATCACGGCTGGTCCACCAACCCCTGAGCCGACACGGCCGACCACCCGGTCGGCGTGATGCCCCATGCCGCCATTCGAAGAGCGACGGGCGAAAGACGATGCAAAATTAACATGGGTCAAAGACAGGTGCTCACCGGCCTGTAGGGTGGGCGGTCATCAGCATTGACCTGCTGCTGCGAGCGAAGCCATAAGATACTCCTGTCCGATGAACAGGGAACACGATGTTGCCTGCACCTTTCCCATCCGATCACAATCCGCTCATTCGCAAGCTGGAGAGCATCTTTCCGTTGACGGAGGACGAGCGGCAGGCCCTTCTTGAGCTGCCGCTCCAGGTGACGGTCATCAAGGAAGACCAGGACGTGGTGCGCGAGGGCGACCGCCCGGCCCGATCCTTCGCGATCCTCAGCGGCATGACCTGCACCAACAAGGTGACGGGAGACGGCAAGCGCCAGATCGTCGCCTTTGGCATCCCCGGTGACATGCCCGACGTCCAGAGCCTGCACCTGAAGGTTCTGGACATCACCGTGACGACCCTGACGCAGTGCAGCCTCGGCTTTATCACCCATGAGGATCTATGGGATCTCTGCCTGCGCTTTCCCAGGATCGCGGCAGCCTTCTGGCGCGAAACCCTCGTGGAGGGGGCGTCCTTCCGCGAATGGATCCTCAATGTCGGGCGCCGTGAAGCTTACCCCCGGATGGCCCATATCCTGTGCGAGCTGCTGGTACGCCTGAAGGCGGTTGGACTGGCCGAGGATCATGCCTGCGACCTGCCGATCACCCAGATCGAATTCGCCGATGCGCTCGGCATCACGGCCGTCCATGCCAACCGGGTCTTCCAGCAGATGAGGGCGGACGGCTTGATCGAGACCCGGGGCACCCGGTTGATCGTTCTCAATTGGGAAAGACTGAAGGAAGTTGGCGATTTCGACGAGACTTACCTTCATCTGATCAAGCAAGGCGGAGCTGCGGCATGACCCTCACGCTTCAGCCGGTGCGCGTCGCGACGGGAGCTGAAGAGGAGGGCATGCTGGTCTTCGACCGTGACCAGAGGCTCCTGGCCGTCCTGGTCCATCTTTCGCCGGAGAACCCGATTGCCCCCGGGCATTGGTTTCTGGAGGCCGGCTTCGATCGGCTGGATGGTCCCAATCATCCCACCTTCGCCGATCTGGATGCCGCCCGACGATGGATCCTTGAGCATGGCGGGCACACGAATGAATGACGAGAGATCGATGCCGCGGTTCTATTTTCATCTGACAGGGGGGCCGGAGGGCGTCAGCCCGGATGAGAGCGGCGTGGTCCTGCCCGACTCGGAGGCCGCCTATCTGGAGGCCTTTCATGCCGCCAGGGACATGGCGCAGGAATGGCTTCGTGAGGGCCGCAATCCGAGACGCTACGCCTTCGAGGTCAGGAACGACGCCGGAGAGCTGGTCCTGGAACTGCCATTTTCCGAGGTTCTCGACCATCAGGCCGGGCGACGGCCGGCGAAGCTGTCCAGATCCGTCAGGACGGCAAAAGAGCAGGGTGAGCGGATGATGCGACTGACCGCCGACGTGACCCGGCAGATCAAAATGGCTCAGGAGAACCTTCGCCAGTCACAGGAACTGTTGCAGCGCTTCGGCAAGAGCACGAACGGGTAATCTCTGTCCGTGTGATCCGCCACGCTGTCATCTCGCGCCCCTCTGTTACAGAGTGCGTCTCTGGCGCCGTCATCGTGCGGACGTGAGCGGCCGTTGTCGGACGCGCAACGCTCCGGCTTCTGTGGTCCTCGACGAGCACTCTCATCAGAGTTTTCGTGACAGTTCCGCGCGACCGCGAGTCCGGCCGCTTCCGCGTGCCTGGAGAACATGCTTGACGGAGCAAGCCAAGTTGACCCAAATATAATCTACTATAAAACCAGATATATCCCAATTATGGAATAGGCATGGGCGACCTGCTTGTCAGTCTATATGCTTCAGGCTTCAGAGCCTTGGAGCAGCGAACTGAACGAACGGACATGACGATCCGGCCGGTTCTCGCTCCTGAGCGACACGTGGTCCTGTCCTGGATTCAGCGCCATTTCAGCGAGAACTGGGCGAGCGAAGCCGCGGTCGCCATCGGGCGGCAGCCTTCCTCCTGCCTGATCGCCTTGAGCAACGGCGAGCTCGTCGGCTTCGCGTGCTACGACGCGATCGCGCGCGGCTTCTTCGGGCCCACGGGCGTTGCGGAAGCGTCGAGGGGGCAGGGGATCGGCGCAGCCCTGCTGCACCGGACGCTCCAGGCCATGAAGGACATGGGTTACGCCTATGCCATCATCGGCGATCCCGGCCCGGCCCGGTTCTATATCGAGACCGTCGGCGCCATCGAGATCCCGGTCTCCGGCAAGGGGATCTACAGCGACATGCTGCGAACGCCGAAGCCGGCCGCTCTCGTCTAGTCGCCGTCCCCAAAACGACCCTTCACTCCCACACCATAGAGTCCGATGTCCCAAAACGTTCCACTTGCCCTCTTCGTCGGCATTCCGAATCCCGTTCTCGACGCCAACGAGGTCGCCCTGTTTCGCGAAACGAATCCGTACGGTCTCTTTGTGGGACGGCGCAACCTGAAGACGCCCGATCAGGTCAAGGCCCTGGTGGCCCAGTTCCGCGAGGCGGTCGGACGGGATGATGCGCCGGTCTTCACGGATCAGGAGGGTGGCCGCGTGCAGCATCTCGACGCCGGCCCGTGGCCGTCGTTCCGTTCCTTCCGCGACTTCTCGCGCCTCGCCGACCACGACATGGACCTCGCCAAGCACGCTCTGCGCCTCTCGTCGCATGCCATGGGAGCCATGATGACGGAGCTCGGACTGGCGAGCGGGTGCTCACCGGTCCTCGACCTCGTCTTCGACACGACGAGCGCGGTGATCGGCGCGCGCTCCTTCGGTCCGGATCCCGAGCGGGTGGCTTCGCTCGGGCGCGTCGTGGTCGACAGCCTCCTCGAGGTCGGCAACCTGCCCATCATGAAGCACATTCCCGGCCACGGACGGGCCACGACCGACAGCCACAAGGAGCGGCCGGTGGTGCGCGAGAGCCGCGACGTCCTTGTCGCGACGGACTTCAAGCCGTTCGTGGACCTGATCGACACGCCCTGGGCCATGGTGTCCCATGTGGTCTATTCAGCCTATGACGAAGAGCAACCCGCATCGATCTCGCCCGTCATCTGCAATGACGTGATCCGAGGCGAGCTCGGCTACCGCGGCGTGCTCATCTCCGATTGCCTGTTCATGGAATCGCTGCGCGGGCCTTTGCCGGAGCGCGTGCGCCAGACGCTCGACGCCGGATGCGACATTGCCCTGCACAGCCACGGCACGACCGCAGAAAGCCTGGCGGCCGCGAGAGCCGCCCGGCCGCTTTCACAACAATCGCTTGAGCGGATAGAGGCCGGAAAACGACGGCTCGGTTCGCTGAAGGTAGACGTTCGCGAGCTTCATGCGGAGGTAGAAGGTATATTCGCCCGCCTTCCGCAATAGAGCTTTTCGCGTGTAAACGGTTTAATAAAAAGAGGGAACTTCAATGAAACGATCTTCAGCACTCCTGGCAATGACCATGCTGGGTGCCATGACCCTGCCCGCTGCTGCGCAGTCCGTGCTTACGGTCAATATCGAGCCCGCGACGACCTGGGTGCGCAACTTCAACCCGTTCAACCAGACGTCAGCGCGGCAGAGCACGCTCGACTTCATCTACGAGCCGCTGATCGTCTTCAACCGGCTCGACGACAACAAGCCCAACTACCGCCTGGCGGAGAGCTACAAGCTCGCCGAGGATCTGAAGAGCATCGAGTTCAAGCTGCGCGACGGCCTGAAATGGTCGGACGGGCAGCCGCTGACGGCGGCCGACGTGGTCTTCACCTACAATTACATCAAGCAATATCCGGCGCTCGACTTCGTGTCGATTTGGCAGTTCATCAGCGGTGTCGAGCAGGTCGACAAGCAGACCGTGCGCTTCACCCTTCGCCAGCCGAGCGCGCTGGCGGTCGACCGGCTCATCGCGCTGCCGATTGTGCCGGAGCATGTGTGGAAGGGCATCACCGAGCCGGTCACCTTCGCCAACGAGAATCCGGTCGGCAGCGGTCCGATGACCGAGGTGACGCGGTTCACGCCGCAGACCTACGATCAATGCCGCAATCCGCATTATTGGGATGCCGCACACCTGTCCGTCGATTGCATGCGCTTCCCGCAGCTTGCGGACAACAACCAGATCCTGGCGGCCTCCGCCGGCGGACAGCTCGACTGGGGCGTGGCCTTCCTGCCGGACGTGGAGAAGACGTTCGTGGCCAAGGACCCGCAGCATCACAAATATTGGTACGTGGCCGGCAGCATGGTGGAGTTCCTGTTCAACCAGGAGACGTCCAACGAGAACAACCGCAAGGCGTTCAAGGACCTCAACTTCCGTCGCGCGGTCAGCATGACGCTGGACCGCAAGGCCATGGTCGACGTGGCGGGCTATGGCTACCCGACGCTGAACGAGGATCCGACCGCCTTCGGGGACGTCTACAAGATGTGGCTCGATCCCAAGGTGAAGGCCGAGTTCGGCAAGTACACGACCTATGATCTGGACGGCGCCAAGGCGCTTCTCGACAAGGCAGGTTACGTCGACAAGAACAAGGACGGCTTCCGCGACAATCCGGACGGGACGCCCATCGCTTTCAACATCATCGTGCCGAATTCCTGGAGCGACTGGATCGACACGGTGCAGATCGCCATCGAGGGGATGCGCGAGGCCGGCATCAACGCCAGCATGGGAACGCCAGAGGAAGCGGTCTGGTCGCAGAACCTGATCAGCGGTTCCTTCGACGCCGCCATCAACAGCATTTCGGTGGCGGCCTCGCCCTATTATCTCTATCAGCGCGCCTTCACCAAGTCGGATGCCGGAAAGACCCGCTTCACGGCGCAGCGTTGGTTCAACGACGATCTCGAAGGTCTGCTGGCGAAGTTCGCCCAGACGCCCGATCAGGCTCAGCAGAAGACCATCATGAACAGCGCCCAGCGGATCGTCGCGGAGAACCTCCCGATCTTCCCGGTCTACAACAGCGCGACCTGGTACCAGTACAACACCAAGCGCTTCACGGGCTGGGCCAGCGGCGAGAACCCGTTCGTCAATCCGACGATCTCACGCCAGAACCCCGCACGGCTGCTTCATCTCCTGGCGCTCAAGCCGGTCAAGTAATCCGGCACAATGGGGAAGTGGTCCGTCCGCTTCCCCGTCCTGAGGTTTCGATGGCATTTCTTTTCAGGCGCCTGGGATTCTATCTCGCGGCCTTTCTCGCCGCGGCGACCGTCAACTTCTTCCTGCCCCGGCTCATGCCCGGCAACCCGATCGAGATCATGTTCTCGAGCGCGGGCAGCGATCTCTCGGCCGAGAACCTCGAGGCCCTGAAGCTCACCTTCGGCTTCGTCGAGGGGCCGCTCTGGCAGCAATACCTGACCTACCTGCACAGCGTCTTCACCGGCGATCTCGGCCGGTCGATCAAGTATTTTCCGCTGCCCGTGACGGAGCTGCTGGGCCGCGCCCTTATCTGGACCGTCGGTCTCATGGGGACCGCGACGCTCATCAGCTTCACCCTGGGCACGGTGCTCGGCATCATGGCGGCCTGGAGGCGCGGGAGCACCTTCGACGTGGTCTTCTCGGTCGGCGCCATCATGGCCACCTCGATGCCCGCCATGGTGCTCGCCCTGGTGGCCCTGTTCTTCTTCGGCTTCGAGCTCAACTGGTTCCCGACCGGCTACGCGGCCGACCCGGCGCTCGATCCGAGTTTCACCTGGGCCTACGTCTCGAGTGTCATCCGACATGGCATCCTGCCGGTCCTGACGCTGTCGATCGTGCTGACCGGCGGGTTTCTGGTGACCATGCGCAACAACATGATCAATCTGCTGGGTGAGGACTACATCGTCATGGCCCGGGCCAAGGGCCTGTCGGACCGGCACGTGATGTTCTGGTACGCCGCGCGCAACGCGCTTCTGCCGACGGTGAGCAGCCTCGCCATCGCGATCGGAACCGTGCTCGGCGGCTCCCTCGTGACGGAGGTCGTGTTCAACTATCCGGGGCTCGGCAATACGCTCTATCAGGCGATCCTGGCACGGGACTATCCGGTGATCCAGGGCCAGCTGCTGATCATGACGCTCGCCATGCTCGCGGCCAACTTCATCGTGGATGTCAGCTACGTGCTGCTCGATCCGCGGCTGCGGAGGGCCTGACATGGGAGCGGTTCTGAGAAGCTTTTCGCACAACAGGAAGGCCCTGACCGGCCTCGTCATCGTTACCATCATCGTGGCGCTCGCAATCGCCGCGCCCTGGCTGACCGAGTACGATCCGACCCGGCGCGTCGGGCGGCCGCACCAGCCGCCGAGCTGGGACCATTGGCTCGGCACGACGCGCATCGGCCAGGATGTGTTCGCGCGCCTTCTCTACGGCGCCCGCACGTCTCTCGCCGTCGGCTTCGGGGCCGGCCTCCTGATCACGGCGGTGGGAACGATCCTCGGCATCGTGGCGGGATACCGGGGAGGGCGCACCGACGAGGTGATCAGCTTCTTCACCAACATGGTGCTCGTGGTGCCGAACCTGCCGCTGCTCCTGGTGCTCGCGGCCTTCATCGGACAGGCGAGCCCCTGGGTGATCGCGCTTATTCTCGGAGCCACGTCCTGGGCCTGGGGCGCGCGCGTCACGCGCGCCGAGACCCTGTCGGTGAAGCAGAAGGACTTCGTGAAATCGGCCGAGATGCTGGGCGAGCCGTCCTGGCGCATCATGCTGTTCGAGATTTTCCCGAACGTGATCTCCATCGTGGGGATCAACTTCGTGGGCAGCGTGATCTTCGCGGTCATCACGGAAGCCACGCTCGAGTTCCTCGGGCTCGGCGATCCCAAGACGGTCTCCTGGGGCATGATGCTGTTCAACGCGCAGAACGCCTCCGCCCTGCAGGTGGGCGCCTGGTGGGACATCCTGAGCCCGTGCTTCGCCCTGATCGCTCTGGGAGCTGGCCTGTCGCTCCTGAACTTCGCCGTCGACGAGATCGCCAACCCGCGCCTGCGCACAGGCAACACCCTGTCGCGCTGGTCGCTGCTCATGCGGCGCGGGGAGGGCCGTCTATGACCGCCAATCCCCTGCTTTCGGTGCAGAACCTCACCATCGACTACGTCGGCGCGCAGAGCGATTTCCGGGCGGTCGACGATGTCAGCTTCGACATCGCTCCCGGAGAGGTCTTCGGCCTCGCGGGCGAATCCGGCTGCGGCAAAAGCACGATCGCCTATGCGGTCAACCGCCTGCACAAGCCGCCCGCGCTCATCCGTCAGGGCAGGATCCTCTTCGAGGGGCAGGACGTGCTCGACCTCGACGACCGGGCCCTGAGGGAGTTCCGCTGGCACAAGGTCGCCATGGTGTTCCAGAGCGCCATGAACTCCCTCAATCCCGTCCTGAGGGTGGAGGCGCAGTTTCACGACCTGCTCAAGCGGCATCGCGGCTACACGAAGGCGCAGTCGCGGGAGCGCGCGGCCGAGATGCTGCGGCTCGTCGACATTCCGCCCGAGCGCATGCGCGACTACCCGCATCAGTTCTCGGGCGGCATGCGCCAGCGCATCGTCATCGCCATCTGCATGGCGCTCGATCCGAGCCTCGTCGTGATGGACGAGCCGACGACCGCCCTTGACGTGGTCGTCCAGCGCGAGATCCTGCAGAGGATCGACGAGCTGCGGCGCAGCCGCGGATTCTCGGTGCTCTTCATCACCCACGATCTGGGCCTGATGGTGCAGTTCTGCGACCGGATCGGCATCATGCTGCGCGGGAAGCTGGTCGAGCAGGGTCCGGCCGAGCAGATCTATCACCGGCCGCAGCACGACTACACACAGCAGCTCTGGGCCTCGTTCCCGTCGCTGCATGGCGATCCGATCAAGCGGGAAAGGGCATCGGGATGATGGACCAAGAGCCGATCATCGCACTGGAGCGGGTCAGCAAGAGCTTCGGCCACGGCGAGAAGACCGTGCGGGCCGCGCACGACATCTCGTTCGCGCTCCATCCCGGCAGAACCGTCGCGCTGGTGGGCGAGTCCGGCAGCGGCAAGACCACCTGTGCCCGTCTCGTCATGCGCGAATATGAGCCGGATGGCGGAAGGATCCTGTTCCACGGCCGTGACCTGAACGATTCCGAGGCGGTCGGCCTCAAGGAATACCGGCGCGCCGTCCAGATGATCTTTCAGGACCCCTTCGCGTCGCTCAATCCGGCCCACACGGTGGACTTCATCCTCCGTCGTCCGCTTGCTCTGGGCCAGCCGCACCTCAAGGGCAGGGCGGCGGATGACGCCATCGCCGATCTTCTGCGCCGCGTGGAGCTCGATCCCGGCACCGTCACACGCAAGCACCCGCATGAGCTCTCCGGCGGGCAGCGCCAGCGCATCAACATCGCCCGGACGCTTGCGATGGGCGCCCGGGTGATCGTCGCCGACGAGCCGACCTCGATGCTGGACGTGTCCGTGCGCCTGGGCGTTCTCAACCTTCTCAACGAGATGAAGCGGGAGCTCGGCGTCGCGCTGCTCTACATCACGCACGACCTGGCGACGGCACGATATGTCGCCGAAGACATCCTTGTGATGTATGCGGGCCAGATCGTCGAATGGGGCGATGTCCACCGGGTGCTGACCCATCCGCAGCATCCCTATACGCGCCTTCTCCTGTCGGCGGTGCCCGATCCGGAGGTGCGTTTCGACGATCCGGACGCGCGGCTCAATCCGCGCGCCGTGGAGGCCATCCGCCGAGAGGCGCGGAATCTGCAGGATCGCGTGGTCGAAGTCGGGCCGAACCACTTCACCCGGCAGGCGGCCTGAGACCGGGCCGGAGCGACCCTCAAGTCTGAAGGCTCAGGAGCGCGAGCCCGGATGCGGGCTCGCCGGCCAAGTGTCAGCCGTATGATCAGTCGGGCCAGCGCATGATCGCCTGCGTGGACCGGTTCCGACGTCCGTCGAGAGACGTCGCGATGATCTCGTTCGACTGACGGGCCTTCTCCAGCTCCTCGACGAGACGCTCGGCGACGACGGTTTCCTGGCCCGGGTGAAGGTTGCACGGATCGAGATAGAAGTAGCCGTGCTCGACCTCATGGTCGCGGACGATGATCGGCGTGCGGCCCGACGCGAGGGCATCGGCGAGATCCCATGCGGTGATGTGGGCCCCCTTGGGCTCGATGGCGACTTTCAGGCGGTCGAGCGGGTTGTTGGTCGGGTCGGCCTCGCGGATCGGCGTCACGCCCGGGCGCCCGGCGAGGGTCTGCTCCCAGAGCTCCAGATACCGCGTCTCGCGCTCGCGGATGCCCGCATGGTCGCGCGTCTCCCAGGCCTCGAGCGCCGCGATGGTGCCGAGAATGCCTTCCTTGCCGACCTTCATGCCGCGGCCGATGCCCATGTTCTGCATGTAGGTGGCGCGTACGAGCTCGGTGCGGCCGGCGACGATGCCGCCGGTCAGGCCGCCGAGGAACTTGTGCGAGGAGTAGAGCGCGATGTCGGCTCCGGTGGCCAGGAACCCCTTCAGGTCGTATTCGGACGCCGCGTCGACGATCACCGGCACGCCCCGCGCATGGCACACCTCGACGAACTCCTTCAGCGGGATCAGACCGTACTGCACCGTATGGTGCGAGATGACGTAGACCGCCGCGGCCGTCCGCTCGTTGATGGCCCCGTCGAGCTGGTAGCCGTAGGCCGAGGTCGCCTGACCCACCGGGACGACCTTCGCGCCCGCAAGGCGGATGCCCTGCTCGACGGGCGCCCCGTAGCTGACCATGTGGCCGGTCATCAGCAGCACTTCGTTCTTGAGCCCCTGCGTGTCGGGAAGCCGCTCGACGGCCGCCAGATCGCAGCCGGTCATGGCGCCCGCGACGGCGAGCGTGATCGCCGCCGAACAGGATGCGGTCACGAAGCCGGCCTCCGTGCCGCACAGGCGCGCGATCACGCGGCTCGCCTTCTTCTGGAGGTCGCCGATCTCGACGAATTGCGGAAGAATTGCCGAAACGGCCGCGACCGCTTCGGGCACGACGATGGACGCTCCGAGGGATGTCATGGTGCCCGACACGTTGATGATGGGGCGGAGGCCGAAATCGGCGCGGATGTCTTTCTGGGTCATGGGGCTCATTGTCTCGATATTTTATGTTGTGAAACTGGGGTATATTCCATTATTGAGGAATTATGTTGAAGAACATGGCCGGTCGTGAAGGTGGGCCGCAATTTCCGAAGATCCGGGAGAAGATCCAGTGGACACCAAGTTTCCTGAAGCGGCGAACGCCGCCGCGCCCGAGAAGCGCAGCCGCGGCGCCCGCGTCAGCGGCATCGATCGTGCCCTGCAGATCCTCGACTTCCTGCAGGCCGAGATGAAGCCCGCCGGCGCCTATGCGGTCGCCAAGGCGGTCGGAGCCCCGCTCTCGACGGTCTACGTGATCATCGAGGACCTGGTCGAGAAGCGGCTCCTGCAGCGGCGCAGCGACGGCACGGTCTGGCTCGGACCGCGCCTCTATCACTACGGCCTGGCTTACGCGGAATCCCTCGATTTTCTGAACGTCGCCACGCACGAGATGCAGGACCTGTGCCGGGAGGTGGAGGAAACCATCCAGATCTGCGGCCGGGACGGAGACCACATGGTCGTCATGGCCATGGCGGACGGTCCCGGGCACTTCCGGGTCACGTCCAAGGTCGGCTCGCGCGTGCCCCTGAACTGGACGGCGTCCGGACGCCTTCTCCTCGGTCACCTGCCGGACGGGGAGCGGCTGGAGGTCTTCCGCCATGCCTCCAAGGTGTCGCCCACCGGGCGCGCCAACACGAACCCGGAGGCCTTGTCCGACGCCTCGGCGGCGGCCCTGCGGGAGCGCTTGTCGATCCAGATCAACGAATCCGACTTCTCGGTCGCCTGCATCGCGTCGCCGATCTGCCAGCCGTCGGGAGAATGCATCGCGACGATCTCCATCGTGCTGCCCGAGCACCGGGTCGTGCAGGACCGCGACCGCTACACCAACGCCGTGCGTAAGGCGGCCGAGAAGATCGAGGCGACGCTGGGCTGGCGCTGACCGCGGCATGACGGATCGCCTCATCCCTCGATCGCGACGATGGCTTCGATCTCGACCGTGATGTTGTTGGGCAGCGACCCGAAGCCCACGGCGGAGCGGGCGTGACGCCCGGCCTCTCCGAACACGGCCATCATCAGGTCGGAGCATCCATTGATCACCTTAGGGTGTTCGCCGAAATCGGGCGCCGCGTTCACCATGCCGAGGAGCTTCACCACGCGCTTGACCCGCGACAGGTCGCCCAGAGCGTCCTGCATGACGGCGAGCAGATTGATGCCCGTGAGCTTGGCGTGCTCATAGGCCTCTTCCGCGCCGACGTCGAGGCCGACCTTGCCGGTATGGAGATACCCGTTCGCTTCCTGTGGACCCTGGCCCGACAGGAACAGGAGATTGCCTTCCTGGACATGCGTCACGAAATTGGCGATCGGGTTCGGAGCCTTGGGCAGCGCAATGCCAAGTTCCTTCAGGCGCTCGTAAGGGTTGGACGCAGTCAGATATTGCACTCGGTTCACAATGTCAGTCCTTGGGAAATCACTTCAGGATCGCCGTGGCGGATGCAGGCGACGTGATGGTTTGAGCCGACGTCCTCCAAAGGCGGGACGATCTCGGCGCAGGCCTCGACGGCATAGCGGCAGCGTGTGCGGAACACGCAGCCGGACGGGGGATTGAGAGGGCTCGGAATGTCGCCCTTCAGGACAATCCTCTGGCGGCTTGCCGCCGGATCAGGCAACGGAGCGGCCGAGAGCAGCGCCTGGGTGTAGGGATGGCGCGGCATCGCGTAGATCTCGCGGCTCGGGCCGCGTTCCATGACCCGCCCGAGATACATCACCACGACCTCGTCGCAGAGATATTCCACCACCGACAGGTCATGCGCGATGAAGAGCATCGTCAGGCCGAAATCCTGCTGCAGGTCCTGGATCAGGTTGAGGACCTGGGCCTGAACCGACACGTCGAGGGCCGAGACCGGCTCGTCCGCCACGATGAAGTCGGGCTCCACCGCCAGGGCGCGGGCGATGCCGATGCGCTGGCGCTGGCCGCCCGAGAACTCGTGCGGGTAGCGCCGCGCCGCATCCGGGTTGAGGCCCACCCGTTGCAGAAGTTCGGCGATCCGGTCCCGGCGCGCGCTGCCCCTGACAGGCCGGTGGATGTCGAGGGCTTCTCCGATGATCTGATCGACGCGAAGGCGCGGATTGAGGCTGGAATAGGGGTCCTGGAAGATGATCTGGAGCCTGCTGCGATAGGCCCGCATCTCCCGCTCGGGCAGCGTGCGCAAATCGACGCCGTCGAACACGATCTTCCCGTCATTGGGCTCGACGAGCCGCAGGGCGCAGCGGCCGGCGGTGGTCTTTCCCGATCCGGATTCGCCCACGAGGCCGACGATCGTCCCGCGCTTCACGTCGAAGCTGACGCCGTCGACGGCCTTGACGGTGCCGCTGCGGGTCTGGAACCGTTTGGTGAGCCCCTGGACGCTCAGGAGGGTTTCGCTGCTCATAGATCCTCGTGCCTCCAGCATCGGCTCAGATGGGACGGGCCCGCGGCCATGAGCGGCGGCGCCTCTTCGCATTGCGGGATCCGGTAGGAGCAGCGCGGAGCGAAACTGCATCCCGGAGGAAGCGCCGTCACGGGCGGCACGTTGCCCGGGATCGGGTTGAGGCGCAGCCGCTCGCCGGCGGCGCCCCGGTCGCGCGAGGCGTTCGGGATGCAGGCGAGAAGACCGCGTGTGTAGGGATGCTTCTGGTGCGCGAAGAGGCTCGCGACCGGGCTCTTCTCGACCACCCGGCCGGTATACATCACCACGACGTCATGGGCGATTTCCGCCACCACGCCGAGATTGTGCGTGATGAACAGGATGCTCATGCCGATCTCGCGCTGCAGCCTGCGGAGCAGATCGAGGATCTGCGCCTGGATGGTCACGTCGAGGGCCGTGGTCGGCTCGTCGGCGATCAGGAGGTTGGGATTGCACGACAGGGCGAGCGCGATCATGACGCGCTGACGCATGCCGCCCGACATCTGGTGCGGATACTCGTCGAGCCTGCGGTCGGCCGCCGGAATCTCGACGAGTTCCAGCATCCGCCTGGCCCGTTGACGGGCCTCCGCCATCGAGAGCGGCTCGTGCAGCCGGATCATCTCGACGATTTGGTCGCCGACCGTGTAGAGCGGGTTGAGGCTCGTCATCGGCTCCTGGAAGATCATGGCGATCTCCCGGCCGCGGATCGCCCGCATCTTGCGCTCCGGAAGCGCCGCGACGTCGATCACCTGGCCCTGGCTCGTGCGGTAGAGGATGTTGCCGCCCACGATCCGTCCGGGCGACGACAGAAGGCGCATGATCGACAGGCTGGTGACGGATTTCCCCGAGCCGGATTCCCCGACGACCGCGAGGGTCTCGCCGCGCCTCACGTCGAAGCTCACGCCATCGACCGACTTGGCGACCCGGCTGCCGAGCTCGAAGTGAGTGCGCAGGTCCGAGACCCTGAGCACGATATCGTCGGGAAGCTCCGTCATCGGGCGTTGATCCATCCGCAATGCGGGCACGCCGAGCTCTCCAGGGCGGATGTGCGCGGCGGGACATAGCGGCTCGCCTTGACGGCCTCCTGCCCGAGGATCGTCCAGATGGGTTCGATCAGGCGTGGCAGATGCGCGTTGTAGCCCATGGAATCGACGATGCGGAGGTCGCTGTCGTTGACTTCGAACAATGTGAACTCGGCCCGGGTGCCGGGCGACAGCAGGTTCTCGGTCGGAAGGCCGATCACTTCCATCGGGGCCCTGGTCGAGGCGTCGATGACGGCCTCGAACGGCATGCCGACGGACAGCAGCTTCGACATGGTCGTGCCCATGTCCCAGACCGGGTTGTCGAGGGAGCGGGCGTGCAGATCCGTCGAGATCGAGAAGGGCAGGAGGCCGCGCTCGATGGCGAGTTCGGCCACCTTGAACGAGAAGGACGCGCCGCCATGGCCCACGTCGAGGCGAATGCCGTCGTTGGCGCAGCGCTGCGCCAGCTGGAACAGGTCCTCATCCTCCATGATATTCGCCGCCGCCTTGCCGTTGAAGCAGTGGGTCACCACGTCGCCCGGGCCGAGGACCTCAAGCACCTCGTCGAAGACCGGCGGCGGCTCGCCCACATGCACCATCAGCGGCAGCTTGAGGATCTTGGCCACCTTCTTGGCAATCTTGACCGGCGTGATCCCCCAGGCGCCCACGATGACGCCGCTCGCCCGCACCTTGATGCCGATGATGATGTCCCGGTTGGCTTCGACGCACGCGATGGTGCGGTCGATATCGATGGACCGCATGTCGATGAGCTCGCTCACGCGGTTGCAGGCGACGAGCCCGATCGACCCGATGTTGAGGAAGGCCTTGATGCGCTCCTTGGCCGGTTCGATGATGTACTCGCGGAAGCCGTGGAAATTGGCTTCGCCGGCCGACCCGGCATCCACGATGGTCGTGACGCCGCGCTCGATGCCGCAGACCTGCGGCTTGATCGAGATGTCGGTGCCGCCGTGCCAGACATGGGCGTGGAGATCGACCCAGCCGGGCGACACGTAGGCGCCCTTGGCGTCGATGCGACGGGCGCCGTCCGGCGCCTGGAGGGAGTGGCCGATTCCGGCGATCCGTCCGTCGCCGCCGATCAGGATGTCGGTCGCCTCCTGCGGCACGCCGCGGCCGAAGCCGACCGGCTTCACGCCGGAAATCAGCAGGGGTGACGAGTCGTCTTGAAAAGTCATGTGATCAAAGATCCTTTCTCAGGCGAGGATCGAGAAGATCCCGGAAACCGTCGCCGACCATTTGAAGCGAGAGAACCGACAGGATGATCGCGATTCCTGGAAACAGGGTCATCCAGTCGGCCTGCCCGATATACTGGCGACCGGCCGCGATCATGGTGCCCCAGGTGGGGATCTCGGGGCTCACGCCGAGGCCCAGGAACGACAGGCCGGCCTCGGCCAGCATGGCGTAGGCGAAGATGAAGGTGCCCTGCACGAGGATGGGCGACACGAGGTTGCGCAGCACGTGCCGGGACATGATGCGCCAGGTCGGTACCCCGAGCGCGCGGGCCGCCTCCACGTAGGGAAGCTCGCGGATGACCAGCGTGGAGGCGCGCACGATGCGGGCGAGGCGCGGCGTATAGACGATCCCCAGAGCCACGATGACGGTGACCAGCGACGGGCCCAGCGCCGCGACGAGCGCGATGGCGAGCAGAATGTCCGGGAAGGCCATCATGGCGTCGATGATGCGGGCGATCGGCGTGTCGAGGCGGCGGAAGAAGCCCGCCACGAGGCCGAGCGTCACGCCGAACACCGCCGCGAAGGCGACCACCGAAGCGCCCACGAGCAGCGACAGCCGGCCGGCATAGATCGTCCGACTGAACACGTCGCGGCCGAACTCGTCCGTCCCGAACCAGTAGATTCCGCTCGGCGGCTTGAGCCGGTTCACCACGGAGAGACGGCTTGGCGAGTAGGGGGCGATCCACGGCGCCAGGATGGCCAGCGCGGCGATGACGACGAGGATCAGGAGACCGATCATGACGGTCTTGCGGGTCACCAGACGCGAGACGAAGCTCGCCTCGACGATGGCGGGGGATCCGACGGCGGCCATCAGTAGCGCACCCGCGGGTCGACGAGCAGGTAGAGCATGTCGATCAGGAAGTTGATGAGCACGTAGAGCGCCGCCACGATCAGGAGCGCGCCCTGGATGACCGGGTAGTCGCGCCGCAGCACGGCCGAGACCACGAGATTGCCAACGCCGGGAAGACCGAACACGGTTTCCGTCACGACGGCGCCCGACACGAGGAGCGCGGCCGTCAGGCCGATCACGGTCAGGACCGGAATGAGCGCGTTCTTGAAGGCGTGCTTCATGACGACCCGGACCTCGCCCATGCCCTTGGAGCGGGCGGTGCGCACGTAGTCGTCGTTGAGCACGTCGAGCATGCTGGCGCGCGTGAAGCGCAGGATCAGGGCCGACGACACGATGCCGAGCGATAGGGCGGGAAGCACGAGATGGGACAGCCGCGTGACGATCCCGGCGCCGGGCCCGCCGTAGCCGGAGACCGGGAACAGGCCGAGGCGCACGGCGAAGAACTGGATCAGCAGCAGGCCGAGCCAGAAACTCGGAACCGAGGCTGCCAGCATGGCGAGCGTGGTGGCGACCTGGTCGAAGAGCGAGCCCCGCCAATAGGCCGACAGGATGCCGACCGGGATCGCGATCAGCCCCGCGATAAGAATGGAGAAGAGAGTGAGGAAGAAGGTCGGCTCGGCGCGCTCCGCCAGGGCGGACAGGACCGGGCGGTTCAGGAAGATCGATTCGCCGAGATCGCCCCGGAGCAATTGCCCGAAGAAGATGCCGTACTGGACGATGAGCGGCTGGTCGAGGCCGAGGCGGGCGCGCAGGCTCGCCACGTCCTGGGCTGTCGCGTCGGGTCCGAGCATCACGGCGGCCGGATCGCCCGGCGCGATGCGCACGATGATGAACACGATCGTGACGACCACGAACATCACGGCCAGCATGCCGAGAAGGCGTTGAAGGATGTAGCGGCTCATGGGTCGATCTGCGTTGAGGAATGTGCGGGGAGCGCCTCTCCGTGCGCTCCCCGGCTTGCCGGTGCTTACTTCTTGACCGAGACGTTCCAGAAGTAGGGCCACGGTGCGGGCACCACGCCTTCGAGCTTCGGAGACTGCGCCGAGAGGGCGTTGAAGTCGCCGATCTTGATGCTCGGGGTCTCGTCGTAGATGACCTTCTGGACCTCGGCCCACAGGGCAGGGCGCTTCGCCGCGTCACTCTCCGTGTTGAAGGCGTCGACGGCCTTCTTGCGGGCGGGGCTCGACCACCAGCCCGGCGAACTCTCCGACAACTGGCCGATGAGCGCGGGCTCCGGCAAGAACGGGCTGTGGGTGATGTAGATGTCCCACAGGGCCGGATCGCCGCGCCGCTGGGTCAGGGTCGCCCAGTCGACCACCTGCAGGTCGACTGTGAAGCCCGCCTGCTTCAGGTACTCGGCCGCTACTTGGGCCAACTTGTAATGGAACTCGTATTGGCGGCTGGTGAGGATGCGCAGCGGCGCGCCGCCGTAGCTCGCCTTCTTCAGGAGCGCCTTGGCCTTGTCCGGATCGGCGACGTTGTACCGGCCTTCGACGCCGGCATCCGTGTTCCAGACATAGCCCCTGGGATACATGGCTCCGTCGAGGGAGTAGAACTCGGGATTGCCGAAGGCGGCGGCCAGCATGTCCTCCATGCTCAGCGACAGGCGCACGGCCATGCGGGCGTCCGTGTTGGCCATCACGCCCTGCTTCGTGTTCATCACGAAGACCGGCCAGCCGAACGGCTTGAGGATGACCGGCTTCGACGTCTGAATGTTCTTGATGCGGTCGTAGGATTCGACCGGGATCGAATCCACGTAGTCGAACTGTCCCGAGATCGCGCCCTCGACGCGGGTGTTGGGATCCGGCACCGGAACGAAGCGGATCTCGTCGAGGATCGGCTTGCGCGCGCCGCCATAGCCGTTGCCGGCGCCGTCGAGCGGCTTGTAGGCTTCGTTGCGCACAAGCTGGATGTACTGGTCGGGCTTGCGCTCCTTGAGCTTGTAGGGACCGGTGCCGACCGGATCCTTCATGGGCACGTCCATCTTCTCCGACGGCATGATCACGGCCGCGGAATTGTTGAACGACAGGAGCGCCAGGAGCGGCGCATATGGCGTCTTCAGGGTGATGCGCACCGTCGACGGGTCGACGGCCTCGAGCTTGTCGACATTGCCGGCGACCTGCTTGCCGCGGGAGGCCTGCTCCATCCAGCGCTTGAGGGAGGCCACGACGTCTTCCGACGTCATGTCGGATCCGTCGTGGAATTTGATGCCGTCCCGCAGCTTGATCGTATAGACCTTGCCGCCCTCGGTGACCTCGGGAAGCGAGGCTGCGAGAAGCGGCGTGACCTTCCAGTCCTTGTCGAAGGTGAACAGCGTCTCGAAGAAGTGCTGGGTGACGATGCCGACCAGATCGGCGGTGGAGACCATGGGGTCGAGCGTCGGCGGTTCGCCGATGGTCGCCACGTTGACGACGCCTCCGCCTGCCTGAGCCAGAACCGGGCCGGATACGATGATCGCCAGACCGGACAACAATGCTTCCCTGATCCTCATGGTCACCCTCTTCCTCTATAATTATGGATTATTTGCTTTAGTTATGTCATAGTGAGCGAGCAAAGGATTGCCGTCAATAGGCCAGAAGGGGTGGGGCTTCCGAGCCGGCCATCGGGATGCGCGGGATGGTGGTCCAGGGTTGCGGCCATGACTGCCGTCATGTCGCCGAGGCGCCAGGATCGCCGGGCTTCAGGCGCCTGCCGGATTCGCGCCGACCTGGGCGGGATGCCGCGTCATGGATCCCGGGGGCGAGCCGGAGCGGGTCCGTAGAAGATCATCCGCCGCGTTCAATCGGATCGCGGGCGGTCGCGCGCCGGTCGGGGCAGCGCGTGGCCGCTAGGGTACGGTCTCGGCCGCTTCATCGACGGAGAGGCCTTCCGCCTGGAGGCGCCACATGGTGTCGAACAGGCCGCCGCGCTGGCGCAGCTCCGCGGCGGTTCCGTCCTCGACGATCTCGCCGCCCTTGACCACGACGATGCGGTCGAACGCCGTCAGCGTGGAGAGGCGATGGGCGACCGCGATCACGGTCCGGCCGCGCATGAGCCGCACGAGGGAGCGCTGAATCTCCATTTCGGATTCGGTGTCCAGCGCCGAGGTCGCCTCGTCCAGGATGATGATCGGGGCATCCTTCAGGAACGCGCGCGCGATGCCGATGCGCTGGCGCTGGCCGCCGGACAGCTTCATGCCCCGCTCGCCCACGAGCGTGTCGTAGCCATCGGGCGTCGCCCGGATGAAACTGTCGCAGCAGGCCGCACGGGCGGCCGCGTAGACCTCCTCGTCGCTGGCCTCCGGACAGGCGAAGCGGATGTTCTCCATCAGCGTCCGATGAAAGAGCGTGATCTCCTGAGGCACCACGGCCAGGGCCGCGCGAAGAGAGTCCTGCCCGACCCCCGTGAGATGCTGCCCGTCGATCAGGATTTCTCCGGAGTGCACATCGTACAATCGCTGCAGCAGATGGATCAGCGTGGACTTGCCGGCCCCCGACGGCCCGACGATCCCGACTTTCTGACCCGCGGGAATCAGAAGGTTCAGTCGGTGCACGGTGTCGGACCGCGTATCACCGTAGGAGAAGCTCACATCCCGGAATTCCACCGATCCGCCACGAGGCGCGAGGGGTCTGGCGTCAGGCACGTCGACGACGGATTGCGGTTGCGCGATCACCCGCAACGTGTCCTCGATGTAGCCCACGAACTGCGTCGTCTCGACGAGCGAGAGCGCGAGGTCCCGGGAGCTGTTGAGAATGCGGAAAGTCAGGGCCGACAGGACCACCACGTCGCCCGGGGTGATGTCGCCGAGACTCCAAAGGTACACCGCCCAGGACAGCATGCTCCCGGCCATGGCGCACAGGGCGACGTCGTGCAGTGCGCGCGCCTTCTCGAGATAGAGCCAGCTGCGCCCCTGCGCGCGAGCCTCCTCGCGGAACCCTCGAGCGAGGCGCTGCGCCTCGCGGGTGCGGGCCGAGAAGGATTTTACCGCCCACATGTTGGTGATGACGTCCACGAGGTCGCCCGCCACGGTGCCGGCGTGGCCGGCATAGGTCCGATGCAGCGGCCGCCCGCGCTCGCCGAACCAAATGAGCCCTCCCGTTACCGCCGTGACGAACACGGCGAGGACGACCATCATGCGCCAGTCCACCGTCAGGAACACGACCAGAGCGCCGACGAACTCGATGCACGGCGGAAGGATGCGCCACGCGACGGTGTTCGTCAGCGCGCCGAAATTCCCCGCGGTCGCGGTCAGCCGCTGCCCGAGCGAGCCCGCGAGATTATCCGCGAAGTAGCGCATGGGCTGCCCGTTCAGGAAGCCGAACAGGTCGAGGCGCATCTCCACGCCGACGCTGAGGGTTGTGCGGCAGACGAGCCAGGCCGTGATGCGCCACAGGATGCTCTCGCACGCGATGAGGGTCACGAACAGGACGAGAGCGGACCAGACCGCCGCGCTCGCCTCGCGCGGCCCCGCCATCCCGTCCACGAGGAGCTTCATGACGTATTGCACGGCAACCGCGCAGCCTGCCGCTGCGACGACCGTCAGAAGCAAGGCGCCGAACTGCCATGGACGGCCGACGATGTAGTGAAGAACGAACCGGTACGGACCCTGGAGGAAGGTGGACGGCGCCAGCATCGGGGGCGCCTGATGGGCCGCGCCAGACTTGGAGAGGCTGATCAAGGGATTGTCCTCACGCCACATCGATCCTACTCCGCCGCGATGGAGGGCACGGGCGCGTCCTCGCCTCCGTCGAACGCGGCGAACAGGGCCTGCTGCTGCTGGAGCTCGCGGGCAAGCCGTGGGAACACCGTGCGGCAGCCCTGCGAGTCCGCGGTGGTCAGCAGACCGACGCTGCAGGTCCGTCCGTTATCCCAGCCCGGATAATCCGCGACCGGGTAAAGGCATATACCCGTGACCGGCACGCCGACATCCATGGCGGCATGCACTTCGGAGCAGACATAGTGAAACCAGGACGACCGGCCGCATCCTTCGGCGCCGGTCTCGGCGATGAGGAGCGGGCGCCGATAACGCCGATAGGCCTCCTTCAACAGGATGTGCAACGGCCGGTAGGAGTGGTGCCCCATCGGGATCGTCGAGCCACCGAGATACCATTGGTTCTCGGGATAATAATTGAGCCCGACCATATCGAGACAGTCAGGTGCTCCACCCAGCTCGGGCTCCTTCGCGCCGCAGAGGATGTCGAGCGCTTCGAACTGGGACTGCTGATAGACATGCGCGCTTCTGGCATGCTCGTCGTCTCCGAGGCCCGCTTCCACATTGATCAGCGGTTCCGCCGTGATGAAGCGCGCCCTCGGATCGACGGCGCGG
This sequence comes from Microvirga terrae, assembly GCF_013307435.2. Taxonomy (NCBI): domain Bacteria; kingdom Pseudomonadati; phylum Pseudomonadota; class Alphaproteobacteria; order Hyphomicrobiales; family Methylobacteriaceae; genus Microvirga; species Microvirga terrae. The sequence goes on from NZ_CP102845.1 coordinate 2,383,752, forward strand.
ATCGCCGCTATGGCGGCAATCGTCGCACGCACGAGCTGGCGTTTGAGCTCGGCACCCCGGCCATGACCGCAAGGGTTGAAGCGGCCGACCTCGCCCCCCGCCCACGCCCAGTAGGATATTTCGTTGACGGGACAGTAGACCGGCACCTGCCGGCTCTCCTCCTTGATCAGCCGGGCTGCCGCAGACGCGAAGCGCGCGAAGCGGTCGATGAAGGTCGGCGACCAGATGTCCAAATCATCGGGATAGCCGTAATGGCACAGATCCCAGATAACGCGCGTCCCGGTGCCTTCCGCGGCCCGTAGCATCGGCAGGAAGCTGCTCCAGTCGTAGCGGCCGGGCGCCGTTTCGATGAGGTGCCACCGCAATCCGTCGCGCGCCGCATGAATGCCGTGCTCGGAGAGAAGTTCGTAATCCTGGGCCGCGAGCCGGTCATGATCGGTGCTGGCGAGAAGATCGAGGCGTCGACCGTCCCAGCGCCGGTGGCTTGAACACTCGAATCCGCCGAGAAAGAAGCTTCCAAATGGGGAAGCGTTATCAGGTGAGATCATACGGACGAACGCTCCAACCCTGCACAAGGAGGGGTTAGCCTGATCGGCTCGGACATTGAAAGAAGCTGGCCGGCTGAAGACAGCCGGACTGTTCCTGCTCACGCAAACAAGTTGACTGAGCTGCAACCCGGCTACCAACAATGGGCTTGGCGACTTGTTCCAGTTCCTGTGAGAGAAGAAACCCGAATGCTTCGAACAACTCCGGCAGACGGCGTGTTCCCTGCCGCATGCCGCAATCCGGAAAAGGCGTCGCGCGAAAAGCCAAGCTTCTCATACGTTAATGCGGCCCATCCGGGGAGCTTCCATCCTGGCAAATGCCGGGCAGCCCGATCATCGAACGAGATGTGCGATCCCGGCGGGAGACAGAGCGTGGTCGGGGCGAACCTGTTGATCAAGCCGATCGCCCTGCAGGACGCGCGATACTCGAAGCGGGAGGCTCGATTGGGGGAGATGGTCTTGTTGAGCACAATCCTAGGTGTTGTCGGCGCGACTGCACGGATCCTCTATCGCCACTCGATCCGATGGCCCGACGAGCGCGCTCATGCAGCCGATCATCGAACGCCGTTCAAGGCGAGATAGGTGCGGATGACCTGACTGTCGTCCTCATGGCCGTCCCCGCGCCCGGAGGCCGCCAGGAACATCTGATGGGCCGCTGCGGCCAGGGGCAGAGCCGCCCTGGTGTCCCGGCCCGCATCGAGCACGATGCCGAGATCCTTGACGAAGATGTCGACCGCGCTGGTGACCTCGGGCTGCTCTTGGAGCATGCGCGGCCCCCGGTCCTTGAGCATCCAGCTCGAGGCCGCGGACCCGCTCATGATTTGCAGCAGGATGTCGAGATCGACGCCGACTTTGGACGCAAGAGCGAACGCCTCGGCGACGACCGCGATGTGAACGCCGCACAGAAGCTGGTTGACGGTCTTGACCATGGCGCCCTGTCCCGGGCGCTCGCCCACATGGAAGACCTTGTCGCCCATGGCGTCGAAGACGGGCTTTGCGAGATCGAACGTGTCGCGGGGTCCGGCCGCCATGATGGTCAGCGTCGCTCCCTTGGCGCCAGCCACCCCGCCCGACACGGGAGCGTCGACCAGGCGCCTTCCGGCGCGCTGGACTCGTGCTTCGATGGCTTCCACGGCCGAAGGAGGGCAGGTCGCCATGAGGGCGACCACGCCGCCGTCGCGGAGCGACTCCAGGGCTCCGCCCTCGAACAGCACGGCCTCGGCCTGGGCGGCGTTCACCACCATCAGGATCAAGACATCCGCGTCATGGGCCGCGTCACGCGCGCTGCCCGCGCGCCGGCCACCGGCCCCTTCGAGCGTCGCGAGGGCGTTGGCGTTCAGATCGAACCCGGTGACGTCGAAGCCCTTTCGCACGAGGTTCGAGGCCATCGGCAGTCCCATGGCGCCAAGGCCGACAAAAGCAATCCGAGTCATGTTCCTGATCCCTCGCTTCGTGCCTATCGGTACTGTGCCGGCCGGAGAGCTGACAAGGGGAGAGCGTCCCGCTCGTTCTAAAGTAGGACGCCCCGATGCTTCTTCTCTCATGAGAGCATCGCGCGAAAGACCGGATCCAGTTTTCGCGCGATGCTCTGGCTTCAGTAGATCGTCAGGGTGGGAATGTAGCTGACGGCGAGAAGCACCAGCATGGCCACGCCGAAGAACGGCCACAGCTCTCGGGTCGTGTCCGCCAGGGACGATCGCGCGATCGACGAGGAGATGAACAGCGTCGTGCCGATCGGGGGCGTGTAGAGCCCGATGCCGAGATTGAGCACCATGATGATGCCGAGCTGCACCGGATCGAGCCCGATCGTCGCCGCCAGGGGCACGAAGATCGGCCCGAGGAGCAGGATCGCCGGCGGCAGGTCCAGCGGCATGCCGACGACCAGCAGCAGGATGTTCATGGCCAGGATCACCAGCAGGGGATTGCTGATCGTGGCCGTGACCCACTCGGCGAAGCGGATCGGAACCTCGTCGAAGGTCAGGATCCAGCCCACGATGGCGCTGCCCATGATCACCAGCATGACGACCCCGGTCGCGATGCCGGACTCGATCAGGCTGTGATAGAAGCGCTTCCAGGTGAGGTCGCGGTAGAAGAGGGCGCTGAGGGCCAGTGCATAGACGACGGCCAAGACGGAGATCTCGGTCGGCGTGGCGATGCCGAAGCGCAGACCGAGCAAGATGAGGATCGGCATCAGGAGGGCGGGACCGCTCAGCACCGCCAGCTTGAGAAGCTCCATCCGGCTGACGGCCGGGTCCTCCGAGTGGATGCCGCGCCGCCGCGCGATCCAGCTGCAGGTCAGGACGAAGCCGCCGGCCATCAGGATGCCCGGCAGAATGCCCGCCGTGAACAGATCCGCGATGCTGACGCCGCTGACGAGGGAGTAGAGGATCAGCGGGATCGACGGCGGAATGAGGATGTCGATCACCGCCGACGTCGCGTTGTTGGCCGCGCACAGCCCGGCCGGGTAGCCCTGCTTCTTCTGCCAGGGAATCAGCACCGAGCCCAGCGCGCTGGCATTGGCGACCGCGCTTCCGGAGACGCCGCCGAACACCACGGAGGCGACGACGGTTGTCGAGAGTGGACCGCCGCGCCAGCGCTGCATCGACTTGGTGGCGAAGGACAGAAGCTCGTGCCCCAGCTTGCCGCCGAGCATCAGGCTGCCGGCCATCATGAAGAAGGGCAGGGCCAGCATCGGGAAGGACTGCGTCTGCTGGTACATCTGCTGCGCGACGATCATCAGGGGCAGCTCGCCCTGCCAGGCAAGCGTCGCTCCGGCGGCGATCACCAGCGCGTGGCCCACGGGGATCGCCAGCAGCATGAGGATCGTGAAGACGATGATGAGAACGATGCTCATATGCCGGTCTCCTCCGGATCGGGGGTCGGCATGGCCTCGGGGCCGAGCACGGCGACCCGCAGGGCAAGCGCGAAGGTGGTCAGGATGACGGCGATGCAGCCCAGCGCCAGAGCGTAATAGCTGTAGCTGCTCGACAGGCCGAGCACGGGGCTCGTCTCGATGGACACGATGTCGGCGACGCCGAACGCCTCCCAGGCCAGGACGGCATAGGACGCCATGATGATGGCGTGGCCGACGAGGAGCATGAGGCGGGCGCCGTTCCTGTTCAGGCGGGACAGGACGGACTCGACCGCCATGTGGCCGCCCTTCTGAACGGCGAGCGCCACGCCGGCCATGATGAACCACGGGAAGAGGCGCTCGGGCAGTTCCTGGGCGAAGCGGAAGCCGCCGCTTTCCAGGACGTAGCGGGCGACGACATTCGCCGTGAGGATCGCCAGCAGGGCGATTCCGGTGAGCAGGATCACCGCCTGGCAGGCGAAGGCCACCGCGCGGTCGATGATCCTGGCCAGGGCGAGCGCGCCGCTCCCCGTGGCCAGCTCACGCTCGTGGTGGGGGAGAGGGGCGACGCGCGTCATGGCGTCAGCTCCGGGCGGTTTTCGCGAGCCGGTCGACGAACTCGCCGAAGGGCTTCGCGCGCCAGGTGTCGACCACCTTGGCGGAGGCCTCGCGGAAGGCCGGCTTGTCGACTTCGTTGACGGCGAGCTTCGGATTGGCCCGGAACTCGCTGTTGAACTTGGCCTCGTTCTCGGCGAACAGCTTGCGCTGCAGGTCGCCCGCCTCCTTGGCGGCCGCCTTGATGATCTCCCGGTCGGCGGCGGGCAGCCGCGTCCAGGTGATCTGCGACATGAGGAACGGCGAGCTCTCCCATTTGTGGCCCGAGAGGCTGATGAACTTGTTCACCTCGAACAGCTTGGAGCTGGCGATATTCGTCAGCGGGTTCTCCTGCCCGTCCACGACGCCCTGCTGGAGAGCCACATAGAGTTCGCCGAAGCTGATCTGTTCCGTTCCCGCCCCGAGCGCCTGGAAGATGTCGATGGTCATCGGGTCAGGGGGCGTGCGGATCTTCAGGCCCTTCAGGTCGGCCGGCTTGGCGACGGGCCGCTTGCTGTTGGTGATGTGGCGGATGCCGTTGTCCCACCAGCCGAGGGGAACCATCTGGACCTTGGAGAAGCGCTGGGCGAGCTCCTCGCCGATCGGGCCTTCCAGCACCTTGAAGGCCGCGGCGCTGTCCTCGAACAGGAACGGCAGGCCGAGCGCGGCGAGCTCCGGCACGAGCGCCGAGGTGGAGCCCTGGCTGTTGACGGTCATGTCGACCGCGCCGGTGCGCAGGCTCGTGAGCAGGGACTGCTCGTTGCCGAGCTGCTCGGATCCGGCGACGCGCACGCTGATGCGTCCGCCGGTGCGCTCCTTGACCAGTTCGCCGAAGCGCTCGGTGGCGATGCTTCGCGGATTGCCGGGCGCCGCGTTGTGGCCGAGGGTCAGGTTGGTGGCCGCCTGGGCGCCGCGGGGCAGCGTCAGGACGGCCGGTGCCGCGAAGGCTCCGGCGATCAGCGTCCGGCGTGAAATCGTGCTCTTCATGTGCGTTCTCCTCTGAATGTCCCGCCCGTTGGCCGGGCTTGTCGACGATTGTGATGACGGCGGCGCGCGGAGAGGCGGCCGCACCCCGGAGCGGATCGTCCGCTCCGGGGACGATCGTCCTAGAGCCAGCCCTTGATGCTGCGCGTCATGGCGGCGACCGACAGGCCGTAGCGGTCGTGCAGGGTCGGCAGGGCACCGGCGTCCAGGAATTCATCCGGCAGGGCGATCTGGCGGAAGGCCGTCGGGAACACGCCCGAGCGCATCAGAAGGCCGGCCACCGCCTCGCCGAGGCCGCCGACGATCGTGTGGTTCTCCGCCACGACCACCATGCGGCCGGTGCGCGAGGTCTCCTTCAGGATCGTCGCCTCGTCCAGGGGCTTGATGGTCGGCACGTGCAGCACAGCGACGTCGACATTGTCGTTCGCGAGCGCCTCGGCGGCTTCGAGGGCCCGCATGGTCATCAGGCCGGACGAGACGATCAGCACGTCGTTGCCGTCGCGCAGGGTCTTGGCCTTGCCGAACTCGAACGTGTAGCCGTACTCGTCGAGGACGAGCGGGACGTTGCCGCGCAGGAGCCGCATGTAGACCGGGCCGTCATGGGCCGCCATGGCGGGCACGGCCTGCTCGATCTCGTGGGCGTCGCACGGATCGATGATGGCGATGTTCGGCATGCCGCGGAAGATCGCGATGTCCTCGGTGGCCTGATGGCTCGGCCCGTAGCCGGTGGTCAGGCCGGGGAGGGCGCAGACGATCTTCACGTTGAGGTTTTCCTCGGCGATCGCCATGCAGATGAAGTCGTAGGCCCGGCGCGCGGCGAACACCGCGTAGGTGGTGGCGAACGGCATGAAGCCTTCCCGGGCCATGCCGGCGGCCGCGCTGATCAGGAGCTGCTCGGCCATGCCCATCTGGTAGAAGCGCTCCGGATGCGCCTTGGCGAAGACGTGCAGGTCCGTGTACTTGGCGAGGTCCGCCGTCAGGCCGACGATCTCCGGCCGGGTCTCGGCGAGCGCCGCGAGGGCGTGGCCGAACGGGGCGGGCTTGGTGCGCTGGTCGGGCCCGGCGAGCGACGCGATCATCGCCGAGGTGGTGAGCCGCGGGCTGTCCGCCGTGCCCTGTCCGCCTTCCGCCTGTTCGCCCAGCCAGGCGGGACGGGTGTATTTCGAGCGCCTCATGATGTCCTCCCGGCGTCCAAGAGTTCGATGGCCTTTCGCCACTCGTTCGGCTCCACCCGCAGGAAGTGGTTGCGCTCGCGCTCCTCGAGGAACGGCACGCCCTTGGCCATCTTGGTGTCGCAGATGATGATGCGCGGCTTCTGCTCGGCCAGGTTCCTGGCCTCGTCGAAGGCCGCCACGAGGGCGTCGATGTCGTTGCCGTCGACGCGCTGCACATGCCAGCCGAAGGATGCGAAGCGCTCGGCCAGCGGCTCGAAGCCCGTGACCTGGGAGGCCGGGCCGTCCGCCTGCTGGTTGTTCACGTCGACGAGGCCGATCAGGTTGTCGAGCTTCCAGTGGCTCGCCGACCAGGCGCCCTCCCAGATCGACCCCTCGCCGAGCTCGCCGTCGGAGAACAGGCAATAGACGAAGGACTTCGACTGCTTGCGCTTCAGGCCCAGGGAGAAGCCCACCGCGAGGCCGAGGCCGTGCCCGAGCGACCCGCCGGTGATCTCCATGCCGGGCGTGTAGGCGGCCATGCCGGACATGGGCAGGCGGCTGTCGTCGGTGCCGTAGCTCTCGAGCTCGTCCTCCGGGATGATCCCGGCCTCGATCAGGGCCGCGTAGAGGGCGATCGCGTAGTGGCCGATGGAGAGCAGGAAGCGGTCGCGCTCCTCCCATTCCGGATCCTCGGGCCGGTAGCGCATGGCGTGGAAATACGACACCGCCAGCACGTCCGCGATGCCGAGCGCCTGGGCGATGTAGCCCTGGCCCTGGACCTCGCCCATGCGAAGCGCGTTGCGGCGGATGCGGTAGGCGCGGTCCGCCAGGGACACGTTGGACAGGGACGGCTGCGGAGCCCGTGGCGCCGCGTGGCTCGTGGTCATGAATCTCTCCCGTTGGCGGATCAGTGGATCAGCATGCCGCCGTTCACGTCGATGACGGCGCCGGTGACGTAGGCGGACAGGTCGGACGCGAGGAACAGGTAGGCTCCGGCCACGTCCTCGGCGTCGCCGAGGCGGTTGAGGGGAATGCCCTTCAGGATGTCCCGGCGCATCTCGTCGGTGAGCTTGCCGCCCGTGATGTCGGTCTGGATCAGCCCGGGCGTGACGCAGTTGACCCGGATGCCGTCCGGCCCCAGCTCCCGCGCCATCGCCTTCGCGAGGCCGAGCACGCCGGCCTTGGCGGCCGAGTAGTGCGGCCCGCCGAAGATTCCGCCGCCGCGCTGTGCCGAGACCGACGACATGCAGGCGATCGACCCGCGGCCGCGGGAGCGCATGTGCGGAATGAACGCCTGGCTCAGGTAGAGGACGCCGGTGAGGTTCACGTCGACGATGCGGCGCCAGCTCGCCCCGTCGATCTCCATGGTCTTCACCGGCTGGGTGACGCCGGCATTGTTGAGCAGGATGTCGACCTGCCCGAAGGCCGTGATGGCCTCGTCGGCGGCGCGCCGGCAATCGTCGAGGTCCGTGACGTTGCAGCCGATCCCGACGTGCTGCGGCCCGAGGGAGGCAGCCGCCTCCCTGGCGCCCGATCCGTCGATGTCGAGAATCGCCACCCTGGCGCCGTGGCGCGCGAAGAGGCGGGCGGTGGCGAGGCCGATCCCGCGCGGGCTCGCCGCGCCGGAAATGACCGCGGTCTTTCCTTCGAGTAGCATCGTTTCCTCCAGGGGAAGGGTCGTTCTTGTTCGTGTTGGAGGAATTATTTTCCGCATTGCGCGGGAGGACAAACGCGCCGTTTACACCCTCTGGTGAATCTGATTCACTCATCCGATGCTTCAGCAGGTTCCGCTCTCCTTCCTCCGGATCTTCGAGGCGGCTGGCCGGACCGGGTCGTTCCGGGCGGCCTCCGCGGAGCTCAACCTGACCCCGAGCGCGGTCAGCCACGCGATCCGCAAGCTCGAGCAGGCGCTCGGCATCCCGCTGTTCGACCGCGAGACGCGCAACGTGCGGCTGAGCTACGAGGGCGAGGCGCTGATGCGCCATGTCGGCCGGGCCTTCGAGGAACTGCGGCGCGGCATGGAGGTCGTGTCCACCCGCGGCCCCATGCTCCTGCGCCTGCACTCGGCGCCGAGCTTCGCCGCGCAGTGGCTGACGCCGCGCCTGGCGGCGTTCCTGAAACAGCATCCGGGCGTGGACGTGCGGCTTGCCGCCGGAACCGACTACACGCGCTTCACGTCGGACGAGTTCGACGCCGACATCGTCTACGGGGCGCCGCGCACGGAAGGGCTGATCGTCGTGCCTCTCGGGGAGGAAACGATCACGCCGCTCTGCGCGCCCGACCTCGCCGCGACGATCGGCACGCCGGAGGACCTGTACCACCATGTCCTGATCCAGACCGACAGCAAGCAGATCCAATGGGCCGACTGGTTTTCCGCGAACGGGCTCTCCGGACCCTCGCCGAACGGGAGCCGGTTCGACCGCAGCTTCCTGGCCATCGCGGCGGCCGCGGAGGGACTCGGCGTCGCGCTCGAATCCACCCGCCTGGCCGAGCGGGAACTCGCCTCGGGACGGCTGGTCATGCCCCTGGAGGGCCGGTCGAACGCGGTCCGGTATGTCGGCCACAACCTGGTGTTCCCGCGCTATGTCCGGCAGCGCCGCCCTTTGCGGGCCTTCACCGAATGGCTGGTGGCCGAGCTCGAGATCAAGTCCCCGATCCCGCTCGTCGGGACCTGAGCGGTGCTCGTGATACCGAAGTTCGCGACAGCGCGAGCCGGTGACGGCGCCGACAAGGGTCAGGTTCATTGACCTATACGCATTGATGATCCATCGGCTGTGAAAGCCCGCGACTTCACTGCTTGATATGGAGGAGTTCTTCCTAGAATATTCATTCCAAGAACATCGCAAGCCCGCACCAGACGGGCAGGACGAATGAACGGGGCCTGGAGGAAGCGCATGCTTGAAGGCGAGCGCGCGACGCGGACGTATCATCGGTCGGTGGCCGATCCGGATGGATCCATCCGGACGAACCATCCTGCCGACTCGCCGCCGTTCGGCCGGCTCATCGCGGATGTCCTATGAGACCTTGTCCCGCGAGTTCGTGCCCATGATTTCTCGCCCACGCCTTCCTGGAAGATCCGGCCCGGCGCCCTGGCAATGACGCGGACCGGTGCATGAATCCTCATCCCATTCGAAACGGCGCACGTCCATGCCGAGAGGAGGGCGGCGCCGGGGATCGATCAACCTCAAATGCGCGGCCCAACCGGGGCGGCTGCGCATGCCACCAGAGATCCCGGACTACGGAGGATACGAACGATGACCCTGTCTAGACGTGATCTGCTTCTTGGGACCGCCGGCCTTGCGGGCGCGGCGGGAACCGGGCTTCTGAATGCCGGGCCGGCCTTCGCGCAGGCGGCCGCCCCGCAATACAAGCCGGAGCAGGGCGCGACCCTGCGCGTGCTGCGCTGGACCCCCTTCGTGAAGGGCGACGAGGATTCCTGGCTCGCCAACACGAAGAAGTTCACCGAGGCGACCGGCGTCGAGGTGCGCGTCGACAAGGAGAGCTGGGAGGACATCCGGCCGAAGGCGGCGGTCGCGGCGAATGTCGGCTCGGGGCCGGACGTGATGCTCGTCTGGTTCGACGATCCGTTCCAGTATCCGGACAAGCTCCTCGACGTCACGGACATCGGCAACAGCTTCGCCAGCAAATATGGCGGCTATTATCCGGGTCCCGAGGGCTATGCCAAGCAGGGCGACAAGTTCATCGCGCTTCCGCTTGCGGCGATCGGCAACGGCATTCTCTACCGCGAGAGCATGATCAAGCAGGCGGGCTTCTCGAAATTCCCCGAGAAGTCGGACGAGTTCCTTGAACTGTGCAAGGCGCTCAAGGCGAAGAGCAAGCCGGCCGGGTTCGCGCTCGGCAAGGCGGTCGGCGACGGCAACAACTTCGCCCATTGGATCGTCTGGAGCCACGGCGGCAAGATGGTCGACGAGAGCGGCAAGGTGGTCATCAACTCGCCCGAGACGATCAAGGCGCTGCAATATGCCCGCGAGCTCTACCAGACCTTCATTCCGGGCACGGAGAGCTGGCTCGACATCAACAACAACCGCGTCTTCCTGGCCGGCGACGTGTCCGTGACGGCGAACGGCGTCTCGCTCTACTACTCGGCCAAGAACGACCCGAAGATGGCCGAGATGGCGCAGGACATCCGCTCGACGACCCTGCCGGTCGGCCCGGTCGGCCAGCCCGTCGAGCTGCACCAGACCACCTCGGCGGTGATCTTCAAGTACACGAAGTTCCCGAACGCGGCGCGCGCCTATCTGCAGTTCATGCTCGACAAGCCGCAGATGGACGCGTGGATCACCGGTTCGAGCGCCTATTGCTGCCCGCCTCTGAAGGGCCTGATCGACAATCCGGTCTGGACCTCGGATCCGGTCCACGAGCCCTACAAGCGGGCGTCGTCGACCCTGCGGCCCAACGGTTACGCCGGTCCGCTCGGCTATGCCTCGGCGGCCACGATGGCGGATTACGTCATGGTGGACATGGTGGCCGAGGCTGCCACCGGGCAGCGTACGCCCGAGGAAGCGGCCAAGCGCGCCGAGCAGCGGGCGAACCGCTACTACCGCGTCTGACGAACCTGAAGGGACGGCGTGCGAGCGCCGTCCCTTTTTCCTGTTGATGATGTTGGAGGCGCACCATGGTCGATGCCGCCCTTACCCGCGCCGGCGCGACGACTGCGTCCGCCCGCACGCCGCTCATGCAGAACAAGGCTTTTCTCGGCCTGCTCTTCATGCTCCCGGCGGCGCTTTTTCTTGTCGTCTTCCTGTCGTACCCGCTGGGGCTCGGCGTCTGGCTCGGCTTCACCGACACGCGCATCGGTCGCTCGGGCGTCTTCGTCGGGCTGGAGAACTACCAGCTGCTCTGGGAAGACAGCATCTTCTGGCTCTCGGTGTTCAACACGATCCTGTACACCGTGGTGGCGTCGATCCTGAAGTTCATGCTGGGCCTCTGGCTTGCGCTTCTCCTCAACGAGCATCTGCCGTTCAAGGCCTTCATCCGCGCCATCGTGCTCCTGCCCTGGGTGGTTCCGACCGTGCTGTCGGCCATCGCCTTCTGGTGGATCTACGACGCCCAGTTCTCGATCATCTCCTGGGCGCTCATGAAGATCGGATTGATCGATTCGCCGATCAACTTCCTGGGCTCTCCGAACAACGCCCGCGCAACGGTGATCTTCACCAATGTCTGGCGCGGCATCCCGTTCGTGGCGATCACGCTGCTGGCGGGCCTTCAGACGATCTCGCCCTCGCTCCATGAGGCGGCGACGCTGGACGGCGCCACCTCCTGGCAGCGGTTCCGATTCATCACCCTGCCCATGCTCTCGCCGCTGATCGCCGTGGTGATGACCTTCTCGGTGCTGTTCACCTTCACGGATTTCCAGCTCATCTACGTGCTGACCCGCGGTGGGCCGCTCAACGCGACGCATCTCATGGCGACCCTGAGCTTCCAGCGGGCCATCCCCGGCGGCCAGCTCGGCGAGGGCGCGGCCATCGCCGTGGCCATGGTGCCGTTCCTTCTCTCTGCCATTCTGTTCAGTTATTTCGGGCTGCAGCGCCGCCGCTGGCAGCAGGGAGGAACCGACGCATGACCTCGAGCGCCAGACCCGTCAGCCCTGCCGCCGCCGACGATACCGTCGGCATGAGCTATCTGAACCGCACGCCGCAAAGGCTGCTCACGGTTTACCTGCCCCTGGGCATCTTCGTGATCGTCCTCCTGTTCCCGTTCTACTGGATGACGATCACGGCCCTGAAGCCCAACGAGGAGCTGAACAACTTCCGCGACTACAATCCGTTCTGGCCGGCCAGCCCGACCCTGCAGAACATCAAGTATCTCCTGTTCGAGACCTCCTATCCGGGCTGGCTCGTCAACACGATGGTGGTGGCCATCGGGTCGACCATCCTGTCGCTCGCCGCGTCGGTGTTCGCCGCCTATGCGATCGAGCGCGTGCGCTTTCCCGGCTCGCGCTGGACCGGCCTTGCGATCTTCCTGGCCTATCTGGTGCCGCCCTCGATCCTGTTCATTCCGCTCGCCGTGATGATCTTCAAGTTCGGGATCTACGATTCGAAGCTTGCCCTGATCTTCACTTATCCGACCTTCCTGATCCCGTTCTGCACCTGGCTGCTGATGGGCTATTTCCGGTCGATTCCCTACGAGCTGGAGGAATGCGCGCTGGTCGACGGGGCCTCGCGCTGGCAGATCCTGACCCGGATCATGCTGCCGCTCGCGGTGCCGGGCCTCATCTCGGCCGGCATCTTCGCCTTCACGCTCTCCTGGAACGAGTTCATCTACGCACTCACCTTCATCCAGTCGTCGGAGAACAAGACCGTGCCGGTGGGCGTGCTGACCGAGCTCGTGCGCGGCGACGTCTACGAATGGGGAGCCCTCATGGCGGGGGCGCTTCTGGGCTCGCTCCCGGTCGTGCTGCTCTACTCGTTCTTCGTCGATTACTACGTGTCGTCGATGACGGGCGCCGTGAAGGAATAGGCGAGGGCGGCGACCTGTTCACGCCGACCTTTTCTCGTCATGGCCGGGCTTGTCCCGGCCATCCCGATTGTTTCGAGCGCGGTGCCCTTCCAATAGGGATCACCGGGACAAGCCCTGGGATGACGTGGAGGGTGAACGCCCTTTCCGGATGAGGCTCTACCCCGGCGGCAGGGGACGCGGGCGCGATCCGCTGTCGATCGCGACGAACGTGAAGATGGCCTCGGTGACCTTGATCTGCTCGTCGCCGTCGCGCGAGCGCCGCCAGGCCTCGACCTGGAACTTCATGGAGGTCCGCCCGGTGGAGATCAGGTCCGCATAGACCGAGACCTCGTCGCCCACATGGACGGGCGAATGGAACGCCATGCCGTCGACCGCCACGGTGACGCAGCGCCCTCGCGCCCGTCTGGCGGCCGCGTTGCCGGCGGCCAGATCCATCTGGGACATCAGCCAGCCGCCGAAGATGTCGCCGGCCGGGTTGGTGTCGGACGGCATGGCGATGGTGCGGATGACCGGCAGGCGTGCGTGCAACTCTTCCGGCGTCATGCTGCGTTCCCGTCGATGGGCCCTGCGGCGAGGAAAAGGGCCCCTTGCAGAAAAGGCTCCATGACGGTTCTCGCCATGGAGCCTTGCAGGATGCCGGAACCAGTGTGAACAGGCAATGCGGGCGGCCGCGCGGTCGCGGCCGCCGCTCAGGTTCTCGATCAGTTCATGGCGATGGACGACTTGCCGATGATCTCGGCCCAGCGGGCGGATTCGGCCTTCATCATGGCGGCGAATTCCTCCGGGCTGTTGCCGATCGGCTCCGCGCCTTCGTTCTCGAGCCGCTCGCGCACCACGCCGTTCTTGATCGTCTCGACCGTTGCGGTCCGGATCTTGTCGGCGATGTCCTTGGGCGTTCCCTTCGGCACCGCGAAGCCGTACCAGGCGGTGGCCTCGTAGGCCGGCCAGCCGCTCTCGGCCACGGAGGGCACGTCCGGGAATTTCTTGGCCCGGGTCTTCGACGTCACGGCGAGGACGCGGGCGTCATGGCTCTCGATCAGGCCGAGGACGGACGGGACCGTGGTGACCATGAAGTCCATGCGGCCGCCGAGGAAGTCGTTCAGCGCCGGGCCGGCCCCCTTGTAGGGCACGTGGACCGCGTCGAACTTGGCCTCCTGGGCCAGGAGCACCGTGGCGAGGTGGCTCGCCGAGCCGTTGCCGGCGGACCCGTAGGTCAGCTTGCCCGGGTTCTTCTGGCCGTACTCGATCAGCTCCTTGACCGTCTTGTACGGGGAGTTCTTCGGCACGACCACGACCAGCGGGGCGGCGGTGATCAGGGTCAGGGGATCGAAGGCGGTGAGCGGATCGATCTTGACGCTCTTGAACAGGTGCGGGTTGACCACCATCGGGCCCTGGTTGGCCATCAGGACCGTGTAGCCGTCCGGGGCGGCGCTGGCGGCCTGCTGCGTGGCGATGTTGCCGCCGGCGGATCCGTTGTTCTCGACGGTCAGGTTCTGCCCCAGCTTCTCGCTCACTCCCTGGGCGACGAGGCGCGCGATGGCGTCCGTGCCGCCGCCGGCCGCATAGGGGACGACGAGCTTCATGGGACGGGTCGGGAAGGCGTCCTGCGCGAAGGCGCCGCTAAAGGGCAGCGTGATCGTGGCCAGCGTGGCCAGGGCGGCGGAGCAGACGAGGCGGCGTGTGGGTGTCATGAGCGTTTTCTCCTCTTTGTTGTAGACCTTCCGGGGGCGCAAGGACAGCGCTTGCCGGGACGATGATCCTGCCTTCGAAGATGCGGCGGGCGGTGCGGACGAGGCTCGCCCGCGCGATCCGGCCGGACGGGTCGATGCTCAGATCGACCTCGATGCGGCCGCTCGGGTGCTCGACCGTCACCAGGGACGAGAGGGCGGGCGCCGCAAGATCGTGCGCGACGCTGCCCGGCAGCCGGCAGGCGGCGGCGACGCAGAGGGCGCCCGTGACCGCGTGGCCCTTGTGGCAGCGGCTCGCGTTCATGAGGTAGCGCGACGTGATCGTGCCGCCGTGGCGGGCTCGGGACAGGATGCCGACCTTGGGCACGACGCTGCCGGACACGTCGCCGAGGCCCATGCGCAGGCCGGCCTCGCGGCGGATCGTTTCGAGGCGGGCGAGCAGGTCGGCGTCCGCCTCGATCGCGTCCGGCGTCTCGTCGCCGGAAAGGCCGAGATCGCCCGCCGACAGGAGCACCATGGGCATCGCATAATCGACGAGGGTCACCGGAGTGTTGTCGATGAACTCGCGCTCCTGCCCGGTCGGCAGGAGCGCGCCGGTCTTGGACCCGAGGGCGTCGAGGAAGGTGAGCCGGACCGGGGCGGCGGTGCCGGGCACGCCGTCGATCACCGTCTCGCCCTCGTATTCCACGGCCCCATGAGGTGTCTGGACCACGGCCTCGACGGTGGTGGCCGTGTTGCGGTTGAAGATCCTGACCAGGGTCTCGCCCGCCTGCGCCGGCACCAGGCCGGCCTCGATGGCGAAGGGGCCGACCGCAGACAGCATGTTGCCGCAGTTCGGGCTGAAATCGACGAGCTCCCGGTCGGTGGCCACCTGGGCGAACAGGTAATCCACGTCGGCGTCCGGCCGGGACCCCGGGGCGATGATCGCCACCTTGCTGGTCATCGGGTTGCCGCCGCCGATCCCGTTCACCTGGAGCCCATGGGGGGATCCCATGGCGGCGAGGAGGAAGCGGTCGCGCTCGGCCGGGTTGGCCGGCAGGTCCGCTTCCAGGAAGAACGGCCCCCGCGAGGTCCCGCCCCGCATGAGCACGCAGGGGACTTCGAGGGCGTTCTTCTTCGATGTGGCGAACGGAAGTGACACAGCGAGATCCGGGTTTGTGGGTTGGCCATCCACACATCTCAAATCCGGAAACTGCTGTGAAATGCAAAGATCGGTGCTATTGATGCTCCATGAGCATCAATTTCGAAGCCTTGGACCTACGGGCCTTCGTGGCGGTCGTCGATCTCGAAGGATTCCACCGCGCCGCCGAGGCGCTGAACCTGTCCCAGCCGGCGCTCAGCCGCCGGATCCAGAGGCTCGAGGCCGCCGTCGGGGCGGCGCTCCTCGAGCGCACCACGCGGCGGGTGGCGCTCACGAACGTCGGGAGGGAATTCCTGCCGCTGGTGCGGCGCATGCTCGACGAGTTCGATTCGAGCCTGTTCGCCATGCGGGAGATCGGCCAGCAGCGGGGCGGGCAGATCACGCTCGCCTGCGTGCCCACGGCGGCGTTCTACTTCCTGCCCGGGGTCATCGCCCGCTTCAAGGAGCAGTACCCGAACATCCGGTTCCGGATCCTCGACCTGTCGGCCAACGAGGGGCTGGAGAGCGTGGCCCGCGGCGAGGTGGAGTTCGGCATCAACCTCCTGGGCGGGTCCGATCCGGAGCTGTCCTTCGAGCCCCTGCTGGAGGACCCCTTCGTGCTCGCCTGCCGGCGCGACCATCCCCTGGCGGCCAGGCAGACCCTGACCTGGTCCGACCTGGAAGGGCAGCCCCTCGTGGCGGTGAGCCGGAGCAGCGGCAACCGCATCCTGCTCGACGCCGCCCTGGTGCGGGCCGGCGTGCGCCTGAGCTGGTCCTACGAGGTGACCCACCTGTCCACGTCGCTCGGGCTGGTCGAGGCCGGGCTCGGCATCTCGGTGCTGCCGCGCCTCGCCACCCCGCAGGCCGAGCATCCGATCATCGTGACGCGGGCCATCGGGGACCCGGAGGTGTCGCGCACCATCGGGGTCGTGAGGCGCCGCGGCGCACGCCTGGCGCCCGCCGCCGAACGCTTTCTCGAAATGCTCCTCGGGACCTGGCGCAGCCCCGGCTAACGCGGCGGTCGGTTCAGCGCCCGATGGCCGCGCGGGCGGCCGTGAGAGCCCGCTCGCACGCGGCCCCGTCGCCGGCCTGATCGGCGGCGCGCGCCTGGGTCAGGGCCGCCAGGGCCTTCTCGTTCGAGGCCCCGTCTCCGAGCCGCGCCTCGGCCGTGGCGATGGAGCCCGGGGTGGGCTCGCGATGGTCCGTTGCGGCGGTGCTCTCAGCGCCCGTCCGGCCGGCGCCCGCGGTGGCGTCGATGCGCGCGTCGACCGCCGCCTGAACCCGGTCGATCTCCGCCCCGCAGGGACCCGCTTGGGCGGCCGGGGCGGCAAAGGCCGCCGCGAGAATCAGGACGGACGGCAAGCCCGTGATCCTGGCGCTTCCGATCCACTTCGATGTGACCATGGGACAAGCTCCTCCCAGCAGCGGATGACGGTGTCGGCGTCAGGAACTCCTGGAAGGCCGGCCTGTGCGCCCAGGACACCGCGAGGGTATTCTGAGCTTCCGAAGCGGAACCGGCAACAGGGTGCTGGGGCAGGGGCGGCACCATCCGGTTCGTTCTGTAAAACGAACATCACGCAGAGAATCTGACGGGCCGAGACGCGTTAGCGGGCCCTTCGGGGCCTCGATTTCAGGACAAAAAGAACATTCCTTCCTGGATCAGCCCTGGAAGAGAAGATTTTACTCGTCCGGCCTGTTCTAAAAAAAGAACATTCCCGTTGATTTTCCGGACGTTCCGTCGCGATAATTCCTGCATCGATCGGCTCGATATCCAGCCGGGAAGGGGATTGACCGTGACACTGAATTCGCGCTTCGGAACCAAAGCGGGCCTTGCGGCCCTGGTGGGAGCCACGTTCCTGACCGGCGCGGCGCTCTGGAGCGCCGGCGCCCTCGCGGCGGGCGCCGAAGGTGCGCCCGCGAAGGGCGGCACGCTGGTCTATCTCGAGCAGCAGGCCCACACCAACCTGTATCCGCCGGCGGGCGGCTTCTATCCCAATGGCGGGATCCTCAACCAGATCACCGACAAGCTGACCTACCAGAACCCCAAGACCCTGGAGATCGAACCCTGGATCGCCGAATCGTGGACGGTGAACGCCGACGCGACGGAATACACCTTCAAGATCCGCCCGGGCGTGACCTTCTCAGACGGAACGCCGCTCGATGCAGCCGCCGTGGCCAAGAACTACGACACGTTCGGACGCGGCAACAAGGACCTCAAGCTGCCGGTCTCGGAGGTCATCAACAACTACGACCGTAGCGAGGTCATCGACCCGCAGACGGTGAAGTTCACGTTCAAGAAGCCGTCGCCCGGCTTCCTGCAGGGCACGTCCGTGATCGGCTCCGGCCTCGTATCCCTGAAGACTCTCGCGCTGCCTTATGAAGCGCTCGGCGACGCCACCAAGATCATCGGGTCGGGCCCGTTCGTGGTCGCGAGCGAAACGCTCGGACGCGAGCTCACCCTGAAGGTGCGCGCGGACTACAAATGGGGCCCGGCGAAGCTGGAGCACCAGGGCCGTGCCTATCTCGACGAGATCAAGTACATCGTCACCCCCGAGGACAGCGTGCGCATCGGCGCCCTTCTGGCCGGCCAGGCCGACGTGATCCGCCAGATCCAGGCCTATGACGAGAAGCAGGTCGAGGACGAGGGCTACCTGATCTACGCGCCCTCGACCCGCGGCGTGAACAACTCCGTCGTGTTCCGTCCCGACAACCCGCTCGTCGCCGACGTCCGGGTCCGCCGCGGGCTCCTGCACGCCACCAACACGGACGAGATCGTCTCGACCCTGTTCTCGGCCAATTACCCGAAGGCGACCTCGATCATCGCCAAGACGGCGTCGGGCTATGTCGATCTCTCACAGAGGCTGTCCTACGACCTCGAGAAAGCCAAGGCCCTGCTCGACGAGGCCGGCTGGAAGGTCGGGGCGAACGGACGGCGCCAGAAGGACGGACAGGTTCTCGAACTCTCCGCCTACGAGTCCCTGCCGCAGCCGCAGAACAAGGAGACGCTGCAGCTCGTCGCGCAGCAATGGGAGAAGATCGGCGTGAAGCTGAACGTGCTCACGGCCGACTCGGGCAGCGCGGTCGTGAACAATCTCGATCCCGCCAAGGCGCCGGTCTCGCCCGCCATGGTCGGCCGGGCCGATCCCGACGTGATCAAGAGCCAGTACTATCCGACCAACCGCAACGTGCTGCTGCAGAAGGGCGGCAACAGCGACAAGGTGCAGGCCTTCGTCGACGAGAAGCTGAACCAGCTCCTCGACCGGCTCGCCTCCGAGCCGGACCGCGCCAAGCGCCTCGCGGTGGCGGGCGACGTGCAGAACTACGTGGTCGATCAGGCCTACGCCATTCCGATCTTCGAGGAGCCGCAGGCCTTCGCGGCCGCCCCTTACGTGAAGGGCGTGTCCTTCGAGGCGGTTGGCCGCCCCAGCTTCTACAACACCTGGCTGGCGCCCCGCCGCTGACGAACCCGAGGTCCGGCCGGGCCGTGCAACCGAGCGCGACCCGGCGGGCCGATCTCATCCACCACCCAGACGGGATCTCTCATGTCGCGATACGTGATCGGAAGGATCGGGCAGGCGGCCCTCGTGCTGTGGGCTGCGTTCACCGTCTCCTTCATCCTGCTGCAGGCCCTGCCCGGCGACGCCATCCTGATCAAGTTCCTCAATCCCGAACTCGGCCTCGGGCCTGAGCAGATCGCTGACATCCGGGCCGCCTACGCGGCCGACAGTCCGCTGCCGGTGCAGTATCTCCACACGGTGGCGAATTTCCTCACCGGGAATTTCGGCTACTCGATCCATGCGGGCGTTCCTGTGGGCGATCTGATCCTCGCCAACCTGCCGCAGACCCTGTGGCTGGCGTCGCTCGGCTTTCTCCTGTCGGTCATCGTGGCGGTCGCGCTCGCGGCGCTCTCGGCCCTGGCGCCGTTCTCGTGGCTGCGCGCGTTCGTCCAGTCGATCCCGGCGCTCTTCATCTCCACGCCGGTGTTCTGGCTCGGGATCCTGCTGATCCAGATCTTCTCGTTCCAGCTCAGGCTCATCCCGGTCATCAATCCCGGGCCCTGGCAGGCGCTGGTCCTGCCCGTGCTGACGCTCGCCGTCCCGATCTCGGCGCCGCTCGCCCAGATCCTCATGCGCAACATCGACCACGTGCTCACGGAGCCCTTCGTGGCGGTCGCCCGCGCCAAGGGCGCGTCCCATCGCTGGGTCCTGTGGAAGCACGTGGCGAAGAACGCCGTCCTTCCGACGCTCACCATCGGGGGCATCCTGTTCGGGGAGCTTCTGGCCGGCGCGGTCGTCACCGAGGCGGTGTTCGGCCTCAACGGCCTCGGCGGGCTCACGCAGCGCTCCGTCAACGACCAGGACATCGCGGTGCTCCAGGCGATCGTGGTGTTCTCGGCGGCGGCCTTCGTGCTCATCAATCTCACGGTAGACCTGCTCTACCCCGTCTTCGATCCGCGCCTCAGGGTGAAACAGGGAGCCGTCGCATGACCGGCCTGAACACGATCGGACGCAGCCTCCTGCGCGACGAGGCGGATGTCCTCGACAGCCCTTCGACGGGCGCGTCTTCGGGCGCCGGTTGGCTGAAGGCCGTCCGGAGCATCCAGCCCGGCCTCGTCCTGGCCTGGTTCGTCATGGCGGTCGTCGTCCTGTGGGCTCTGTTCCCGCAATGGTTCACTGGCTACAACCCGACCGTCGGCGTGGCCCGCCAGCAGCTTCGCGCGCCGAGCGCCGAGCATTGGCTCGGCACCGACGCGCTGGGCCGCGATCTCCTCGCGCGCATCATCCACGGGGCCGGCAACTCGCTGTCTGGAGCGCTCGTGGCCGTGGGCGTCGGCCTTCTGGTGGGCACGACGCTCGGCATCGTGGCCGGATCGGCGCGCGGCCGGATCGACGGCGCCATCATGCGCGGCGTCGACGTGCTCCTGTCGATCCCGCAGCTGCTCCTGTCGCTCAGCATCGTCATCCTGCTCGGCTTCGGCATCGTCAACGCGGCCATCGCGGTCGGCATCACGTCCATCGCCAGCTTCGCGCGGCTCGCCCGCTCCGAGGTGGTGCGGGTGCGCGCCAGCGACTACGTCGAGGCGGCGTTCGGCAGCGGCGGAACCTTCGGCCGCGTGCTGCTGCGCCACATCCTACCGAACTCGCTGACCTCGGTGATCGCCTTCGCGGCCCTGCAGCTCGGCTGGGCCATCCTGACCATCTCCACCCTGGGCTTCCTCGGCTACGGGGCGCCGCCGCCCACACCGGAATGGGGCCTGCTGATCGCCGAGGGGCGCAACTACCTGGCGCGCGCCTGGTGGCTGACGACGGTGCCGGGCATCGTGGTGATCCTCGTCGTCCTGTCGGCGAACCGCATCAGCCAGTCCTTCGGAAAGGCCCGCCCATGACGAGCGCCATCTCCATCAGGCCCACGGCCGCGGACGTCGCGAACGTGCCGGTTCTCGAGATCAGCGATCTCGCGGTCGGCTATCGCGGCCCCGAGGGCTTCCAGCGCGTCGTCCACGAGGTGTCGCTGCGCGTTCGCCCCGGCGAGGTCGTGGCGCTCGTCGGTGAATCGGGATCCGGCAAGACCACCACGGCGCAGGCGGTGATCGGGCTCCTGGCCGAGAACGGCCGCCTGGAAGGCGGCGCGATCCGGCTCAACGGAACCGACATCGCGGGCTGGTCGCAGAAGCGGCTCGACACCATCCGCGGCCAGAAGATCAGCCTGATCCCGCAGGATCCGACGAGCTCGCTCAATCCCGTCAAGACCATCGGGGCTCAGGTAGCCGAGGTGCTGGAGATCCACCGGCAGGGAAGCCGGGCCGAGATCGACGCTCGGGTGATCGAGCTTCTGGCGCGGGTCGGCCTGTCCCAGCCCGAGCTGCGCGCGAAGCAGTATCCGCACGAACTCTCGGGCGGGATGCGCCAGCGCGTGCTGATCGCCATCGCGATTGCCCTGCGTCCGGCGCTCATCATCGCCGACGAGCCCACCAGCGCCCTCGACGTGACGGTGCAGAAGCGCATCCTCGACCTGATCGACGAGCTGCGCCGGGAATACGGCACGGCGGTCCTCCTGGTGACGCACGACCTGGGCGTGGCGGCCGACCGGGCGAACCACATCGTCGTGCTCAAGGGCGGGCGCATCCAGGAGCAGGGCCCGACCGCCGAAGTGCTCGCCGCGCCGCGCAGCGAGTATACGCGCAAGCTCCTGGCCGACGCGCCCTCGCTCGGCAAGACGCGTTCGGTCGCCCGGTCGAAGCCCGTGCATATCGGGGCGCGCCGGGATGCCATCGTGGTCGAGAACCTCGTGCAGGACTTCGCCATCGGCGGCCGAGAGGTTTTCCGTGCGCTGGCCGGCGTGTCCTTCAGGGTCAGGCGGGGCACGACGCACGCCATCGTGGGCGAGTCCGGCTCGGGCAAGACGACGACCGCGCGCAGCATCGTGGGCTTCCAGAAGCCGAGTGCGGGCCGCATCCTGGTGGACGGGATCGATGTGACGTCCCTGCGCGGGGAGAACCTGCGCCGCTTCCGCAAGACGATCCAGCTCGTCTACCAGAACCCGTTCGCGTCCCTCGATCCGCGGCAGACGATCTTCCAGATCGTCGAGGAGCCGCTCCTGAACTTCGACCCCGGGCCGCGCGAGGACAGGGCACGCAAGGTCGAGGCCATCCTCGAGCGCGTCGGCCTGCCGCCGTCGGTCCTGACGCGCCGGCCCCATGCGCTCTCGGGCGGGCAGCGGCAGCGCGTCGCCATCGCGCGCGCCCTGGTGCTCGACCCGCAGGTGCTGGTGCTCGACGAGGCGGTGTCGGCCCTCGACGTGACCGTGCAGGCGCAGATCCTGTCGCTCCTCGACGAGCTGCAGCAGGCGCTCGGGCTGACCTACCTTTTCATCTCCCACGATCTCGCGGTGGTCCGCCAGATCTCCGACACGGTCTCGGTCCTGCACAACGGCCGCCTGGTCGATGGCGGTGCGGTCGAGGACGTGTTCCAGCGCCCGGGCAGCGCCTACACGCGCGAGCTCATCGAGGCGATCCCCGGCCAGCGCAATCCCGGCCCGCACTCATTCTCTTAGGACAAGTGGAGCAAAGCCATGACAGCATCCTCGAAGCGCAAGAGGCTCGGGTTCTTCACCCGGCTTCTCGACGACGCGAGCGCCGGCGAGCGCTACCGCCTCGCGGCCGAGCAGATCATCCATGCGGAGCGCAACGGGTTCGATTCCGCCTGGGTGGCGCAGCACCATTTCCACGCCGCGGAGGGCGGGCTTCCGGCCCCGCTGGTGTTCCTGTCCCACGTGGCGGCGCGCACCTCGACGATCCGCCTCGGCACGGGCATCATCACCCTGCCGCTCGAGAACCCGATCCGGGTCGCCGAGGACGCGGTGGTGCTCGACCTCCTGTCCGGCGGACGCCTCGAAATCGGCGTCGGCACGGGCGGCACCCCGTCGTCCTTCACGGCCTTCGGGCTCGAGAGCGCGAGCCGGTCGGAGATCTACGACCGGCACCTCGCGGTGCTGCGCAACGCCTGGACGGGCGGGAGCCTCGAGGGCGGGGATTCGCTCTATCCGGTGGCGCCCGATCTCGACGACCGGGTCTGGCAGGCGACCTTCTCGGCCGGCGGCGGCATCCGGGCGGGCAAGGCCGGGGACGGGCTCATGCTGTCGCGCACGCAGCCCCGGCCGAAGGACGCGCCGCACGCCACGCTGCCCGATCTCCAGCATCCGATCATCGACGCCTATCTCGAGGCGCTGCCCGACGGCCGCGAGCCGCGCATCGTGGCGTCGCGCTCGCTCTTCGTGGCCGACAGCCGCGAGGAGGCCCTGCGCCTCGCCGAGAAGGGGCTGCGCCGCGTGGTGGCCGACTTCGCCGCCAAGGGGCACGTGATCCCGGGCGACAGCCTCGCCGACATCCTCACGGCCCTCGACACCCATGTGGGCACCCCCGAGGACGTGCTCGAATCGTTGAGCCGCGACACCACCCTGCCGCGGGTGACCGACCTGGTGTTCCAGGTCCATTCGGTCGATCCGCCGCACGAGGACATCCTGCGCTCGATCGAGCTGATCGCCAGCGACGTGGCGCCGGCGCTGGGCTGGCAATCGCCTTTGTCGAAGCCCGAGAAGCGCGTCGCCCTGGTGCGCTGAACCCCGCGCTAGCGCATCGTGCGGCCCTCCGGGTCCGCGACGAACGATGCGCCAGCCAAGAGAAGAAGCATCGGATGGATCCCAAAAGTGGTTTCCACTTTTGGGTCCGATGCTCTCCCATCATCCATCCACCGGACCGTGAGACACCCATGAGCACCACCCCGACGGACGTCATCGATCACCTGGCCGGGATCCGGCCGGGATCCAGCCTCGACCGCTTGCGCGATCAGCGGCCGCAGGCGCGCGAGAACGCGCAGAAGAGCTATCTCGCCCTGTTCGAGCCGGAGGTTCCCGGCACCGTCACGGCGCTCGAGCGCTACGCGCTCGCCACCTTCGTGGCCGGGCTCCACCGCCAGCCCCATGTGGGTGATTTCTACGCCGCCTCCCTGCAGACGCTCGGGCATCCGCGGCTCTCCGAGATCATCGACGCGGAGATCGCCCGCGGGGCCGTGGAAGGTCCCTACGGGCGCTATCCGGAAGGCCCGCATTCCGTCGAGGACAAGGACGGGCCGGTCTACCGGGTTTCGGCCGACAACCGGGAGAGCCTGGGCGCGCGCCTGTCGGCCGGCCTGGAGCACGCGCATCTCCTCGTGTTCCACCCGCGCGACGCGAATCCCGCCGCCCTGCAGGCGCTTCTCGATGCCGGCTGGTCGACCACCGACATCGTGACCCTGTCGCAGCTCGTGGCCTTCCTGTCGTTCCAGATCCGCGTCGTGGCGGGCCTGCGGGCGCTCGCGGGCGCGTCGGCGGTCGAGAGCACGGATACGGAATACACGCAGATCTTCACGGGCGTCCTGGCGTCCGGCGCCGTTTGAGAGGGGGCCATCCATGACCGAGACAACGCTGTCGCATCCCGACAACCGGGAGCCCGTCGCCTTCACCCAGGACGAGCTCGGCTGGCTGCCGTGGCTCGAGCCGTTCCCGGCCGACCAGCTCACCGAGCGGCACTGGGCCGGGCTCGTGGACGCCTCGCGGGCGAAGTCGCCGTACTTCCTCCTGCTCGCCCGCGATCCGGACGTGCTGCAGGCCCGCACCAAGACCGACAAGGACATCTTCTACAACACGCGCGACGGCCTGCCCCGCGCCGAGCGCGAGCTCGCCGCCACGGCCACGTCCCGCTCCAACGGCTGCATCTTCTGCGCGTCCGTGCATTCGCGCTTCGCCACCCAGTACTCGAAGCGCGGCGCCGACATCCAGCGCCTGCTCGACGAGGGCGTGGAGGCGGACATCGACCCGCGCTGGAACGCCATCGTCGAGGCGTCCGTGGCGTTGACCGATACGCCGATCGCGTTCGGCGAGCGGCAGATCGGGGCCCTGCGCAATGCCGGCCTCGACGACGGCGAGATCATCGACGTGATCAACGGCGCGGCCTTCTTCAACTGGGCCAACCGGCTCATGCTGTCGCTCGGCGAGCCGACCCCGCCGGCGGCGAAGCAATAGGGCGCGGATCCGACACCCGCCACGTCATCACCGGGCACGTCCCGGTGATCCCGTTTTCGTGAGGCGCGGAGCTTTTCGAATCGAGATGGCCGGGACGAGCCCGGCCATGACGTGGAAAGGTTGCCGCTTCTCTGAACGCGTGCGTCGGCCCTAGCGCTCCGCCGACCGGCGGCTTCCGCCGTCGATCTGCTGGCCGATCAGCGCGATGGCCTGCTGGTACACGGAGGCGGCGTTCCAGGCCTGGATGGCCCGGAAGTTGGGCTCGCCGGGCTGATAACCCGCGCCGGCCCGCCAGCCATGGGCCTTGAGGAAGTTGGCGGTCGCCTCCAGGGCGTCGGCCGTTCGGTCGAGGTTGCCGCCATTGGCATAGGCCAGGATGTTCTTGGGCATGAACTGGGTCTGGCCGATCTCTCCGTGCATGGAGCCGCGCGCATTGCTCGCGAGGATGCCGCGGTCGATCAGGGTGAGCGCCGCATAGAGCTGGTCGGTGAAGAACTCCGACCGGCGGCAATCGTAGGCGAGCGTCGCCACGGCCGAGAGCGTGTGCTGGTTGCCGCGCTGGGTGCCGAAGGCGGTCTCCATGCCCCAGATGGCGATGAGCGGTCCCGGCGGCACGCCGTAGCGCTGCTCGAGGGACGCGAACAGGGCCGCGTTCGATTGCTTGAGCGAGCGCCCGCGCGACACGATCACGTTCGCGCCGCGCTTGGCCATGAACTGGTCGAGGGAGAGCCGGAAGCTCTTCTGGCCGCGGTCGGCCCGGATCGTGGCGGTCGCGTAATCGGTGTCCATGAGGGCCGAGATGGCCGTCGGTCCGATGCCGCGGGCCCGGGCCTCCGGGGCGAAATCCTGCTTCCACTGCTCGAAGCCGGCTGCGGAATTGCCGCATTGCGCGGCATTGGCCGTGTGGGCGGTTCCGGCGAGCGTCACCAGGGCCGTGACGGCCGCGATCCCAAAGTGCCAGCCCCTTGTCATTCCGATCTCCTTACTGGTCGTCTGTCGTCATGGGTAACGGTGCCGGAGCAACCCGGCCAAGTTGAGGCATAACGGCCAAGCTGGACCATCGGATCCACAGACCTGTGCATTATCTAGGGTATCGGACCCGAAAGGGGACCCGCTCGTCGCCGACGCGGCCCTCACTCCACCTGGACGGCGCCGAGGCCGAAGCCGGTCTTGTCGTTCGTGATCCACACCGCGCCGTCGCCGAGCATCATGCCCTTGTCGCGCACGAACACGGTCTCGAACGTGGTTTTCGCCACCGCGTCGCGCACGCCCTGGTTCAGGACCGTCTCCCTCGCGGCGATCAGCTGCTCCCGGGTGCGGATCGTGCGCCGCACCTTTCCTGTCACCGTCACCGGGTAATGCGCCGTGCGGGCGAGAAGCTCGGGATCGTTCGACCGGAACGCCGCCTTCACGCGCCGGAAGCCGATATAGGCCGCGTAGGGGTCGAAGTTCTGGGCCCGGAAGCTCGCCTCGATCTCCGGGGTCAGCTTCGGCCGGGAGAAGCCCGAATCCGGCGTGCGGACCGGCAGGTCGAGGGAGCGCCGCAATTCCCGCACCAGGAGGTTGAGGGCCCGGTGGCGGTCGTAGAGCGTCTGGAGTTCCGGCGAGCGGCCCTGGCCGTTGCCCTCGGCCAGCGACCCGGTGATCTCCTGCCGGGCCGTCTTCGGGTCCGAAGCCCCGTTGCGCCCGCCGCGCCCGCCGGCGGCGGCGTCGAGCTTGGTGTCGAGCTGGTTCCGGGCGATCCAGACCCGCTCCTCCACCTCGGCCAGAACCTCCTCGTGCGACGGCCTGAAGCCCGGCCCCTTGCCGAGGTCGGAGGGCAGGGCCTTCATGGCGTCCTGGGGCTTGGGGCCCTTGGGCTCCTCGGACGGATAGCGGGGATCGATCTTGTAGGTGCGGCCATAGACCCGGACGAAGAAGGGATCGGCCTTCGCCGGAACGGCGACCGACAGGGCCAGCCAGCACCCGAGCAGCCCGAGGCATCTGACGGTAAACCCGGTCATGGCCGTGTCGCTCCCTGAGGACGCCGCCGACCCGTGGCGCGGTCCGGCGGCGAGAGGTGAAACGCTAGAGCGACATATGGCCAAACTTGCGGCGGTGGCGGGCAAGCGTGGCAATTTCTCGTCCATGGACGCCGCCTGAACCGGTGAGGCGCGAGCCGCCTCCTCATGTCATCACCGGATCAACCCAACCCTCCACGTCATCACCGGGCTTGTCCCGGTGATCTCGATGGTCCGAGGCGTCGCGCCTTTCAGGATCGGGATGGCCGGCACAAGGCCGGCCATGACGTGAGTGGGTTGTCGTCGGGTGCGCTGTTGCGCACCGTCGCCTACCGCCCCCGCCGCCGCGTGGTTCGGGACGGGGCCTTCAGGCGGTAGCGCTGGGTGTCGGTGCGTTCGCGGTTGGCGATGGTGTCCTGCCGCTCGCCGGCGAGCACCGCCACGATGTCGTCGCGCACGGCCGGGAAGAGCCGGTAATATTGATGGCTCTGGAAATCGTGGCCCGGATCGATGGCGTCGCTCACGTCCACTGCCGTGACCTTGTCGCTGATCATCGCCATGTTGTCCGGCCCGTCCACGCCCAGGCGCGGCCCGTTGAACTTGGTCACGGAGCTAAGGGTCGAGAGGATCCAGTCCTTCTGCGTGTGGTAGACCGTCACGCGGCTGCCGAGCCGGGGCAGGTAGCGCAGCTCCTTGGGATCGTCGAACGCGTCCTCGTCCTCGTCGGCCGCCGCCAGGACGATCTGGTCGAAGGTCCGGCGCAGGCGGTTGGGATCGGGCGCTTCCGTCGGGAGCGCCACCAGGGCCGGAAGCGGACGCTCCTCTATGTCCGTCGCCGGCGCATCGACCGTGCGCACGTATTCGCGCGGCTCGCCCTGGGGCACCAGCATCAGGGCCTGCACCGCGTAGCGGAACGCGTAATTGCCCATGCTGTGGCAGATGAGGTGCAGCGGCTGGCGGCACAGGTCCCGGCGCGGCAGGGAATCGATGAAGTCGTAGAGGATGCGCATGGTGCGCGCGATGGCGACCCCCGAGGCCCGGGCGGTGCCGCGGTCGTGGAAGTAGTCGGTATAGGGCAGGGGCGTCGGCAGGAGCGTCCCGATGGACGGCCACGAGAACGCGAACACGTTGGCGTCGATGCCGTAGAAGGTCAGGATCGACGCGGCGCGCTCGATGGCCTCCTGGAAGGTGTTCGAGAAGCCGTGGATCACCACCAGGGTCGGCCGTCCGCCCTCCTGCATGTCCTGCCGCAGCTTCTCGAAGATGTCGCGGCTGCCGCGCCGGATCACCGGCCCGATGAGCTGCTCCGGCGCCACGTAGAGCGACCCCGGCACGAAGCGCGATCCCGTCGTCGTAACGCTCGCCTGCGCGCTGCCGAACCGCACCGCCGTGCCGTCGATGGGCCCGAGCTCCGAGCCGAAACCGACGATGTTGTCGGGGCTCCCCTCGGTGAGCGGCATGCGGTTGGTCGCGAAATACACCGTCACGGTCTGCGCCATCGGACGTGTCTCCACCCGCCGTCAGTGTGCCACGGTCGGGCGTCGGTGTCAGCCGAGGGTGGCCCCGGACCCCGCCACGTGGTCACCGGCCTCGACCACCCGCGACGTCATCACCGGGCTTGTCCCGGTGATGACGGGGAGAGGTGGGGCGCGCAGTGGCAGACGCCTCAGTTCACCTTGCGCAGCACGGCGTTGCCGTCCTCGACGATGCGCTGGGCCGCGTCCGCGATCGACATCTGGCCGAAGGCCACTTGGTCGGCGACCTTGCGCATGACGTTGTTGTCGAACTCGACGGCGCCGATCGGGACGGGCGGCGGGTAGTCGCTCACCTTGTCGGCCAGGAGGTTGACGTAGTCGACGGTGGCGCGCTCGACCTCGTTCAGGCTCGGCAGGATCGCCTCGCGCACCTTCGGCGACATGGGCACGCCGCGCTCGACGCCGAGAATCTTGCCGGCCTCGACATCGTTGACGAAGAAGCTGATGAAGGCCGCGGCCTTGTCGGCCTGCTTGGTCGTCGAGCCGATGCTCCAGATCAGCGCCGGCCGGTAGTAGTGGCCGGATTTCGCGCCTCCGCCCGCCTGCGGCACCATGGTGATCCCGAGCTTGTTCTTGGTCAGGAGCTGGTAGCCGATGAGCTGGTTCGAATAGGTGAGGCCCATGGCCGACTTGCCGAGCGCCAGCGAGTTGCGCTCGATCTGGTTCTGGTCGAGGGTCTGCACGTCGGCCGGTACGCAGCCGTTGCGCTTGCGCAGGTCCTCCCAATAGGCGAACCACTCCTTCGCGTCGTCGACCGTGCAACCGAGCTTGGCGTCTTCCGTGTAGAGGCGCTTGCCGCGCTGGCGCAGCCACACGTCGAACACGTAGTGATAGCGGGCCCCGTAGGGCGCGCCCCAATAGTCCGGCCGGCCCACCGCCTTGGTGACGTCGACCGCCATGTCGGCGAATTCCTTCCAGGTGGTCTCGTGGGTCGGCGGCTTGATGCCGGCCTTCTCGAACACCGTCTGGTCGTAGAAGAGCGAGAACGAGTTGAGGCCGAGCGCCACGCCGTAGATCTTGCCGTTGGCCCGGCACAGATCGACCATCTTGTCGCCGAAGCTCGAGATGTCGAGCTGCTTGCCGACGAACTCGTCCATGGGCTTGGCGGCGCCGCGCCCGGCATAGTCGGCGAGGCTGCTCGGCTCGAGCTGGAACACGTCCGCGATGTTGCGGCCCGCCATCTGGGTGCCGATCTTGGCCCAGTAATCGGCCCCGACGGGCTCGCCCGCGATCTCGATCCCGGTGCGCTCCTGGAACAGCTTGCCCACCTCCGTTGTGCGCCGCGCGCGGTCCGGCGATCCCCACCAGGTGCAGCGCAGCCGGCCGCCTTCGCCCTGCGCCCAGCTCAGGCCCGGCGCGCCGACGGCAGCAGCGCCGCCGAGCGCGAGGGCGGATTTCAACAACGTACGACGATTGACATCATTCTTCATGGTTTCCTCCCGGTCGCTTCTGGATCTATTCTTCGCGAGGTGGCGAGAAGCGCGCCCCCCGGAGTGTCGTTATAGAAGTCAGGCGGCGCCAGGCGGGCGCGCCTTGTCTTCTTCCGACAATTGCACTTCTTCCAACACTTGACGGAACACGGCCGCATCGGCCCGGAACTGTTCGGGGCTGTCGTCCCGGACGAATTCCAGGATGGCGAAACGCTCGCCCGGCCAGCGTGTGGCGGGAGCGTTGGTCAGAATCTCGGTCCAGTAATCGCGTTGGTCCGCCAGCGGATAGCGCGTCTTCTCGCGGTCCCAGGCGAAGACATGGACATGCGACGTGTCGGAGCCGACCGCGCGGAATTCGTCGAGCGCCTCGTCGAGGGGAAGGCCCGGGCGCGGCTGCCAGTAGAGAAACACGTTCGGGTCGTCGATCTCCGCCATGAGCCTTTGCGCCGAGGCGCGTTCATCGGTGAGCGAATTGGGATGGTACTCGAGCCCGAGGGTCACGGACACCGCGTCGGCGAGCCGCGCCATGCGCCGGATCAGCGCGGCCGCGTGGGCGCGCTCGTCCGGGGAATAGGTGGCGGAATCGCGGTTGCGCGATCCGGGCCAGATGCGGATGTTGGGAGCGCCGAGCGCCTGCGCGGTTTCGAGCACGGTCGCGAAGGCCTGCTCGTCGTCGCTCGGCGGCGCGATGTAGGATCCGTAGGAGATCACCGAGAGGCCGGCATCTTCCGTCAGGCGCCGGACGTGGCGCGCGAAGTCGGGTTGCCCGGGAGGAACATGCACGTCGCCGCCCCATTCGATCCCCGCGATGCCGCATTCGGCCGCGAGCCTGACGACGGTCCTCGGCGCAAGCGTGCGGAACGTGACCGAGCACAGGCCGGGCCGGAACCTCGTCATGCCATCGTCTCCAGGGCGGCCGGGGTAATGGCGGAGAGCAGGGGACGTCCCTCGACGAAGCGCTCGATCTCCTCGACGGTGAACTCGCCGAGCATCTCGCGCTCGTTGCCGATGGCGCCCGCGATGTGCGGCGTGAGAAAGACGTTCGGCAGATCGTAGAGCGGAGACGATTCCTCCGGCACCTCCGGATAGGTCACGTCGATGATCGCGTCGATGCGGCCGGTGCTGAGCTCGTCGATGAGATCGTCCTGATCGACGATGATGCCGCGCGCCGTGTTGATGAGCGTGGTCCCGTCGCGCATGAGCGCCAGGTGCCGGCGCGCGATCATGCCCTGGGTCGAGGGCAGGGCGGGCGCGTGGATCGACACCACATCCGAGAGCCGCATGAGATCGTCGAGCGACACGCGCTCGGCGCCGAGCGCGGCCGCTTCGCGCGCGCTCACATAGGGATCGTGCAGAAGGACCCGGAAGCTGAAGGGCTCGAGATACTCGATGACGCGGCGGCCGATCCGCGACGCCCCGATGATGCCGATCGTGCGCCGGAAATTCCCCACCGGCTGCGCGGTCAGCGGGAACGTCCGCGAGCGGTTCCGATCCGCCCGGTAGAGGTCGCGGAAGCGGAACACCTGCTTGTTGGCGAACAGGATCGCCGCGAGGGTGAACTCGGCGACCGGGATCGCATTCGCCTCCGCCGCATGGGTGACCGCGATGCCGGCCTCGAGCACGTCCGGCGACAGGAAGCCTTTGACCGTGCCGGCCGCATGGGCGATCAGCCTGAGGTTCGGCGCCAGCTCGAGGATGTCGCGCCCGATGGCCGGGCAGCCCCAGCCGGTCACGAGGATCTCCGCCTGCCGGAGCAGAGCCGGGGCCTGCCCTTCGGTCACGGACCGGAGCGGGCTCGGGTCGAGGATCGTGCAGGACCGGGCCAGCCGGTCCAGCAAAGGTGACGTAAGGACACCTTCCGTACGGACAGGATCCATGGCGAAGGCGACGCGGGGGCGGCCGTTCATGGCGTCGTCCTCCAGGCGATGGCGCCGACCCGGCGGCCGTCCCGGGCGATGAGAGCTTCCAGTTCCGCGATTGTCGGTGCGGTTGGTATCTCCTGCCAGAATCGGCCGGCATCGAACCGATCGGTCAATGCCAGGGCGGCGGTCGCCAGAATCGTTTCCCCGTTTGGGATTTCGCCGCGCAACTGGGGCACGAAGGTCTTCGGGTGGAGCAGATTGGTGTTGGGAGGCGCTTTCAGCGCGACTCCTCGTCTCTCAATCGATGATCCAAGATCCGCGATGCCGCTCATATCGGCCGCCCCGACCACCCGCGCGGCGCCCGTGCGCTCCTCGATCGTCTCCAGCTTCCGGTAGGCGTCGGCCCGGGGAAGCGCGAAGCCGCCCTCGGCGGTGGCGAGCGGACGCGGCGTCCGGATCCGGTGGACCCGGATGTGCCATGGAGCGGCCGGCAGGAGCCAGGTCTCGACCTCAACGTCGGCCCAGGGCCGCCAGCGGGCATAGAGGATCGTCCCGGCGATCAGGGCCTCCTCGTTGGTCTCGCGCACCCGGAAATGCCGGCCGTCGTCGCTGAAGCCGAGCATCCCGTCGAGCGCCGCGCCCTCGAAGATCCGCTCGTCGCTCTCGACGCTGAAGGCATAGCGGGACGAATAGGCGAACTTGGCGTATTTCTCGCTGCCGAACCGCATCTGCAGGTTTTCCTGGCCGGACGACAGGGCGACCACATTGCCGGGCGTGTGCATCATCACCATGCCGGGCTCCGGCTGCGGCGAAGGCTCCGAAAAGGCGGGAGCGGGCGCCTCCTCGGCGGTCCAGAACGGGTGCGAAGCGGGCAGGGCCAGCGGCAGGAAGGCCTTGAAGGCCCAGTAGGGGGAGCCGGCCGAATTGTAGTTCTCCGACATCAGCAGATTGGCATAGCCGAACCCGACCGTGAGCACGCCGCTCCGGTCCGTGATCGGGTACTGGCCCCACCAGCGCAGATGACGGAGGTAGTAGCCCTTCACCTCGCCCCAGGGCAGGGCCTCCTCGTCGGCGAAGGCCAGGGCGGCCCAGAACCCCGCGCAGGCGAAGCGATAGGTCATGCTGCGGCCGAAGACGAGCGTGCCGCCATCGTCCGCGAACCAGTGCCGGATATTCGGCGCGAACAGGCGCGCCCAGTCGCGGAACCGCTGCTTGCGCTCCCCGTCGGTGGTCGCCAGAGCCGCGTAGATCAGCCCGTAGAAATGCATCGCGAAGGGGATGTAATGGTCGACCCTGGGGACGTTGCCGTCCCGGTACCAGCCGTCGCCGAGATAGAAGGCCTCAAGCTCCTGGAGGTA
The DNA here is from genome assembly GCF_013307435.2 of Microvirga terrae. Lineage (NCBI taxonomy): Bacteria > Pseudomonadati > Pseudomonadota > Alphaproteobacteria > Hyphomicrobiales > Methylobacteriaceae > Microvirga > Microvirga terrae. Next base: position 2,416,911 of record NZ_CP102845.1, read on the forward strand.
TTGCTCGGTCAGGCTCCGGTCGAAATCGACCCCGACGCGCTCGAGACCGAGGTCGATCATCACCCGGAAGAACTTCCAGTTATTGTCGGCGAAAAGGAGAGGACGCGCCTCGAGCAGGTAGGTCGCCACGTTTCTCCGCGCCCGCTCGTCCAGGGGATCCCACAGGTGCTGGGGGATGAGCCGGAGCGCGAATCCGAGCGCCGCCAGCTCGACCATCCTCTGGTCGCGGTCGGTGACCTTGCCCCAGTATTCGGGATGCTCTGGATCCGTCCCGTTGGCGAGGCCTTTCGCGAAGAGGGGCCAATGCGGGAAGGCTCCGCCGCCGGCGGCATAGGGAGCCAGGCCCCAGAGCGGCCGGGCAAAGCCTTCCAGATCGGCGGCCGCCTGGTCGAAATGGGCCGCCGTGGCGCTCAGGCTCACCCGGGCGCCGCCTTCCGAAAACGCAGGGAGAAGCGGGTCGAAGAGGTCCAGGAGCGCCTGCTCGACATCGGCTCTCGTCCTGAGAGGGTTGGCCGCCAGAGGATTGGCATAGGCGGGCGTATAGGTCATGCGGGAAGCTCCCCGTCCGCGGACGTCTTGGAAAGAGCCTGCACCGTCGCGCCCTCCACGAGCCGGACGGCCAGCTCGACCTTGCGCGGATCGGCTCCCGGATCAGCGATGCGCCGCTGCATGAGGTAATAGGCCTCCTGGCCGATCGCCTCCCGGTCCACCTGCATGGTGGTCAGGCGCGGGGTGGTCATGGACGCGCAGGGCAGGTCGTCAAATCCCATCACGGCGAAATCCTGAGGGATCGAGAGATGGTGATTGGTGACAGCTTCCATGATGCCGACCGCCATCATGTCGTTCATGCAGAAAGCGGCGGTAAATCCTTCATCTTCCAGGAGAATCGCCTCCATGGCCTCGCACGCCGCCGTGCTGGTCCGCGGGGCGGTCGCCGGCAGCTGAACGATCCGCGTGGCCACGCCGGCCTTCGCGGTGGCCGCCTCGAAGCCACGGACGCGCTCCCGGATCGTATGCCGGTGCGACATGGTGAAATGAAGGATACGCCGGTGCCCGGCGGCGATGAGGTGCTGGGTCGCAAGCCGCGCCCCGTAGAAATTGGCCGGCGACACGCAATCGAACTGCAGGCTGGGATCGTTGCCGTTGACCCACACGGTCGGAAGCCCGGAATCCGAAAGCCAGTCGCACAGGTCGTCCGGCGGATCGATTCCGACCAGGAAGACACCCGCCGCCTCGGTCTCGGACAGGGTCTGCTTCAACTCGGAAACCTTTAAAGATGCGGAACGGACGAGCCGCGGCAGGAGGGTGCCGCCGGAACGGGCTGCGGCTCCCCGAAGGCCGCTGAGAATTCCCTCATAGAACACGCCCAGACCGCCCGTCGCTTGGTCGACCGGGATGAGGGCGACCGAGCGCTGGTTCTGCGGCTGAGGGCTCGGTACCGGACGGACGTTGTAGCCGAGTTCGGACGCGATCCGGATCACCTGGTCCCGCACGTTCGTGCTGATCCCGGGCTCGTTCGCGAGAACGCGCGATACGGTGCTGACCGAGACACCGGCAAAACGGGCGATGTCCGTCTGGCGTGGTCGACGGCTGAGGCTCGCTCTCGTCATGTCCTCTCACCACTTGTTCGTTGCAAGGATTTTTTGCGCAACGCAGCGGAACTTGCAATCCTGGTGCAAATGCAAATTTTTGCGCTATCTGGAGGCGACATGGTCGGGCTTCCACCAACAAACAAGCGAGACCTCGCGAAAGCGCGGCGGCGGTTCAGCGCCGCGATCCGCCAACCTGCGTGCCGGCGAGAGCGGCTGCGATGATCACAGTGCCGCCAATCACAAGAGGCAACGTCGGGACGATGCCGAAATACAGATAATCGGCCATGGCGGAGAAGACGATCACCACATAGCTCAGCGGAGCCAGGATGCTCGCCTGGGCCAGTTGATGGGAGCGCAGGAAGCAGAATTGACCTACTTGGGCAAGCAAGCCGATCACGAGGAACCCGGGGAGGTCGCTCAGCCGCGGAGTGACCCAGACGAGAGCAGCCGGAACAGCCGTCAGAACGGCGAGACCGATGGTGTAGAACACCATCAGGACCACCGCATGCTCACCGGTCAGGCGGCGCGTCTCGATGACGCTCAGAGAGCCGAACAGAACCATGCCCAAAGCTGCCACAAGCCCCCAGTCCCAGCTCATTGAGCCGGGTTTCAGGATGAACAGCACACTGACGAAGCAGATGAGGGACGAGATCCAGTGCCGCGGCAGTATCCTCTCACCGAGCATGGCGGCGGCAAGTCCCATGATCACGAAGGGGCGCGTGAAGCCGATCACGTTCACGAGAGTCAGAGGAAGGGCAGTGGTGGCCGCGTAGTTGCAGGTCAGCGCGAGCGTGCTGCACAGAACGCGCCCGAAATGCCCCCTCAATTGCCGGCTGTTGAAGATGTCGGCTCGGTACCGCCAGATAAGGGGCGCAATGAGCAGGAGCCCAATGACGGCGCGGAAGAAGACGAGCTGGATGGCGGGAAACGTGGCGCCGGCCTGCTTGATGACGCCCATCGATGTGACGACGAGCACCATATCGGCCAAGGCGAAGACGGCACCTTGCCGGCTGGCAAGGTGCCGGTCTTTGACGTCGGTTGGGGGCTTCATGATGGGCGAGAACCGGAATGATCAGGACTGACGCGGGGTCAGTCCGCCCGAGAACTGTCGCCACGTGTCCTTAACATCCGCTTATCGCCGTACAGTCTCGGACGGCTAATCCGAGTTACCTACCCGGGCGTCGTCCTGAACCAAGTCCCCGACCCGGGATCAAGCCGATTATCGGAGGCTATCACCGGTCGATGATCGTGTACTCTGCGTCGATGATGCCGTCCGCAGGACGGCCTCGATTCTGACGGGCGCGACGGCGAAGATACAGATACAACGCTGTCCCGCCAGCGAGCAGAAGCGGGAGGAGGACGAACAGACCGATCAGCATTATTGTCAAAAGGGCGAAAACGGCTGCCGCTGCAGCCAATGCGCGCACCAGAACGGAGAGGACGCCGCCGTTGCGGAGCCCAGGCGTTCCTGTGCGAAAATATGTGTTGTCCAAGATGGATCCTCCAATTGCGGGAGCGCTCGTTGGCTCAGTAGCAAGAGAGGCGTCCGACATCGCGAGCGGCGACCCGCTCGCCAGAGGGTCCCGGAGCCCTAGGCTTAGGCAATGTGGGGGCAGAATCTGGCAGATGCAAGACCCCGGGGCAATAGTCCGAGGCGAGAGCAATCAGCCTGCTTGCGTTCAGAACAGGCCGAGTGTGCCTCGTCATTCCCGGCGGGCAGGCTCATCGTCGGTGGATAAGGAACCGTGGCCGAGGACCTATACAGGATCCCGTCTCAATCGAGACTGACACCTTGTCTTCCATCGACGCGCGACAAGAAGCAATCGATTGAAAACGCAATTGTAACAACAAAGCATAAAGACGCCCTTGGTTGAGTGTTATGGCGCTCGCTGAAGGTACCTTGTCCTAACACGCAGCTTGCATTGTTGCCGGGACATCCCGTTAAATGATGAGGTGCTTCCGTCAGTGATCGGTGCAAGCTGAGGCCGTAATGATTTGTCCACGTTGCGCGCAATCCAGTCCGGACAACTCCCGGTTTTGTAGCCAATGCGGCGCACCACTCGTCCCGACCATGGCAGCCAGGGAGGTTGAGCCGCCAGAGCTTGGAAGCACGGAGGAATTCAAGCCAGTCACCATCCTGTTCGCGGATATTGTTGCATCGACCGAACTTGTTTCGACTTTGGACCCGGAACAGGCGATGAGGCGTCTCGCGCCGCCGGTGTCGCTGATGCGGCAGGCTGTGGAGCGCTTCGGCGGGACGCTTATTCACACGCTGGGTGACGGAATCATGGCACTCTTCGGTGCGCCACAGGTTCAGGAAGGCCATGCACTTCTGGCATGTCATGCAGCTTTGGCCATTCATTCGGATATCAATCAGGCGCTCGGTACGACGGCCGTCCGAATCGGCCTGCACTCCGGCCTGATCGTTTCTGAGACGAAGTTTGCAGGTGCGATCAACGAACGGGAGGCTTACGGAGTCGCCATCCATATCGCCAACCGGGTGCAATCGTTGGCCGAGCCCGGAGCCATCTACCTCAGCGAAGACTGTTATCACCTCGTTGAGCGAGATTGCTCCGCAAGGCTGGTTGGGCGCAGGAGTATCCGCGGTCTGCCCTACGACATCACCGTTTACGAACTCCTCGGTCTTCAGCAAGCCTCGTCCGGAGAGCTCTTCAAGAATTCCAACCTCACCTTGTTCCAAGCCCGCGAGAGGGAAATGGCTGCACTGGAATTCTCCTTACAGGCAGCCCTCCGCGGTCAAAGTCATGTCGTCGGGATATGCGGTTCTGCCGGAAGTGGCAAATCGAGGCTTTGCTTCGAGTTTGCGAGCCGATGCCGGGGAGAACAGATTCCAGTCGTTGAAGTAAGGGTTCAGCCATATGGGAAGGCTGCGCCAATGCAGCCCGTCCTCGAAGTTGTCAGGCTGCTGCTCGGAGTTTCTGCGAGCGACGATCCGGCCCGGATGCGCCACCATGTCATGGATCAGTTAGGGCGGTTGGGCACTCCACCGGAGAACGCGCTGTCCTCTCTCTTCGAGTTTCTCGGCATCGCCCAAAGCGCTCCCATGCCAGCAGTGACTCCGAAGATGCGTCACGCTGCACTTCTGGATTCGATCTCGTGGATAGTAGCCAGGTATGCCTCCAAACCGCATGTCATCATTCTTGAAGATCTACATTGGCTTGACGAAGCGAGTGAGGCCATTCTGGAAACCTTGATGGGCTCTATTGCCAATTCTCATGCGTTGATGGTCGTCAACTTTCGGCCCTCGTACCGGGCATCCTGGGTCGACCAGGACAGATTCCAGATCCTGGAGTTGAAGGATCTTGACCGCACGGAGATCGACGGGCTGATCACCTCCGTAATTGGCTCGCATGTGGACTTGGCAGACGTTCGGGAGCGAATCGCTGAACGTTCGGACGGCAATCCGTTCTTCGCCGAAGAGATCATCCACTCGCTTATTGAAAGCCAAGTCCTCATCGGAAAGCCTGGCGATTACCGGCTTGGCGGGGACATCAGCGATAATCCACTTCCCGTGACACTTCAGGCTGTCATTGGCGAGCGCATAGATAGGTTGCCCTCCTTCGATCGGACGATTCTGCAGATGGCGTCAGTCATCGGAAAGGAATTCCCGTATGAGGTATTGAAGGCCGTGAGTGCGCAGGAATCGGATACCGGGATTGAGGCTGCACTCCTCCGGCTATGTGTCGCCGAACTTCTTCAGGAGCGGAACAGGCCAGAGAGTCGCTACTACTCCTTTCGTCACCCGCTCATCCAGGAAGTCGCCTATTCAAGCCAACTGAAAGCCCGCAGGAGCAGACTTCATGCATTCGTCGCTCCCGCCTTGGCCAGCCACTATGCCGAACGTCAGGAGGAGGTCGCCGGACTTATCAGCTTCCACTACGAAATGGCTGGGATTCTCTCTAAAGCCGCCGAGTACGCTTGCAGAGCGGCCGAGTGGATCGGATCGATGCACCCCGCCCAAGCCATCAGACAGTGGCAGGTCGTACACCGCCTTGTCCATGCACAAAGTCCGTCCATAAGGGACAATGCCTTGCTCATCCTGTCGAGCGCCCAGATCGCATGGCTCGGATGGCGCGAGGGGATGGGCGCCAAGGATGCTGCCCCCTTTATCCAGGAGGCGTTGGCTGTTGCCAAGGAGACGGACGATTCGATGATCCCCCTGCTTCTGTTCGTGGAGGCACGGATCAGCGGAGCAAGTGGTGGAGCCGCCGACCATTACGTGACCCGTGTCAGGGACGCATTAGCTATACTGGATGGAGCATCAGATCAGAGCCGGGCTGCTACTCTCTATGCGTCCCTGAGCCAAGCCTATGGCTGGGCAGGCCTCTTCAACGAGGCTCTCGAAGCCAACGACCGTGCCTTGTCGTTACTCCAGCATGTGCAGGCGTTCGAAAACCGCTTTCTCGGCTACAGCGTCGAGCATTGGACGCTCAGCCTCAGAGCGCGAGTCCTGATCCATCTCAACCGCATCGACGAGGGAAGGGCTTGGCTCGACCATATGCTTGGGATCGAGGACGGGCTGATCGATCCGACAGTCCAGTTCATCAGCCATCTTGGCTATGTTGACTTGGCTTGGCTGTCAGGAAATCCGACATTGGCGAGACAGCACGCGTTACGAGTCAGTCAGCTCGCTGAGCGTCATGGTACGCCCTACCTCAAGGTCTTTGCGTACGCATGCACGGCCATGGCTCACGAACTGGAAGGAAACACTCGGTCAGCAATCCAAGGCTTCGAAGACGGGCTGAACTTCATGCATTCGGCGCGGGCGGCGCTGGATTATGAGCCCGATATGATGGCCAGCTTGGCTGAATGCCAAGCCAATGCGCAATATTACGGAGAAGCACTTCTGACGGCGGAGAGGACGATCAGCCTATCCCGAGACCGCGCAACCCGACTGACCGAATGCCGAGCACTGATCGTTGCCAGTACCACATTGATAGAGCAGTTCGGAAGTGAGCGCTGTCAGGATGCCTTAAGGATGTTGGCGGAGGCTGAAATGTTGATTAAGACCACAGGCGCCACAGTCCTCAAGCCGCGTTTGAGGGCCGCTCGAAAAAAGCTTTTGGCCAGATGCCCGTAGCCCCGCCTGAGCGATCGAACTTTGACCACCCGCCGACCATAGTCTCCAACACGCAGTGCAGCCTAGGTCATAAGTTCGAGGCGGAACCCTTGGGTGAAACGAGAAGGGTGAACTCACTCATTCCATAGCCTTCGATGAGAGACACCTCTGCACCGAGGCGCACCTCACAGAAATCAATCCATTGGGCAGGACTTGCGCAGTAAAGACCGGGCGTTGCTTCCCGCCCCTGCTCAGGTTCGTGCACAAAGTTGACTGCAAAGGCTTTGCGGCTCGTCGCACCGAGATGAACCAATGTCCTTTCGATGAAGTTCTCCCATCTTGGGCGCGGCTGATCGAGCATCACGTTGAAAATCCCGCTCGCGATGCTGTAGTCTGCTGAACGAGGGCTTTCCCACCCGTGATAGAACCGGATCATACCTCCGGACCAGAGCTTTCTTGCCCTGCGAACCATCGCAAGAGACACGTCGACGCCAAGGTAGTCGACGGTACCGCCGGAATGGTAGAGCGCCATGTAACCGAGAAGAGCCCCGTACCCGCAGCCGACGTCATTGATTGAGATCGGCCTGTCGAAATCACAGATCTTGAGAAGTTTCCGAAAGCGCAGGGCCTGAGTGGGAACGCAGCTCCAGTCGACACCGAAAGGCGTCGGCCCGAAGCGACGAAGTCTCCGCGAGTAATACTCTGCGATCTGTCGGTAAGTCTTCTCAAGCTCCGTGGGTGCCGTGGCTGTCATGCAGCGCGGGCTCCTACTTCCGCCGGGGCGTCGTACGGCTAGTCTTGGCCGCTCCCTTGGACGACGCCTTGCTTGATTTGGTGGCTACTTTCCGCGCGGCTGCCGTGCTTTGCCGTGCGATTCGGGGAGCTGTCTTTGGAAGCATCGGGATCGACACGATGATATAGTTCTGCTCGATATAGAAGCGACCCGTCGGAGCATTCCTCACAATGACTCTCCGTCCGTCCTCGCTGCGGGAATCATGCGCTTGAAAGAGGACAGGGAGTGGCCTGCGCGACGCCAAGTTCTCGACCATCATATCCATGATGCGGTCGTTGCCGTTGACACCGGGCAGATCCGATTCGTATGCCCCGAGATCACCGATCAACTGCAGCCATCTGTTCCGCGCCCGGGGATTCCAAAACCCACCGAGGTTGAGAACTGCAACGCAGTCCCGGAAGGAGCGGCCGCGCTGGAAAATTTGGAATTCTCTCTGCAGTTCGGCCATTTCCTCAATACCGCCAAAGGCTTCTTTTGGACCCTGCGATGGTCCAAATCGAAGGTTCATGAGGTCGAATAATCCCGAGATGAAGATGTCATCCTCTTTCATGATGCGGCCCATGGGTCCCTCCGATTCCGCAGTGAAGACTTGGCGTGAATGTCTACGCGACGGGGTATGGCAACAGTCGACAAAAGAAGTGTCAAGATTAAATAGTCGGTTACTCTAAGGAATAGGAGTATTTAGATGCAATCGGTTTCTAAGCTGTGTCTTTCATGTCGCATCCGACGGACGAGTGCAGAAGATCCTTGCCAATAATCCGTAACAGGAAAGCGCCAGGTGCACGTGAACCAAGCCGAACCGGTCAGCACGATGCTAAGCGGCACCTAGTCCGCAAGCCGTTGTGCGCAAGCCTGTGTATCGCCCGCCAACATGTATTTTTAAGTTTAGAATTATTCAATTGAGTGGTCATTCGCATTGAAATAATTAAAAACTAAAGTATTTGACTCGTTCGGGACAGCTCTGCTAGGCGAAAACTATTCTCATGCTTTGAAAGTTTCTGCCGTGAAGTTCTCCCTTGCCTTGCTGGCGTCCTCGGCCCTTATGCTGACTTCAAGTGATGTCTTCGCCCAACCGCTAGAGGAACGTGCCGTTCAGCTCGAGGAAGTCACGGTCGAAGGGAGCAGAAGCGGGCAGGAAGGGGACCTCACCGCGAACGGCTATGTCGCTACATCGACCCGCAGCGCCACAAAGACGGACACGCTGATCCTCGAAACACCGCAGTCGATATCGACGGTTACGCATGAGCAGCTCGAGGACCGTAAACCTCAGACTTTGCTCGATGCAGTATCCTACACGCCCGGCGTCAGGACCGGAGGCTATGGCTTCGATCCCCGCTACGATGCGTTTTCCATCCGCGGCATCGATGTCACCTATACGGGTGTTTTCCGCGATGGTCTGCGTCAGGTGAACAGTCCAAATGGCTTGTTTCGCCTCGAGCCCTACGGACTAGAGGGAATAACGATCCTGAGGGGGCCAGCAGCTTCGATCTATGGCGCAAGCAGCACCGGGGGGATTGTTGATCTCATTTCGAAGCGTCCCACGTTTTTTCCATTTCGCGAGATCGAAATCCAAACCGGCTCTTATGGACGCTTGCAGGGCAACTTCGATCTCTCGGGTCCCATCAGTGCCGATAATACGGTCTTTTATCGACTGACTGGCCTCCTGCGGGAGGCTGGAACCGAGATCGACGCCGTCAAAGACGACCGGATCTTCATCGCACCGGCCGTCACATGGAGGCCAAACGATGCCACGACGTTGACCGTCCTTGGCGAATTCATGGATTCGACGACGGGTGGCACGGCGGCCTATCTCAACGACTATGCGACCGACGCTGCCGGAAATCCCACCAGTCTTTCGATCGGTGCGACCCGCACATTTGCTGGTGACAGGCGTTACAACGACTTTCGGCAGCAACAGGGCCGGATCGGCTACGAGTTCGAGCACCGCATCAATGATATGTTCACCCTGCGTCAGCGCACCCGGTTCTCCTCGCTCGGCACCAACCAGGAATATTACTTCGGTGGCTCAGGTCTCACGCGAGAGAACAACTGGGGCATCGTGTCCGACACGCACCTCGAGACCCGCCTGAAAGCTGGCGCTGTCGATCACACGATCTTGTCGGGCTTGGACGTCAGCCGTCTGAGCTATGTCTCGAAGCAGGGGTTCGGTGTCGTCCCCGTTGGGGCAGATCCTTTGCTCAATTATCGCGAGGAGCAAACGCAGACACTCACGGGGATATACATCCAGGATCAACTCAAATGGCGAAACTGGCGGCTGACTCTCGGCGGACGTCATGATTGGCTGTCGAGTGAATTCGACACCGCAGGACTCCAATTCGACCAGGACGATAGCAAGTTCACGGGGCGCGCCGCCCTGGGCTATGTGACCGATTTCGGTCTCGCCCCCTATGTGAGTTGGGGAACATCGTTCACGCCCAATCCGGGTACGGTCCTCGGCGGCACGGTTGCGGAACCGACGACGGGAGAACAGATCGAGCTTGGCGTGAAGTACGACCTGCCGGGGATCAATGCATCGCTTCGGGCGGCCGTGTTTGATATCCGGCAGGAGAATGCCGTAGTGTATCAGGTCATCGACGCCACCAACCAGCAGGTTCAACTCGACTTGCGTTCCCAGGGCTTTGAACTCGAGGGCGTCGCTTCTCTCACAGATGGGTTGAATGTCCAGGCATCCTACTCGTACATCGATGCTCGCATTGAGAAGCTAACCCCCGAAACCGTAGGCAATCGGCTGACGAGCGTTCCCTATCACACGGCCGCACTATGGCTCGACTATACGGTCCAGGGCGGGTCGGCGAGGGGCCTCGGCATTGCCGGTGGGGTTCGCTATGTCGGCTCAAGTGCCGGAGACAACCTCAACCGCCCCATCATCGAGAATGCGCCTCGCGCCTATCTCGACGCCGCGATCCGTTACGATCTGGAAAATCTCGACCCGAGCCTTAAGGGCCTGCGCTTCCAAGTGAATGCGACGAATCTACTTGATGAGGACGGTCAGGTCTGTACATCCAATTACTGTTACTGGGATGAGGGCCGCAAAGTGATCGCTAGCCTGCGCTACCGGTGGTGACGATGGCTGCGACAGGCGTGCCTCCCACCCGGGGCTTCGGCTCCCCGCTTGCCGTCGTCCTTGCGGTCGGAGGGCTCTATGTCGGACAGAGCATCATCGGAGGCGTGACCTTCAGTGCTCTTCCGAGCGTGCTTCGTGACCGCGGGCTGCCTCTCGATCAGATTGGGCTGACCTATCTCGCGGTTCTTCCATGGGTGCTGAAGTTCCTCTGGGCTTCAGCGGTCGAGCGGTATCGTCTGCCGCCCACAGGGCCAAGCCGATCGCGATCGATCGTTCTGATCGGAGGGATGGTCTCCGGAACTTGTTTCCTCCTAGCGGCACTCGTCGGCCCGAGCAGCTTGTTGCCTTTGATGACCTTGTTCGTGGTCATTGCCTTTGCCGCCTCGACGGTGGACATCGCATGCGACGGTCATGCTGTGGAAAGCCTTTCCACGCAATATCATGGCTGGGGCAACGCCGCTCAGGTGGGGGGTGCCTATCTCGGCTCCGCGGTTGGTTCGGGTCTTTTCCTTGTCCTTGTGGCGCGGTTCGATTGGCCCTTGGCCATGATCGTCATGGCGGCGCTTCTCGTGCTGCTCGGTCTACCCTTCATCCTGTCGCCTGCAGCCATTCGAGACGATGTGAGATCCCATCGCCCATCTCTCCGCGATGCACTCAACCGCGCCGGGATGCGCAAAGGTCTAGGGCTCGCCGCCCTTTATGCTATCTCACAAAAGTGGGGCTTGGCGATGCTTGGGCCATTCCTGATCGATTCCGGCCTCGGTCTGGACGCCCTCGGGATCGTCAATGGAGCCGGGGGAATGATCATCGGGTTTGGTTGTGCGGTGCTGGGCGGCGGCTTGGTCCGACTCTGGGGCTCGCGGCCCGTCATGATCATTGCACTCGTCCTCCAAGCTATCACCCTCTCTGGTCTTGCCACAGTCGCATCGACAGGGGGCGGCTCGCATTTTCTTCTGCTCTGCCTCGCGCTCGCAAGTTCGTCCGCTGTCATGGCGCTGGGCTTTGTGGCGCTTTACGCACAGTTCATGACGCTCTCAGATCCCCGTCAGGCAGGGATCGACTTTACGCTGCTGCAATGCATGGATGCGCTCGTCAGCATGATCGGTGGCATTGGAGCAGGCTGGATCGCGCAACATTACGGTTATGGCGCCTGTTTCGGGCTGTCTGCGTTCCTCGTGATGCTTGCGACGCCGCTCGTGAATCTCCTAAGCTCAAGACCCAGGAGATCGCAAGGAGAGGCAACCCGTCACCAGCCCGGCCGCCGCTCCCGCAGCGATCCTGATGGCGAGCACAACGCAATCCGGAAGCATGATGCCGGGAGCGGTGCGACCATACTTCGCGGACGCGGGGACACCTATGCCTCGTGAAAGTGACCTGGGGCATGGATTGCGATTGTGAGATACTAGGACTAAATATGTGGACGCCGTTGACCCGAATTGCTGCTTCGGTGATGAGCGATCATCCCCAGGGAAGACGTTCGCTCCCTGAATAGACAGAGTCGGCTACAGGCTGCGTCGTCCTGCTCTCCAACCTGAAAGCCTCCTGGTAACAGACAATGGCGGTCGTCACGTTTCACAACTCTACGCGTCCAGGACTTCGGTTGAAGGATTTTTTTACGCCGATTACCAGCGAAATCAGCATAGCAACAGCGCCAGGATGGGAGACCGCGCGCTTCCAGGTGAACGTGGATCATATGATGATTGACGTTCTCTATGGAGGACCCGTCGTGTCAGACGCGTGGGGGCAGATAGCCTATATCGAGTTCAAGCTGAATGGCGTCCCCTATCTGACCTATGGAGAATGGGGCGGATCGCCTCTGTTCGCATATCGCGGGCTTTCCAGCTTTCAGGAGCAAAGCTCTGCCAGTGTCGATGCAATCATGACAGGGGCCGACCAGCTCAACGGTTCATCAAACGCCGACTATCTTGAAGGATCGGGCGGCGATGATCGGCTGTATGGCGGCCCGGGCGCAGATACGCTGAACGGGGGATCCGGCAATGACACCTACTTCGTCGACAGCCGAGACGATCGCATTCTCGAGGCTCCCGCAGGCGGCCACGACATCGTGTCGACCACCGTCAGTTTCGCCATGGCCGCGGATGCAGAGATCGAGGAGCTGTGGGCGGCCGAAGGGGTGAATTCCCTCTCTCTCATCGGCAACGACTTCGCGAACCTGATCGTCGGCACTCCCGGTGACGATGAAATCGACGGCAAAGGCGGCGCCGACGTCTTGATCGGGCAGAATGGAAACGATCTGTATATCGTCGATAGTCTCTGGGACGTGGTCCGTGAAGAGACCGGACAGGGATACGACACGATCATCACGCAAGTCTCGTTCACGCTGAGTGACAATGTTGAAGTGCTGAAAGCGGCTGGCGGTTTTTCTCCGGTCGATCTTGTCGGCAATGAACATTCGAATGAGATCTTCGGCAATATCGGCGCCAACATCATCCGAGGCCTCGATGGCGACGATCGGCTTTATGGCGATGGTGGCGACGACATCCTCGATGGAGGCACAGGGCAGGACTTTCTCTACGGTGGCATCGGCAACGACCTGCTTTCAGGTGAGGACGGAAACGACGTGCTCTACGGTGATATGGGCAAAGACACTATCGACGGCGGTGCGGGTTATGACCGTCTCTATGGTGGCACGGAGAGCAATTGGCTCATCGGGCAGAGCGGGGACGATACGCTCTACGGAGGAGTGCACGCCGATACACTGCAGGGTGGAGAAGGGTTTGATCGGCTTTACGGTGACACCGGCAATGATTCTCTCGATGGTGGCTTCGGCAATGACACGCTCGCCGGCGGTTGGGGCCGAGATACCTTCGTATTCAGGAACGCGCTGAATGCCAGGGCCAACGTTGATACGATCACGGACTTCAACGTGAAGGACGATACGATTCGCCTGGAGAACGGCGTCTTCAAAAAATTGCGCAAGACAGGGAAACTACACTCGGACTACCTGATAATCGGGGGCAAGTCGCAGGACGCAAATGATTACTTGGTCTATAACAGGAAAAACGGCTACCTGTCCTATGATGCGGACGGAGCGGGATCCAAGTACAAGCCTGTCCTTTTCTTCAAGCTGAAACCTGGTCTTGCCATCACGGAGAAGGATTTCTTCATTATCTAGTCAAGGCTCCGAATCGAGGGGCCGCTCGTGGTGTTATCAGACGAACCAATTCGTCATTCGCTCGCTTGGCAGACATCCACCCAATCTGCGCCGACAAGCTCAGCCATTCTCAGCGGATTGATACGTACGGCGGTATGGATTGAGCCGGCTGCCGGAACCACTTCTTCGAATGTCTTCAAGGAAATGTCGCAATACACCGGCAGCGGTGTTGCCAACCCGAAAGGGCAGACTCCGCCAACCGGGTGACCCGTGAGAGCCTGAACCTGTTCGGAGTCCAGCATCGACGCCTTGCCGCCAAAAGTCGCCTTGACCTTGCGGTTATCCAATCGAGCCGTGCCGCTCGTGACCACCAGGAAACTTCTCTCTCCCACTCTCAGGGACAGGGTCTTGGCAATTCTCTCAGGTCGGACACCGTGCGCTTCAGCCGCCTGAGCCACGGTGGCGGTGCTGGTCTGCATTTCGATGATTCGGAGATCCGGTGCGTGATGAGCCAGAAAGGCGCGAACGGACTCGAGGCTCATGGACAGGGTACTCCGTTGAAGGAAGGTGAGGGGTCGAGCATGCCACAATGAGAGATCGGCCAGGTAATGCCAGAGCAATGGACGCTCGACCCAACGCGTAACGATCTCTCTACTGGTTTCCATCCGGGTAGTCGGCTGAACGGCTTGTCTCCGACCAAGCCTCGACCTCCGCAAGCGTTTCCTTCAGCTTCTCCCGAATGCCATCGAGTGCAATCGCACCTAACACCAGGTGCTTGGGCGGATTGCTCGCTTCGACAGCCTTGATGATCGCCTCCGCCGCTCGAACGGGATCACCCGGCTGCTTTCCGCTATAATTTGCCGTCGTTTCCAGGCGGGCCCCAACGGTATCCCGGTAATCCTCGATGGCCGGACGCCGCTGCTGCAGGGAACGCCCCGCCCAATCGGTACGAAAGGGCCCGGGCTCGACGCAGGTCACTCTGATCCCGAGCGGAGCGACCTCCTTGGAAAGGGCGTCCGAAAGGCCTTCCACCGCATGCTTTGTCGCAGCATAATAGCCGGAGCCGGGATAGCCGATGAATCCGGCCTGGGACGAGATGTTGACGATGTGCCCGTGGCGGCGGGCGCGCATGCCGGGCAGCACGGCACGGGTCATCGCCGCGAGACCGAAGACATTGGTCTCGAACTGGGCACGGATTTCCTCATCATTGCCTTCTTCGATAGAGGCCTGATACCCATAGCCGGCGTTGTTCACGAGCACGTCAATCGAACCGAACCGAGCCTCAGCCTCGCTCACGGCGGCCGCAATGTCATCATCCCTGGTGACGTCAAGCGATACGGCGAGAGCCTTGGCTTCATAACCGCGGGTCAGGTCCTCGACCCGCGCGATGTCCCGCGCGGTCACCACGGCACGCCAGCCCCGCTTCAGCACCAATTGGGCGAGTTCCCGCCCGAACCCGGTGGAGCAGCCGGTGATGAACCAAACAGGGTTCTCGTTGAGTGGCATGGATCATTCCTTCTGGAATCGGATCGAATGGGTGGAATATAGGCGCCCTCACAGGATGGAGAATAGGCAGGACGCAATGGGCCGTCATGGGGCAGCCGGGTCATTCCTGCCGATGGACCTCACTTGCCTCCTGCCTGTGGGCGCATCACACCTCTCTCATCGCGACGCAGAGGTGCCGCCTGCTTCGGCAATGGAGCCCCGGGTGCATCCGCCACTGTCACCCCGTAGGGCCAGTCGGCTGGAGCGATAGCCACGTAGCGGGCATAACCGCCCGTGCCGCCAAGAGGCTTGGCGAAGCCGATCGAGATCAGCGCTCCCGTCTCGGGAACCTTGTCCAGGTTGGCGACCCCTTCCGCCTGTGTGAAATGGTTGTGCAGAAGCCAGGACTCGCCCTCCAACGTCGGTGTCGTATCCGTGTCGAGAGGCTCGTGTCCATGAAACAGGATCTTGCGCTCCAGGTGCAGAAACTTGAGAGCGTCGAGGCTGACACCTGGATGGGGCTTGCTCGCGAAGCGGATAGGGTCGCTCCAGCCCTTGTACCAATCGGACCGGACCATGACGACGGCACCTTCGGGGATGCGGCCGTTCCGGCTCTCCCAACTGCGAATGTCCTCCACACTCAAGTGATACCCGGGGTCGGCGGCTACCTTTTCGTGGATCGGAATCACCACCAGCGGGCGGAGCGCATAAGTCGGCGGCAGGTCGCTGATCGTTGCGCCGTACTCATCCCAGTGAGCCGGCGGGTCGAGCTGTGTTCCGTACTGATCTGTCGTGAGCATGTAGCTGGTGGCGACGAATCCGTGCTTGGCGTAGGTGTATTCCTCGCCCTTCTGAACATAGTTCGGGATGTCGGCGCCCGCCGTTGTCGCCTTGAATTCTGCATGGCCGAATCCCGGCCAGACGGGCTGGGATGGCGCGAAAGCATGAGTGAGATCGATGTGCTTGGCGCTCTTGATACTTTGTTCGTAGACCGGCCAGAGCCCTGTCTGCCCGGTGGTCTGCTGCGCGAAGGCGATGGATGAGATCAGCGTGCTTGTGACGAAGACGGCGGCCGATGCGTAGTGCGAGATCACGTCAGACTCTCCCTTGGCTATGCCTCGCCATCATTCATCCACGAGCGTCCGAATTCAATGCCTCAGTTCCGCTGGTCATTCGGATCAGAGAACTCAACGAGCGGCTCGTCATAGATCGCTGTAAGAAGCTTGCCGTCGCTCCTGACGATGCCGCGATACATTCCCGAGCAGTTGAAGGGTAGGGACAGATTGCCAGCATGATCGACGGCGATGATGCCACCAGATCCGCCAGCCGGTGCCAGCGTGTCGATTACGACAGCCCGCGAAGCCTCTTCGAGAGACTGAGCCGCATAGCGCATCCGGGAGGCAATCTCGTGAGCCGCCGCATAGCGGATGAAGATCTCTCCATGGCCGGTGGCCGAGATGGCGCAGGTTTCGTTGTCGGCCCATGTTCCGGCTCCAATGACGGGACTGTCGCCGACACGTCCGGGTGACTTCGCCGTCATGCCGCCGGTGGATGTCGCCGCGGCAAGATTTCCATTGCGGTCGCGGGCGACTGCGCCAACCGTCCCATGCTTGCGCGACTCGTCTTGGTCGTCGGCTCCGCTCTTGCGCATCGCCAGAGTTTCCTGCAGGGCGTTCCAACGTTGCTCAGTGTAGAAGTAGGACGGATCCTCGAACGGAAGGCCCTGCCTCCGACAGAATTCCAGGGCGCTTTCGCCGATGAGAATGACATGGCCGGAATGCTCCATGACGGCGCGTGCGGCGAGGACCGGATTGCGCGGCCCGCAGATACCTGCCACGGCTCCTGCGGAGCGGTCACGTCCATCCATGACGGCAGCGTCCATCTCCTGTTTGCCGGCCGAGGTATAAACCGCGCCGCGCCCAGCATTGAAGAGAGGCTCATCCTCGAGCGCCATGACCGAAGCCGAGACTGCATCAAGCGCACTGCCGCCATCGGCCAGCACAACGCGGCCGGCATTCAACGCCCGGCGCAGGCCTGCGTGATAAGCGGCCTCGCGTTCAGGCGTCATCCTGCTGCGCAAAATGGTGCCTGCACCTCCATGAACTGCCAAGGAAAAGTCGTTCTGCGTGGTCGGATTGCTTGTCATTGGCTCACGTCCCCAGAGAGTGTCGCGAGAGTGTCGAGCAGGCTCGGACGGTGATGGCCCGTGCGGCCCGTCATGGAGTTTGCGGCGACCAGCGCATCAAGGACGGCCTCCTGCGTGGAGTCCGCCACGGCTTGGAAGAGAAGGTCGATGCGCTGCTCGCTCAGGATCCGAATCTCGACAAGATCCGCATTCCCGTCGTGAGCCAGAATATTGCCTGTGGTGAAGCCGATTGCGATGTCGCCGCTGCCATGGCCCCAGAACGAGCCGAGCCGGGCCAACCCTACCCCCGAGCGCCGCAGGACGCGCCTGAGCTGTCGATCGCTGAGCGGGATGTCGGTAGCTGCCACGATGATGATCGAGCCTTTCTCGGTACGATCGGGTTCAGAACTGGGTGTGACAGGCGAGATGATCCTGCCATCGGGCAGGCGCAGGTCACCTGACCGACCGAAGTTTGACAGAACGAGAACACCAAGATGAAAGCTCTGTCCGTCGATCTCGAGACGGCGGGAGGCTGTGCCAATACCGCCTTTGAACCCGAATGTGCTCATCCCGCAGCCGGCGCCGACCGATCCGACCGCGACGTCCGATGAAGCGATGTCCAGAGCGGCTCGCGCATCGTCCTCTGCAACGACGAGAGCCTGGATATCGTTCAGATAGCCGTCGTTGCACTCGAGTACGACCGGGTTGACCGTTGATGTCTCTCTGCCGATATCCGGATTGCTTGAGATCGCGTGGCGCACAAGCGCCGTGCAGCAGGTCCCGACCGAAAGGGTGTTCGTGAGGAGAATAGGTGTTTCAAGGGTACCCAGCTCCTCGATCTGCATCAGACCTGCGCTCTTGCCGAAGCCGTTCAGGACATGCACGGCAGCGACTGGCTTCTCGCGATAGAGGTTGCCGCCATGCGGGATGATGGCCGTCACGCCGGTTCGGATGTCGCCATCATTGAGGGTGCGATGGCCGACCCTGACACCCGGGATATCGGTGATGCTGTTGAACCTGCCTGGTTGCAGGCTGCCACAGGCGAGACCAGCATCCTGGGCGCGACGGGCGCGATCCATCAGGGGCATTCCGCTTTAACAAAGGCGGCAATCTCCGCATGAGTGGCAATCCACACATCCGACCGCTGGGTGATTTCCTCCAGGAGCTTCTCAAGGATCCAGATGCGCGAACGGTATCCCGTCACGTGCGGATGCATGGTCAAAAGGAAGAGGCCGCCCTCCTCATAGGCGCGGTCGAATTCGCGGAAGAAGATGTCGTAGACAGCCGTCGGCGGGGTATGCGGGCGCAGGCCGTTGAAGCGATGCATGTTGAAATATACCGCATCGTCGCGAATCCACTCGACGGGAAGCTCCACGATGCCCGTAGGCTCGCTGTTTTCCAGCAACTCATAAGGGTCGTCGTCGGCCATCAAGGACGAGTCGTAGAGAAGACCGAGCTCCCGTTCGATTTGCAGGGTGCTTGGGCTGAAGTCCCAGGAGGGTGTGCGTAAGCCTACAGGTCGGACTCCGGTAATCCGCTCCAGGGTATCAGCCGCGCGGAACATGAGATCACGTTCAATCTCATAGGGAAGTTGACTGTTTAATTCGTGGATCCAGCCATGAATGCCGATTTCATGACCTTCTGCGACGACCCGCCGTTGCTCATCCTCGTAGAGAAGGGCGGCCACGGCCGGGACGAAGAACGTCGCCTTGGCGTCGAACCGGGCAAGCGCGCTGAGAATTCGCGGAACACCCTGGCGATTGCCGTACTGCCCCTGCGACATGCGGCCCACGGATCTGCCTCCGTCCCGCAACTCGTTCGTTTCGTGATCGGAATCGAAAGACAGGGCGACAGCGCAGCGGGCTCCATTCTTCCATTTCGCCGGTTTCATGGGCCGTCCAGCGCGCACGTGCTCGACCTTACTCCGCCAGGTCTGCTCGTCCCAAGCCCAGGGTTGGCCGCCGATATCATCCATGATTCTTCCTCGATTTCGTTATTTGAAACCTGGTTATTCCGCCCGGGTCTCAGGAGCGCCCACCGTCCGCCGAGATGATCTGGCCGGATATCCAGGATGCAGCATCGGATGCCAGGAACATGACGGCATTGGCGATATCCTGAGGGTGACCAAGCCGGCGCGTGTGAATGCTCTCCACCAACCGAGACTGGCCCTCAGAGCCATAGCTCTCCCATTGGCGCTGGGTCGCCGGATTGGACAGCACTAAGCCCGGAGCGACACTGTTGACGGTAATTCCATGGGGACCAAGTTCGAAGCTGAGTTGCTTCGTCAAACCCACTAGAGCATGTTTCGACGCCGTGTAGGCCTGAATCCCGGTCAGGCTCGGGCGCAGGCCCGCTCCGGACGAGATATTGACGATGCGGCCGAACTTCTGGCGCTTCATGTGGGGAGCGACGGCCTGCGAGCACCAGAACGCGCCATGCACATTGGCCTCGAAGAGCACAAGCCACTCGTGCTCGCTCACCTCGTCGATCGGTTTCGCCACCTGGCCGCGGACCCCGCCCGCGCAATTGACCAGGATGTCGATGCCCCCCAGGCTCTCCGCCATCTCTTCGAACACGTGACCGACAGCGCCACGATCGGCCAAGTCGAGGGCGCGCGTTGCCACCGCGCCTGCTTCCGAAGCGATGCGCAATCCGGCCTCGTCCAGGTCGAGAGCCCAGACG
This sequence comes from Microvirga terrae, assembly GCF_013307435.2. Classification (NCBI taxonomy): domain Bacteria; kingdom Pseudomonadati; phylum Pseudomonadota; class Alphaproteobacteria; order Hyphomicrobiales; family Methylobacteriaceae; genus Microvirga; species Microvirga terrae. The sequence continues at coordinate 2,436,868 of NZ_CP102845.1, forward strand.
TGGGCGCCTTCCGATGCGAGGCATTGCACGATGCTCCGTCCGATGCCCTGTGCGGCCCCAGTGACTGCGACCCGACGGCTAGTGAAATCCAGATTCATAACTTCAGCATTTCGTCCAGAGTGGACCAGGATTGTTCTCGCCGCACATCCTCGATGTGATGGATCAGTTCGACGAGCCTGCTGATGGCAGGGGTCGCGATCCCGGCTTCGTGGCCGAGGGTTGCGATGATGGCGATCTGGGCGTCCACCTCGGTCTTGCGCTTGCGCACGGCGAGATCGCGCCAGATACCGGAATGGGTCTTGGCCGTATGCCGGTTGAACTCCGCCATGTCGGCGACCGAGCGGCGGGCAGCATCTTCATCAGCCCCCGGCATGAAGGCATCCGGGTTGAACCCGTTGAAGCCCAAAGGCTTAACGCCGCGCGCCTTCGCCACCGCCATCACCTCCTGACCGAGTCGACGGTAGACTGGAAAGTGACGCTCAGAGGCAAGGTTCTCCGACATCGAGGCGTTGGTCAGGGCCGTCGCAAAGAGCAGGGAGCCGTAGCCCAGCTTGCCCCACAGATAGCCCCAGATGTTGTCGGTGAGCACGGCCTTCGGCTCGAAGATCGACAGCAGACGATGGTATTCGCGCACGGCGTCGCTGGTCTGGCCGTCGAGCCCGCCGACCGCGACGGCTGCCCGATTACCAAAAAGAATACGTCCCGGCTCCAGCCAGTCCGCGCCGAAATTGACGAAACAGCCGATGGTCCGTTCGGCGCCGATCTCCTCGGCGATGATGATTTCGTTCAATCCGTTCTGCGCAGAGAGAACGGTGCCGCTCTCCGCAAGATAGGGCTTCAGCGAGCGGACGGCATCGCGTGTATGATGAGCCTTGACTGCCAGGATGATGCGGCTGAACTGACCTTCGACGTCGCTGGGCCTTGCGGCTTTGACCGATTGTCGAAACGTTTCGACGGGGCCCTCGATGAGTAGTCCGTCCGTGTTCATGGCCTCCACATGCGGCTCGACGATATCCACGAGCAGCACGTCCTCGCCAGCGCGGGAGAGGTATGCCCCGAGCGTACCGCCAATGGCGCCGGCGCCCCAGATAAGAATGGTGTTCCGGTTCATCTACCAAGTCTCGATAAGTGCGCGGGTTTCCTCGATCGCCACAGCCCAGATGGCGTTCATGTCGTCGTCCGATCGCTGGAAGTAACCGCCGAAGTTTCCGTCCTGCAGGATCTCGCGGACTCCTTGCGGACCGAACGTCCGCATCCGCTCAAGATCGACCATCGGCTTTTGATGCGCCGGCTGCTCGACACCGTCCAGACGTGTCCAGGGGAAGTTCTCCATCCAGGAGGCATGGGAAGCTATCGGATCGATCTGCTTCACTTTCTCGAACGTGCGGGGTGCATTCCACCAGTTGTGGAACTTCACCCGACACTCCCGGTTCTCGCCCATCCATTCGATGGCAGCCGTTTGGCCAGGCGCGTTCCCGCCATGACCATTGACGAAGAGAATGCGCCGGAAGCCCGTGCGCTTCAGCGAATCGAGGATGTCGGTGATAATGCGAAGATAGGTTTCTGCCCTCAGTGAAACGGTCCCAGGATAGGCCATGAAGTATGGCGTGATACCATAGGCCTGGACGGGGAACACCGGAACACCTGTCGGTTCCGCGGCTTCCAGAGCCACGCGCTCCGCCAGAATGCTGTCGACGGACAGGCTCAGATAGGCATGCTGCTCCGTGCAGCCGAGGGGAACGACCGCGCGATCATCCGTCTTCAGGTATTCTTCGACCTGAAGCCAGTTCATCTCACTGATTTTCATGAAAGGTTTCCTCTTGCGAAACGATCGACGAGCGCAACCGCTCGATTGCGGGAAGCAGGGTCGCACGGATGGCGTGGGGGTCCGGCACGTAGCGGAACTCCATGGCCCGACGATCCGGCGGCAACACTTGCCTGACGGCCACTTCCGCCCCGCTGGCATAGATCGCCACATCGACCTGAGACAGGAACGTTTCCAGATCGGGTGCCGTGATCAGACGCACATCCACATCGGAAACGTGAGGCGCGAAGCGCAGGACGCCCGGTTTCATCAGCGCAGTGAACTCAGGGAAGATCGACACGATACCGACGCGCGCCATAGGGTCGATCATGGCCAGCTGTGCGCGCGTCTCTTCGGCCGGGATAAAGCTCAAGCCGACAACTGGAACGCCTTTCGGAACGAGATGCTCGACCTCGCCGCGCCGATGGGCGAGCGTCACGCAAATATCGCAGGGAGAGGGGAAGGACTCACCCGTGTGCAGTGCATCGACCGTCGTCACCGCGATCGTATCGCCTGGACCAAGATAGTCCTGGATGCAGTTGGCGTATTGCTGTGTCGTCTCGACGAAGTTGCCCACCATGACGAGGCGCAATGCCCTGGAAGGCGTTGGACCTCGCGCGGCGCGGGCGTTGACTAGCGACGAAACGACGGAGGGAGCCAGACCGAGTTGCTCCGCCTCGTGGAAGAGGCCCTCGATCCGGCGCTGAATCTTCCGGACTGCACTCGACCGGAGGCCGTCGCTATTGTGTCCGTCGCCTACATAGGTGCCTGCCCCAGGCTTCGCCTCAATGAGCCCCGCCTCGCGTAGCTCGCGGTAAACCGTCGCCACGGTCATATGTGCGATCCCGGCCCGCTCCGCCAACTCCCGGACCGAAGGCAATCGCTGTCCCGTAGGAAGTTCGCCGAGAGCAATGCCGAACTCAATCAGCCCACGTAGCTGAATGCCGAGCGGCACGGGCAGGGTACGGTCGAGGGCTCCCGCGAGGTCGGCAAGGATCCGCTCATCAGGTGTGCGTTCCGTGTCGCTATAACGGATGCTCTCACAAGCGTCAGATGTTGCTTGAGGTTTGGGCAAGGCGCTGTTGACTTTTCTTAATCGAGTGACCTACCGTTCTAATCGATAAGAACACCTTGGACGAAAAGCCAGGGTCTTAGCAAGAGGGGAAGTGAAGTGAAACAAAACTTCAAGCTTGGTGGATCGCTCGTTGCCGCTCTCGTCCTCGGGACCGTTCTTTGCGGCTCGGTTTCCGCTCAAACGCTGACCATGGGCCTGCGGGCTGGGCCGGACTCGATCGACCCGCATTGGTCGACTCTCGGCAGTCAGGCAGAAGCGCTGCGCCATATCTTCGATACGCTCGTCATGTCGGACGAGAACTTGGGTCTGAAACCCGGTCTGGCGACGTCGTGGAAGCCGATTGACGACACGACCTGGGAGTTCAAGATCCGCGAAGGCGTGAAATTCCATGATGGATCGGAGCTAACCGCTGAGGACGTGAAGTTCTCAATTGATCGCATTCCGGTCGTCACCGGCCCCATGAGCATGACGATCTACACGAAGCAGGTTGCGGAGGCGAAAGTCGCCGACAAGTATACCTTGCACGTGAAGACCAAAGCTCCGGCGCCGACCCTGCCGAACGATTTCATACGCCTCTTCGTGGTATCGAAGAATGTCGGGATGGAGGCTCGCAACGAGCAGTTCAATTCGGGCAAGGCCGCCATCGGGACAGGTCCCTACAAGTTCGTCTCATGGGAGCCGAAGGGCGATCTCGTCCTGGAGCGCTTCGACGGCTACTGGGGCGAGAAGCAGCCCTGGCAGAAGGTTGTTCGCAAGGAAATCCCAAGCGATCCTGCCCGCATGGCTGCCCTGAAGTCGGGTCAGGTCGACTTAGTGAACTACGTGCCGGCCACCGATTATGCTGCGATGCAAAAGGACAAGTCCGTCGATACGTTCGTGGCCGATTCAGTCTATTTCCTGAATCTCACGCCGAATGTGAAAGAGACGCTGCCGAGGAAGGTGAAGGTCGACGGTAAGGAGATCGATGCAAACCCGTTGCGCGATCCCAAGGTGCGTGAGGCCATGGACCTTGCAATCGACCGCAAGACTTTGGTTCGCGTCGTGCTGGAAGGCCTGGGGCGCCCGGCCAACCAGTTGATGCCCGCCAGCTTCTTCGGCGGCAACAAGAATCTGCCGGAGCGTCCTTACGATCTGGCAAAGGCCAAGCAGCTTCTTGCCGATGCCGGCTATCCGAAAGGCTTCGAGATCGATTTCCACTGCACCAACAATCGTCTCCCGGGCGACGGCGCGGTGTGCGAGGCGCTCTCGCAGATGTGGGCCCGCGCCGGCCTGAAGGTGAATGCCAATGCGCTCAATGGAACCGTGTTCTTCCCGGCGCAACAAAAGGGCGAATTCTCCCTATGGATGAGTGGCTGGGGCACGCTGACCGGCGAGGCGAGCTATACGTATGGATCGCTCGTTCATACGGCGGATCCCCAACTCGGCCTCGGCGCGTTCAACAAGCAGGGTTACTCCAATCCGGAGGTTGACAAGCTGCTGGAGGAGGGCGCGCGCACCATGGATGATCCGAAGCGCCGCGCACTTTTCGAGAAGGTGACGGAAGTTTCCATGAACGATCGCGCGTTGATCCCGACAGTTCAGATCCAGACTGTCTGGGCCGCCAAGAAGGGCATGCTCGCCATTCCTCCGCGCGTCGACCAGGAGACCCTGGCCTATGAGATCAAGCCGAAGAGCTGATCGCATCCACAGGCGGTCGGCATCAGCCGGCCGCCTTCTCCCGAGGTAACTCTAACCTCCTTGTATTTTAGATTGATGCTCACCCCGGAGCATTGAGCACCTCGTCCCTGACTTCACAACATCCTGGCACCATGCACGAGACAGCATGATTGGTTTTCTTATTCAGCGGGTCCTTCAGGCGCTCATGGTCGTGATTGCCATGTCGATCATCGTGTTCCTGGGCGTCTATGCCATCGGCAACCCGATCGACGTCATGATCGATCCTGCATCCGACCAGGCGTTGCGTGAGGCCCTGATCCAGCGCTACGGCCTCGATCTGCCCCTGTACGAGCAATACTTCGTCTTCATGAGCAACATGTTGCATGGGGATCTGGGGGAATCGTTCATCTACCGGCTGCCCGTTCTGAACCTGATATGGTCGCGATTTCCGGCGACGCTGGAGCTTGCGCTGACCGCGATGCTGATCGCCACCTGTCTCGGCATTCCGCTGGGCTTATGGGCAGGCTACAAGCCGGAGTCGCTCTCCGCCAAGGCGATCATGGCATTCTCGGTCCTCGGTTTTAGCGTTCCGAGCTTCTGGGTCGGGCTTCTGCTGATCATGGCCTTTGCGGTCGAACTCGGTTGGTTTCCGTCGGGCGGGCGCGGCCCGACCACCCACGTGCTCGGCATGAACCTGTCGATCACCTCTTTGGAAGGTTGGAGTTACATCATCCTGCCAGCCTTCAATCTGGCGCTGTTCAAGCTGGGTCTCCTGATCCGACTGACACGGGCAGGCACGGCCGAAGTGATGAGCTCCGACTACGTGCGCTTCGCCCGGGCCCAGGGATTGTCCGAGAGCAAGGTCGTCGGCCTTCACGTGCTCAAGAACATCTCGATCCCCATTGTGACCGTCTTCGGTCTGGAGCTTGGCTCCACACTTGCCTTCGCGGTGGTGACGGAAACGGTTTTCAACTGGCCTGGCATGGGCAAACTGATCATCGATTCGATCACCGTGCTCGACCGTCCTGTCATGGTTGCATACCTCATTCTCGTCGTGTTCCTCTTCGTGATGATCAATCTCGTCGTCGATCTAGTCTATGGCCAGCTAGACCCGCGCATTCGTGTAAAGGCGGCGTCATGAGCAGTTCTTCCGCTCTCCCGTTACCCGCCGAGACCGGCTGGAGCCGGATCTCCAACTTCTGGTCGGATTTCCGGCAAAGCCCGGTCGCCGTCGCGGCCTTGATCGTGGTCGTCGTCGTGGTTCTCATGGCTGTTCTTGCGCCGTTCGTGACGCCGCAGGATCCCTACAACCAGGAGGCCCTCGATCTCTTCGATGCTCGTCTCGAGCCCGGGGAAGTCGGGTCCGGCGGTTATGTCCACTGGCTTGGCACGGATGCCGCGGGCCGCGACATCTTTTCTGCGATCCTGTACGGGCTGCGCACGAGTTTGATCGTCGGTGTCATGGCCGGTACGTTGGCGCTCGTTCTCGGCACGACGGTCGGTCTCATTGCAGCCTATTACGGCGGCCGCATCGAGGCGCTCATCATGCGCGTTATCGACCTTCAGCTCTCGCTGCCGGCGATCCTGCTTGCACTGGTTCTCGTGGCAATGTTAGGGCAGGGGCTGATGCAGCTCGTCGCTGCACTGGTCGCCGCGCAGTATGCCTATTTCGCCCGCACGACTCACGGTGCGGCCAGCGCGGAGAGGCGCAAGGACTACATCGAGGCAGCGCTCTCGACCCCGCTGCCAGCCCGCCACGTCCTTTTCCGCCACCTCCTGCCCAATGCCTTGCCACCTCTAATCGTAGTCGCAACCGTCCAGGTGGCGAACTCCATCGCCCTCGAAGCGACGCTGTCCTTCCTGGGACTCGGGCTTCCCATCACGCAGCCGTCGTTGGGCTCGCTGATCTCCAACGGATTCCAGTTCCTGCTGTCGGGGCGCTACTGGATCTCGATTTATCCGGGAATTGCCCTCATGCTGACCGTCGTGGCGATCAATCTGGTGGGCGATCAGGTCCGCAACGTTCTGAATCCGAGGCGCAGCCGATGAGCGACGCGGTTCTTCGTGTCAAAGACCTTCAGACCCAGTTCCAGACCCGTGCTGGGGTGCTGAAGGCCGTCGACGGCGTCAGCTTCGAAGTCGGGCGTGGCCGCATTCTTGGGCTTGTCGGCGAGTCGGGATCGGGCAAAAGCGTCACGGGCTACTCCATTCTCGGCCTGGTCGAGCCGCCCGGCAGGATCGCGGGCGGCGAGGTTCTCCTGAACGGAAAGGACCTCACGCGCCTGAGAGGCGAGGCCATGCGTCAAGTTCGCGGCGCCCAGATCGCCATGGTCTTCCAGGACCCGATGATGACGCTCAATCCGGTCCTCAAGATCGGAACGCAGATGATCGCGGCAGTGAGGGCTCACGACAGGGCCTCACGCAAGGCGGCACGCGCGAGAGCACGCGACGCCCTCGCCAAAGTGGGCATTCCGAGCCCCGAGGAGCGTCTCGACTCCTATCCGCACCAGCTCTCCGGCGGCATGCGTCAACGGGTGGCCATCGCCATCGCGCTCCTGCATAGCCCCGCGGTCATCATTGCGGACGAGCCGACGACAGCGCTCGACGTCTCCATCCAAGGTCAAATCCTGGCGGAAGTGCGACGCCTCGCCGACCAGACCGGAACGGCTTTCGTCTGGGTCACCCATGACCTCGCAGTGGTGTCGAGCCTCGCGGACGACATCTGTGTCATGTATGCCGGGAAGGTGGTGGAAAGCGGGCCGGCCGCCGAGGTAATCGCGTCGCCGCGCCATCCCTATACGGCCGGTCTTCTGGCGTCCGTGCCCGCGGAGCATAAGCCTGGAACCAAGCTTCCTCAGGTTCCCGGATCGACGCCCTCGCTGGCTAACCTGCCACCCGGTTGCGCCTTTGCGCCTCGGTGCGCCAAGGCGGGACCCGCCTGCACGACGACACCGCCTGTTCAGACCTTCGAGGACGGACGTACCGCCCTCTGTCATTACCCGATCGAGCCCATTTCATGCCAGCCGCACTCCTTGACGTCGCACACGTATCGAAGCGCTTCGTAAAGCATCCGAATCTCGGGGAGCGCATCGCCGGACTTCTCGGTGCCGGGCCGAAAGCCGAGACCGTGCGCGCGGTGACCGATGTCAGTCTCACGGTTGCCAAGGGCGAGGTCGTGGGCCTCGTCGGGGAGTCCGGCTGCGGGAAATCCACGCTTGGTCGGATGATCGCCGGGATCTACACGCCGAGCGACGGCAAGATCCTGTTCGATAGGACGCCTGTCGCGAAGGCGCAGGGACGGCGCACGCAGAAGCTGACGACGCGTGTCCAGATGATCCACCAGGATCCCTTCGCGAGCCTCAATCCGCGTATCCGGATCGGCGATACGGTGGCAGAAGGCCCGGTGGCGCACGGCATCGTGAAGTCCCGCGAGGCGGATGACTACGTGGCGGATCTGCTCGGGCGCGTTGGACTCGATCCCGGTTACCGCAGGCGGTTCCCGCATCAGTTCTCCGGTGGTCAGCGCCAGCGCATTGCCATCGCCCGTGCGCTTGCCATGAAGCCCGACCTTCTGGTGCTTGACGAGCCCGTGGCGTCCCTCGACGTTTCCATCCAGGCGCAGGTGCTCAATCTGTTCATGGACCTGCGTCGAGATTTGGATCTGACGGGAATCTTCATCAGCCACGATCTCGGCGTCGTGCGTCATGTCTCGGACCGGGTCGCGATCATGTATCTCGGCCGCATCGTCGAGCTGGCGCCGACTGCCGAACTCTATGCCAGCCCGAACCATCCCTATACGCGCGCACTCTTCGAGAGCGTGCCCCGCATCGGCGTGGGTCGGAAGGATTTTCGCCCGATCGCCGGCGAAATTCCATCCCCGCTTCACCCACCGAGCGGATGCCATTTCCATCCGCGGTGCCCCCTTGCGGGGCCCCGGTGCAAGCGCGAGGCGCCCGCGCTGGCCGCGATCGCTCCTGGCCGGTTCTCCGCCTGTCATCTCAACACCGGCGGCACGGAATAATCGAGAAGTTCGACAGACATGACCCAGCAAGCTTCTCTCGCAGCGCTCCAGGAACGCGTTGCCGCCGTTAACGATGTGCTCAATGCCGTATCGGTGCTCACGTGGGATTCCCGCACGATGATGCCCACAGATGGAGCGGAAACCCGAGGCCTCCAGATCGCGACGCTGACCCGGCTTGCTCGCGATCTGCTCCTTGCGCCCGAAACAGAGAAAGCCTTAGAGGAGGCCGAGCGGGCGACGGAAGGCTTCGGGCAGGACGCTGCCGAACGACGCATGGTGCAGCAGACCCGTCAGGCGGTGGAGCACCATAAGCGTGTTCCGGTCTCTCTGATCCAGGAGCGGGCGGCTCTTCGCACAGTCGCGCAGGCGGCCTGGATCGACGCCCGATCGAAGAGCGACTTCGCTGTTTTCTCGCCCTATCTTGCCAGGACCATTGCGCTATCCCGGGCCTATGCCGATTGCATCGGCTGGAATGAGCACCCCTATGACGCCATGGTGTCTATCTACGAGCCTGGCGAGACCGCAGCGAGCCTGAAAGAGCTGTTCACGACATTGCGGGCCGGGCTTCAGCCCATCCTGGATGCCGCAAGGGCTCGTCCTCAACCCCGCTCTGACTTCCTGTTCCGCGATTTTCCGGAGGAAGGGCAGAGAGCCTTTGGCCTGAGCCTCGCGGAGAGGCTTGGCTATGACTTCCGGCGCGGGCGTCTGGACACCACCGTCCATCCGTTCGAAGTGTCGTTCACCCGCAACGACGTGCGGATCACGACCCGCTACAACCGCAACTACCTGCCAGCCTCCATTTTCGGCACCGCTCACGAGACCGGACACGGTCTCTACGAGCAGGGGGTCGATGCGGCTCATACCCGGACGACACTGGCGACTGACCTCGTTGGTCTCTATGCAGTCGGAGGAACGAGCTTTGGAGCCCATGAATCCCAGTCGCGCCTTTGGGAGAACCACATCGTTCGAAGCCAGACGTTCTGGCAGAGGCACTTCTCGGATCTGCGGAAGCATTTTCCGGATCAGCTTGGCGATGTCAGCGCAGACGAGTTCTATCGCGCCGTCACGCGCGTCGAGCCCGGTTTCATTCGCGTCGAGGCCGATGAACTGACTTATGATTTCCACATCATGCTGCGCGCGGATATCGAATGCGCGCTCATGGACGGCTCGCTTGCGGTCGACTATCTACCAGAAGCCTGGAACGCGGCGATCAGGCGTGATCTCGACCTTGTGGTACCGGACGATGCCCGCGGCGTCCTGCAGGATGTGCATTGGTCCACCGGCTATATCGGCTCGTTCCCGACCTATACCATCGGAAATGTTATGGGCGCTCAGGTGATGGACACCCTGTGTGGTCGTAATCCGTCTCTCGGTGATGCGATCACGGCCGGACATTATGGGATCCTGGCAGACGAACTGCGCACCCGGATCTGGCAGCACGGTCGCCGCTTTACGCGTGACGAACTGCTGGAGCGTGAAACGGGTCGCCCGCTCGATCCAGGCCCTTACCTTCACTATCTGCGCAGCAAATACGCTGCATGAGCGATGCGCTACAAAGCCCACTCATAGCAACATGGTGCGAATTCGCCGACATTCTGAGAAACAGGTAAATATACTCATACTAAAGTAGGTCAGCATTAACCAGCCCTGATGTATCGCGGAGCAAATCACAATAAAGTGGGGCTCCTCAGTGCTGAAAAGTGTTACGTTATCCATGAAGATCATGGCACTCGTCGCCGTGATCATTTTCGCGACGGCCGGAACCATGTGGTTTGCGGCCTCCCGACAGGTCTGGTCCGATCTGGAAGTGCAGCAGCAGCAGAAGGCCGAACAATATCTGCGCAGCCTTTCTCTGGTTTATGCTGCTCGGGTGTCCGGTGCCGAGGTCAAGACCGAGCAAGGACGGGTCGCTCGCATCGTGAGCCCCCCGCTGACTGAATTCAGAGATTTCGCGGTCGTCGACGATTCCGTGTCTTATGTCGGCGGGAACGCCACGATCTTCACCTTCGACGCAACCCAGGATGCGTTCATCCGCCGCGTGACAACCGTGAAGAAGGAAAACGGCGAACGGGCGGTCGGAACGGCCCTGGCTCCCGACAGTCCGGCCCAGGCTCATGTCCGCCGTGGAGAGCCCTATTACGGCCCGACCGTGCTCTTCGGCACTCAGTTCTACACCGCGTATCAGCCGACCTTCGACAAGACCGGCAAGGTCAATGGCATTCTCTATGTCGGCGTGCCGGTTGCCGATCTCCATGACGCCTATTCATCAACAATGTCGATGCTGACGATTGCAGCCGGTGCGATTGCTATCCTCGCGTGCATTGGCGCTCTGCTGATCGCCACGCGCCTTTTCCGGCCACTGAAGGCGATAACCCTCCGCGTCGAGATGTTGGCAGAAGGGGATCTCGAAAGCACCATCGGCTATCAGGATCGCGGCGACGAGATCGGTGCGGTGGCCAAGTCCCTGCAGGTCTTCAGGAGCGGCTTGATCGCACAGCGGCAGGCAGCTGAAGTGGCGGCCCTCGAGCAGGAGGCAAGGACGCGTCGCGCTCAGATGCTGGACAAACTCACGCAGCACTTCGAGGAGAAGGTCTCGTCCCTGACCCGTCGCCTGTCCGTGTCCGCATCCGACCTGGAATCGACCGCCCAATCCATGACCGCGGTTGCCGACAAGGCCACGCACCAGTCCGTCGGCGTCGCATCGGCGTCGCAGCAAACCTCCGCCAACGTGCAGACAGTCGCAGCCGCAACGGAGGAGTTGTCGATCTCGATCCGCGAGATCTCCGCACAGGTCGCTCAGTCGTCGAGCATTGCGGAACGAGCCGTGACGGATGCGCAGCGTACCAACGGAATCGTGCAGATGCTCGCGGGTTCTGCCGACAAAATCGGTCACGTCGTGCAACTCATCAACAGCATTGCGTCTCAGACCAATCTACTGGCCTTGAACGCGACCATCGAGGCGGCGCGCGCGGGCGAGGCCGGCAAGGGCTTCGCCGTGGTGGCAAGCGAGGTGAAGGAGCTCGCCAACCAGACGTCGCGGGCCACCGAGGAGATTTCGGGCCAGATTGCCAGCGTTCAGCAGGTCACCGCCGAGGCCGTGCAGGCCATCCAGGCGATCGCAGGCACGATCGGCGAGATGTCCCAGATCTCGGTGGCGATCGCGGCCGCCATGGAGGAGCAGGGGGCCGCCACGGCTGAGATCTCGCGCAATGTCCACGAGGCGGCCCGCGGCACCGAGGTCGTCACGGGCAGCATCGGAGAGGTTCGCCAGGCTGCTGGAGACACGGGAGCAGCAGCAACCCAGGTTCTCGCGGCTGCCCAGGAACTGGCGCGGCATTCCGCCAGCCTCGGACAGGAGGTCGATCACTTCTTGTCCGGCGTCAAAGCCGCATAAGTCCCCTGGCGCTCGCCTCAAGGTGAGCCGCAGCAGAAAGATCTGTTGCGGCTCTCCGTCAATGCTCAACCTGATCGGCCGAATGTCCAGCGCGCCAATAGGCAACGACTTGGTGCTCCGTGGTCGGGATCTTCCATTCCTGACGCAGGAGCCTCTTGAGACATCGGCAGCTCTTCTGCTCGCAGCCGGCCCAGATGAAGCGGCGGCGCTCGTCCGAAGGCACGTCGATCGCGCGTACGGCATCCTCGATGAGGGACGTCGTTCCCGCGGGAGCTCCGTTCCGGTGCATCCAGCGAATGTCCAGTGCGGCCCTGGAGCAGAGAGGCTGCTCCTCGCTGGCATCCTCCACTTCGAGAAGCACGGTCGCTCTGCATTCGGAGGGCAGTTCCGCCAAGATGCGGCTGATGGCCGGGAGGGCCGTCTCATCTCCCGCGAAAAGGTACCAGTCGGCCGCGGGCAGTTCGCCGCCACCTGGACCCATGATTCCGATTGTATCGCCGGGACGAGCCTGTAAAGCCCAGGTAGAGCCGGGCGTGTTGTCTCCTTCGTGCAGGACAAAGTCGATCTCAATCTCGTTTCGCTCCACATCGATCTCGCGGATCGTATAAATCCGCATCACCGGCCGATCCTCGCCGCGCGGCCCGACGGGCCGCCCATCCTCGCCCATCACGGGCCATGAGGGAGCACGTCCGGAGCTCGGAGGAAAAAGCAACCGAACATGCATGCCGCCCGTTGCAAAACGTGCGAGATCGCGCCCCTTGAGACGCACCCGGCGCATGCGCGGGGTGACATTGGTCGCGTTGACGACGTGCATCTCACGAAAATACGGGAGCGGCGTTCCGGCCTGACCATCTCCTTCCCAGGCGATGCGGGGGCTCTCCCCCTCGACGAAGCCGATGATGTGCTCCGCCAGGCTCCATTTGACATATGCGAGACCCGTTGCATCAGGCCCTTCCGCAAGGAGGTAGAGAGCGTCGTCACGCGCTTCCACTAACGCAGTGCCGTATTCGAATTCCACCCTGGCGGAGTGTGCGGACCGGTCGACCCGTCCATGTTCGACGAAATGCTCGCAGAGCTTGTCCATCATCCGAACGGGGCGTGCGAGCGTGACCGAGGCCTTGGCGCGAAGAGTGGTTGATGTCGTCATTTGTTCCATGGACATATGTGCTCCGTCTATCTGTTCCGGTGCAGGAGCCAGACCAGGTACGGTCCCCCGATGAGTGAAGCGAAGAGACCCAAAGGGACCTGGTAGGGAAAGGACGCGATCCTGGACAGCCAATCGGCTCCGGCCATCAATCCCGTGCCGATCAGGACCGCAGCCAGAACCTGGTGGTGCGCACGGCCGAACCCGACCAGCCGCGCCATATGGGGTGCGACAAGACCGACGAAGCTCAGCGGGCCGACGACAAGCGAGGCGGCTGCCGTCAAGCCAGCGGCGACGACGGTGAGCGCCATCCGGCTGGTGCGAAGCGGCAATCCTATCGCCCGCGCTTGATCGGGGCCAAGAGGCATGATTTCAAGCCAGCGGAAGATCAGAGGCAGGAGCCCGAGCAGGAGCGCCGCCACCGCGACGGTGATCGATGCCTCTGCCCAAGTGATATGGTTCGTCGCGCCGCTGAGCCAGGCGAGGAGTTGAAAGGCGCGCACATCCCCCGTGATCATTGCTGCGTTGACAAGGGCGTTGCACAGCGCTCCGACGGCGAGGCCTCCAAGCAGGAGCCGCTCTGGATTTCGGTCCTGCCGACTGGCGACTGCGAGGAGTGCGCCCAATACGACAACGACGCCCACGGCCCCTCCAGCGAGGCGGATGCCCGTAGTCGCGTTCGATACCGTGAAGAGAACCGCTGTGAGTCCAATGCCGGCGCCCGCACTCACACCGAGGACTTCCGGACTCGCGAGAGGGTTGTCGGTCATGCGCTGCAGGATCATCCCGGCGGCCGCCAGCATGCCCCCGGCAGCCGCTGCCGCGACGATGCGTGGTGCGCGAAACGGAAGAAGGTCGCTGAGAAGCCGGCCCGTCGCAAGGTTCCAGCCGTCGGGGCCACGCCCGACGAGGAGTGCCAAGGTGATCATCGCGATGACAAGGAACGAGAGCGCCGCTAGCATAGGGGTGGGATACATGATGCGCCGTGAGGGCGCGGGCTGTCCGGAAACCGATGCATGGCGGGGCAGGTTGAGCCTTGGCAGCAGATACAGGAGAAGCGGTCCTCCGAGGAGAGCCGTGGCAACTCCGGTCGGTATCATCTCGGCTGATTCATGGGCCGTAAATTGAACGAGACCGTCCGTGAGCCACAGGACGGCGGCTCCGATGAGCGGCGCGGCCAAGAGAATGTCGCGCTGCGTGCGGGCACCGCCCAGCCGAGCCAGCGTCGGAGCCGCGAGCCCGACGAATCCGATCAAGCCGACCTCAGCCGTGACGGTGGTCGCGAGCCATACGGCGAGAGCGAGGGTCGCGAGGCGTAAGGCCAGAAGATTGACCCCGAGGCTGCGCGCGCTCTCATCGGCGAGACCGAGAAGCTCCAGCGGCCGGATCAGGAGAAAACAAGCCGCGAAGGTGACCAGCAGCGTGAACGCAAGTGCCCGGACCGGGCCCCAGCCTTCCTGAGTCAGGGAGCCGCTGCCCCAGATCAGGAGCGACATCATGTATTCGCCATTGGCGAGGATCAGCGTCGCACTCAGTGCCATCGCGACGAGAGACACTACCATTCCGGCAAGAACGATGGTGATCGGCTCGAGCCCACGCCGCCAGCTCAGAGCCATGAGCATGATCGTGACGGTCAGCCCACCGACAAGGGCGACTGTCTCACGTGTTGTATCCATGAGCGCAGGCGCGAATAGGGTGGCCGCCGTCATGGCAAGTTGCGCGCCTGCTGAAATGCCGAGCGTCGACGGATCGGCGATCGGATTGCGCAGGGTCTGCTGCAAGAGGGCGCCGGAAAGCCCGAGCGCGGCGCCCGACAACAACGCCACAACGGCACGCGGAAGCACGCTGTTGAACAGAAGGATGCTGTTGAGATCGAACCTCTGTCCGCTCGCCAGCGGGAAAAGGCACAGGATTTGATAGCCGCATAAACCCACGGCGGCGGCAAACACCACGAACCACATCAACGTGAACGGTCTATGTGTCATGCTTTCAATCAACGCCGCCTCCGGCACCGGCGAGCGCGCCGGTCAGCAGGCGTGCGAAACGGCGCGCCGCCGGAAGGGCGCCGAACGGATTGATGGATGGGAGCACCACGACGCGCTCTTCACGGACCGCCGGGAGTGCCTTCCACAGGGGACTGTCGCGCAGGGTGCTTTGTGCATCCGGAGGGACTGGAGAGATGATGACGATCCAGGCCTCGGGCACCTCGGCGAGAGCCTCGAGGGGAACTGGTGCCGCCGCGGCATAGCTGGTGCGCTTCGCCCAGGCATTCCTCAACCCAAGGCGCTGGAGAACGTCGCCGAACATGCTGTCATAGCCAAAAGCCCTGAAGTGCCGGGCATCACCAAGGTTGATGAGGAAAACGGGCCGTGGCGTTCTCTCGGCAAGGCGGCGGCTGGCCCGTGCGATCTCGAGGGACGCTGCATCGATATAGGACCGCGCCTGCGCAGTCCGGCCAAGCTTTTCGCCGAGCGTCATCGTGATCTGCTCGGCTGGAGCGTAGGGAGGGCGGCCGGGCTCGTATACCGCGTAGGATGCCACGGGAGCAATCTGTTGGAGGCGATCCTGGATCCAGGAGAACCAATGCGAACTGACGATCAGATCGGGATTGGACAGGCGCAGCATCTCGAAATTCGGTGAGCCTCTCAGGCCCAGATCGGCAACCTGAGACGGCACAGTCGGCTCGACGGCGATTTTTCGAAATTGGACGAGTTCGGTTGCGGCAACGGGCGTGACGTCCAGGGCGAGCAGGGTCTCGAACATGGCCCAGTCCACAACGGCGGTGCGCTGGTGCGGCTGCGCCCTAACGCTGCCGGCGAGGAACGAACCGACCGCGGCTGTCAGAAAGTGGCGTCGGCTCGCCGCGAATGCAGCGTGACATGAGGTGGGCTGCATCGACATGCGACGTACCTGAACTCTCGAATCTTGATCGGAGTAGAAAATATACTTCGAATCTTTGGTCAATACTTTGATGATATGCCCCGCATGGCTTGGTGACTTGACGCCGGATCGACCCATTCAGCGGCCAGACAAGATCCGACCTCGTTCAGGCACCGACGGTGGTCATGAACCGCGGCTGCGATCACGTCAACATTTTTGTACCAAAAAGTGTAGAATTACTATCAACTTAGAATGGTTCGAGATTGGCCGTTCAGACGAAGGTGCCTCTGCTTTCCTCGACCGGACGGTGCTGCATGGCTCCGTCAGACGGCTCAACGGTCGACGACAATGTCGGATTGCGCCGACGTCAACGTAGAACACTCTCAAGTTTAGAGCATTTTAAAAGAGTATAAATCTGAATTATAGCAATTCTAAATTGCTGTTTAGAGTAGTTTTAAAACATAACTCTTGCCACAGCTTAGTGGAACTCATAGTCAGGCGACTGGACCGGCAATTCCTTGATTGCGCCTGCATGTGAGACCCGGGAGGGCTCCGTGCGATTGAAACCCCTGGGGACATCCATGAAGCGTCGTTGTGTATTGAGTATGGGGGTGAGCTTGGCCTCGCTCGCCATGATGGTGGCGTCGACCGAGCCGTCCGAGGCTCAGACCCAGTCCGCGTCCGGGGAAATCACCCTTGAGACTGTGACTGTCGAAGGGCAGGGCGGAAGTGCCACCGGGCCTGTGAACGGCTATGTTCCCAACCGCACGACGACAGGCTCCAAGACCGACACGCCGATCGAGAACATTCCGCAATCGGTGTCCGTCATCGGTCGCGAAGAACTCGAAGATCGCCAAGTCCAGAAAGTCGACGAAGCTCTTCGGTACACCGCCGGTGTGTTCGCGCAGCCTTACGGTCTGGATTCGGATACCGACTGGTTCTTCATCCGTGGCTTCGATGCGGGCCAGACCGGCGTCTTTCTGAACAACCTGCCGCTCTATCAATATGGCTTCGGCGGGTTCTATATCGATCCGTTCGTCCTCGAAAGAATCGAGGTGCTCAAGGGGCCGTCCGCTGCTCTCTACGGCGGGTCCTCGATCGGTGGCATCGTCAATCTCATCAGCAAGCGTCCGACGACGGAACCGCTTCGCTACGTCGAAACGGGCGTAAACTCCTGGGGCAATAGCTACGCGGCCTTCGATTTCGGCGGGGCGCTCGACAAGGACAAGGTGTGGTCGTATCGCCTGACGGGCAAGATGTCCGGCGGTGGCTGGGAAACCGACAAGGCCGATGATTTCCGGGGAGTTATCGCGCCGGCGCTCACATTCCGTCCCGATGCCGGCACCGAGCTCACCGTGCTGGCGTCCTACCAGCATATGGATCTGATGCACACGGGCGGGTTCCTGCCCTATGTAGGCACCGTTGTGCCCGCACCCTTCGGGCGCATCTCACGCCGGTTTTACTACAGCGAACCCGATATCGATCTCTATCGCCGCGAACAGGCGATGATCGGCTATGAATTCGAGCACGCGGTCAACGACGTCTGGACGTTGCGGCAGAATTTCCGTTATGCGCACACGGATTCGAAGGAGCGGGGACCTTATCCTTTCGGGTATCTTGGAGGAGCGCCGCTCGGTCCGGATTTCCTGCTCTTCCGCGTCGGCTTCAATCACCACACGGTGGTGAACACGCTGTCTCTCGACAATCAGGCGGAGGCAAAGTTCGGCACCGGGCCGCTCGCTCACACGCTGCTCCTCGGTCTGGATTACAAGTACTACAACATCGATCAGATCCAGGCCTCCGGGGGCGGCACGCCGATCAGCCCGGTCAACCCGATCTATGGGGTGCCCCAGGGCCCGACGATTCCCTATCTCGACCAGGACCTGACCATGAACCAAGTCGGGTTCTACGCACAGGACCAGATCCGCTACGGCGGCTGGATCGCGACGCTGAACGGACGTTACGATCACGTCTCGACGAAGAGCACCGACAAGGTCGGTGCGGCCAATTTCAGCGACGAGGCCGGCGAGTTCAGCGGACGCCTGGGACTCGGTTACGAGTTCACCAACGGAATGACACCCTATGTCGCGGTGTCGCGCACCTTCAATCCGGTCATAGGCTCCGACTTCTTCGGCCAGTCGTTCGCGCCGGAGACCGGGCAGCAGGTTGAAGTCGGCCTCAAGTACAAGCCGATGTTTGCCGATGCCCTGATCACCGCATCCCTATTCGACCTCACGCGTCAGAACGTCAACACGACCGACCCGGAGCATTCTTTCTTCGAAGTCCAACTGGGCGAGGTCCGATCCCGCGGCTTCGAGCTCGAAGCGCAAGCCAACATCACGGCCGGCCTGAAGGCGATCGCGGCATTCACGGCATACGACATCGAAATCACCGAGGACACCAACCCGCTGTTGATCGGGAATCGCCCCAACGTCGTCCCGGAAATTCTTGCATCCGGCTGGCTCGATTACACGGTCCAGGACGGCTCATTCAAAGGGCTCGGCTTTGGTGCAGGTGTTCGCTACGTCGGCTTCTCGTATGCCGACAACGAGAATACCCTGAAAGTGCCAGCCGCGACGGTCTTCGATGCCGGCATCCGCTATACCCGAGACAACTTCGCGGTCGCGCTCAACGTCAACAATCTGTTCGATAACGAATATGTATCGTCGTGCGACACGCAGTACACCTGCAACTACGGTGCCGGGCGCGTCGCAACTCTCAAGGCGAGCTACAAATGGTGATCGAGGGGGTGCCGCGGCAGGG
The DNA here is from genome assembly GCF_013307435.2 of Microvirga terrae. Lineage (NCBI taxonomy): Bacteria > Pseudomonadati > Pseudomonadota > Alphaproteobacteria > Hyphomicrobiales > Methylobacteriaceae > Microvirga > Microvirga terrae. The sequence goes on from NZ_CP102845.1 coordinate 2,455,605, forward strand.
CGCCCGCACAGACACGCCGGAGCCGAGGAAGGGATCGGGGCAAGGATCGGATGCCGCGGTCCTATCATTCGAATTGGCGGACGTGAGCTATGCTATTCCAGGACGCACCTTGCTGCATCCCCTCTCTCTGACGCTGTACAGTCGGCGCGTTATCGGACTGATCGGCCACAACGGTTCGGGCAAATCGACACTGATTAAGTTGCTGGCTCGCCAGCAATCGGCCTCCGGCGGCTCGATCACGTTCGAAGGGAGACAACTGAGCCAGTGGGGCGAGCGGCCCTTCGCGAGGCAGGTTGCCTATCTGCCCCAGCAGACGCCGCCGGCCTCCGGCATGCTCGTCAAGGAGCTCGTCGCGTTGGGCCGCTATCCGTGGCATGGCCCTCTCGGCCGTTTCGGAGCGACAGACCACCGGAAGGCGAGAGAGGCCATGGCGCTCACCGATGTGGAGACCCTTGCGGACCGGCTTGTCGACACCCTCTCCGGAGGCGAGCGACAACGGGTCTGGCTGGCCATGCTGGTGGCGCAGGACGCCCGGTTCCTGCTTCTTGATGAACCGATCTCGGCCCTCGATGTGGCCCACCAGGTCGAGGTGCTCGCACTCGTCCAGCGCCTCTCACGCGAGCGTGGTCTCGGCGTGGTTGTTGTTCTCCATGACGTCAATATGGCGGCTCGCTTCTGCGACGAGATCCTGGCTCTTCGGGCTGGGCGGCTGATTGCCCGCGGCACGCCCGGCGAGATCATGACGCCCCGGCAGTTGCAGGCGATCTACGGTGTCGCCATGGAGGTCATTCCTCATCCTATAACGGGCCAACCGGTGAGCTTCGTCCGCTGATGCCGTCTCAAAGCCGACGCTTGCTCTCTCCGGCTGGCGGCGGTAGCTAATCCTGACATGCGACCGCTGCTCAACCGCCTTTTTGCCTATTACCGACCTCATCGCCGCCTGTTCGTGCTGGATTTCTCCTGCGCTGTGGCTTCGGGGCTGCTCGAGCTTGGCTTTCCGATTGCCGTCAAGCTGTTCATCGATACCCTGCTGCCGACCGGCCAATGGGGGCTGATCGCGCTCGCCTCGGCGCTGCTGCTCGCAGTCTACGTCCTCAATGCCGGTTTGATGGCGACCGTGACCTATTGGGGCCACATGCTCGGCATCAACATCGAAACCGAGATGCGGCGCAAGGCGTTCGATCATCTCCAGAAACTATCGTTCGGATTCTTCGACAACCAGAAGACCGGGCATCTCGTGGCTCGCCTGACCAAAGATCTGGAGGAGATCGGGGAGGTGGCCCATCACGGGCCCGAGGACCTTTTCATCGCCGTGATGACGCTGGTGGGTGCGTTCATCCTGATGTTCACGGTCAATGTAAAGCTCGCCCTCATCACGGCGCTCGTCGTCCCGCTCACCGCCTGGCTCACGACCCGCTATGGTGGCCGCATGACCCGGAACTGGCAGGCACTCTACAGCCGCGTCGGTGATTTCAACGCGCGCATCGAGGAGAATGTCGGAGGAATCCGCGTGGTTCAGGCCTTCGCCAACGAGGACCACGAACGGCAGCTGTTCGCCGTCGACAACCAGGGCTATCGCAAGACGAAACTGGAGGCCTACCGCATCATGGCGGCCTCGACCTCGCTCAGCTACCTGAGCATGCGCCTGATCCAGATGGTCGTCATGGTGGCCGGCAGCTATCTGGTGCTTCGGGGCGAACTGAGTGCTGGCGGCTTCGTCGGTTACCTGCTTCTCGTGGGCGTCTTTTTCCGTCCGATCGAGAAAATCAACTCGGTCATCGAGACCTATCCGAAGGGGATCGCCGGCTTCAAACGCTACATTGCCTTTCTCGATATGCGTCCGGACATCGCCGACCGACCCGGCGCGAGGGACGTCGGCAAGCTCAGGGGCGACATCCGATATAAGAATGTCCGGTTCGGCTATGCCTCGGATCGCAGCATCCTCAACGGTCTCGATCTTTGCATCCGCGCCGGCGAGACCATTGCGTTCGTTGGTCCGTCAGGCGCAGGCAAGACGACCATCTGCTCGCTGCTGCCCCGGTTCTATGAGATCGACGAGGGCGAGATCACGATCGATGGGATCGACATCCGCAATATGACGCTGCGATCGCTGCGCGGCCAGATCGGCATTGTACAGCAGGATGTGTTCCTGTTCGCCGGCACCATCCGCGAGAACATTGCCTATGGCCGGCTCGAAGCGACCGAGGCCGAGATTCTGGAGGCCGCTCGCAGGGCCCGGCTCGACGAGGTGATCGCCTCATTGCCGAACGGCCTCGACACGATCATCGGGGAGCGTGGAGTGAAGCTGTCCGGAGGCCAGAAACAGCGCCTCGCCATCGCGCGGATCTTCCTGAAGAACCCGCCGATCCTGATCCTGGACGAAGCCACATCTGCCCTTGACACGCAGACCGAGCGGGCGATCCAACAGGCGCTCGGCGAGCTGTCGAAGGGGCGCACCACCCTGGTCATCGCCCACCGTCTCGCCACCATTGTGAACGCCGATCGCATCGCCGTGATCGATCGTGGGGTCATCGTGGAGCAGGGCAACCACGACGAACTCCTGTCGCAGGATGGGATATACAAGCGGCTGAGCGCGGCGCAGTTCGCCTGAGGCAAATCGATCTGATTGGCTCAGGAACCCGCTGCTTCGGACCAGTAGGCGAGGCTCCGGGTGTTGACCGGTGATCCTGACGCAGCGTTGATTTCAAGAATTGCGCTGTGAAATTTCTGCGCTTCGCCCGGGCCGACGAGCAGTCTCAGGCTATGGATGATCCGGGTGATGCGCAGATGATTGTGATCGAACGTGGCAAGCCACCAGCGGGTACCCCGATAGAAACTGAGCATCCGCTCGCTTGCACGTTTCAGAGTATCCTGCGCGTGCCCGTCGGCCCTGATTGCTGCGATCTCGGCCTGCGTGAGGACCGGAGCTCCCGGTTGGGCGCCGCTGCGGGTGGGAAGGGGAAACAGCCACTGGATATAGTCGTGCACCTGCTCCAATCGCTCGTCGGAAAAATCGAGCACTTCGGCCGCGAGGCGTCCTCGGTCGTCGCGTCCGGTCCCCGCCAGGAAGGCATGGAGAGGTGCTGCCGTTGAACTGCTCATCCCTTGTTTCCCGTTTGAGGGTTGAGTGCTGGCATTCATTGGCTCAAGCGACGAGGCTGGCGGCGAAACGTGCGCAGACCAGGAGCAGGAAGACCCCGAATGCCACCTCGAGGCGGCGCTTGGACAGCCGGTGTGCCAAGCGCGCCCCGATGGGCGCCATCCACGTGCTGGTGGGGATGAAGAGCACCAAGCCCAGAAGCGAGACATAGCCCAAAGCCAGCGGCGGCTGGAAGGCGATCACGTTCGGGTAATCGGCCATGTGCGGCCAGCCGGCATAGATGTACCCGATAGCGCCGGGTATCGAGATCAGGATGCCGAGACCGGAGGAGGTCGCGACTGCCTGGTGGATCGGGCGGTTGTAGAAGGTCATGAAAAGATTGGAGAGCTGGCCGCCGCCGATTCCCATCAGGGCCGACAGAACGCCGATGATCCAACCGTAGATCACCATGATCGGCTTGGCCGGCATATCGAGACCGAAGCGCCAGGTATCCTTGCCGAAGAGAAGGCGAATGGCCGAGATTCCGGCCACCACCACGAACACGGTCTTGAACAGGTCCGCCGGGGCGAAGCGGGCAACGATACTGCCGACGATAACACCGAGCACGACGGGCACGGCCCAGACCCGCAGGATCGACATGTCGACGGCACCCTTGGCCTTGTGGGCATTGAAGGAACGGATCGATGTCGGGATGATGATCGCGAGCGAGGTGCCGACGCACAGCGGCATGCGCACCTCCTCGGGCACCTCCAAGATGCGAAAGAGCTCGTAGAGAATTGGCACCGCGACCGCGCCGCCGCCGACGCCGAACACGCCGGCCAGCAGGCCCGTGATAGCGCCCGCGGCCAGGAGCGCCACCACAAGCCACGCGAGATCGAACAGGGGAATGCCAAACATCGAGGAGTCCATCGCAAGGGAGTGAAATCGCCGTAGGGTCTTTTCGACCTTCGGGCAAGGGGGCAGATACAGGCCTGCCCTAGGAAGAGGTGCTTGCCGCGATCCGTTCCTGGTACTCGCGCGCCCTCTCGTCGATCCAGGATCGGTCCGTGATGCCACCGGGGTTGCTGCGGGTCGCCATGGCGTCCATGAAGGCGAGGAAACGTTCATGGGCGACCCGGTAGAGGCGGCGCAGTTCGTCCAGGGGTTCCGGATGATCGTCCACGCGCAGATCGAGCACGGGGTAGGGCTCGTCGCGCCAGATCCTGATGGCGGCGGATTGCTTGCCGCGCTTGTCGCCGCCCTGGGCCTGACCCGCGTCGAGAGAAGTCATGAGACGGTCGGCGAAAGGCAGATCCATGCGCTTCCTGTAGGTCTCTAGGGTCGCCTCGATGACGGCCGGCCCGGCCAGCATGTTGCCCGCCACGGAGACGCCGTCATCCGTGAGGTGACCGCACCAGTCGATGCAGTCCTGGCCCGTATGGGCAGCTGAGCGCCCGTCGCGATCGATGACGTGGAGCTGGCGCGAGCCGCGGCCGGGATCCTGAGCCGTGAGAACGGCGACGATCTCCTCGGCGCTTCGACCTTCGGCCAGAAGCTTGATGCCGTCCGTGCCGTAAAGCGGATTGACCAGCGCCTGCGTGGCGAGAGCACCGATGCGGGCCGCACCATGGGGGCAGAGCGCCCCCACGGCGAAGAACTTCGTGGTCACCGCGACGCCGAAGGCGCCGGTTTCAGGATCCTTGGCGATGATCGACCATGTCATGGCGTTTTCTCCTCAGCGGCCGACCGCATAGGCTTGCATGAGACGCGGCGTCGCGGCACCGTGAAGCAGGCCATCCTTGTCGCGGCTGGCGGCCACGAGGCGTCCGACCGTCCAGGCCGGCGCCACCTCGACCTCGTGTCCACGGGCGCGAAGATCGTCGAGCACGGCCGCGCCGTAGGTCTCCTCGGCCATGAGGTGACCGGGCTTCTGCTCGCGCGGATAGAACGAGGAAGGGAAGTGCGCCGTGTGAGACATCGGCTGGTCGATCGCCTCCTGCAGGTTCAGGCCGTGGTGCGCATGCCTCAGGAAGAGGAGGAGCTGCCACTGCTCCTGCTGGTCGCCGCCGGGAGATCCGAAGACCATGTAGGGCTCGCCGTCCTTTTCCGCGAGGGTCGGGGTGAGCGTGGTCCGCGGGCGCTTGCCCGGGGCGAGGCTTGCCGGGAGGCCCTCCTCGAGCCAGAACATCTGGGCGCGGGAATTGAGCATGAAGCCCAGTTCCGGAACGACCGGCGAGGATTGCAGCCAGCCGCCCGAGGGCATCGCGGCAATCATGTTGCCGAAGCGGTCGACCACGTCGATATGCACCGTGTCGCCCTTGCGGGCCGAACGCATGGACTGGAGCGTCGGCTCGCCGCCCGACACCTTCCTGTCGGTCGTCGAAAGCTCGCGCAGCGCCTTGAGGGTACGCTCCACCTGGGACTCGTAGCCTTCGACGCGGCCGGGCCGCAGTTCTCGGGAGGCCTTGTCAGTGATGAGCTTGCGTCTTGCGTCGTTGTAGGCATCCGACAAAAGGGTCTCGATCGGCACGTCGACGAAGTCGGGGTCGCCGTAATAGGCCTCACGGTCGGCGAAGGCGAGCTTCATGGACTCGACGACCGTGTGAATGAACTCGGCGCTGGTCGGCCCCATGGCGGCGAGGTCGAAGCCCTTCAGGAGCGCCAGCGTCTGCAGGAACACGGGTCCCTGTCCCCAGGGCCGGATCTTGTTCACGCGGTAGTTATGGTACTCGTAGGTTTGCGGCGCATCGTAGGATGCCTGCCACTGGGCCATGTCGTCGGCGGTGAGGACGCCGCGATGGCGCGAGCCGCTCTGGTCCATGGCCTCCGTCTTGCGGACGAACGCGTCGATGGCCTCGGCCACGAAGCCCTTGTAGAAGGCGTTGCGCGCCGCCTCGATCTGCGCCTCGCGGTCGCTGCCGCGGGCTTCGCCCTCACGGATGATGCGCTTCCACGTATCGGCGAGCTGCGGATTCCGGAAGAGCTGGCGGGGTTTCGGCACCTCGCCGCCGGGCAGGAACACGGCCGCGGAGGTCGGCCATTCGGTCTCGAAGAACTCCTTCAGACCCTTGATGGTGTCCGATACGCGCGGCAGCAGGGGATGTCCCTGCTCGGCATAGTAGATGGCAGGCTCCAGCACATCCCGCAGCGACAAGATGCCGTGGTCGCGCAGCAGCAGCATCCAGGCATCGAAGGCACCGGGCACCACCGTGGCGAGAAGACCGTTGCCGGGGATGAGCTTGAGGCCCTCGTTCTTGTAATGCGCGATGGTGGCGCCCTTCGGAGCCGTGCCCTGGCCGCAGAGCACCTCGACCTTCTTGGTCTTTGCGGAATAGAACACCGCCGGCACTTCGCCGGACGGTCCCACGAGATGGGGTTCGACGACCTGCAGGACGAAAGCGGAGGCGACGCAGGCATCGAAGGCATTGCCGCCTTTCTCGAGCATCGACATGCCCGCAGCGGAAGCGAGCCAGTGTGTCGACGTGACGATGCCGAAGGTGCCGAGGATCTCTGGGCGTGTCGTAAACATATGTCTTATCCGAAGTTGGCGAAGATTGTTATTGTTCGCGGGGATCGAGCGCGTCGCGCAGGCCGTCGCCGAGAAGGTTGAAGCCGAGCACGATCAGGAAGATCGCCGAGCCCGGGAAGATCGACATCCAGGGAGCCTGATCCATGAAGTTCTTGGCGGTATTGAGCATGGAACCCCAGGAGGGATTGGGAGGCTGCTGACCCAGGCCGAGGAACGAAAGGCTCGCCTCCGCGATGATCGCAGTCGCGATGGTGAGCGTCCCCTGAACCAGGATCGGGGGCAGCACGTTCGGCAGGATGTATCGCGCCATGATCCAGAAATCGGGCAGACCGATGGCCCGCGCCCCTTCCACGTAATCCTCCGCCTTTACGGTCAGCACCTGCCCGCGGGTGAGGCGGATGAAGATCGGCATGGCCGACAAGCCGATGGCGATCATCGCATTGGTGAGGCTCGGCCCGAGGAAGGCTGCGAGAGCGATGGCGAAGATCAGGAAGGGGATCGCCAGCATGGCGTCCGTGGCGCGGGAGATCGCCGCGTCGATCCAGCCGCCGAAATAGCCGGCGACGAGGCCGAACGGCACTCCGAGCACGATCGCGATGGTGACGGAGACCACGCCGGCCATGATGGATGCCCGGGCGCCCCACAGCATGCGGGAGAGAAGGTCGCGCCCGAGCTCGTCGGTCCCGAACCAGAACAGGGCTGAGGGCGCTTTGCGGATGCTGGTGAAGCTCGGCTTGATCGGGTCGTAGGGCGCGAAGTACGGGCCGATCAGGGCGACGAGGACGAAGAACAGGACGATGAGGCCGCCGAGCACTGCGCTCTTGTTCTTCAGGAACTTGGCGAGGACGCGGCTGCGCTTCTTCGGCAGCGCGACGTCGTCGGCGATTGCGGCTGTGGCGGTCATGCGGCGTGCCTCAGGCGGGGATTGACGAGAACGTAGAGCACATCGGCGAGCAGGTTCATGAAGATGAAGCCCACGGCCGTGCAGAGCACGACGCCCTGCACCACGGCATAGTCGCGGTTGAACACCGCATCGACGATGAGCTTGCCGAAGCCCGGAATGGTGAAGATCTGCTCCGTGAGCACGGCGCCCGCGAGCAGCTCGCCGAAGAGGAGCGTAGACAGCGTCACGATGGGAACGAGTGCGTTGCGCAGGGCGTGCTTCAGGATGACCTTCCGCGACAGAAGGCCCTTGGCGCGGGCCGTGCGGATGTAGTCCGAGCGCATCACGCCGAGCATGGCGCTGCGGGTATGGCGCATCAGGCTCGCGGCCAGACCCGTACCGAGCACGAAGGCCGGCATGAGCATGGTCTTGATGTTGAGCCACAGGTCCTCGGTCGGTGGCACGTAGCCGGAGGCGGGCAGGAGCTTCCAGCGGACGGAGATCAGCATGATGAGCATGATGCCGAGCCAGAAGTTGGGGATCGATAGGCCGGACAGAGCAATGACGTTGGCCGTGTAGTCGACCGTCGTTCGCTTTTTTACGGCCGAGATGATCCCTGCGGGAATGCCGATGGCCAGGGCTACGATCATCGCCATGATGGCGAGTTCGATCGTTACCGGGAGCTTGCTCATGATCAGGTCGAGCACCGGAATGTCGGTGCGCAGGGAAATCCCGAGATTGCCCGTGAGTGCCGAACCGATCCAGGCGAAATACTGGACGGGGATCGGATCGTCGAGGCGGTACTTTTCGCGCAGATAGGCGAGCACCTGCGGATCGCGCTCTTCGCCCGCCATGGTGAGCACCGGGTCGCCGGGCAGGAGCTTCTGCAGAGCAAACACCAGTAGCGACACGATGATCAGTGTCGGGATGGCAATCAGTATTCGTCGTCCGATGTAGCGCAGCATCAGCTCGTGGAACCCATGTCGAGGAAGGGCAGGGGCGTGCCCGGCGGCTGAGCCGGGCACGCTGTTTTCGGCTGGCCTCAGGAGGCGAACTTCACACCCTTCAGGCGGATCATGCCATCCGGATAGGGTTTGAAGTTCTGGACCTTCTTCGTGTGAACGAAGGGCCAGGGCTGGTAGTAGGTGTAGATGATCGGGAGATCCTGCTTCAGGATCTCCTGCGCAGAGTCGTAGAGCTGCTTGCGCTTGGCCTCGTCGTTGGTGATGCGGGCGTCGTTCAGGAGCTTGTCGACCTGCTCGTTGCAGTAGCGGCCATCGTTGAGGGCGCCCTTGCAAGTGACGAAGGGATGGATGTTGCCGTCCGGATCGACGCGGCCGGACCAGCCGATCACGTTCACGTCAAAGTTGCCCGCCTGGGCCTCCTTCTGCATGGCGGCGAACTCGGTCGGGCGCAGCGAGATATCGAAGCCCGACTCTGCCGCCATCGCCTGGATGATCTCGGCGATCTGCTGAGCCGTCGTCCCGGTGCCAAAGGTCAGCTCGAGCTTCACCCGGTCGACGCCGGCCTCCTTCAGGAGCTGCTTGGCCTTGGCGACGTCGCGCTCATTCGCCTTGAACTTCGGATTGTTGTACGGGCTGGCTTCCGGGAAGGGCTGCCCCGCAGGCGGGTAGATTCCAGCCCCGACGACCTCGTTGATGACGTTGCGGTCGATGGAGAGCTCGAGAGCCTGACGGACGCGCTTGTCCTGGCCGAGCGGCGTCTTGGAGCGCTCGCCGTTGTTGGTGTTGATCGTCAGACCCTGGTAGCCGATGCCGGAGACCGGCGCGAAGACGAGGCTCGAGTCGCCCTTCACGGCCGGAACGTCGCTCGGCGCCAGGCGCTCGATCAGGTCGAGGTTGCCGGAGCGCAGATTCGCGAGACGAACGGTCGTGTCCGGAATCGGCTGGAAGATGACGCGCTGGAAGGTGTAGTTCTTGGCGTCCCAGTAATCAGCGAACTTTTCCAGCACGATGCGGTCGTTCTGCACGCGCTCGACGAACTTGTAGGGACCCGAGCAGACGGGCTTCTGGCCGAAATCCGCGGAGGAAAGCGCCTTCGGCGACATGATCATGCCGGCACGGTCGGAGAGCTGCGACAGCAGGGTCGCATCGGCGCGCGAGAGATTGACCTTCACGGTCAGGTCGTCCACGGCCTCGACATTGTCGACCGATGTCAGCTCGCTCTTGCGGAGCGAATCCGGCAGGGTGCGAGCGCGGTCAATATTGGCCTTCACGGCCGCCGCATTGAGGGGCTCGCCGTCGTGGAACTTGACACCGGGGCGCAGCTTGAAGGTGAGCGACTTTCCGTCGTCGCTCCAACTCCATTCGGTGGCGAGCTCGGGCGTGAATTTCAGGTCGGGCGTGATGTCGACGAGCTTGTTGCACAGCGACGTGAACACGATGCGTCCGACGAAGGTGCGGGCACGGTGCGGATCCAGCACATCGGGATCCTCGTTCAGGCCGATGCGCAGGGTCTGGGCGGATGCCGCGGTGCTCATAAGGAGCCCGGCGGCTACGGCAAGGAGCAGTCTCTTCTTCATTCGGTTGTCCTCCGATTATCCTCTGGGAGTCGTCCTCTGGGTTCAGGCGCTCGTCGCGACGGGCTTATCCTGCCGTTCGCGCCAAGTTCGGTAGAGCGCAAGACGCCTAGCAAGCGCCGGGCTCGGCGGCGGTGCGGCGATGGAGCCGGCGCCGGCTCCCTGGATCTCGCGCCAGAAATGGCACGCCACCTGCCGCCCGTCCGTCGCCGTTTCGAGAGCAGGGTGCTGCTCCTTGCAGACGGCACGGGCATGGGGGCAGCGGGTGTGAAAGCGGCAGCCCGACGGCGGCGCGGCGGGACTCGGAACATCCCCCTGCAGCAGCACCTTCGGCTGGCGGTTCGTCGGGCTCGGAATCGGGATCGCTGCAAGCAGTGCCTGCGTATAGGGATGAAGCGGATTGTCGAAGAGAGAATCCGTGTCCGACAGCTCCACGATCTCGCCGAGATACATCACCGCAACCCGGTCGCTCATGTGGCGGATGACGGCAAGGTCATGCGCCACGATGACGAGGGTGAGGCCGAAGCGGTCCTTCAGATCCTCCAGCAGATTGATGATTTGCGCCTGGATCGACACGTCCAGCGCAGAAACCGGCTCGTCGCCGATGATCAGCTTGGGGTCGCCGGCAAGCGCCCGGGCGATGCCGATGCGCTGGCGCTGGCCGCCGGAGAATTCGTGCGGATAGCGATCCGCGTGGGTCGGCAGCAGGCCGACCGTTCGCATGAGGTCCGCAACGCGCTCCCGCTTCTCGCGACCCTTGGCGAGATCGTGCAGCCAGATGGGCTCGGCGATGATGTCGCCCACGTTCATGCGCGGATTGAGGGACGCGTAAGGATCCTGGAAGATGATCTGCAACTCGCGCCGGAGCCTGCGCAGTTCGCCCTTGTCCAGCTTGACGATCGAGCGGCCCTCATAGCGGACGTCGCCTTCCGTGGCCTCGATCAGGCGCAGCAGCAGGCGTCCCAGAGTGGACTTGCCGCAGCCGGATTCCCCCACCACGGCGAAGGTCTCGCCCCTCCTGATGCCCATCGAGACGCCGTCGACGGCGCGCACGACCGTGGGCGACGACAGGAGACCGCCGCCACCGAAGTGCTTCTTGAGGCCGATGCCTTCGAGGATGATGTCGTCTGAGGGCATCACGCTCATCATGCGGCTCCACGGTGAAGTTCGAGAGGGGCGTACCAGCACCGCGCCTGGTGGCCGGGCTTGATCTCGGCTAGTGGCGGCGGATCGTTGGCGCAATGGCTGTCCGAGAACGGGCAGCGTGGCGTGAAGCGGCAGCCCTTGGGCATCAGCTCCGCCGGCGGCACCGTGCCGCGGATCGTGGCGAGGCGTCCCTGGCGACGGCCGAGCGAGGGGACCGACCCCATGAGGCCGATGGTGTAGGGATGCTGGGGATCCTCGAAGATCGCATTCACCGGCCCGCTCTCGACCACCCGTCCCGCATACATCACCGCGACCTCGTCGGCGACCTCGGCCACGACGCCGAGATCGTGGGTGATGAGGATCATCGCCGTGCCGGTCTCCTCCTGGAGGCGGCGGATCAGGGTGAGGATCTGGGCCTGGATCGTCACGTCGAGGGCGGTCGTGGGCTCATCCGCGATGAGGAGTTGCGGATCGTTGGCCAGCGCCATGGCGATCATGACGCGCTGGCGCATGCCGCCCGACATCTCGTGGGGATAGGCGCGCAGTCGCTTTTCAGGAGCCGGGATGCGCACCTTCTTCAGCATGTCGAGCGCCCGCTCCATGGCCTCGGCCTTGGAGACCTTGCGGTGCCGGACGATACCCTCCGCGATCTGGTCGCCGATGGTGAAGGCCGGGTTGAGCGAGGTCATCGGCTCCTGGAAGATCATGGCCATCCGGTCACCGCGCAGATCCGCGCGCTCGCGCTCCGAGAGAGTCAGAAGGTCCCGTCCGTCGAACCGGGCCGTCCCGGCGACGATCCGGGCCGGCGGCGTCGGCAAAAGGCCCATCAGGGCCAGCGACGTCACGCTCTTGCCGCAGCCGGATTCCCCGACGATGCAGAGCGTCTTGCCTTTGCGGACGGAGAAGGAGACGTCGTCGACCACGTTTACTCCCTTGGGTGCCCCGTCGAAGCGCACCGAGAGGCCCTCGACCGCGAGCAGCGGCGGCTCGGCCGCAAAGGCAGCATTGCTCGGAGCGTGAACCTGGGCGGTCGAGTGTCGGGCCGCTTCATGTCCCATGGCGAATCTTGTCCTTGTTCTTGGCCGTGTCGGGAAAATTCTGAATGTGTCCGTCGATCCGATCGGGCAGGGGGGCGGTCATGACCTTGAGGAGGCCGTCCCGCACCAGTTCGAGGTGCTCGCGCATCGCTTGCTCGGCTGCATGGGCCTCGCGCTGGGAGATGGCGGCGATCACGCGGCGGTGCTGTTCGACATAGATCTTCTGGCGCTCGCTCGATCGCGCGCGCTCTCGCAGGATCTGCCAGGTCGTATCCTGCCGGATGCGGTCGACCATGTCGAAAATCGCGAGAAGAAGAGAGTTGCCAGCGGCCTCCGCTATGGTGCGATGCAGGGCACTGTCCCAAAGCTCGCGCCCGTCGGCGTCCGAGCTCAAGGCCGCCTTGTCGGCCAGCCGGAGAAGGCGTTCGATATCCCCGTTCGTGGCCCGCATGGCCGCAAGCCTGGCAAGAGCCGGCTCGATTTCCAGGCGCACATCCATCACCTCGAGCGGGTGAGTGCGCTTGGCCAGTTCCTCGAGATTGGTCGGCGTATGGGCCGGGCGCGGACCCAGGAACGTTCCTTTGCCCTGGTGACGCCAGATCCGTCCCTCGGCCTCAAGGACCTCGAGAGCCCGCCTCAGAGCCCGACGGCCGATCCCGATCTGTGCAGCGAGAAGCCGCTCGGACGGAAGACGCCGGTCGCCGTCGAGTGAGCTGTCGTCCAGGAGAGCCCGCAACCTTCCCAGGGCGAAGTTCGAGCTGTCCAGCAATGAGTCGGCGTTGGTCATCGAAATCCAGTCCGTACGAACCAATCTTGCTGCCGGCCCTGGAATCGCGATCCGATGTTACGTACGACCGGGCTTCAACGAAACAAGGCTATCCCAAGCCTGAACCAATTTGCAACTGGTTCGGTGATGGTTCCTTAGTCAAATAACGATGCTTGGTTGATCAGCGGACCGGCCCGTGAGCCTTCGCTTTGTGGTGAGCGTGGCCTTGAGGTGCTCAAAGTTTGCGCAGGGTATGGGCCGGTTCAGGCGCGACGCTCCAGGGAGAGCGCGTTGGCCTGAAACTTGCTTCTTCCTTCGCTGAATGGGCATGCGCAGCGAGAGCTTCCAGGACTTGACCAGAGATACACATACCGGTCAGCGGCCGCTTCGCGTTGCGATCATCGAGGAAAACAGCATCAGGGCGGCCATCCTGCTCGATGGATTGCGCGAGGCCGGGATACTGGACGTCGAGGTCATCGACACGATGACCAACATGCTCCGGCGCCTGAGCACGGTCGATCCCGACGTGATCATCATCGGGATCGAGAATCCCAGCCGTGACGTCCTGGAGCAGATGTTTCAGGTGTCGAAGCTCGTGTCGCGTCCGGTCGCCATGTTCGTAGACCGCTCCGACGGATCCATGATCCAGGCAGCCGTCGAGGCGGGCGTGTCGGCCTATGTGGTCGACGGTCTGCGCAAGGAGCGAGTGAAGCCGATCGTCGACATGGCGGTGAGCCGCTTCAACGCCTTCGACCGTCTGCAACGCGAGCTGCTCGAGGCGCGCAGCGAGCTGGCATCCCGCAAAGTGATCGAGCGGGCCAAGGGCATTCTCATGAGAACCAGGCAACTCTCGGAGCAGGAGGCTTATGGCCTCCTTCGCCAGACTGCCATGAACGAGAAGCGGAAGCTCGTCGATATCGCCCAGAGCGTCGTGACGGCGGCCTCCCTTCTGGAGAAATAAGCGTGTTGAATGTGGAACAGGCGGGGAGCGGCCCCGTGCGTCAGGCCGGATCGGTGAACGAGGCTCCCTCGGGCACGAAGGGGCGCCCGGTCCCGGAGCGGCTGGTCCGGGTCGGGTTCATTCCCCTGGTCGATATGGCGATCCTGGTCGCCGCCGCCGAGCAGGGTTTTGCCCGCCGCGAGGGCCTTCGCCTGCAACTGGTCAAGGACGTGTCCTGGTCCAACATCCGGGATCGCCTGGCGTTTCGCCAGTTCGACGTGGCGCACATGCTGAGCCCGATGCCCATCGCGTCCCAGCTCCATCTCGGATCCAACCCCTATCCCTGCTTCACGCCCTTCGCGCTGGGGCGGGGCGGCAACGCGATCACGCTCTCGGTCGATCTCTATCGCGAGATGCAGGCGGCCGCCGGGCTCGACGGTTCGGAGGACGCGCTCACCAACGGCCTGGCCCTGAAGAAGGTCGTCGAGCGGAGACGGGAGTCCGGCCGGAAACCTCTCGTCTTCGCCATGACCTATCCTTTCTCGTCCCACAATTACGAGTTCCGCTTCTGGCTCGCGGCCGCGGGGATCAATCCGGACGCCGACGTGACCATGACGGTCGTGCCGCCTCCGCTCACGGTCGATGCCATGACGGCGCGCGCCATCGACGGATTCTGCGTCAATGCTCCCTGGAACATGATCGCCGTGGAGAAGGGCGTCGGTCGCATGGTGGCGACCAAGGCGGATATCTGGCCCTCCGCTCCCGAGAAGGTCCTGGGCGTCAGTCCGGAATGGGCGGAGGAGAACCCGGAGACCCTGTCGCGTCTCGTGGTGGCCCTCGATGCCGCGGCCCGATGGTGCGACGACAGGCAGAACCACGGCGACTTGGCCGATATGATGGCCCACCCTGCCCATGTCGGGGTTCCGTCCGAGATGATCCGGCGGCTTCTCTCCGGGCGACTCACGGTCGACCCCAATGGCAGAACGCGGCAGGTTGAGAACTACATGACGTTCCATGACCGGAGCGCGAATTTCCCGTGGCTCAGCCAGGCCCTGTGGATCTACAGCCAGATGGTCCGCTGGGGTCAAGTCGCTTACGGCGAGCTTGGTCTCGCCCGGGTCCGCGCCGCCTATCGTCCAGAGATGTACCGGCAGATCCTCGGGCATACGAGCGCTTCCATTCCCGCCGGCGACAGCAGGATCGAAGGCGTGGAGACGGAGTCCTTCATCGACGGACGCCGGTTCTCACCCGATGACATCCCGGCTTATGTGGCGGGCTTCGACATTCGCAAAGACCTCGGCTCCGGGGTCGCCCATTGAGCATTGCACCGCACACAACAAAGGCGCAGTGCACAAATTATGACCTTGAGCACAAGTTGGGCAGTCTGTACCTTTTCTAAGTGAGAGACGGGCGGGACAACGAGGTTCGGACCCCTCTCGACGATGAGGCCGGTCAACGATGACGGGCCGTTGATGCCTCTCGAAGGCGTTTCCCGACAACGACGTCGCCGGATCAGCTGTGCCCGCGCCTGTGCGGCCTTCAGTTCATCTCGCGGCGTTTTTTGCGTTTCAGCCGGGTCTGCACGACCGGGCAACAGGCGATCTGCGTCCGATCGAGCCTCGCGGCTTCCGGCGGATCGGCCACGACGACGTTTCAATCGGTCCCGTCCGCGGCAGCTGGCGACAGGAACAGGGGAAGCACGATGCAGACACCGAAGATCACCCGCCGAGACGCGCTCCGCGGAGCCGGCGCGGCCCTGACGCTCGCTGCCGCGAAGGCCGCCTTGCCGGGCGGCGCGTTCGCCCAGAGCGCCGAGCCGGAGACGAAGACGGTGAAGCTCGGCTACATCGCGCTCACCGATGCGGCCGCCCTGATCATCGCCAAGGAAAAGGGTTTCTTCGCCAAGCACGGACTGCCTGACGCGGAGGTGCTGAAGCAGGCCTCCTGGGGCGCGACGCGCGACAACCTCGTGCTGGGTTCGGAGGCCAACGGCATCGACGGCGCGCACATCCTGACCCCGATGCCGTACCTGATCTCGACCGGAAAGGTCACGCAGGGCGGCGTGCCGACTCCGATGTACATCCTGGCGCGGTTGAATCTCGACGCGCAGGCTATCTCGGTCGCGGCCGAATACAACGGGCTGAAGCTCGGTCTCGATTCATCGCCCCTGAAGGAGGCTTTCGCGAAGAAGCGCGCAGCGGGCGGCGATCCGAAGGTGGCCATGACGTTCCCGGGCGGAACGCACGACCTGTGGATCCGCTACTGGCTCGCGGCCGGCGGCATCGACCCCGACAGGGACGTGTCCACCATCGTGGTGCCGCCGCCCCAGATGGTCGCCAACATGAAGGTCGGCACCATGGACGCCTTCTGCGTCGGCGAGCCCTGGAACGCGCAGCTCATCAACCAGAAGCTCGGATACACGGCGGCCAACACCTATGAGCTCTGGAACAGGCATCCGGAAAAGGCGCTCGGTCTGCGGGCCGCGTGGGTCGACAAGCATCCCCGCGCCGCGAAGGCGCTGCTCATGGCGGTCATGGAAGCGCAGGCCTGGTGCGACAAGATCGAGAACCGGGAGGAGATGTGCCGGATCGTCGGCACCCGCGCCTGGTTCAACGTTCCCGTCGCCGACATCCTGCCGCGCCAGAAGGGCGAGTACGATTACGGCATCGACGGCAAGGTGGTGAAGGACTCGCCCGGGATCATGAAGTTCTGGCGCGATCACGCCTCCTTCCCGTTCAAGTCGCACGACCTCTGGTTCATCGCCGAGAACATGCGCTGGGGCAAGTTCGAGACGAACACCGACGCCAAGGCGCTGGTCGACAAGGTCAACCGCGCCGACCTGTGGCGCGAAGCCGCGAAGACGCTCGGTGTCGCCGCGGGCGACCTTCCGGTCAGCGACAGCCGCGGCAAGGAGACTTTCTTCGACGGCAAGGTCTTCGATCCGGAGAACCCGCAGGCCTATCTCGCCAGCCTTCCCATCAAGCGCATCGCGTAAACCCCGGAGAACAGGCTCATGGTCCATTCCGCCCGCGTCGTCGCTCTCCCGAACCCGAAGGCAGGACCGCCCGTCCAGCAGGCGGCTCTGTATCCGCTGGCGCCGAAGCCGGTCGGCGTTCTCTCTCGTGGCGCGCGCATCGGGACAGGCATCGTCAGGCAACTGGCACCGCCCGTTCTGACCATCGCGTTCCTGCTCGTCCTGTGGCAGATCCTGGCGTCGAGTCCCACCTCGGCGCTGCCGAGCCCGCTCAAGGTGATCGACGACAGCTGGGAGATCATCGTCAATCCATTCAAGGTCGGAAATGGAATCGACCAAGGTCTGTTCTGGCACGTGAGCGCGTCCCTGGTCCGCGTCGGCTACGGCTATATCCTTGCTGCAATTGTCGGCATCGGTGTTGGCGTCCTGCTTGGCCAGTCGACGCTCGCCATGCGCGGCCTCGATCCGGTGTTCCAGGTGCTGCGCACCATCCCGCCACTGGCCTGGCTGCCGCTGTCCCTGGCGGCCTTCCGCGACGGGCAGCCTTCCGCCATCTTCGTGATCTTCATCACCAGCGTGTGGCCGATCCTGATCAACACATCGGTCGGCATCCGCAACATCCCGCAGGATTATCGCAACGTCGCGAAGGTCCTGCGCCTGTCGCCGATCGAGTTCTTCACCCGCATCATGGTGCCGGCCACCGTGCCGCACATGTTCACCGGCCTTCGCATCGGCATCGGTTTGTCGTGGCTCGCCATCGTGGCGGCCGAGATGCTGATCGGCGGCGTCGGCATCGGGTTTTTCATCTGGGATGCTTGGAACTCCTCCCTCATCTCGGACATCATCGTGGCCCTGGTCTATGTGGGCGTGGTCGGCTTCCTGCTCGACCGTTCCATCGCGGCCATCGGCCACCTGCTCACCCGCGGCACCGCTGCGCAGTAAGGAGGCGGCACCATGGCCTATCTCAAGATCGATCATGTCGGCATCGCGTTCCAGCGCGCCGGCGCGAGCACCGAGGTGCTGCGGGACGTGAACCTCTCCATCGACAAGGGCGAGTACGTCTCGATCATCGGGCATTCCGGCTGCGGCAAGTCGACGGTGCTCAACATCGTGGCCGGCCTCCTCGAGCCCAGCCAGGGCGGCGTGCTCCTGGAGGGCAGGGCCGTGAGCGGCCCGGGACCGGACCGTGCTGTTGTGTTCCAGAACCACTCGCTGCTGCCGTGGCTGACCGTGCGCGAGAACGTGGAGCTTGCGGTCAACAAGGTCTTTCGGGGCAAGAAGTCGAAGGCGGAGCGCCGCGACTGGACGCGCCACAACCTCGAACTGGTCCACATGGCCCATGCGGAGAACAAGCGGCCGCATGAGATCTCCGGCGGCATGAAGCAGCGAGTCGGCATCGCCCGGGCACTCGCCATGGAGCCGAAGATTCTGCTGCTCGACGAGCCGTTCGGCGCCCTCGACGCCCTGACCCGCGCGCACCTTCAGGATCAGGTCATGGAGATCCACGGCCGGCTCGGCAACACGATCATCATGATCACCCACGACGTGGACGAGGCCGTATTGCTGTCCGACCGGATCGTCATGATGACGAACGGGCCGGCCGCCACGATCGGCGAGGACCTGAGAGTCGATCTGGAGCGTCCCCGCCGACGCCTCGAACTCGTCGGCAACCCCACCTACAACGACGCCCGTGCGGCCGTGCTGGAGTTCCTCTATGCGCGCCACCGGGCTCCGACCCTCGCAGCTTGAAGGAGAGCGACGATGCCCAAGAAGCTGGTCGTCATCGGCAACGGAATGGCCGCCGGCCGCGTCCTGGAAGAACTCTTCGAGCGCGTGCCTGGAGCCTACGAGGTCACGATCTTCGGCGCCGAGCCGCGCGTGAACTACAACCGCATCATGCTCTCGCCCGTCCTGTCGGGTGAGAAGACATACGAAGATATCCTGATCCACGACGAAGCCTGGTACGAGGCGCATCGCATCACGCTCCATCGCGGCAAGCCGGTTGTGGAGATCGACCGCGTCGCCAAGCGCGTGATTGCGGCTGACGGCACCGCGGCGGAGTACGACCAGCTCATCGTGGCGACCGGGTCGATGCCCTTCGTGGTGCCGATCCCCGGCGCGGCTCTGCCGGGCGTGGTCACATACCGCGACCTCGACGACGTGGAGAAGATGCTCGTAACAGCGCAAGGCGGCGGGCGGGCCATCGTCATCGGCGGCGGTCTCCTCGGGCTTGAGGCTGCGGCGGGTCTGAAGGCGCAGGGCATGGAGGTCACGGTTCTGCACCTCATGCCCACGCTGATGGAACGCCAGCTCGATCCGTCCGCCGGATACCTGCTGCAGAAAGCCTTCGAGGATCGCGGCATCGCCGTGAGGTGCAAGGCCAACACCCATGCGATCCTGGGCGAGACGCATGTCACCGGCGTCAGGCTCGACGACGGCACCGAGATCCCGGCCGATATCGTGGTCATGGCCGTCGGCATCCGGCCGAACGTGGCGCTCGCGAAAGCAGCCGGGCTCGACACCAACCGGGGCGTTCTAGTGGGCGACGACATGCGCACGAGCGATCCCGACATCTTCTCGGTCGGCGAATGCGTCGAGCATCGGGGGCTCTGCTACGGGCTCGTGGCTCCGCTCTACGAGATGGCCAAGGTCGTGGCCGCACAGCTCGCGGGCGACGAGACGGCCGCCTATACCGGTTCCGTGACCGCCACCAAGCTGAAGGTCACCGGTATCGACCTGTTCTCGGCCGGCGATTTCGGCGAGGCCAAGGACCGCCAGGACATCGTCCTGCGTGATGCCGCGCGCGGGGTCTACAAGCGCCTCGTGCTCAAGGAGAACCGCATCGTCGGGGCGGTGCTCTATGGCGAGACCGGGGATGGATCCTGGTTCTTCGACCTCCTGCGCAGGGAGACGGACGTCTCCGAGCTGCGCGATACCCTCATTTTCGGCCAGTCCTACGTCGGAGGCGCTCCTCTGGACCCTACGGCGGCCGTTGCAGCCTTGCCGGATGATGCGGAGATCTGCGGCTGCAACGGCGTCTGCAAGGGCAAGATCGTGCAGGCGATCAACGAAAAGGGCCTGAGCACCCTGTCCGAGGTGAGGGCGCACACGAAAGCCTCGGCCTCCTGCGGCACCTGCACGGGCCTCGTCGAGCAGGTGATGACCCTCACCTTGGGAGACAAGTTCGCGAAATCGACCGTCGAGCCCATGTGCGCCTGTACCGACCTCGGCCATGACGACGTGCGCCGGCTGATCCGGGCGGCGGAGCTGAAATCGATCCCGGCCGTGATGCAGGAGCTCGGGTGGAAGACCTCCTGCGGCTGCGCCAAGTGCCGGCCTGCCCTGAACTACTATCTCCTGTGCGACTGGCCGGAGGATTACGAGGACGATGGCCGCTCGCGCTTCATCAACGAGCGCGTCCACGCCAACATCCAGAAGGACGGCACCTATTCGGTCGTGCCGCGCATGTGGGGCGGATTGACCAACCCGCGCGAGCTGCGCGCCATCGCGGACGTGGCGGAGAAATACAACATTCCGACCGTGAAGGTCACGGGCGGGCAGCGCATCGACCTGCTGGGCGTGCGCAAGGAGGACCTGCCGGCGGTCTGGGCCGATCTCAACGATGCCGGCATGGTCTCGGGCCATGCCTATGCCAAGGGCCTGCGCACCGTGAAGACCTGTGTCGGCAAGGAGTGGTGCCGCTTCGGCACGCAGGATTCCACCGGCCTCGGCGTCAGAATCGAGAGGTTCATGTGGGGCTCCTGGACCCCGGCGAAGGTCAAGATGGGCGTCTCCGGATGCCCGCGGAACTGCTCCGAAGCGACCTGCAAGGATGTTGGGGTGATCTGCGTCGATTCCGGTTACGAGATTCATTTCGCGGGTGCCGCCGGCATTCACATCAAGGGCACGCAGGTGCTCTGCAAGGTGGCCGAGGAGGACGAATGCATCGAGGTGATCGCGGCCCTGACACAGCTCTATCGCGAGCAGGGGCATTACCTCGAGCGCATGTACAAATGGGCCGACCGGGTCGGGGTGGAGTCGATCCGGGCCATGGTGGTGGACGACCTCGGCAAGCGCCGTGACCTCTACGAGCGCTTCGTGATCTCACAGCGCAATGCGCAGATCGATCCATGGGCCGAGCGGGTCGCCGGCCGGGATGCGCACGAATTCAGGCCCATGGCGAACTTCACCCTGGCGGAGGCGGCGGAATGAGCGAATGGATCGACGTGGGCACGGTCGACGACGTGCCCCTTCTCGGATCGCGCGTCGTGCAGGCGCCGTCCGGTGACATCGCGGTCTTCAAGGCGGCGGACGGAACGCTCTTCGCCCTGCGCGACCGCTGCCCCCACAAGGGTGGACCGCTGTCGCAGGGCATCGTGCACGGCCATTCCGTGACCTGTCCGCTCCACAATTGGGTGATCAGCTTGGCGAGCGGCGAGGCGCAGGGAGCCGACCAAGGCTGCGCGCACAGGATCCCGCTGCGGATCGAGGGAAGTCGCATCCTGCTTGCCGCTTCCGCGCTCATGGCGCGAGCCGCCTGAGGAGGATGGATGGCGACCGGATCCCCGACCCGGACCACATGCCCCTATTGCGGCGTCGGCTGCGGCGTCGTGGCGACCCCGCAGCAGGACGGCACGGTCGCGATCAGGGGCGACGAGCAGCACCCGGCCAATTTCGGCCGCCTCTGCTCGAAGGGTTCGGCGCTGGGCGAGACGCTGGGCCTCGACGACCGGCTGCTTCGCCCTGAGATCGGCGGGCGGCGCGCCGACTGGAATGAAGCGCTCGAACTCGTGGCACGGCGGTTCTCGGAGACGATTGCCGCGCATGGCCCGGAATCGGTCGCGTTCTACGGCTCCGGCCAGCTCCTCACCGAGGATTATTATGTCGCCAACAAGCTGATGAAGGGCTTCATCGGCGCGGCCAATATCGACACCAACTCCCGGCTCTGCATGGCCTCGTCGGTCGCCGGTCACGTCCGCGCGTTCGGCTCCGACACCGTGCCCGGCACCTACGAGGATCTCGAGGAGGCCGATCTCGTCGTCCTCGTCGGCTCGAACATGACCTGGTGCCATCCCGTCCTGTTCCAGCGGCTCCTGGCGGCGCGCGAGCGGCGCGGCACGACGATCGTGGTGATCGATCCGCGCCGCACCGTGACCGCGGAGGCGGCCGATCTCCATCTGGCGATCGCGCCCAATTCCGATGGGGCGCTGTTCGCGGGTCTGCTCGACCATCTCGACCGGATCGGCCTGCGTGACGGCGATTACGTGGAGCGCCACACCTCGGGTCTCGACGCGGCCCTGTTGGCCGCGCGGGACTGCGGCTTTCCGGGCGCCCTTCAGGCCACACACCTTCCGCCTGAGCAGCTCCGCGAGTTCTACACGCTCTGGAGTCGCTCGGAGCGGGTCGTCACGGCCTATTCGCAAGGCGTGAACCAGTCGGTCGTCGGCACCGACAAGGTGAACGCCATCATCAACTGCCACCTGTTCACCGGCCGCATCGGGCGGCCCGGCATGGGGCCTTTCTCGCTGACCGGCCAGCCCAATGCCATGGGCGGGCGCGAGGTGGGAGGGCTCGCCAATATGCTGGCCGCGCATCTCGACATCAACCGCCCCGACCATCGCGAGCTGGTGCGGTCCTTCTGGGGCAGCCCCAGGATCGCCACCCGGCCCGGCCTGAAGGCCGTAGATCTCTTCCGGGCCGTCGGCGAGGGGCACGTCAAGGCACTCTGGATCATGGGCACCAATCCGGCCGATTCCATGCCCGATGCCGATGCCGTCCAGGAGGCCCTGCGCGCCTGTCCGTTCGTGGTCGTGAGCGACGTCGTGCGGACCGACACCACGCGCCATGCCCATGTCGTTCTGCCGGCCGCCGCCTGGGCGGAGAAGAGCGGCACGGTGACGAATTCCGAGCGCCGCATCTCGCGCCAGCGCTCGTTTCTCAAGCCGCCGGGCGAAGCGCGGCCTGATTGGCGCATCGTCTGTGACGTGGCCGCCCGCATGGGCTTTTCCGAGGCATTCGATTATCAGTCCCCGGCGGAGATCTTCCGCGAACACGCGGCGCTGTCCGGCCTCGCGAACGACGGAACCCGCGATTTCGACATCTCGGCCTGCGCCGAGCTGAGCGAGAGCGCCTATGACGCGCTGGCGCCGTTCCAGTGGCCGCGCCGGGCAGGCGAGGCGCTCGACGGAATCACGACGCGCTTCTTCGCCGAGGGAAGATTCTACACGCCCGACCGGCGAGGGCGCTTCGTGCCGACGCAGATCGTGCTGCCGGAGGTGTCGGGGGATTTTCCGCTGATTCTCAACACGGGCCGCATCCGCGATCAGTGGCACACGATGACGCGCACGGCGAAGACGCCGCGCCTGATGAGCCATTATGCGGAGAGCTTCTGCGAGATCCATCCCGACGATGCAGAGGATGCCGGCATCGGTCCCGCCGCCCTGGTGCGGATCGTCAGCCCTCAGGGAGCGGCCGTGGTGCGCGCGCTCGTGACCGAGCGCCAGCAGAAGGGCAGCATCTTCGTCCCCATGCACTGGACCGACCAGCACGCCGCGCAGGGACGCATCGGCTCGGCGGTTCTGCCGGCGGCGGATCCGGTCTCGGGTCAGCCCGGTCTCAAGTTCTCCCATGCGCGCATCGAGCCGTACGAGGTCGCCTGGTACGGCTTCGCGGTGGTGCGCAACAGGCCGGGGACGATCCCGGCGGAGTACTGGGCGATCGCCCGCGCCGAAGGGGGCTGGCGCATCGAGCTCGCCGGCACCGCGCCGGCGCAGGATTGGGCCGAATATGCCGCCGCTCTGATCGGCTGCGGCGAGAAGCCTGAAACGCTGTCCTACAGCGATCAGGACCAGGCGAGCTTCCGGCTCGCGACGTTCTCGGGTGACATTTTGCTCGGCGCGCTCTTCATCGCTCCGCAGCCGGTCGCCGTGTCGCGGACATGGGTGGTCGAGCACCTGGCAGCGTCAGACATCCGGGGTGCCGATCGGCTTCGCCTGCTGAGCGGACGTCCCGGCGCCGACCAGTCGGATCCCGGTCCGATCGTCTGCGCGTGCTTCTCGGTCGGCGCGAACCAGATCGCGGCCGCCGTCGAGAACGGCGCCGCAAGCGTCGAGGCGGTTGGCGAGGCTCTCCGCGCGGGCACGAATTGCGGCTCCTGCCGCGTTGAAATCAGGAGGTTGATCGATGCTGCAGCCCTTAAGAAAGCCGTCTGAAGCGGAGCCGGGCCGGCTCGGCCGGCTGGCCAAGCTGCCGGTCTTCTTCGACCTGAAGGATCGGCGCGCGGTGCTGGTCGGCGGCACGCCCGGCGCGGCCTGGAAGGCGGAGCTGCTCGCGGCTGCCGGCGCCCGCGTGGACATCTATGCCCTCGACCTTTCAGCCGAGATGGACGCCCTGCTCGCGCGCGGCGCGGCCGACGGCACGCTCGTGCTTCATCGCTACGCCTGGTCTGCGGCCATCCTGACGGATGCAGCGCTCGCGGTGGCCGATCTCGACGACGAGGACGAAGCGGAGACGTTCGCCGCCGCGGCACGCGCGGCCGGCATACCGGTCAATGTGGTCGACAAGCCCGGCCACTGCGATTTCCAGTTCGGATCGGTCGTCAACCGCTCGCCCGTGGTGATCGGCATCTCGACCGACGGCGCCGCGCCGATCCTCGGCCAGGCGATCCGCCGCAAGATCGAGACGCTGCTGCATCCCTCCGTGGCCTCCTGGGCGGCCCTCGCCAAGTACCTGCGCGAGCGCGTGATGGAGCATCTCGCGCCCGGCGCGGCGCGGCGTGCCTTCTGGGAGCGCTTCGCCGATCTCGCCTTCCGGGGCCGGTCACCGGACAGCTTCGGAACTAGCGTGGAGGCGGTGCTGGAGCAGATCGCCTCCGCGCCGGCGCCGAGAGTGGGGCGCGTGACGCTCGTGGGGGCAGGGCCCGGCGACGCCGAGCTGCTGACGCTCAAGGCCATGCGGGCGCTGCAATCGGCCGACGTCATCCTCTTCGACGATCTCGTGTCCGAGGACGTGCTGGAGCTCGCCCGCCGCGAGGCGAAGCGCCTCATGGTCGGCAAGCGGGGAGGACGCGCCTCCTGCGCGCAGGGTGACATCAACGACCTCATGACCCGCCTGGCCCGCCAGGGAAAGCACGTGGTGCGGCTGAAATCCGGCGACCCGATGATCTTCGGCCGCGCCGGCGAGGAGATCGAGCATCTCGAGACGGCGGGCATTCCCGTCGACGTGGTGCCGGGGATCACGGCCGGCATCGCCCTGGCGTCCGCGCTCGGCGTGTCGCTCACCCATCGCGACATGGCGCAGTCGGTCCGTTTCGTGACGGGATGCGCGAAGACCGGAGCGCTGCCGGCCGGCCTCGACTGGCAGGGCCTCGCGGATCCGAACACCACGACAATCTTCTACATGGCCGGCGGCACCGCGGGCGCCATCGCCGATCGCCTGATCGCGGCGGGCTGCTCGCCGGGGCTGCCGGCCGTGATGGTGTCCAACGTGTCCCGCGGCGACGAACGCTGGACGGGGGCTCTTGCCGATCTCGGCCGGGCGAGCGAGCGGCGCGATCCGTCGAAGCCCGTCATCGTCGGGATTGGCCGCGTGTTCATGCGGGCGGCAAAAACCGGTACGATGGGGCTCGGCCATCAGGCGGCGCTCGACGCGACCGCCTGAACGGACCAGAGAGGCAGGATCATGCTGGATGGACGCCGCATCGCCGTACCCGAGAGTCGGGAACTGGACCTGTTCACGCGGATGCTCGAACGGCATGGCGCGGTTGCGGTCCGTTGCCCGCTGGTGTCGATCCACGACGTGGAGGACCCGGCTCCCGTCGACGCCTGGATCGACCGACTCGTCCAGGGCCAGCATGATTTCGTGGTCCTCTACACCGGGGAGGGCTTGTCTCGGCTTCTCGGCTTCGCGCGCCGCCGAGGCGTCGAAGCGGATGCGGTCGCCGCTTTGGGCCGGGCCTGTAAGGTCGCCCGCGGGCCCAAGCCGGCGAAAGTCCTGCGCGGCATCGGCCTCGCGCCCGACGTGATGGCCGAGGAGCCGACGACCGCCGGGCTGATGACAACCCTGTCGGGCCTCCCCGTCGCGGGCAAGCGCGTCGGCGTTCTGCTCTACCCGGGCGGCGAGGAGGCCTTGCCGGCCTTCCTCGAAGCCGCCGGCGCGGCGGTCGATCCGGTCCTGAGCTATCGCTATGCCTCGGACGAGGAGGACGAACGGGTCCTGGCGTTCATCGGGGAGCTCGCCTCGGGCACCGTCGACCTGATCGCCTTCACGAGTTCGGCCCAGGTGCGGCGGCTCAAGGAGGTGGCGCGGCGGTTCGGCAGGGACGCGGACCTCGATGCGGCCATGCATCGGACCCTGATCGCCGCCGTCGGGCCGGTCACGGCGGAAGCGGTCGAGACGGCGGGCTGGCCCGTCGGGGCGATGCCGCAGGACAGCTATCATCTCAAGCCGCTGGTGATGGCCTTCGGCCGGAGATTGTCGCAATCCGACGGCGTCAGCGCGCCTGTGTGATCCCGTCGCCTGCCTGGAGCAGAGCCTTCAGACCTTCCCGGTAGGTGGGATGACGTAGAACCACCCCGAGCTCTGTCTTGATGCGCGTGTTCCTCACGCGCTTGTTGTCCGAGTAGAAGGAGCGCGCCATCGGGGTCTGGTCGGCGTCTTCGAACGGCACCTCCGGGGGCGGCTCGCGTCCGAGCAGTTCCGCCGCATGGGCGATGACGTCCTGCGGAGGACCCGGCTCGTCGTCCGCGACATTGTAGATCGCGTTCCGGTGCGGGCGCTCGATGGAGGCCATCAGCACCTGGGCGATATCGGCCGTGTGGATGCGGTTGAAGACCTGACCCTTCTTGACGATCCGCTTGGCGCTGCCGTCGGCGATCTTCACCAGGGCGTTGCGGCCCGGCCCATAGATGCCAGCGAGGCGAAACACCTGCACGGCGAACGGAGCGCTCTGGCCGAGAGCCAGCCATTGCCCCTCGGCCGCGATGCGGTGGCGCGAGCGGACCGTGGCGGGATTGGGCGGCGTCGTCTCGTCCACCCAGGCGCCGTCCGCATCGCCATAGACGCCGACGGTGGACAGGTAGCCGACCCAGCGCAGGTTCGGCGCCGCCGCGATGGCCTGAGAAAAGTGCTCCAGCACTGGATCCGTCTCGCCCGATGGCGGAATCGAGACGAGAAGCGCATCGGCCCGGGCGATCCGATCCAGGATGCCGGGATCGAAGTCGGCGCCGTCGAACCGGTAAGCCTGGAAGCCGTCCCCCGCGATGGCCCGAACCTTCTCCGGCGACCGGACGGTGCCACCGACTTCTGCGAAGCGGTCGCGGTAAAGGCCGATGAACTGGCGGACGGAATAACCGAGACCGAAAACGAACAGATTCATGAGATGAATAAGTGTTGCCATGCAAGGGGTCGTCGGTCGGACCCTAGCGCGACCGGGCAGACCCGGCAATCGCCCGCCCGACGGGTCGGCGTGACCTGGAACCCGGAGCCACCGGCTTGACCCACCTGTCATGGCCGGCCCTGTGGCGGCCATCCCGATCCGATGAAGCGCGGCGCTTCCGACAACCGGGATCACCGGGACAAGCCCGGTGATGACGGAGAGAGACGAAGACAACCCCGCAGAATTCGTGACCGTTCTTCCGTTCCCCGACCCCGACTTTTCGACGGCTTGATCAGGGCGGGTCGTCCGGGCCATAACGGGCAGCCGAAACAGGCCGGGCTGTCATCGGTCGAGCGGCTCTGCTCCCATCGAACTCCGGCATGGAGGCGATCCATGGTTTTGACCAACGAGGACATGGTCGATCTGGTGGCTTTTCGGCGAAAGCTCCATCGCATGCCCGAACTCTCCCGCGAGGAGGTTCAGACGGCTGGCAGCGTGCGGGCATTCCTGGCGCCGACGCGTCCGGACCGGATCATCTCCGGGCTCGGAGGGCATGGCATCGCGGCGGTCTACGAGGGCAGGGAACCGGGCCCGACCATCCTGATTCGCTCGGAGCTCGATGGGCTGCCGATCGAGGAAATCTCCGATGCGCCCCACCGCTCGGCCACGCCCGGCAAGGGACATCTGTGCGGGCATGACGGACATACGGCGATCCTCGCCGGTCTCGCACGCGCGCTCGGACGCCAGCGGCCGCAGCGCGGCCGGGCCGTCCTGCTGTTCCAGCCGGCCGAGGAGGACGGCTCCGGAGCCGCCGCCGTCGTGGCCGACCCGCGCTTTCGCGAGATCAGCCCTGATTTCTCATTCGCCCTGCACAATCTCCCCGGGCTGCCCTTCGGGCATGTCGCGTTGGCGGAAGGGCCGGTCAATTGCGCGTCGCGAGGCATGCGCATCGTCCTGAACGGCAAGACCGCCCATGCGTCGATGCCGGAGACCGGCCTGTCGCCCGTGCCTGTGGTGGCCGAGCTGATGCCGGCGCTCACGGCGCTCGGTCATGGCGGTCCGCTGGACAACGACTTCGCGATGGTCACCGTCACCCATGTAAAGATCGGCGAGCCGGCTTTCGGCGTCGCCCCGGCACGGGCCGAGATCTGGGCGACCCTGCGCACGATGACCGATGCCGGCATGGAGGATCTGTGCGTGAGCGCCGAACATCTCGTCCTGAGCGCCGCCCGCAACCGGGGGCTCAGCGTCGAGATCTCCCACGACGACATCTTCCAGCATTGCGAGAACGCACCGGAGGCCGTGGCCCATCTCCGCCGCGCGCTGGACGAAGAGGGCGTGCCGCATGACGAGGGTGAGCTTCCGCTGCGGGCCTCCGAGGATTTCGGACGCTTCGGCCAGAGGGCGCCGGCGGCCATGTTCTTCCTCGGGGCCGGCAAGGATTACCCGAGCCTGCACAACCCCGATTACGATTTCCCCGACGACCTGATCGGGATCGGCGCGCGCGTGTTCATGCGGACATTGCGGAATCTGCTCGGATAGGTTGGGCGCGGGGCTGGTGCGAGTGTCATGCGCTGAGCCGATGCATTCCTTCCCACGTCATCACCGGCCTTTTGCCGGTGATCTCGATACGGTGAGGCGCAGTGCTTCAAACAATCGGGATGGCCGGCACAAGGCCGGCCATGACGTCGAAGGGGCGGTTCCAGATATGGTGGGGTGAAGACGAAAACCCTAAAGCGGCAGACCGCGCAGGGCCGAGACCGCCTGCATGACGCCGCGCAGCTCGGCCAGCCCTCTCATCCGGCCGATGATCGGATAGCCCGGATGGGTGGGACGGCCCACGTCGTCGAGAAGCTCGTGCCCGTGGTCCGGTCGCATCGGAATGCGCCAGTGCGGATGACCGGCAACCTTGCGGCGCTTCTGCTCCTCGAGCAGCACCGTCACGAGGGCCACCATGTCGGTGTCGCCGCCCAGGTGATCGGCCTCCATGAAGGAGCCGTCGGGATCCTTGGCCACGTTGCGCAGATGCGCGAACCAGATCCGGTCCGAGAAGCGCTTCGCAATGGCCGGAACGTCGTTGACCGGATTGGCTCCGAGCGACCCGCTGCAGAGCGTGAGGCCGTTCGCCGGCGCATCGACAGCATCCAGGATGAAGGCGATGTCGTCCGCGTTGGACACGATGCGCGGCAGGCCCATGAGCGGGCGCGGCGGATCGTCGGGATGGATGCACATGCGGATCCCCACCTCTTCGGCGGTCGGGATCACCTCGCGCAGGAAGCGGGCCAGGTTCTCGCGAAGGGCCGCGGCGTCGATGTCCCGGTAGCGGTCGAGCATGACGCGCAGGCCCGGAACGTCGTAGCGGTCATAGGCACCGGGCAGACCCGCCATGATGTTCGAGAGGAGCTTGCGTCGGTCGGCTTCCGACGAGCGGAGATGCCATTCCTTCGCGCGCGTCAGCACGTCCGCCGAATAATCCGCCTCCGCGCCGGGACGCTCCAGCATGTAGCAGTCGAAGGCTGCGAATTCATGGATGTTGAAGCGCAGGGCCGTGCCGCCGCCCGGAAGCGGGTAGGCGAGTTCGGTGCGGGTCCAGTCGACCACGGGCATGAAATTGTAGCAGATCGTCGTGACGCCGCATTGCGCGAGGTTGCGCATGGACTGGCGGTAATGGTCGAACAGGGACGTCAGGTCGCCTTCGCCGATCTTGATGCGCTCGTGGATCGGCAGGCTCTCGACCACGCTCCAGCGCAATCCGAGCGACGGATCGGCGGCGATGAGCGCTTTACGCTTCTCGATCTCCTCGACGCTCCAGATCACCCCATAAGGGATCTGATGCAGGGCCGTGACGATCCCGGTCGCGCCGGTCTGCCGGATGTGGGACAATTGAACGACATCGTCGGGGCCGAACCAGCGCCAGGTCTGTTCCATGCTTGCCTCTCAAGGGTGGGGCCGAACGGGGGCGTCGGCCGAGGGGGCGAATTCTTGTCTGGAAGCGGTCACGCGCTGAGCACCTCCGGCAGGGCACCGGCCTCGGGCTCGAAGAGGTCGGGGTGCTTCGCGGCGAGTTCGGGCAGGGAGCGCAGGATCTCGCTGAGGTGCTGCTGCATGGCTGTCTCGGCCGCGACGGGATCGGACGCCTTGATGGCGTCGACGATCTCCGCGTGCTGCGCGACGATGAGATGGCGCGGGGTCGCCTGCTTCACGTCGAGATAGCGCACCCGGTCCATCTGCGGCTTGACGTCCTCGATCATGCGCCACGCCGCCGGCCGTCCGGCTGCTTCCGCCAAGAGGCGGTGGAATTCCTCGTCCAGCGCCATGAAATCGTCCGACGAGGTGGCCCGCTGGGCGCGCCGCTGCCGGGCCAGGCTGGCGTTCAGTTCCGCGATCAGCACGGGAGAGGCCTTCAGGGCCGCTTCGCGCACGACCGCGCATTCGACCGCGACGCGGATGAAGCGGGCATCCTCGACGGCCGCGCGCGAGATCTTCACCACCTGCGTGCCCCGCTGCGGCAGCACACGGACC
This sequence comes from Microvirga terrae, assembly GCF_013307435.2. NCBI lineage: Bacteria > Pseudomonadati > Pseudomonadota > Alphaproteobacteria > Hyphomicrobiales > Methylobacteriaceae > Microvirga > Microvirga terrae. Next base: position 2,486,395 of record NZ_CP102845.1, read on the forward strand.
AGCCCCGCCTCGCTCAGCTTGATCAGCGCTTCGCGGACGGGCGAACGGCTCACGCCGAATCGCTGCGCGAGATCCTGCTCCGACAGCATCTCGCCGGGTGCGAACTTCATGCTGACGATGGCCTGGCGAAGGGCGCGCGTGACCTGCCGGGCCATGGGCTCCCGGCTGACGTCGATCTTCGCGAGGGTCGGTCTATTGGTCATAAGTGGCACACTACCATACTAGTAGACCATTGCAAAGGAGCGTGGATCGTCTTAAGGTTTGCTCAATGAGGCGCTTGCAGCCGGTCCGGAAATGGGCCGGACGAAGCCCGAGGGAGTACGCCATGCTGATCCATCCGGACCGGCTGTTTCCTGTCGATCCCGCCAGCCGCGAGGTGGCGCGCCGGCTCTATGCACAGGTGCGGGATCTGCCGATCATTTCTCCGCACGGCCATACGGATCCCCGCTGGTACGCGGAGAACGAACCGTTCGCGGATCCCGCCACGCTCTTCGTCATTCCCGATCACTACGTGTTCCGCATGCTCTACAGCCAGGGCGTGCGCCTGGAGGAGCTCGGGCTCGCGGCGAAGGACGGCAGCCCGGTCGAGCGCGATCCGCGGGCGATCTGGCGCCGCTTCGCGTCCCACTACCATCTCTTCCGCGGCACGCCCACACGCCTCTGGCTCGATCATACCTTCGCGACCCTGTTCGGCTTCACCGAGCGGCTGTCGGCCACGAACGCGGATGCCTATTACGACCGCATCGATGCGGCCCTGCGTACGCCGGAGTTCCGTCCGCGCGCGCTCTTCGAGCGCTTTCGCATCGAGGCGATCGCCACTACGGAGAGCCCGCTCGATCCGCTGAAGCATCACGAGACCATCCGGCGCTCGGGCTGGTCGGGGCGGGTGGTGACGGCGTACCGTCCCGATCCGGTGATCGATCCCGAATTCGAGGGCTTCCGTGAAAACCTCGTGCGCCTCGGTGGGATCACCGGCTGCGACACGGCCACGTGGAACGGCTATCTCGACGCGCACCGCAACCGGCGCGCCTTCTTCCGCCAGTACGGCGCGACCTCCACCGATCACGGCCACCCGACGGCGCGCACGGCCGACCTTTCGCCGGCCGATGCGGAGGCGCTGTTCCGCCGGGTCGTGGCCGGCGATGCCGGACCCGAGGACGCGGAGCTGTTCCGCGCGCAGATGCTCACCGAGATGGCCGCCATGAGCGTCGAGGACGGCATGGTCATGCAGCTCCATCCGGGCTCCTTCCGCAACCACAACGCGGCCCTGTTCCGGCGCTTCGGCCGCGACATGGGGGCGGACATCCCGCTGCAGACGGACTATGTCCGGGCGTTGAAGCCGCTGCTCGACCGGTTCGGCAACGAGCCCGGTTTCACGCTCATCCTCTTCACCCTCGACGAGACGAGCTATTCGCGCGAGCTCGCGCCGCTCGCGGGCCATTATCCGGCCCTGAAGCTCGGCCCGGCCTGGTGGTTCTTCGATTCGCCCGAGGGCATGCGGCGCTTCCGCGAGCTCACGACGGAGACCGCCGGCTTCTCCAACACGGTCGGGTTCAACGACGACACGCGCGCCTACCTGTCGATCCCGGCCCGGCACGACGTGGCCCGCCGGGTCGACTGCGCCTATCTCGCCAACCTCGTGACGACGCACCGCCTCGACGAGGGCGAGGCGCACGAGGTGGCCTACGATCTCGCCTATCGCCTCGCGAAAGAGGCCTACAAGCTGTGACACGGGACATGGCCGACCATGAGCCATGTCGCACAGAACGGGAGGAAGACATGACGAACCTGATCACCAGGCGGACTTTCGTCGGCGGCGTTGCCGGCGCTGCCGGCGTTGCGACCCTCGGCGGAAAAGCCTTCGCGCAGGCGACCCTGCCCACGAGTCCGGTGACGCTCAACATCATCGACGTGGCCGGCAACCTGGCGCTGACCCAGAAGGCGATCGAGAACTACCGCAAGGCAAAGCCCAACCTCGTCTCGCGCATCACCTTCACCAAGGCGACGGCGCCGGAGCTCGCCGGCAAGATCAAGGCGCAGCAGGATGCGGGCCGGGTCGACATCGACCTCGTGCTCACCGGCACGGACGCGCTTTCCGCCGGTATCGAGCAAAAGCTCTGGGTCGACCTCGTCCCCGGCCAGGCGAATTCCCTGCCGAAGCTCGACGACATCTATCAGCCGGCCGCCGCCAAGATGCAGGGTCTGGCGAAAGGGCAGGGCGTCGTCGTGACCTATTACCCGTCCGGCCCGCTGCTCGAGTACATGCCCGACAAGGTCAAGAATGTTCCGACCACGGCGGAGGAGCTGCTCGCCTACACGAAGGCCAATCCGGGCCGCTTCCTCTATGCGCGTCCGGCCAATTCCGGCCCGGGCCGCACCTTCATCATGGGCCTGCCCTACATCCTGGGCGACAGCAACCCGCAGGATCCGGCCAAGGGCTGGGACAAGACCTGGGCCTACCTGAAGGAGCTCGGCCAGAACATCGAGTACTATCCGTCCGGCACGGGCGCCGTGATGAAGGAGCTCGGCGAAGGCTCCCGCGACATGACCGTGTCGACCACCGGCTGGGATATCAACCCGCGCGTTCTGGGCGTCGTGCCGAAGGAGGCCAAGGTGGCGGCGCTCAAGGGCTTCCACTGGGTGGCGGACGCCCATTACATGTGCGTGCCCAAGGGCCTGCCGAACGAGAAGCTCGCGGTGCTGCTCGATCTCATGAGCTTCCTGCTCACCAAGGAGCAGCAGGCCTACACCTACGACGAGGGCTACTTCTATCCGGGCCCGGCCGTGAAGGGCGTGACCCTCGACATGGCGCCCGCCGAGAGCCAGGCGGCGATCAAGGAATTCGGCCGTCCTGAATACGAGAAGTGGATCGCCGAGAACCCGATCGAGCTTCCGCTCCAGCCCGACCAGATGGTGGTCGCCTTCCGCCTGTGGGACGAGCAGGTCGGCGGCGGCAAGCGCAAGTAAGTCCGCGCAAGCAAGACCGCGCAGACAAGACGACAACAAGGACCCGCGATGACCATTGCCCTTTCCCAGTTCGACGAAGTCCGGCTCGATCGCGTGAGCCGCGACTTCGGGGCGCTCAACGCCCTGCGCGACGTTTCCCTCACGATCCGGCGGCGCGAGTTCATCGCGCTGCTCGGGCCGTCGGGCTGCGGCAAGTCGACGACGTTGAACTGCATCGCGGGTCTCCTGCCTGTGACCGGCGGGGCGATCTGGCTCGACAAGAGCCGGGTCGACACCCTGCGACCCGAGGAGCGCGGGTTCGGGATGGTGTTCCAGAACTACGCGCTCTTTCCCCATCTCAACGTGCGCCAGAACATCGGCTTCGGGCTCAAGATGCGCGGGACCCCGAAGGCCGAGATCGACCGCAAGGTCGACGAGGCGCTCAGCCTCGTGCGCCTGCAGGGCCAGGAGAACAAGCTGCCGGGCCAGCTCTCCGGCGGCCAGCAGCAGCGCGTGGCGATCGCCCGCGCGATCGTCATCGAGCCGCCGCTCGTGCTCATGGACGAGCCGCTGTCCAATCTCGATGCAAAGCTCCGCCTCGAGATGCGCGCCGAGATCCGGCGCATCCACAACGAGCTCGGGGCCACGACCATCTACGTGACCCACGACCAGGACGAGGCCCTGTCGCTCGCCGACCGCATCGTGGTGCTGCGCGACGGCGTGGTCCGGCAGGTCGGCACGCCCAAGGAGCTCTACGAGGCGCCAGGCCATCTCGACGTGGCCGACTTCATGGGCTTCCGCAACAAGCTGAAAGGCAAGGTCGTCGGCACCGAGGGCGCCCGGGCCGTCCTCGATGTGGAGGGCGCACGGATCAGCGGCGTCGCCCGCGAGACCCTGTCCGCCGGATCCGCCGCCTATGCGGCCATCCGGCCGGATGACCTCATGGTCGGGGAGGCGGGGCCGAACGCCATCGCGGTCACCGTCGACACCATCGAGTACCGCGGACGCGAGTTCGTCGGCACCGCCCATTCGGCCGGCGGTCTCGATTTCGTGTTCCGGTCGCACCAGCCGGTCGAGCCCGGTTCGCAGGTGCATCTGCGGGCGGATGACGGGCGCGTTCTCGTCTTCGCGGAGCCGATCCAGGGGAGGCAGTGATGGACGCCCTTGCTCCCGTGACCCCCGTCGAGCACGGCCCGAGCCTGCGCCAGCGCCTCGCCGCGCGAGGCTTCGACGCGGTGACGCTGCTCGTCGTTCCGGCGGCGATCTTCAGCCTGCTCCTCTTCGTCTATCCGTTCGCGTTCGGGTTCGTTCTGTCCTTCGAGCCGAAGGCCGGCGGCGACTGGCTGGCCAACTACAAGCGCTTCTTCTCGGACCCGTTCCTGTATGACACGATCGCCAACACGCTCCGGCTCGCGATCCCCGTCACGCTGATCAACCTGCTGCTGGCGGTGCCGATCGCGTTCCGCGTGCGCCTGATGCGGCGCCAGCGCCTGCTGACCACGATCCTCGTCCTGCCGATCACCCTCGGCACCGTGCTCGTGGCCGAGGGCCTGCTGAACTATCTCGGGCCGCAGGGCTGGTTCAACCGCACCCTGATCACCTTCGGGCTGATCTCGCAGCCCCTGAAGCTCGTGCACAATTACTGGGGCGTCTTCGCCTCCCTGGTGATCACGGGCTTCCCGTTCACCTTCCTTCTGACCCTGTCCTACGTGACCGGCATCGACCCGGCCCTCGAGCAGGCGGCCGCGACGCTGGGCGCCAGCGCCTGGCAGCGCTTCCGCCACGTCTACCTGCCGCTGCTGATGCCGGGCTTCGCCATCACGTTCTGCCTGTCCTTCGTGCAGGCCTTCTCGGTCTTCCCGTCGGCGGTGCTGCTGGGCGAACCCGCGGGCGTGACCCGCGTGATCTCGATCGCCGCGGCCACGGCGGCCTTCGAGGAATACGACTACTCCATGGCGTCGGCGATCGCGATGATCATGGGCTTCGTGCAGCTCGCCATCGTGGTGGCGGTGCTCGCCTCCCGCGGGTTGTTCTACCGCGGTCCTGCCTCCGGCGCGAAAGGGTAAAGCCGATGATCCGCGACACGACACTCGGGTCCAAGCTCTGGGCCGCGGCCATCTGGTTCCTGGTCGGCTTCTTCGTCATCAACCTGTTCGCCATGATCGCCACCGTGGTGACGAGCTCGTTCGCCACCCGCTGGCTCGGCACATGGCTGCCGGTGGCCTTCACCACGCGCTGGTATTCCTCCGCCTGGAGCGAGTTCCAGCTCTGGGACGTGCTGATGGTCACCTTCCAGGTGATCGCCGCCGTGGTGTTCATCTCCGGCGCTCTCGGCGTGACGGCCGCCTATGCGCTCGCCCGCCGCGACTTCGCGGGCAAGCGGCTTCTCATCCTGCTGTTCCTCCTGCCGCTGATGATCCCGCCGATCACCTTCGGCATCCCGCTCGCGACCGTGCTCTACCAGACCGGCCTTGCGGGCACGTTCTGGGGCGTGGTGGCGGCCAACCTCGTGCCGACCGTGCCGTTCGTGATCCTGGTCATGATCCCGTTCATCGAGCAGATCGACCCGAAGATCGAGGCGGCCGCCCGGGTGTTCGGGGCCAACACGTTCAAGCTCTTCGTCCACGTGCTCCTGCCGCTGCTCCTGCCGGGCATCCTGGCGGCCCTGCTGCTGGTGCTGGTCCGGACCATCGCCATGTTCGAGCTCACCTTCCTGGTCGCCGGCCCGACGAGCCAGACCCTCGTGGTGGCGCTCTATTATGCGGTCTTCGCGGCCGGCGTACGGGCCGTGCAGTCGATCGACGCCATGGCGGTGATCTACATGGTCACGACTCTCGTCTGGCTCATCATCGCGCTGCGCTTCGTCAACCCGACGCAGATCGTCACCCGGGCGAAGCAGCAGCCGGCGCATTGAGGGGGCACCCGGGATCCACTCACGTCATGGCCGGGCCTGTCCCGGCCATCTCGACTTGAAGAGCAGGGCGCTTTCCATGATCGGGATCACCGGCACAAGGCCGGTGATGACGTGGTAGGATCGTCGAAGGGCGCAGGAGCAGAGACTGATGACCGACACCTCGAGGACACGATGCCGGATCGCCTGAACGATGATTCTCTCGCCGATCTGCCGGAGGGTATCCGCCGCCCGGCCTATGACCGGAGGGCGCTGAAGACCGGGATCGTGCATCTCGGCGTCGGGGCCTTCCACCGGGCCCATCAGGCCGTCTACACGGACGACGTGCTCGGTCAGGATCCGCGCTGGGGCATCGTGGCCGCCAGCCTGCGCAGCCCGGACACCTACGACGCCCTCCAGCCGCAGGACGGCCTCTACACCCTGTCGGTCCGCTCGCAGGACGGCGAGGCGCTTCGGATCATCGGATCGATCCGGCGGGTCATCGTGGCACCTCGGGCGACGGAGGATCTCCTCGACGCGATGGCCGATCCGCAGACCAGGATCGTCACCCTGACGGTGACCGAGAAGGGCTATTGCCACGATCCGGCCACCGGCGCCCTGAACGAGGCCCATCCCGACGTGGTGCATGACCTGGCCTACCTTAAGACGCCGCGCTCGGCCCCGGGCTTCATCGTCGAGGCGCTTCGCCGCCGGCGGCGGGCCGGGATCCCGCCCTTCACGGTGCTCACCTGCGACAACCTTCCCTCGAACGGCCGTACGGTGAAGCGCGTGCTCACCCGCTTCGCCGAGCTGGTCGATCCCGATCTCGGCCGCTTCGTGGCCGACCAGGTGTCCTGCCCGTCGACCATGGTCGACCGGATCGTGCCGGCGACGAGCGACCAGGACCGGGAGCGCATCGGACAGGCTCTCGGTGTCGAGGACGCCTGGCCGGTGGTGACCGAGCCGTTCACGCAGTGGGTGATCGAGGATCGGTTCCCGCAGGGCCGGCCCGCCTGGGAGATGGCGGGCGCCGAGTTCGTCGCCGACGTGGAGCCCTACGAGCACATGAAGCTCAGGCTGCTCAACGGCAGCCATTCGACGCTCGCCTATCTGGGCTATCTCTCCGGCTACGAGACGGTTGCCGACACCATGGCGGATCCGGCCTTCGTGCGGCTGATTGAGGGGCTGATGGACGAGGAGGTCACGCCGACCCTGCACATGCCGCCCGGCGCCGATCTGTCCGCCTACAAGCGGGCGCTCATCGCCCGCTTCAAGAATCCCGCCCTGAAGCATCGCACTTGGCAGATCGCCATGGACGGTTCCCAGAAGTTGCCGCAGCGCCTCCTGGGGACGGTCCGCGACCGCCTGCAGGGCGGCGCGTCCATCGCGCGCCTGTCCCTCGGTGTGGCGGCCTGGATGCGCTACGTCACGGGCATCGACGAGAAGGGAGCGCCCATCGATGTGCGTGATCCCATGGCGACGCGGCTGCGCGAGCTCGCCGACCGGGCAGGGCCATCGGCCGACGCGCTGGCCGGCGCCCTGTTCGCCGTGCGCGAAATCTTCGGCGACGACCTGCCGAAGGATCCGCGCTTCACGGGAGCCGTGACGGCGAATCTGGCTCGCCTGTACGAGAGAGGCGCGAAGCGCGCCGTTGCGGAGTTCGCAGCCGAGTAAGGGAACGCGTCTTCCCCGTTATGACCGGCTCACACCACCTGCACGTCATCACCGGCCTTGTGCCGGTGATCTCGACCCGAGAGGCGCAGTGTTTTTCAGCATCGGGATGCCCGGGATGAGCCCGGCCATGACGGGAGCGGGGGCGTGGCGCCCCACGAGCCTTCGCTGCCGCGTTTATGTCGGAACGCGCGCCTGCTTCGCGCGCTTGCGCTCGCAGGACTGGCACTTGCAGCCCATCGGCTCGATGAAGGTCTCAAAGTAGTTCTTGCCGTAATTGTAAGTGATCTCGTCGCCCGGCTTGATGCGCTTGATCGCCTTGATGCGGATCCGGCCCCTCGACACCGTCGCCTGGGCGTTCGGCCGGCAGCCGTGATTGATGTAGCGGGCGGTGTTCCAGCGCGGCGATCCGTCGATGGTCCAGCGGCTGCTGATCTCGAACAGATAGCGCGTGTTGCGCCGGCGCTGGACTTCCTCGTTGGTGATCTTCGGCCCGACATACTCGATGATGAAGGAGCCCTTCTCGATCACGTCGGTGGCGAACAGGCCGAGGCCGGTCGGCGACCGTCCGATGCGAAAGGGACCTTCCGGCGGCTTGGTTTTCATGAGGTCGGACGCTCCAGGGGACACGAGTGCTCCATAGCGGCAAACGCGGAGCGATGAAATTGGGTCGGTGGCCGATCTTCTCCAGATCCAGAGGACAATTTTGGCATCCTGGCCAGCCACGTGCCGGCGCCCCTTGTGCGGTGAGCCGCGGCGCTTCATGAAAGCGGGATCACCGGGACAAGCCCGGTGATGACGGGGAGGGTGGTCGTCCGGTGTGCGCTACACCCTCTCCACGTCATGGCCGGGCCTGTCCCGGCCATCCCGATATGGAACATCGCCGCGCTCATCGATCGGGATCACCGGCATGAGGCCGGTGATGACGTGGAGTTCTAAAGCGAAGGACGACCCTGGTCCGCCTGCGCGGCGAGCCAGTGGCGCGCTGCCTCCGTCAGGTGCGGCTGAAACAGGCTCGCGACCTGCCTGAGGCCCCATTCGAGATGCGCCTTCTTGATGGCCCGCACTCCTTCCTGCACATCCAGATAGACCACCCAGTAGGTCGACACGATCCACAGATTGTGAAGCAAGGCATCGAGCGCGTCGTCGGACAGCTCCATCAATCCGGCCCCGCGCATGTGGCCGATGAGCTGCCGGACGGGCGAACGGATGCGGTCGCTGATGGTGCGGATGCGGCGGCGCAGCTCCGGCGCCATGGCGATGAGGCCCATGAAGTCCCGGTAGAGAAAACGATAGGTCCACACGATCTCGAACCACTCGGTCAGGAACGCCACGTAGGCGGCCGGGTCGGCGCCCGCGCCCGGACTGCGGTTCAACAGCTGGTCCACCGATTCCTCGAAGCGGTCGAAGATGGTCAGGATCAGGGCCTGCTTGGTCTTGAAGTAGTAGTAGAGATTGCCCTCGTTGATGCCGGCCGCTTCGGCGATCTGCGACGTGGTGACCCGGTCGGGCCCGCGCGCATTGAAGAGCGACAGAGAGACCGTGATCACGTGGTCGCGCGTGCCGGCCGCCTTCCGGCTCCGCTTCGCCCTCGGGGTCGCTCCTGGCTCGATCACGGCTGATCCTCTATGTCGCACTTGCGCATATAAGGTGCTCACCTTAAATCGCAAGCGGTCTAAGGTGAGCACCTTATAAGCCGGCGCGGGCCGGCATCGAGGCCGGGCCGTGCGAGAGGAACCTTCATGAGCATCGAGACCCTTCCGTGGATTTCAGATCAGTGCCCCGGCGTCGCGGTGAGCCGCCGCTCGCCGCTCTCGGTGGTGCCCGCCCTGGTGCGGGACCCGTTGCAGGCCCTGCCGCCGGAAATCTATCGCGAGCCGGTGGTGTACTCCCAGGTGGCCGGACGCCGGCGCATCCTGCTGGCCGATCCGGCCCTGATCCACGAGGCCCTGGTGCGCAATGCCGATGCGCTGAACAAGGGCGAGGACGTCCGGCGAGCCCTGGGCCCGGCCCTCGGTCGCGGGCTGCTGACGGCGGACGGCGCCCATTGGCGCTGGCAGCGCCAGTCGGTGGCGCCCGCGTTCCGGCACGAGAAGCTCCTGGGCCTGCTGCCGTCCATGATCGCCGCCGCGGAGAAGACTCGGGAGCGCTGGCTCGCGCCCGGGGCCGGCGCGTCGGTCGGCATCGGCCGGGAGATGATGCGCACCACCTTCGACATCATCGTCGACACCATGATGTCGGGGCCGGGCGAGATCGACGTGGCGCGGGTGGAGCGCGGCATCACCGACTATCTCAAGCCGACCGGCTGGGTCTTCGCGCTGAGCATTCTCGATCTGCCCGACTGGCTTCCCTATCCGGGCCGTCGCCGCGCCGCGGCCGCGGCCGCGTACCTGCGCTCCTCCGTCACCCGGATGATCGCCGAGCGGCGCCGAAACCCGGACGGGCGCGAGGATCTCGTGGCGCTGCTTCTCGCCGCATCGGACCCGGAGAGCGGCCGGACGATGACCGACGAGGAGATCGCCGACAACCTGCTCACCTTCGTGACGGCCGGACACGAGACTACGGCGCTGGGCCTGGCCTGGACGTTCCTTCTGCTGGCCCGCCATCCCGAGCAGGAAGCGCGGGTCGTCGCGGAGATCGACGCCGTGACGCAGGGCGGCCCCGTCCGGCCTGAGCACATCGGGCAGCTCGCCTATGCCCGGCAGGTCTTCTCGGAGGCGATGCGGCTCTATCCGCCGGCCCCGATCATCACGCGCACGGCGACGCGCTCCTTCGCGCTCGGCGGCTTCCGCGTGCCGGAAGGCGCGGTCGTCATCGTGCCGATCCATGCGGTCCATCATCATGCCGCGCTCTGGACCGATCCTGCGCGGTTCGATCCGGAGCGCTTCGCGCCCGAGCCGGCGAAAGCCCGGCATCGCTATGCCTATATGCCGTTCGGCGCGGGGCCGCGCATCTGCATCGGCAGCGCGTTCGCCACCATGGAGGCGGTCGCCATCATGGCGGTGCTGCTGCAGGCCGTCAGGCTGCGGGCGCGATCGGACGCCATGCCCGACCCGATGATGAAGGTCACGCTGCGACCGAGACGGGAGGCGGAGATGTCGGTCGAGCGGCGCCATCCGTTCCAGGGGGCGGTCACGCAGATGTCGTGAGCGCGGACGCGTCAGGCGATTTCGGTCGCGTCGGACGTGCCGGCCAGCGTCGTGCGGAGCGTGTCGGCGAAATTATCGTAGGAGAACGGCTTCGACAGGGCCGGGCATTCGCGGAACCGCTCCGGGAGCGAGCGGAAGTCGTAGCCGGTCGAAAAGATGAACGGGATTCCGCGAAAGCGCAGGACGTCGGCGACCGGGAAGACGACGGTTCCGTCCACGTTGATGTCGAGGATGCCGATGTCGATGTCGGCCTGGAGCGCGAGGGTCAGGGCATGGTCCAGTCGCGCTGCGGGGCCCACGACCTCGCATCCGAAATCGAGAACCATGTCCTCGATCAGCATCGAGATCATCGCCTCGTCCTCGACGATCAGGACCCGCTTTGTGCGACCCTCGAACATAGCCCCTCCAAGCCACATTGCTTCTGACACTGCGCCTTGCGACGTCGTTAAGCGAATCAGATGCAACAACTATAATCGACGGTTTGACACGCCTTCACTATCTTAGGTTAGTATGGCCTAAGAAAGCATCGTAATGCGGGCGAGGCGGCGAAGTAAAGGGCCCCGCCGGAGGCTGATTATACACCTCGCCGGCGTACAATTTCTGAGCGAACGACTGGTGCAACCCTTGTGCCCGGCTGGTCGATAGGGCGCGTGATCTGCGCGCCGATGCTGAACTGCCCGAATTCGCGACCCGGTTGCAAGAATTCGTTCCGGAAGCTGACCTGTCCAAGATCTTTGAGGGCCTCCTGCTGCCGACGCGGTGCGCGGGCCTCACGATAACGTGACGCGAACGACCAGCAGCCTATCGAGGGTGAGCGGGTTTCTGGAACGCCCGCACCGGTTCGCCGGAGCCCGGCGCCGTCCAGAGGCCTCTCAGCCGCATCCGTTAGGGGGGAGCGGCGGGGCGCTGACAACGGCCCATGGAGACCGGATGGTGGCAGCTGGATCTCTCGTCGACTCACCAGAACTGGTGACACCAACATCCATCGATCTTCCATTTGCCTGCAGCAGTCGGCATCGGCTCCCGCGACCTCCGGTCCGGATCGCATCGATGGGCGGGGCGAGCGCGCCTTCAGCGCCGCAGCAGCCTCTCCATCAGGGCATCCGCGGCATGGCTGGTCAGGCCCCAGGCAACGGGGCGGTCGCCGAGATAGACGGTGAACGTGCCGTCCTGCGTCGCCTGCTTGGCAACAGGTGTCATGAGCCGTCCCTTTTCTGGATAGTCCGGACAATGAGGTCGCTGCCCGGGAATGATGAAATGATAGGCTCCATCCAGGAAGCTTAAATTATGAGCAGTGAAGCGCTGACGACGGTGCAAAGACTTGCGAACCAACAGGCTCACCGGCCGTTGCCGTTGAAGTGCCGTCGGGGCTCGCCAGCCCGGATATGGCGGATACGGGAAGCGGCAGGTCGTTCCATGAAGCTCTTTGAATGCCAGGCCTGCGGTCAGCCACTTTATTTCGAGAACAGTCGCTGCGAAAGTTGCGGCCGCCGGCTCGGGTACCTGCCGTCGATTCAGGAGATCAGCGCTTTGGAACCCGGTCGCGAGGGGGGCTGGACGGCTCTGGCGCAGCCCGACACGCCTGTCCGCTTCTGCGCGAATGCAGAACACAATGCGTGCAACTGGCTGATATCCGCCGATGGCGATGGATCCTACTGCCGGGCTTGCCGGCACAATCGCACCGTACCGGACCTCGCGCTCGAGCAGAATCGCGAACGCTGGCGCCGGCTGGAGACTGCGAAACGGCGTCTATTTTACACTTTGCTCAGGCTCGACCTGCCGCTGGCAACGCGCAGCGAGGACCCGCAGGGGCTCGCGTTCGACTTTCTGGCGGACCCTGCCGAGAAGTCTCCCGATGGTCCGTCGATCCTGACCGGGCACGACAATGGCCTGATCACCATCAACATCGCCGAGGCGGACGATGCCGAGCGGGAGCGGCGACGCCACGGAATGGGAGAACCTTACCGGACCCTCCTCGGCCACTTCCGGCATGAAATCGGCCACTATTTCTGGAACGTTCTGGTCCGGAACGATCCCAGCCTGGACCGATTCCGCCAGGTTTTCGGGGACGAGCGGCGGGATTACGGCGAGGCCCTGCGGGTCCATTACGCCCGGGGCCCGAAGGAGGACTGGCAGGACGAATTCGTCAGTGCCTATGCAGCCTCCCATCCTTGGGAGGATTTCGCCGAGACCTGGGCGCACTATCTCCATATCGTCGACACGTTGGAGACCGCGAGCGCCTTCGGATTGAAGGTGCGCCCCGGAATCCGTCGCGGCTCGGAACTAGCGGCGGAGATCGATTTCGACCCCCACAGCGAGACGGACCTGAATCGTCTGATCACCGCCTGGCTGCCCCTGACCTTCGCCGTGAACTCTTTGAACCGCAGCATGGGGCAGCCGGATCTCTACCCCTTCGTGCTCGCCCCGGCCGTGATCGCCAAACTCGGCTTCATCCACGAGCGCATTCATGCCTGGAGCGGCCGCGGGCCCGGGGAGGGAGAAGGCGATCATATTCTGAAAGCCGTGATCGGAGGGCTGAATTCTCGCGTCGGCGCCCCACAATCCGCATGACACGCTCTTTTGAGACCTTGCGTGAAATGTCTAGGTGTGAGTAGTTATTTTCTTGCCCTCAATGGTTGGGGGCGTTACGCCTATAGCGTTTACGAAACTTGAGACTTTAGAAGGCAGTCCTGATGGGCCGGGGAAATGATCACCGTGATCGCCGACGTCAATTTGGCGGTCAACCCGAAGATCACTGGGGCGATTTCGCTCCACCAACATCTTATGAACGGCCCATGCGGCAGCAGACATCCTACGGCGCTCCAGCGTCCGGACCGGAGACGGAAGCGCGGGTGAAATGGTTCAATCCCGAAAAGGGATTTGGTTTCGTCGAAATGACCGATGGGTCAGGCGAGGCCTTCCTGCACGTCCGGCAGGTCGAGGCTGCGGGCTATACCGCACTCGAATCGGGCACGACCCTTGTCATCCGGGTTGGCGCAGGCCAGAAGGGCCCGCAGGTCCAGGAAATCGTCAGCGTCGACGCAAGCACGGCCGAGCCGGAGCCCCCGCGCGGGGCACGCGCGCCGCGGCCGATGCGGTCGGGCGGTCCTGGCCAGTCAGGCGGCGGTTTCGGCCGTCCCAGCGGCGGTCCGAGCGCCCGCCCGGTCAGCGGCCCGCCGGAGGTGCCGGCCACCGTCAAGTGGTTCGACTCGGTGAAGGGCTACGGCTTCGTGTCCGTTGAAGGTGAGAGTAAGGACCTGTTCCTGCACATCTCCGTCGTGGAACGCGCGGGCCTCAGCCAGCTCGAGCAGGGGCAAGCGGTCCGGGTGGCGATCGTCGAGGGCCGCAAAGGCCCCGAGGTCGGCGCAATCGAACTCGCCTGACGCATTCCGTCTTTCTCGACCTAAGCTGAGCCGGGTCTCCTTCCGCCTGATCGGGCGGAAAGGGGCCCGGCTTTGGCATGGATGAAATACGGTCCAGCCCCGGCAAGGCAGGGATGATCCCAAAAGCGAGGTCCGCTTTTGGGATCAATGCCTTAGCAATGGACCTCTTCGAAGGCCCGCACCCACATCTCGCAGACGCCGGACCGCACGATCTCATTGAGCGTGAACTCGATGATTGGAACCGGTAGCATCTGCGACTTGATCAGATGGATGACCGTGCGCAGGCCCGAGCTCTCGCGCAGATCGCACTGGCTCACATCCCCATTGATCACCACGGTGCAGTCCTCGCCTATGCGGGTGAGGAAGGTCTTCATTTCGGCCGGCGTGGCATTCTGCGCTTCGTCCAGCAGGATGAAGGCGTCGCGCCAGGACCGCCCCCGCATGACTTCGAAAGGCACCATCTCGATGTCGCCGTTCTTGACGGCGATCTCATAGGCGGCTGAGCCGATCCGCTCCTTGATCGCCTCGATCACGGGCGCCGCCCAAGGACCGAATTTCTCCTCGAGACTGCCGGGAAAGAACCCCAGGGATCGGCCGCTCGGGACGTTGGGACGGGTGAGGATGATCTTCCGGATACGCCGCTGGCGGAAGAGATCGGCTGCATAAGTGGCCGCGATCCAGGTCTTTCCGGTACCGGCCGGGCCGAGGACCACGACCTGGGCACTGTTCTTCAGGGCGTCGAGATACTCGTCCTGGGTTGCATTGAGCGGCTTGATGGGAGGGAGGCTGCGCTCGGCCTGGAATTTTGATCCCGTGAGGTCGAAGACCTGCGCTGTTTCGAGGGAGCGGCGGGTCTTGCGTCTCTGCTTCTCATGATGCTTGCTCAATGACCAACTCCGGGTTTTGAAACTGCGCACAGAGACCTATCCAGGCGCCGCGCAGAGGCGTCTGGGGGAACTTCCGGGAGAGGGGTGGATTCGAGAGCGAGTCGTTGCGGGCGGTGGATTTCCGCGATCCGGACGGTGAGGATCAACCTGCCTGCCCATCAAAGCCTGTTCTTCTAGCTGCCAGTGGCAAACTATCTTTGATTCTGATGACAGTTTACCGCTGCTACGCCTACCTGCGAGTCAAATGTTGAGGCAGCCTGCTTGGTTCCAGGGCATAATCCCTCTGTAGGGTACAGGAGGGAAATAGCTGTGGATGGCTCAGATCGGGAGCCTCCGAGAGCACTCCGGCACTGCGGACACTCGCCATTTCGGCCCTTCGAATGATAAGGAAATCGCCGAAAACAAAGGCTTTGCGGAATGATCATCATATTCGGCTCGATCAACATGGACCTCGTCGCGCGGGTCCAGCGGATCGCCCGTCCGGGAGAGACCGTTCTGTCCCGCCGGGCGGACAGCTTCTTCGGCGGCAAGGGAGCCAATCAGGCCGTCGCCGCCGCTCGGATCAGCCGCGGAGGGGGCATGGAGGTCGCTATGACCGGCGCGGTCGGCAACGATCCTTTCGGGATAGCCTGCCTCAAGAACCTCGAGGAGAATGGGGTCGACGTCAGCACGATCAGAGTCACCGACGAGCCTACCGGCTGCGCGTTCATCACCGTCGACGAGACGGGAGAGAATGCCATCACGGTCGCCAGCGGCGCCAATATGGCGCTACGTTCATCCGATCTGCCCGAATCCCTCTTGTCGAAGGCTTCCGTTCTGGTGCTCCAGATGGAAGTGCCGATCGCCGACAATCTTGATGTCGCCGCGCGGGCGCGCCGCGCCGGCGTCAAGGTGGTCTGGAACTTCGCGCCCGTGCCGGCGGTCGGGGAGCGCTCGACCATGTCCGAACTCCTGGCCGTCACGGATGTGCTCGTGGTCAACGAGCACGAGGCTCTCTCGATCGCCGGTATCGTGGGTGAGCCGGCAGGGGACGATTTCCTCAAGGCCGGATCGGCAATCGCCCGCTCGTTCGGGCCGACCTGCATCGTCACGGCAGGTGCACGCGGCGCTTATGCCATCGCGCCGGACGGCGCTCAGACCCATGTGACGGCACGCCCGATCACCCCGGTGGATACGACCGGCGCGGGTGACACCTTCGTCGGTGTTCTGGCCAATGGACTGGACGAGGGACTGGAGATCGGCCGGGCGATGGAACGGGCTTGCGCCGCCGCATCCCTGTCCTGCCTCACGGCCGGCGCACAGGCGGGAATGCCCCTGCGTGAGGCTCTGGACCGGCACCTCGCTCAGGACTGAGGGCTGGCGCTGCCCTCGGGGATGACCTTGGTCAGGCTGCCGGCCGCCGGGAACAGGGGGATCAGGCAGGCCTGCAGGGCGTGGTAGAGATCGGGCTTGCCGGTGAAAAGGGTCGTTCCCGGCTTGAGGTCCTCCGAGAGCTCCGGCCGCCAGCCGCCCTGCCGATGGTCAATCAGGTGGCGATCGGCGAAGCCCCAGAGAAGGCGGTACCACTGCTCGTGGAAGTCGCCGGGGCTGTGCTCGTTCAGGAAAGCGGCAGCGCCAATGGCTTCCGCACAGGGCCACCAGAGCTTTTGGGGGAGCCTCGGCTTATCGTCCCAGTCCAGCGCATAGAAGAAGCCGCCTTTGTCCTTGTCCCATCCGAGCTCGATCGACTGCCGGAACAGCTCGCGGGCGGCCTCCGGCATCCAGGCATGCCTCTTGCCCCCGAGCGTCCAGAGCTGAAGGACGAGGCGCGCCCATTCGAGCCAGTGCCCCGGCGTGGTGCCGTAAGGACGGAATACGTCGTACCCACGGTACTCCTTGTCCAGGCTCCAATCCGAATGGAAATGCTCGGCGACACGATAACCGAGAGCGGCGGCGTGACGACCGATGATCAGCCCGGCGATGCGCTCCGCCTTGTCGAGATAGTTCCGATCGCCGGTAGCCTCGAAGGCGGCCATGAGCGACTCGGTCAGGTGCATGTTGGAGTTCTGGCCGCGATACTGGCTCAACGGCTGCCAGTCCCGGGAGAACTCCTCGGTCACGGCGCCGTGCTGCTCCTCCCAGAACCGTTCTTCGAGGACCTTGGTGATGTCCTGGATCAGACGATCTGCGAGCGGATGACCGACGACCTTGGCGCTCGACGCAGCCAGCAACACGAACGCATGTCCATAGGCCTGCTTCGTGTCGTCCTTAGGACCATCGTTGTCGAGCGACCAGACATAGCCGCCGTGCTGGGCGTCGCGATGGGCATTCCAAAGGTAGTTCATGCCATGATCGACGATCGCGTCGCATCCGGGCCGGCCGAGCAGAGTGCCGATGGCGAAGCAATGCACCATCCGGGTGGTGTTGTGGATCTGCCTGACCGGGTTGGCCGTCTCGATGGGCTGACCTGCATCGTCGAGATCGAAAAAGCCGCCGGCCGGGTTGATGATGCCGTGCTGGAAGAACCCGAACAGGTTGTTGGCCTGCTCGAAGAGCCATTTCCGGTGGAACCGGTTGGAGCGCCAGGTCGGGCCGACGGGAGGAAGGACGGGCTGGGACATCGTCATAACAGGTTCCGTTGTGATCAGGCGCGTGCCGCCATGAATTGTTCGACCTCGGCCCAGAAGGGAGGGTTGGCGCCGCGGCGGGTGCAGACGATCGCAGCCGCCGCGGCGGCGAAATCGAGGGCTGCCGTGACCTGCGCATCGGTCAATCCGGCGATTCCTTGAGGCGTGAGCAAATTGTTGGCGTCGAGCCAGGAGAGCAGACCGGCATGGAACGTGTCGCCGGCACCGACCGTGTCGACCACATCGATCCTGGGAGCCAGGCGTTCCACGATCCTGTCGCCGAAAGCTGCCAGAGGTCCCTTCTCGCCGCGGGTCACGATAACGAGCTTCGGGCCGCGCTGAAGCCAGTCGCGGGCTGCGGCGGCGAGATCGTGGGTGGAATAGAGAATTTCGACGTCCTCGTCGCTCGCCTTGACGATATCGGCATGGGCAAGCAGGCGCTCGAAGCGCTCGCGATAAATCGCCAAGTCGCCCACGACGCGCGGCCGGACATTCGGGTCGAGCGAGATCACACGCGATCCGGCCTCCCGGCGCAGCAGGGTTTCGATGGCGCTCGCGATCGGTTCGACGCCGAGGGCATATGAGCCGGCCGCGATGGCGCTCACGTTCGCCGGCAGTTCGGTGGGAAGAGCCTCGGGCGTGAGAGCTCGGTCGGCACTATTGGGCGCGTAAAAGGAGTATTGCGGTTGCCCCGACGCGTCGGTCGCGACCACGCTCAGCGTCGTGTAGTTCGGGCAGCGCTGGATGTAGTCCGGGCTCACCCCGGATTCGGCGAGCTTTCCGGCCAGGAACGTGCCGAACACGTCGTCCGACAGGGTGGACAGGAACGCCGCAGGGCGCCCGAGCCGGCCGATCCCGATGGCGACATTGAAGGGCGACCCACCGGCAACGGCCTCTGCCGGAAAGCCGGTCTGAGAGGATGCCCCGATGAAGAGGTCGATCAGGGCTTCGCCACATACCAGGATCATCAAAGCCTCCGAACAACACCGCAATGACAGTCATGAACGCCTGCCTTGCCCGGTCAAGGGTCGGGCATAGCATCTGGCGGAACGGGCTGAGAGGGAAGAGCCGCGATCCGCTTGAGGTCGCGCAATATATGATCCAGCGAGACCGGTCCAGAGACGCCCCCGAAGCCAAAATAGAGGGTCCGGTAATGGGCGAAGAGCTGCTCGTAGATCGCGTGGGCTGCCGGATCCGGCTCGAAGGTGCGGAAGGGAAGGCAGATCGCTTCCTGAGCGCTGTCGAGATCCGGATGCGATTTGGCAGCGAGGCTCGCGAAGATGCTGGAGCCTAGGCCCGTCGGGATGCCGTTCGGCACCAGCACGGGTCGGCCGAGCACATTTGCGTAAACTTGGTTCAGCACCGCGTTGTGCTGCGGGATGCCGCCCGCATTGATGACCCTCTCGACCGGTACCCCGCCCTCGGCCATGCGTTCCAGGATGATGCGGGTGTGGAAGGCAGTGCCTTCGATAGCGGCGAACAGCTCGTCCTGCGCGGTGTGCAATAGGTTCCAGCCGAGGGTGATGCCCCCAAGATCCGCTTTGACGAGAACCGTGCGGTCGCCGTTGTCCCAGGTCAGGCGCAGCAGGCCGGTCTGGCCGGACCTGTACTGCTCCAGGCCTTTCGACAGATCCTTGACGTTCGTGCCGGCCCGCCGGGCGATCGCCTCGAAGATGTCGCCTGTGGCCGACAGCCCCGCCTCGATGCCGACGAGCTTGGGGTCGACGCTGCCGGGCACGACGCCGCACACGCCCTCGATCAGGCTCGTATTCTCGGCCATCGCGATGATGCAGGTCGAGGTGCCGACCACGTTCACCACATCGCCGACCCGGCAGCCTGCCCCGATGGCGTCCCAATGGGCGTCGAAGGCTCCGACTGGAATCGGGATGCCGGCCTTCAGGCCGAGCCGCCCCGCCCAGGCGGGCGTGAGGTGCCCGGCCACGACGTCGGACGTGACATAGTCGCCGGCAAGCTTCTCGCGGATTCCGTCGAACAGGGGGTCCACCTTGGACAGGAAGTCCTGCGGGGGCAGGCCTCCCCAACGCGGGTTCCACATCCATTTATGGCCCATGGCGCAGATGCTCCGCTTGAGGCGAGCGGGATCGGTGACACCGGTCAAGGTCGCGGCCACCATGTCGCAATGCTCCAGCGCCGTGACGAGGCGGTCGCGCCTGTCCGGGTTGTGGCGCAGCCAGTGCAGCAGCTTTGAAAAGCCCCATTCGTGCGAATAGACGCCGCCGCACCACTCGATCGCTTCGAGGCCCTCCTGATGGGCGAGGCGGGTAATCTGCTCGGCTTCCGCCTTCGCCCGGTGGTCGCACCAGAGGTAATACTCGTCGAGCGGCTCCAGTCCCTCACCCACCATGACCACGCTGGAGCCGGTTGTGTCGATGGCAAGTGCCGCTACGTCCTCTCCCTTGATGCCAGCGGAATCGAGGGCACCGCGCATGGCGCGGGCGAGCGCATCCATGTGATCGGCATGGGCCTGGGTGGCGTGGTCGGGGTTCTCGCGCTTCCGGTGAAGCGGGTACTCGGCCGTGGCGAGGCCGAGTGGGCCATTGCGATCGTCGACGAGGGTGACCCGGACACTCAGGGTGCCGAAATCGACACCGGCTACGACGGCCATTTTTATCTCCCGGAGCGGGGTGTAAGCAGTTGAAACGGAGGCACGAGGTTACTTCTCAGCCTGGCCATAGGTCGCGGTCGCGCCGTGCTTGCGGAAGTAATGCCGGTCGAGGAGAGCCTGAGAAACCCCGGGCGCGTTCGGTTGCAGCGAGAACGTGTACATCGCCATGCGGGCCACGGCTTCCAGAACGACCGCGTTGTGAACGGCATCATCGGGCGTTCTGCCCCATGCGAAGGGGCCGTGGCCGGCCACGAGGGCGGCCGGCACCTCCATGGGGTCCCGGTTGCCGAAAGCATCCGTAATGGCCACGCCCGTGGCACGGACGTAATCGTTCCTGATCTCGTCGGCCGTCAGCTCCCGGGTGATCGGGACCGGTCCGTAGAAATAATCGGCATGAGTGGTGCCGAGTGCCGGGATTGGACGACAGGCCTGCGCCCAGGCAACTGCGTGTTCGGAATGGGTATGCACCACGCCGCCGATCTGCGGAAAGGACTTATAGAGGTGGATGTGGGTGTCGAGGTCCGAGGAGGGGCGCAACTCGCCCCAGACGACCTTGCCGTCGAAATCCGCGACGACGAGATCGTCGGCCTTCATGCGCTCGTAGGGCACGCCGCTCGGCTTGATGACGACAAGGTTGTCCTCGCGGCTGATGCCGCTGACGTTGCCGAACGTGTAAAGGACCAGGCCGCGGCGCACCACTTCCAGATTGGCTTCCAGAACCTGCTCGCGCAGCTGCTTCAACATCGGGGCGGCTCCTGATGGCCCATGAAAGGAAAAGGCGGCCACAGCTCGCGCCGTGGCCGCCGAATGTCAAATGAAATCAGCGGACGGCCTGCCAGCCTTTGTAGTCCTTGATGTTGTCGGCCGTGATCAGCTTCGGCTCGAGCAGAATCACGTTTTTCTCGGGCTTCTTGCCGTTCACGATGCCGACCGCGAGCTCATAGGACTGGGCGGCCATGACGTAGGGGTCCTGGGAGGCCGAGGCCTTGATCAGGGAGTTGCCCGACTTCAGCTCGGTCTCGATGTCCGGGGCCCCGTCGACCGCCGTGATGATGAACTCGTTGCGGTTGAGCTGCTTGGCGGCCAGGTTTATGCCGATGGCGGTCGGATCGTTGATCGCGAACACGGCATCGACCTTCGGGAAGCGGGTCAGCAGGCTCTGACCGACGGCAAAGCCGCCTTCACGGGAGCCCTTGGCGTCCTGGTTGTCCGAGAGAACCTTGATGTCCGGGAACTTGGAGAAGACGTTCTTGCAGCCCTTTACGCGATCCGTGATCGACGAGACCTGCGGGCCGTTCACGATGAGAACGTCGCCCTTGCCCTTGAGATGGTCGGCAATGTACTGGCAGGCGAGTTCACCCGCCTTGACGTTGTCCGTCATCACCGTGACGTCGGCTCCGGCGGCCGCCACGTCGAACGCCGCCACGACCATGCCGCCCGCCTGGGCGCGCTTGACCGACGGCTCGATGGCCTTGGGGTCGACCGCGTTGATCATCACGATGTCCGTCCCGGCCGCCGTGAAGTTGTCCATCTGGGTGAATTGCTTGTTCAGGTCGTAGTCCGCCGACACGGACGTGATCTTGGCCCCGGGAGTGATCTCCTTGGCCTTGGCCTCGATGCCCTTGATGGTCGCGACGAAGAACGGGTTGCCGAGAAGGCCGACCGAGATGCCGACGTTCTTGACGTCCTTGGCGTAGGCCGGAGCGGCCAGGCCGGCAACGACGGCAAGGCCGAGTGTGAGACGGGAAAGTGCCATGGGTTCCTCCAAGTATCCTTTGCAAGTGTCCCTTACGGGTGTCTTAGGCTCCGCGCCCCCGGGACCTGTGCTTGCCTTCCGGGGATCGCATATACGAGCGCCCGAGACGGGCGCTGGTATTCCTTGATCAGGTGCGCGCCGATCCCTTGAGGCGGTAGCGGTCGAGCGCCACGGCCCCGATGATCACGAGCCCCTTGATGATGAACTGCCAGATGTCAGAGACGCCCACCAGGATCAGGCCGTTCGACAGGATGGCGATGATGAGCGCGCCGATGAGGGTGCCCCAGATCGACCCGATGCCGCCCACGAAGCTGGTGCCACCGAGGATCACGGCCGCGATGGCATCGAGTTCGTAGGACTGCCCAAGCTGCAATCCGTTCGCGGCGAAAAGGCGTGCCGCCGACATGACGCCGCCGAGACCCGCCGCCAGCCCCGAAAAGGCATAGACGAAGAGCAGCACCGCCCAGACCTTGATGCCGGTCAGGCGCGCGGCGTCCGGGTTGCCGCCGACCGCGTAGATATGAACGCCGAGAACCGTTCTTCGAAGGATGAACCAGGAAATGATCACGACCGCGAAGGCGATCCACACCAACCAGGGCAGGCCAAACAGCGTGCCGTTGCCGATGAACGCAAAGGGAAGCTGCGGATTGAACTGGGTCGTGTCCCCGCCGAGAAGGCGTGCCAAACCGCGCACGGCGGTCAGGGAGCCCAGGGTCACGATAAAGGGCGGCAGCTTCGCGAAAGCGATGAGCGCACCGTTCACCAGGCCAAGGCCCAAACCCGCCAGAAGGGCAGCGGGAATTCCGAGCATGCCCCATTCCGGGATCAGGGAGCCCAGGATCGCCACCATGGCGGCAGCGGCCAGGATCGAGCCGACGGACAAATCGAT
Organism: Microvirga terrae; assembly: GCF_013307435.2. Taxonomy (NCBI): domain Bacteria; kingdom Pseudomonadati; phylum Pseudomonadota; class Alphaproteobacteria; order Hyphomicrobiales; family Methylobacteriaceae; genus Microvirga; species Microvirga terrae. The sequence goes on from NZ_CP102845.1 coordinate 2,509,198, forward strand.
GCCGCCGGTCAGGATCACGAAGGTCATGCCAGCCGCCAGCACGGTGTTGATCGAGGCCTGCTGCATCACGATCGAGAGGTTCTGGAAACTCAGGAACCGACCGGACATGAGCTCGAACACGATACCCAGGATGATGAGCACCGGCAGCATGCCGATGGCCTGCAGGGTCGAGCGCCAGGCGAGGCGGCGCTGAAGGCTTTGCTGCGCCGCATCGGCGCCTTTGACTCCGGTCGCTTGCATGCCGGCGCTGGACTCGTTCGGGGATGTCATTCGGCCGCTTCCCTTACACCTGTCGCGATGGTGATGATGTTTTCCTGCGTCACGGGCGGGTGACCGGCTCCGCCGACCTCGCCGGCAAGCCGGCCCTCTCGCATGACGAGCACCCGGTCACAGATGCCGACGATCTCCGGCAGCTCGCTGGAGATCACGATGACTCCGACACCGTTGCGGGCCAAGCTGTCGATCAGACGGTAGATCTCCGACTTGGCCCCGATGTCGACGCCGCGCGTGGGCTCGTCCAGGATGAGGACCTTCGGCTTCGTCTCAAGCAGGCGCGACAGCAGGACCTTCTGCTGGTTGCCGCCCGAGAGGCTGCCGACCGGCACCACGTCGCCTGCTACACGAATGCCGAGCGCCCGGATTGCCGCCGCTGCTCTCTGCTTGGCGGCTTTCAGGTTCAGGACGCCGCCCGTGCGCGCATCGCGGCTCAGCACGTTCACATTCACGTTGTCCCGGACGGTCAGGTCGAGGAAGAGGCCGAGGTTCTTGCGATCCTCGGTTAGATAGACGACACCGGCCTCGATGGCGTCCTCCGGCTCGTCGATCGAAAGACGCTTGCCTTGCAGGAAGACCTCGCCGCTCGTACGAGGATCGGCTCCGTAGATGAGGCGTGCGAGTTCGGTGCGGCCCGCTCCGACCAGGCCCGCGATACCGAGAACCTCGCCCTCATGCAGCTCGAACGAACAATCGTGCACGCGCACACCGTCACCCATGTTGCGAACGGCGAACATCACGGGGCCGCGGCTCTGGTGGGCGTCGTGCTCCTTCTTGTAGAACGATGAGAGGTCCCGGCCGACCATCATTTGAACGAGGCGCTCGGCCGAGATTTCGTCGCCCACGAGCGTGCCGACATAGGAGCCGTCGCGGAGCACCGAGACCCTCTCGGCCAGCTCGTAGATCTCGGCCATCCGATGGCTGATATAGATGATGGCGAGCCCTTCCGCCCGAAGCTGCCGCACGAGGGCGAACATCGCCTCGGTCTCGCGGGAGGATAGGGAGGTCGTGGGCTCGTCCATGACCAGGATGCGGGAATTCGCGATGAGTGCGCGGGCGATCTCCACGAGCTGCCGCTCAGCCATGGACAATTCGCTGACCTTGGTGGTCGCCTTGAAGTGCACGCCGAGACGTTCCAGCACCGTCTGGCAGGCCTTCTCCATGGAGCGACGGTCGACCATCGGACCCGACGTATGCTCCCGCCCGAGCAGCATGTTCTCCGCCACGCTCAGGTTGGGGGCGAGTGAGAGCTCCTGATAGATGATGGAGATGCCGTGGTGGCGTGCCGTCAGCGGTCCGTCGATCGTAACGGGCTGCGCGTTGATCCGGATCTCCCCGCCCGAATCGGCCTGGTAGGCGCCGGACAGGATCTTCATCAGCGTCGACTTGCCGGCGCCGTTCTCTCCCATGAGAGCATGGATCTCGCCGGGATACACGGTGAGGGAGACGTTCGAGAGTGCCTTCACGCCCGGGAACGTCTTGGAGATGTCCTTCATCTCGAGGATCGGAGCGGATCCTGTCATTGGCGTTTCCCTAAAGGCGCTTTGTTCAAGCGGCAGTTTTCAGCCTTGAATTCTGAAGACTCTATCATGCCAAAAGTTGGACCGGATCAGAAGGGATTGTGACTGCCCTAAATGCTTCATTTCAATCGCGTTTCAATCCCTCCTTTTTAGCCGTGGACGACAGCCCACAACTTTTCGCGTGCATTGACAGTCGTCTGCGTCACCGAACAGATGTCATAGCTACATTGTAACGATGATGGGGGTTGCTCTAGGTTCTGTCAGTGTCGCGTGAATTCCGGCTTCAATGCGCGATAAAGGCTGCGAAAAGCCTCGATCCGCGGACCATAGAGTTCAACGAGGCGGGAGTCGGGCTCAATCGTCTCGAGGATGTCGGGCGGCGTGCAGACGGCTTCAGGCATTTCCGCGGTCACGGCGAGCCGTGCAAGGCGGGCGGCCCCGAAGGCCGGTCCCTTGTCGCTGCCCCGATACCGCAGCATGGGAACGTTCAGGACGTTCGCGAAAATTCTGGCCCAGAAGACGCTTCGGGATCCGCCGCCGATCATGCCCGCGTAGGTGAGGGGCGTACCAGCCTGCTCGAGGCATTGCTTCGCGTCGGCAAAACTGAACGCGACACCTTCCAGGATGGCCTGTACCAGATCGGTCTGGTCGGTCTGGGGCGAAAGACCGAAGAAGACGCCGCGTGCGTAGGGATCGTTGTGAGGGGTCCGCTCGCCGGCGAGGTAAGGCAGGAAAAGAACAGCGGAGGGCTTGCGATACGCGGCTTCGGTTTCCCGGAGCAATTCGTCGATGTCCCTCTTCAGGAGATGGGCGCCCCACGCCAGGCAGCTTGCTGCATTCAGCATTGCAGCCATCTGAAACCATCGTCCCGGGACCGCGTGACAAAAGGAATGAACCACGGCCTCGGGCGCCGGGCTGAAGTCCCGGGTGGTGACGAAAAGCTGCCCGGAGGTCCCGAGAGAGATGAAGGCCGAGCCATCCTCGATGGCACCGAGCCCAACCGCGCCGGCAGCCGCATCGCCTGCGCCGCCTGCCACCACCACGTCGTTTCGCAGCCCCCAACGCCCAGCCATATCGGCGCGCAACGTACCGGAGGGCTGTGAGCCTTCGACAAGTCTCGGCATGTGGTCACGGGTGAGGCCGGTCGCCGCCAGTGCAGCATCGGACCAATCGCGCTTGGCTTCGTCCAGCCACCAGGTGCCGGCCGCATCGGACATGTCCGTCACGGTCTCGCCGGTGAGTTTGAACCGGATATAATCCTTGGGCAGCATCACCTTGCGCACGGCCCGAAAGATGTCGGGTTCATGCCGGGCCAGCCAGACGAGCTTCGGAGCGGTGAAGCCGGGCATGGGGATTACGCCCATGGCGTGGGAGAGCTCCGGATGCTTGTCCGCCAGTTCCTGCGCCTCCCGGAATGAGCGGCCATCGTTCCAGAGGATTGCCGGACGAAGGGGGTGACCGTGTTCGTCGAGCAGCACGGCGCCATGCATTTGCCCCGAGAGGCCAATGCCGCGGATGTCGGAGAGTGCCGTGGCCGCCTGGGCTCGAAGCTGATCGAGCGCGGTCTGCACGGCCTCCCACCAGGCTTCGGGATCCTGTTCCGACCAGAGATCATGCGGCCTTGAGACATTGAGGGGAACGTCGGCCTCGGCAACCGCGGCCTGCGCATCATCGACAAGAATGGCTTTCACCGCTGAGGTGCCGACATCGATACCGAGGTAATGAGCCACGCCGCATGCTCCTTGGATGGTCGTCGGCCTTGGTTTGGCCGCATGTTCGGAGGAGCATATAACCCAGCCTAGGCGCTTGGGCATACAGGAGATGATATCCAGAGGCGTGGCCATGAAAAAAACTCATGGTCGAAATGTCGCTCGGATATTTAAATGACGGCGGCATGCACCAAATAATTCCGCATGCCAGAGAATTCCAAAAACCAGTCCGAGTTCACCCATCCCGACGCACCCACCTCGGCGGCTGCGCTGAGCGCTGCCGTGCGGCTGCATCTGGGAAAGCAACTGCGTGCCCTCTATGGCGATCCCGCGGAGGAGAAGCTGCCGCGCGACCTCGCCCGTCTCGCCGACCGCGTGGCCCAGGTCATCCGTGCTCATACCGAGCCCGTCGACCAGGAGTTCATCAATGGCGTCATGGATGCATTGCCGAACCTGCGCGCCTTCGCTCTCTCCCTGACCGGGAAGGTCGATCAGGCGGAAGATCTGGTTCAGGACACCGTGCTCAAGGCCCTGACGAAGCAGGACACCTTCGAAGCCGGGACGAACCTTCAGGCCTGGCTCTTCACGATTTTGCGCAACGGCTTCTACTCGACCCACCGGAAGACCAGCCGCGAGGTCGAGGATGGGGACGGGACCCATGCGGCCAGCATGATCGCGATCCCCGACCAGGAGGATAAGCTGGCGCTTCAGGATCTCTCGACCGCGCTCGAGAAGCTGCCGCAGGAGCAGCGCGAAGCGATCATTCTCATCGGCGCCGAAGGGATGTCCTACGAGGATGCCGCCGAGGCCCTCGGCGTGAAGGTCGGCACGATCAAGAGCCGGGTCAACAGGGCCCGCAACCGGCTCGCCGAGCTGATGGGAACGAGCCGCGCGGAGCACGACCACTCTGCTGCGCTCTGATCTCACCGGGCCAGCCGAGGATCTTTGGCTGGCCTGACACTCTCGTTCGGATCTCGACGATTCCGCACGCCGCGCCTTCCCGCCACGGTGCCTAAAATATCGGCGGCCGCACTAGCTCCCGTTTCGAACTTTTCCACAGGCTTCAAGGTTGAGCTTGTAGCTGGTGGGTGCTCGAAACCGCTCTTCTGCCAAGGAGGGGAGCATGGAACACAGGCCTCTGTCCGAACTCAGTAGCGTCGCCGACCTGAAAATTCCCGAGGAAGTTCAAGCGCAGGTCCTATCGAAGCGGGAGCGTCTCGACCGTTGGGTCGACCTGCTGGAGCAGGAGCCCGACCGTATTCTCAGGACCCTGGATGAGATTGAGTGGAAGCCGAGGGCGCAGCGTCGAGCGTTGCGCGCCGACGGCTCCGCCCTGACGGTGGCCTATTCCGACCCGGTGCTCCGTAGGGCAGGGCTCCTGAGCGACAGGTTCGGGGATGCCGTGGACTTCTTCGAGATCTCGGAGCACGACGCCCATATCGTTCTCTGCTCCTGCCATGGCGGCGAATCGATGCGCGCAGATGAAGCTGCACGCCGGGTACGCGGCATTCGCTCCCCCAGCCTCTGGGCTCTCTATTTCGGCTGGTTTCGCTAGCCGCTCGGCCGCCCTGGTTCGGGATCAGTCCTTGTAGGGATCGAACTCGCCAGGGCCGGCCATCGCGACGGCAAAGGGCCGGAGCGTGTGCTCGATTCCGATCGTGCCCTTGTGATAGGCGAGTACATCGTCGAGGCGCCGGTAGACCATCGGGCTCTCGTCCACGTCGCCTCCGCGCAGGAGGATGCCCTTTTCGCGCAGCCAAGCATCCATCTCGTCGCGGGTGAACCGGGGAGGGCGCACCCATTCTCCCGCCTTGTTCTTCTTGCCCTTCGCGTCCATGCGGCCGAAGAGGCGTCCTGCCCCATGAACGGTCGAATAGAGGCTGTCGGCGCTCTCCGGACCCTCGATTCCATGCAGGATGACCGCGTTGTCCCCCATGGATCCGCCGACGAAACCGCGCTGCCGCGGGAATGCCGGCGTCGCGCCCTTGCGGACAACCCAGTACTCCCTGCCGCCATGGCTCTCCCGCCAGACGAAGTTGTGGTGGTTGTGAACCGTGTCCGTGACCCGGCCGCCGATGATCCGACGCACGCGCTCGACCACCCATTCGCGCCCGGCATAGGCATAGAGCCCGCCGAGCTTCACGCCGGCAATGTAGCTGCGCCCGAGATCGCTATCCTGATGGACGAGGGCGGGATCGACCTCCATCCCGTCCTTCGCCCCGACCAAGGCAAGGTGTTTCGTGGTGATCTTGTGGCCAAGCCCTCTGGAGCCGAAATGCACCCCGATCCAGACATAACCTTCCTCGTCTTCGAATAGGTCGACGTAATGATTGCCGGAACCCACCGTCCCGAGCTGTCCCGATGCCAGCTTCTTGAGGTCTCGGACGCCGGCCTCCTCCCAGAGGGGGGATTCGAACAACTCATGGTCCACCGTGACGGCGTTCTTCTGCCCGATGCCGAAGCTGATGGCGCGTCCGATGTCAGACAGGATGCGCCCCGCCTGGGCGGCGACCTCCTCGTAGCGGGTGTCGAGCCGGACGGCCATGTTCCCGCATGCGATGTCGAACCCGACCCCACTGATGGAGACATGCTCCTCGTAGGCGATCACGCCGCCGATCGGATGCGCGTAGCCAAGGTGTCCGTCTGCGCAGAGCACGCCTTTGGCGGCGCTCCCGACCTCCATGCACCGGTCCAGCTGCCGGATCGTCTTCTCGTCATGCTCGCCAAAGATTCGGGTCTTTGCCGTCAAGATGGATCTCCCGGTTAGGGGCGGTTGTACCGCTCGCGCAGGCGCTCGATCTCGCGCTGCAGGGCATCGAGGCCACGCGCAACGTCCCTGCCCATGTTCTCGACGACGCCCGTTCCGGCGGCCACGTCCGGGCAATCCAGTGTCCCGTCCCGTCGGTGCCGGGGTGAGATGCCCCCTTGAGGGGTGAGCAGGTAGGCGCAGCCCGTATCCTCGTCCCGCCAGACGACGGGCTGGTCGAGAGCGGCAGCCGGATATGCCGACAGAATAAGGATGGGAAGGGCGCACCAACGGAGAAACATGGTCACGGCGAAAGCTCCAAAATGAACCTGTCCCTCCAGGGAATGCCAGCCCGCCGGCCCGTGTTCCTGCCAGCCGGCCCGCTACCATCCGTCAATTTGACTTCCCTTCCGGTTTAGGGGACATCACGCGGTTTGATCGACCTGTGCCGATGGGATATCCCGTCAGAACGCAGGATTGCCCGCCCCGGAGTCATCGATGGACGGTTCTGTCCCCCAGCCGCGGATGTCGTTGCGCTATCTCTCCGTGGCCCAGCTCACGAGCGTGGTCGAGCGGAGCCATGCCCGGCTCTGCGCCGTCCTCGTCCTGCTGTCGCTCGTCTGCTTCCTGCCGGGCTTCACAACCCTTCAGCCCATGGACCGGGACGAGCCGCGCTATGCCCAGGCTTCCAAGCAGATGCTGGAATCCGCCGATCTCGTGGACATCCGCTTCCAGGACGAGGCCCGGCACAAGAAGCCGGTGGGCATCTACTGGATGCAGAGCGCGAGCGTTGCCATTGGGCAGGCTCTGGGAGTGTCCGAGGCGCGGACAACCATCGGGCTCTACCGAGTCCCATCGCTGCTCGGGGCGATCGCGACGGTTCTGCTGACCTACTGGGCCGCTTTGGGGTTCTTCGGGCGACGAGGGGCGTTCCTGACCGCGGCCCTGATGGCAACCTGCGTGATTCTCATGGTGGAGGCGCGCCTCGCCAAGACGGACGCCATGCTGACCGCCTGCTCGGTGGCTGTGATGGGTGGGCTCGCGAGGGCCTATCTGAGCCGCGGCGCCGGGGTCCTGCCCCGGAGGGCCCTGCTGATCTTCTGGACCGGGTTCGCCTTGGGCATCCTCATCAAGGGCCCCTTGGTCATCATGTTCGCAGGTCTTGCCGCCGCGGTCCTGGCGTATAAGGAGCGCTCGGCGCGTTGGCTTCTCACGCTGCGACCTTGGATTGGCGCCCTTTTCACCCTGGCGGTCGTGCTGCCGTGGTTCGTCGCCATCGCCCTCAAGACCGGCGGCGCCTTCTATTCCGAGGCGGTCGGGCACGACATGCTCGGCAAGGTCGGGACGGCGCAGCGCTACCATTGGGCGCCCCCCGGTTTCTATCTGATCTCGTTCTTCGCCACGTTCTGGCCCGGCGCTGTCCTGGCTGCCATTGCAGTGCCATTTGCCTGGAAACATCGCCGGGAGGAACCGGTCGCCTTCGTGCTTGCCTGGCTCATCCCTTCCTGGATCGTTTTCGAGGCCGTGCCGACCAAGCTGCCGCACTACACACTGCCTCTGCTGCCGGCGGTGGCCATCATCACGGTCATGGCCATCTCGCGCCATTTCGTGGGACCGCATCGGCCGGCGGCCAAGCTGGCAACCGTGCTGATTCCATTCATCCCGGTCGGTCTGACCATCGGCCTTTCGGTGGTCGGCTGGGCTTTCGACGGAATGCCGCCCTTCCGGGCCCTTCCATTCCTCGCGATCTCCTCGGTACTGGCCCTCGGGGCCTGGTGGCTCTTCGTCAGAAGCCGGCTGGTCCCGGCCCTATGGGCCAGCTTCATCTCGGCAGCCTTCCTATCCATGGGTGTTTTCGGGTTCGCGCAGCTCGATCTGCGCTCCCTCAAGATCTCGGACCGTTTGGCCGAGGTTGCCCGCAACGTCCCGTGCGAGAGCCCGCAGGTCGCAACCCTCGGCTACCGGGAACCCAGTCTCGTCTTCCTGACCGGTACGAACCTCGACATGGTCGAGACAGGGGCCGAGGCGTCGGCGTTCCTGCGGCGGGGCGGGTGCCGGGTCGTTTTCGTGGAGAAACGATACGAGACGGAGTTCCGGGCGGAGAACGCGCGTCTGAAGCAGCAGCCCGCCCTCTCGACCCGGATCCAGGGATTCAATATCAACAGCGGTCGGCGGGTCGATATCGCGGCCTATGCGACGGGCTTCTAGCCTAGATGGCGATTGTGAAGAGGCGGCCAGAGATGGCCCGTAACGGATGACTGACCTTTCTCCGGGGCCCCGCATCAGCGTCGTGGTGCCCGTCAAGAACGAGGCGCTCAACATTCTCCCGCTGGTGGAGGAGATCGAGCGCGCCTGCGCGTCGCTCTCGCCCTTCGAGGTGATCTATGTGGATGACGGCTCGACCGACGCGACCGGGGACGAGGTTCGAAAAGCCCGGGCGACACGGCCCTGGCTGCGACTCGTTCGGCATGAGGCGAGCTGCGGGCAGAGTGCCGCGGTCCGGACCGGCGTCCACGCGGCCCGGGGGCCTATCGTCATCACCCTCGACGGGGACGGGCAGAATGACCCGGCCTTCATACCGGAGCTCGTGGCGGCCCTGGACGATCCTCAAATCGCCCTCGTCGCCGGGCAGCGGGTCGGCAGGAAGGACGGCACCTATAAGAAATGGCAGTCCCGGATCGCCAACGGCGTGCGCGGGAGGATCCTGAAGGACGGGACGCGTGATACGGGATGCGGCCTCAAGGCGTTTCGACGCGACGTCTACCTGCGGCTTCCCTATTTCGATGCCCTGCACCGCTTCATGCCGGCTTTGGTCAAGCGCGAAGGGTATCGGATTGCTCATGTGGACGTGGTCGACCGGCCCCGGCATGCCGGCCGGTCGAATTACGGGATGTTCGACCGCCTTTGGGTCGGCATCCTTGATTTAGCCGGAGTCTGGTGGTTGATCCGCCGCCGCCGCCGCGTTCCCGCTGCTCAGGAAATCGTCTGATGTTGATGCGCCTTTCTCACGATCTGGGACTCTATTTCTATGACCTGGTGGTCGCCCGGTTCGACCTTTGGGCCGCCTTCGGCGTTCTGGCCCAGTTTGTCTTCGGGGCCCGTTTCATCGTGCAGTGGATCGCGAGCGAGAAGGCGGAAAAGAGCGTGATTCCCGTCGGATTCTGGATGCTGTCGATTTCCGGCGGGCTGATGACCCTGGTCTACGGCTTCGCCCGCAGCGACATCGTCATCATTTTGGGGCAGGCGTTTTCGATCTTCATCTATGTTCGCAACCTGATGTTGATCGCGAAAGAGAAGCGAAAACTTGCCGCTACGGCAGTTTCCGGGTCCCAAGTGGAGGCTCCGGCAGCTTAAGGGTCACCGGAGCCTGAAAGAATCTACGCTGCCTTGGCGTCCGTCTCGCGAAGGCGGGCGAGCCCGGCATCCAGGTCCCGCTTCAGGTCCTCCAGGTCCTCGAGGCCGATGTGGAAGCGCAGGGCGTGGCCGCCGGGCTCCCATGCGGTTGCCGTCCGATAGGTGGCGCAGTTGAAGGGGATCACAAGGCTCTCGAACCCGCCCCAGGAATAACCCATTCCGAACAGCGACAGTCCGTCGAGCATGGCCGCGAGTGCTCGGTCGGAGAAGGGCTTCAGGATAACCGAGAAGAGGCCCGACGAACCCTTGAAGTCGCGCTTCCAGATCTCGTGACCGGGATAGCTTTCGAGAGCCGGGTGCAGGACCCTTGCCACCTCCGGGCGAGCCTCGAGCCAGCGGGCCATCTCCAAGGCCTGGTTCCCGTGCTCCCTCAGGCGAAGGGCCATGGTGCGAAGGCCCCGCAGACCCAGGAACACGTCTTCCGGTCCCGGGCACATGGCAAAGGAATCGTAGGTTTCACGCAGGCGCTTGAAGCAGCGCTCATTGGCCGACACCATGCCGAGCAGCAGGTCGGATCCCCCGCTCAGGTATTTGGTGCCGGCCTCGATGGCGATGTCCACCCCGCGTTCGTGAGGCGGGAAGAGCAGGGGGGTCGCCCAGGTGTTGTCCATGAGGACGACGGCCCCATGACGGTGCGCCACCTCGGCGATGGCGGGGATGTCCTGCATCTCGAGGGACTGGGAACCTGGTGCCTCCGTGAACACCGCAGTGGTGTTCGGTCGGATGAGAGCCTCGATCCCTGGGCCGATCTGCGGGTCGTAATAGGTGGTTTCCACACCAAAATTCTTGAGTACGCCGTTGCAGAATTGCCGGGTCGGCAGGTAGACCGAGTCCGTCATCAGAAGATGGTCGCCTGCTTTCAGGCATGACATTAGGGCAACCGTAACGGCGGCGAGCCCCGATGGAGCAAGCACGGTTCCGGCGGCGCCGGTCAATTCCGTCCAGGCGACTTCAAGGGAGTTGGTGGTCGGCGTCCCTTTCGTCCCATAGGAATATCGCCCGCGCCGGTGCAGCAGATCGTCGGTCGTCGCATACAGGACGGTCGAGCCGCGGTAGATCGGCGTATTGATGAATCCGTGCTGCTCGAACGGCTCCCGTCCGGCATGCACGAGGCGGGTTCGTTCGGATAGGTTTTGGGGCTTTGGAGGGAGTTTTGACATCGCTTCAAGGGCTTGCTGAGGAGATTCCGATCTGAGACCGGGCAGCTCCTGCCGTCAAGTCAGGCAAGAAATGCCTTCCATCAAGACTTGACCAGTGATTAATCATGGAATGTGATGGATCCCGATGCCGTCTCAGCCGAGGCGGCGTGGACCGGTCTATCCGGGGCCCGGCTGGGGGGTCATAACCATAAGCGGCCGAGCCAAGTCGAACTATTGGGAGAAGATACAAACATGAAAAAGGCTCTCGTATCGATTGCCTTCGGCCTGACAGCCAGCCTGCTCGCGACGGGCGCATCCGCCCAGGCGACGCTCAACAGCGTGAAGCAGAAGGGCTTCCTGACCTGCGGCTCGAACACGGGTCTCGCCGGTTTCGGCCAGCCGGACGCTCAGGGCAACTGGACCGGGCTCGACGTCGATTTCTGCCGCGCCATCGCCGCAGCCATCTTCGACGATCCGACCAAGGTTCGCTTCATTCCGCTCGCCGCCAAGGACCGTTTCACGGCCCTCCAATCCGGCGAAGTGGACGTGCTGTCCCGCAACTCCACCATGACGATGTCGCGCGACACCCAGCTCGGCCTCGACTTCCCGGCGATCAACTACTTCGACGGTCAGGGCTTCATGGTCCGCAAGAAACTCGGCGTTTCCTCCGCCAAGGAGCTGAACGGCGCCTCGATCTGCACCCAGCAGGGCACCACCACCGAGCTGAACCTCGCCGACTACTTCCGTGCCAACAACATGAAGTACGAAGTGGTGGCATTCGCCACCTCGGACGAGACGTTCAAGGCCTATGACGCCGGCCGCTGCGACGCCTTCACGACCGACGCTTCGGGCCTCTACGCCGAGCGTCTGCGCGCCTCGGCTCCGGACGATCATATCGTTCTGCCCGAGATCATCTCGAAGGAGCCTCTCGGCCCGGCCGTCCGCCACGGCGACAACCAGTGGGGCGATATCGTCCGCTGGACCCACAACGCCATGCTGAACGCGGAAGAGCTCGGCGTGACAAAGGCCAATGTCGACCAGATGAAGACCTCCGAGAACCCGGAGATCAAGCGTCTTCTCGGTACGGAAGGCAAGTTCGGCGAGGCCGTCGGCCTGACCAACGACTGGGCCGTGCGCATCATCAAGCAGGTGGGCAACTACGGCGAAGTGTTCGAGAAGAACGTCGGCGAAGGCTCCCGCCTGAAGATCAAGCGCGGCCAGAATGCGCAGTGGACGAAGGGCGGCCTGCAGTACGGCATCCCGATCCGCTAAGCTGAAGAAGATGGGGCGTCCGGACATTCCGGGCGCCCCTCTCAGACACGAACAACAAAAAGCCGCCCGTTCATGGGATTATGCATACCGTGAACAGGGGAGGACGGCTGGGCATAAATAAAAAAGCCGTCAGAGGATGAACTCAGTGCAAACCGTTGTCAGTCAGACATCGCCCCCCAAAAAATCGTTCCTATACGATCCCAAGGTCCGTGGGATCTTCTACCAGGTCGTTCTCGTTCTCGCGATCGTCTATCTCTTCTACGTCGCCGCTACGAATGCCGTCGAGAACCTGCAGCGCGCCAAGATCGCCTCGGGATTCGGCTTCCTCAACAACACCGCGGGCTTCGATATCAGCCAGACGCTAATCCAGTTCAGCGCAGCCGGCGGGACCTATGGCGACGCGTTCATCGTCGGCCTCCTCAATACCCTGGTCGTTTCCGCCATCGGCATCTTCTTCACCACGATCTTGGGCTTTCTGATCGGCATCGCGCGCCTGTCCAAGAACTGGATGGTGGCCAAGGTTGCCATGGTGTACGTGGAGGTGCTGCGCAACATCCCGCTGCTGGTGCAGCTGCTGTTCTGGTACATCGCAGTCCTCGGAACCCTGCCGCAGCCGCGCAACTCCCTTGAGATGGGCGCTGGGTTCTACCTGAACTCGCGCGGTCTCTTCATGGCCAAGCCCGTCTGGGGCAGCAATATCTCGGTTGTCGTTGCGGCCCTTGTAATCGGCCTCGTCGGGACCTTCGTGTACCGCCGCTGGGCCAAGGCGCAGCAGGAGCAGACCGGGCGGCAATACCCTGTGGGGAAGGTCACCTTGGGCTTGGTCCTCGGCCTACCCGTCCTGACCTGGATCGTCCTTGCCGTGACGGGAGCCAACCCGATCACCTTCGAATTGCCGCGCAAGGGAACGTTCAATCTGACGGGCGGCATGCAGATCCTGCCGGAATTCGTGGCGCTGCTCCTGGGTCTCGTCACCTATACGGCCGCCTTTATCGCCGAGGTCGTCCGCGCTGGCATCCTGGCCGTGTCGAAGGGGCAATCGGAAGCGGCAGGCTCCCTCGGCCTCACGCCGGGACAGACCCTGCGTCTGGTGGTGATCCCCCAGGCCATGCGCGTCATCGTTCCGCCGCTGACCAGCCAATACTTGAACCTGACGAAGAACTCCTCCCTGGCTGTCGCTATCGGCTATCCCGACCTCGTGCAGGTCTTCATGGGAACCGTGTTGAACCAGACGGGCCAAGCCATCGAGGTGGTCGTCATCACCATGGGCGTCTACCTGACAATCAGCCTCGTGACGTCGTTCATCATGAACATCTACAATCGCCGCGTGGCGATCGTCGAGCGGTAGGAGATCGCATGAGCACCGCCGTCGACATTCCCCGTTTCGTCCGCGCCAAGCAGGTGGAGGCGCTGCCTCCGCCCAACCTGGCCCGCGGGCCCATCGCGTGGGTTCGGGAGAACCTCTTTTCCGGCCCCTTCAACACCATCCTGACCCTGGTGGTGTTCTACCTCCTGTACGTCGCCGTTCCTCCACTGGTGAGATTTCTGTTCATCGATGCGGTTTGGACCGGTACCGATCGGGCTGCCTGCCGGGCCGATACGGGCGGCAGCGAAACCGGCGCCTGCTGGGCGTTCATCTGGGACAAGATCAACTACTTCATCTATGGCTCCTATGCGGTGTCCGAGCGGTGGCGGGTCGACATCTTCTTCGCGCTTCTGGCCATCGGGGTCGCCTGGTTGCTATGGCTCAGGGCGCCGCGCAGGGATCTCGGAGCGGTTTATTTCTTCTGGATCTTCCCGGTCGTCTCCTACGTGCTTCTGACGGGCGGCAATGCCGATTTCGGCCTGCGCTTCTGGATGGGGTTTGCGATCTTCGGCGCGCTGGTGATTGCCCTGTTCGCTTTCTTCGCGGCACTGCTCAAGACCGCCATGCGTCCCGCCCTCATCATGGGCGGCGGCATCGTCGCGGTGATCGGCATTACCCTCGCCGTCGTCGATATCGATTTCGGCCTCGCCCATGTGCCCACCTCCTTGTGGGGCGGCGTTCTCGTGACGCTGCTGGTCGCGACTGTCGGCATCGTGGTCTCGCTGCCCTTCGGCATCGTCCTTGCCCTGGGGCGGCGCTCGAAGCTACCCATCGTGCGCATGGCCTCGGTGATCTTCATCGAGTTCGTCCGCGGCGTGCCGCTGATCACGGTGCTGATCATGGCCAACACCATGCTGCCGCTGTTTCTTCCGGGCGACATGACGGTGGACCGCTTGCTCCGGCCCCTCATCGGCACTGCGCTCTTCGCCTCCGCCTACATGGCCGAGGTCGTCCGCGGTGGCCTCCAGGCCATGCCGAAGGGGCAGTACGAAGGCGCAATGTCGCTGGGACTCAACTACCCGCAGATGATGACCCTCATCATCCTGCCCCAGGCCCTGCGGATCGTCATTCCCGGCATCGTGAACACCTTCATCGGCCTGTTCAAGGACACGTCGCTGGTGGCCATCGTTGGTATCTTCGATCTGGTGAAGACTATTGAAGCCTCCCGCATCGACCCGAACTGGGCGGCTCCGACGATCGGCATCACGGGCTATGCCTTCGCGGCTCTGTTCTACTTCATCTTCTGTTTTGGCATGTCGCGGTACTCGCTGGGAGTCGAGCGGCGCCTTGCGGCTGGTCAGAAACGGTAAACACACATGGCAACGACACTTTCATCCCAAACCATCCGCTCCGTCGACGTCGACCCGAAAGCCGAGGCCGCGGTCCAGATGATCGACGTGCACAAGTGGTACGGAGAGTTCCACGTCCTGCGCGACATCAATCTCAACGTGCGGCGCCGCGAGCGAATCGTGATCTGCGGTCCCTCGGGCTCCGGCAAGTCCACGATGATCCGCTGCATCAACCGTTTGGAGGAGCACCAGAAGGGCCGCATCATCGTCGACGGCACGGAGCTCACCAACGATCTCAAGCGGATCGACGAGGTGCGTCGCGACGTGGGTATGGTGTTCCAGCACTTCAACTTGTTCCCGCACCTGACGATTCTCGAAAATTGCACGCTGGCTCCGGTCTGGGTGAAGAAGATGCCCAAGAAGGAGGCGGAAGAGATCGCCATGCATTACCTGAAGCGGGTCAAGATCCCCGAACAGGCGAACAAGTATCCCGGCCAGCTCTCCGGCGGCCAGCAGCAGCGCGTGGCGATCGCCCGCTCGCTGTGCATGAGCCCGAAGATCATGCTGTTCGACGAGCCGACCTCGGCGCT
Organism: Microvirga terrae; assembly: GCF_013307435.2. NCBI lineage: Bacteria > Pseudomonadati > Pseudomonadota > Alphaproteobacteria > Hyphomicrobiales > Methylobacteriaceae > Microvirga > Microvirga terrae. The sequence continues at coordinate 2,524,516 of NZ_CP102845.1, forward strand.
CGATCCCGAGATGGTCAAGGAGGTGCTCGACACCATGGTGGGGTTGGCCGACGAGGGCATGACCATGCTCTGCGTCACCCACGAGATGGGCTTCGCCCGCCAAGTGGCCGACCGGGTGATCTTCATGGATTACGGACAGATCGTCGAGATGAACACACCCGACGAGTTCTTCAGAAATCCGCAGCACGAGCGGACCAAGCTCTTCCTGTCACAGATCCTGCACTGAGCGGATCGTGCAAAACGAAAAGGCCCCGGCAATCTCCGGGGCCTTTTTTCTGCGCTGGCCGGTTCAGGCTTTCGTTCCCGGGCCCGTCGCGATCGGCAGGTCGTCCCGTGCACCCCACTCGGACCAGGAGCCGTCGTAGATGGCATCAGCGGGGCGCCCCAGGGTTTCGAAGGCAACCGAGAGAATGGCGGCCGAAACGCCTGAGCCGCAGCTCGCGATGATCGGGCGTTGCAGATCCAGGCCGGCGTTACGGACGGCCTGCTCGATGCTTGCGCTGTCCTTCAAGCGACCGTTGTCGACGATGTCGCTCCAGGGGAGGTTCGCGCTGCCCGGAATGTGTCCTGCCTTGAGACTTGGACGAGGCTCCGGCGCCTCTCCTCTGAAGCGATCCGCCGCGCGGGCATCGACGACCTGCGCCGAGCCGGACTGAATGGCGTCCTGCACTCTCGCGACATCCGCGACGGCCGAACCCGCGACGGAAGGCGTGAAGGTTTTTGGCGAGCGCGGCGCCTCCGGGCCCGTCTCGATCGCTCGTCCTTCCGCTATCCAGGCAGGGAAACCGCCATCGAGAATCGAAACATCACGGGCGCCGAAAACCTGGAACATCCAGCGGACCCGCGGGGCCGAGAAGAGACCCAGGCCGTCATAGACCACGATGGTCATGTCCTGGCTGATGCCCATGGCGCCGACAGCCTTGGCGAAGTCCTCCGGCGAAGGGAGCATGTGGGGCAGGGCAGAGCGCATGTCCTTGACCGTGTCGATGTCGAAGCGCACGGCTCCCGGAATATGGCCGGCGAGGTACTCGGACTGGGGATCGCGGTTCTGGTTCGGAAGGTACCACGAGGCGTCGACGACCACGAGATTCGGATCGTTCAGGTGCTCCTGCAGCCAGGAGGTCGAAACGAAAGGCTGGGACATGACAAAGCTCCTTGTCATACGAAATCAATCGACCAGGGACATGCGAACGCGGCGGTTCTGCTTGCCCTTCTTCTCGATGTCGGTGACCGCGACCGTACCGATCTCGCCGGTGCGGCGCACATGGGTGCCGCCGCAGGGCTGGAGGTCGATTCCCTCGATCTCGACCAGACGGACGCGGCCGGATCCACGTGGCGGCTTGACCGACATGGTCTTCACGAGTCCCGGATTGGCATCGAGTTCCTCATCCGTGATCCACCGCTCGGTGACCGGCGCGTCCCGAGCGATAAGGGCGTTCAGCTTTTCCGTGATCTCGGCCTTGTCGAGGCCGGCATCCGGGATGTCGAAGTCGAGCCGCCCGTCGCCGTCGCCGATCGCACCGCCCGTCACCGGATAGGGAAGAACCACGCTGAGCAGGTGCAGGGCCGTGTGGACGCGCATGCGCTTGAGGCGACGTGGCCAGTCAAGCTGCAGCTGGACGGTCTCACCCTCGGTGAACCGGGCGGCCGCCTCCTGTCCGACGAGATGCACAACCTGCGACCGATCCGGGCCATAGACCGTGTTCGTGATCGGGAAACCGTCGCCGTTGGCACTCACGATGGCGCCGACATCTCCCGGCTGCCCGCCGCCTTGAGCATAGAACACCGTGCGATCGAGGATGACGCCACCCTCGGGCGTCGTCCCGAGGACCTGGGCCTCGCAGGAGGTGGCATAGGCGTCGTCGCGGTAGAGGAGCTTGGTCGCAGTCATGATCGTCTCGGGTTGGACGGGGCCGGATCGTCCCGTTCGAAAAAGCGACCGGGATGCTGACGTCAAGGAGCATGTCGGGTCAAGCTCCCTTGGCGAAGGTTACGAAGGCAGATCGGCCACACTGCGAAGGCTGCGAAACGCCTGCAAGGCTCTTTCGCGCGCCGGGCCGTGGGGGACGATCGGATCAGGGTAGGTCTCACCCCGCCTGACTCCGGCCGCATGCAGAACAGCGGGGGGCGCGTCCCAGGGCTTGTGGATGAAGCCCGAGGGCAGCTCGGCGATCTCAGGGACGAAAGAGCGGATGTAGTCGCCGTCCGGGTCGAATTTCTCGCCTTGGGCGACCGGGTTGAAAATCCGGTGAAAGGGCGCCGAATCGGGTCCCGATCCCGCAATCCATTGCCAGCTGAAGGCATTGTTGGCGGGGTCGGCGTCGACCAGGGTGTCCCAGAACCAGGCCTCGCCCCGGCGCCAGTCGGTCAGGAGGTGCTTCACCAAAAACGAGGCAGCGATCATGCGCACCCGGTTGTGCATCCAACCCGTCTGCCAGAGTTGGCGCATTCCGGCATCGACGATCGGATAGCCTGTCCGACCCTTCTGCCAAGCCCTGACGGCTTTCGCATCTTCGCTCCATGGAAAGCGGTCGAACCGGCTGCTGTGCGGCCGATCAGGCATGTGAGGGTAATAGTGAAGCATCTGGTGGCTGAAGTCGCGCCAGATGATTTCACTCAGATATTTCTCCGCATCACGTGCTAGGCTGGGCTCGCGGGCGGCTTCTGCCGTCACGCCATGCCAGATCTGCCTGGGGCTGATCTCACCGAAGCGCAGATGAGGGGAAAGACGCGACGTGCCCTGAACCGACGGGTGGTCCCGATTGTCCGCATAGCCTCTCAGGCTCTCCCGGCAGAAGCGCTCGAATCCTTCCTGACCGGCCCGTTCGCCCCGGCGCCACTCGGCACGCATGCCGTCGGCCCAGTCGGGGGATGAGGGTTCGAGGCCTAGTGCGCCGACAGGGATGGCGGCATCCAGGAGCGCTGACGGCCACGTTCCTCCGGGGATCCGCTTCGGAGGAGGCAGCGCAGCGGCAACGGGCCGGGCCATGACGGCCCTCAGATAGGGGGTGAAAACCTGAAACGGCTTTCCGGCCTGGTTGGCAATCGTCCAAGGTTCGTGCAGGAGCCGTCCGTTGAAGCTGTGGGCTCGGATGCCCAAATCGGTCAGGTGCTTCTTGATCGCCCTGTCGACGGCGATCTCGGCCGCGCTATAGCGCCGGTTCCAGAAGATCGCGGAGGCACCCGCTTCGATCGCGATTCTGCCGACAATCGAAAGCGCCGACCCTTTGAACACGAGAAGCCCGGACCCGGTCCGCCGGAGCGCATCGTCAAGAGCTTCGAGAGAGCCGTGGAGCCACCATCGCGTGGCGCCGCCGAGCGGGCGTAGCCCGTCCGAGTCGTCATCCAGGACCGCGAAGCATAGAACCCGCGAACCCGTCGCGACGGCCGCAGCGAGGGCAGGGTGATCGGAAAGGCGATGATCGTCGCGAAACCAGACCAGGACGGGAGACTGTGAATCGGTGCTCATGGCAGCGGATCATAGCCAAGGTTCCATCCCGCGAAAGGCCAAGACGAAACCGTGCGGACTGAGCTCGAATGCGGGGAGACGGGAAGGTTGGCTCCGGCGGTAGGATTCGAACCTACGACCAACGGATTAACAGTCCGCTGCGCTACCGCTGCGCCACGCCGGAATAAGCCATACCTTTCCAAGAAGCCTTATCGCTCAGCTTCTTGAGCGCCGCGGAGGTCCGTGGGACATGTCCGCCGGCGAGGTGGGAGGCATATAGCACGGGTTTCGACGGTTGCAAGCGCATTGTTGTCGAGCAAGCGTGAAAAGGGGCTGTTGCTCTTTGGGGGGATGGTTGCTATGGAGCACCCGTCGCGTTCGCGGCACGCCCCGGATGGCCTCGTGGCGGAGTGGTTACGCAGAGGACTGCAAATCCTTGCACCCCGGTTCGATTCCGGGCGAGGCCTCCAACGAATTCTGAAGGCACTATCCATGGTCGATTTCACCCAAGCGCGCCGCATGATGGTTGATGGCCAGCTGCGCACTTTCGACGTGAACGACATGCCTCTCCTCGATGCTATGGACAGCGTTCCGAGAGAGCTTTTCGTGCTCCCGGGCCGCGAGAGCCTTGCCTACATCGACCAGGACATTCTCGTGAGCAACGGCGGCGAGAGCCGCTACATGCTTTCTCCGATGATCCTGGGTCGCATGATCCAGGCTCTCGAGATCGACGCAGGCGACAATGTTCTCGATGTCGCCGGCGGCCGCGGCTACGCTTCTGCGGTCCTTCGCAGGCTGGGTGCTCGGGTGACCTTCCTTGAATCGGACGAAGCGCTTGCTACTTCCGCCAAGCAGTGCCTCGGCGCAGCCGGATGTGACGACGTTGCCGTCGCGGCCGGTGCGCTCGAACAGGGCTATGCCGCGAATGCTCCCTTCGACGCCATTCTCGTGAACGGCTCGGTCGAGGTTCGCCCGCAAGCGCTCCTCCAGCAGCTCGGCGAGGGTGGCCGTCTGGTGTGCGTCAAGGGGCGCGGGCGCGCCGCCCGGGCGACCCTCTATGTCCGCACCGGAGACGCGATCGGTGAGCGGAGTCTCTTCGAAGCCGCCGCGCCCCTTCTGGCCCCGTTCGTTCAGCCGGCCGGTTTCACGTTCTAATTCCTTCCAGATCCTTAATTTCCCCTGTCCGGCAGTGTCGCTTTTTTGCGCCACTCCCAAGCTAAAATCGAGCCGGCCCCAACGCGTTGTTGCCGACTCCGTTCCCTTGGGTATTGTTGCGCTTTGAGTCGCAGTGGTTTCTGAAATCGGCGTCTCTTGCGGATATTCCGTTTGGGTCGCTAGGCAGGTGCGCGTGAAGAATAAGCATTCCAAGAAGACGTATCGCTGGCTCTGTGGGGTGATGACCTCGGTGTTCGTGCTGATGGGCCCGGCTGGGGCTTCGGCTGAGACCTTGGAAGGCGCTTTGTCCCGCGCTTACGGGAACAATCCGGACCTGAATGCTCAGCGTGCGAACGTCCGCGCGACGGATGAAACAGTGGCCCAGGCGAAATCCGGCTACCGACCGGTCATCAACGGAACGGCCGATGTCGGCCGCAGCTGGGCCTCGGTCGAGCAGCCCTCGTCCCGGTTTTCGCCCAATACGACGACCCAGAGCGCTCTCAACCCGCGTGGGTTCGGCGTCGAGGTTAACCAGACGATCTTCGATGGCTACCGGACCCAGAACCGGGTCCGTGCAGCGGAATCTTCGGTCCTCGGCTCCCGCGAAACCCTGAACAGCACCGAGCAGAGCACCCTGCTCGACGCCGCAACGGCCTATATGGACGTCCTGCGGGATACGGCCATTCTCGATCTGCAGCGCAACAACGTCGAAGTCATCGACGAGCAGCTGCGCCAGACCCAGGACCGCTTCAACGTCGGCGAAGTGACCCGAACCGACGTCGCCCAGGCCGAAGCCCGCCTGGCGGCCGCACGGTCCGAGGCCAGCCTGGCCGAGGCCACGCTGCGCAACAGCATTGCGGTCTACCGGCAGGTCGTGGGCGTCGAGCCCGCGCAGCTCGCGCCCGGGCGCCCCCTGGACCGGCTGACCCCGCGCACGGTCGATGCGGCTCTCAAGATCGGGCTGAACGAGCATCCTGCCATCAAGGCGCGCCAGCATGCGGTCGACGTGGCCGAACTGCAGGTCAAGATCGAGGAGGGCGCCCTTGCTCCACAGCTGGGCGTCGTCGGCGCGATCGACCAGCGCTACGACCGGCAGACGGGAGGCGATGCATCTTTGTCGGGCTCCGTGGTCGCGCGGCTTACCGTGCCGATCTATGAAGGCGGTCAGGTTTATGCCGCGACGCGTCAAGCCAAGGAAGTGGCTGGACAGCGCCGGCTCGAGGCAGATTCGGTCCGCGATCAGGTCCGTGCCGCCGTCAGTTCCTCCTGGGGACGGCTGGAGGCGGCCCGCGCCCAGATCGTCGCCGCCCAGGCTCAGATCGACGCTGCCGAGACGGCCCTGAGCGGCGTCCGCGAGGAAGCCCGCGTCGGCCAGCGTACGACCCTGGACGTGTTGAACGCACAGCAGGAACTGCTGAACGCTCGGGTCAACCTCATCACGGCCCAGCGCGACCGGGTGGTGGCCTCCTATAGCCTGGTCAACGCCATGGGACGCCTCAACTCACGGGCGCTCGGGCTCAAGGTCAATCATTACAGCCCGAAGATCCATTACGATCAGGTCAAGGATCTTTGGGTCGGCACAAGTACGCCCGACGGCCGTTGATAAGTTTCGGGGCCAGAACCAAAAAGTTCTGGCCCCGCTTGTTTTCTTTAAGGTTGCGTAAAATACTTCATTTGCATTCTTTCGAATGTGATTCTTGCGTATTTTGATTTGGATGCGGCAATGGGTTCTACGAGCCTGAAAGTTAACGAGCCATCGATGGAAGAAATTCTGGCTTCCATCCGGCGCATCATCTCCGACGATGAGGCGCTGCAATCCCCCGAGCCGGAGCAGCCGGCATCCTCGCCGCTGAAGAACGTCCTCGACATTGCCGAGATGCATATGTCGCCGCTGATCGCGCCGGGCCCCAACGAGTCGGTGCTCGGCCCCTGGAGCCGCGGTGAGGCTATGCTGGACGAGCGGCCCACGGATGAGGGCTCAGAGCATTTCCACGATGGTCGCGAACCCAGGCAGTCCACCCTGGCCCTGGCCCAGATTGCGGCCTCGGAGGCTGCCACTCGGGCGGCCGCACCCATCACGCTGCCCCAGCCTGCAACCGCCGACCTTCTCCTCTCCAAGGAGGCCAGTGCCGCGGTTTCCGGTGCGTTCGACCGTCTCAGCGTTTCCGTGAAGCCAAGTCAGCCTCAGACCGTCGAGGATCTCATGAAGGAGATGCTGCGGCCCATGCTGAAGGCATGGCTCGATGACAATCTTCCTTCCATGGTCGAGCGCCTGGTGCGCGGCGAGATCGAGCGCGTAACCCGCTCCCGGAGTTAGAACCGAGCCCTGGCCTGAAAACCGGGGCAGTTTTCGGTTCGGCGGGTTCAGATTGCCGCGCCTCTGTTGACTTCGTCCCATCCGTCCGGTTTGTAGCCGTCTTGCTCGCGCGTTGTTCGCGCCCACAGGCCGGTACTCATCATGATGGACAAGACGTTCGATCCTACCTCCGTCGAAGCACGCATTTCCTCCCGTTGGGAGGAGGCTGGCGCTTTCAAGGCCGGCCGCGCGGATCGCCAGGACGCGGTACCCTACACGATCGTCATTCCGCCGCCCAACGTGACCGGCTCGCTCCACATGGGGCATGCCCTCAACAACACGATCCAGGATATCCTGTGCCGTTTCGAGCGCATGCGGGGCAAAGACGTGCTCTGGCAGCCCGGCATGGATCATGCGGGCATCGCCACGCAGATGGTCGTCGAGCGTCGACTGGCTGAGCGCCAGATCCAGCGTCGCGACCTCGGCCGTGACGAGTTCGTCAAGCGCGTCTGGGAGTGGAAGGAGGAATCCGGCGGCACTATCGTTCGCCAGCTCAAGCGCCTCGGCGCCTCCTGCGACTGGTCGCGCGAGCGCTTCACCATGGACGAGGGGCTGTCCCGCGCCGTGCTGAAGGTCTTCGTCGATCTCTATCGGCAGGGCTTGATCTACAAAGACAAGCGCCTCGTGAACTGGGATCCCAAGTTCCAGACCGCAATCTCGGACCTGGAGGTCCAGCAGGTCGAGGTGAAGGGTCATCTCTGGCACATCCGCTATGCCGTGGAGGGAATGCCGGATCGCTCCATCACGGTCGCCACCACGCGCCCGGAAACCATGCTCGGCGACGTGGCCGTTGCCGTTCATCCCGAGGACGAGCGCTACAAGGACCTCGTGGGCAAGTTCGCCGTCCTGCCGCTGGTCGGTCGGCGTATCCCGATCGTGGCTGACGAGTACTCCGACCCCGAGAAAGGCACCGGCGCGGTGAAGATCACGCCTGCGCACGATTTCAACGACTTCGAAGTGGGCAAGCGCCACAAGCTGCCGCTGATCAACATCTTCGGCACCGAGGCTCAGCTTGCCGTCGCCGGGAACGACGCTTTCCTGGAAGGCGTCGAGCGGACCGACGATCTGAACGCTGTGCTGGCTCTCGACGGTCTTGATCGCTTCGAGGCACGCAAGCGGATCGTCGCCATGCTGGAGGAGCGCGAGCTTCTGGTCCTGATCGAGCCGCATGCCCATACTGTGCCGCACGGCGACCGTTCCAATGTGGTGATCGAGCCCTACCTCACCGACCAGTGGTACGTGAACGTGAAACCTCTGGCCGACAGGGCGCTCGATGCCGTGCGCAAGGGCCAGACCAAGTTCGTGCCCGAAACCTGGGAAAAGACCTATTTCCAGTGGCTCGAGAACATCGAGCCCTGGTGCGTTTCGCGTCAGCTCTGGTGGGGCCACCAGATTCCGGCCTGGTATGACGATCAGGGCAATGTCTACGTCACCATGAGCGAGGAGGAGGCGAAGGCCGAGGCACGCGCAAAGAACGGCCGCGATGTGCCGCTCAGGCGCGACGAGGACGTGCTCGACACCTGGTTCTCTTCGGCCCTGTGGCCGTTCTCGACCCTGGGCTGGCCAGACGATGCACCGGAGCTGAAGCGCTACTACCCGACGAATACCCTCGTCACCGGCTTCGACATCATTTTCTTCTGGGTCGCCCGGATGATGATGATGGGCCTGCACTTCATGGAAGAGGTTCCCTTCGACACGGTCTATATTCATGCCCTCGTCCGCGACGAGAAGGGTGCGAAGATGTCGAAGTCGAAAGGCAACGTCATCGATCCGCTGAATGTGGTGGAGCAGTACGGGGCCGATGCGCTGCGCATGACGCTCACGTCCATGGCCGCGCAGGGGCGCGACATCAAGCTGTCGGTTCAGCGGGTCGAGAACTACCGCAATTTCGCGACCAAGATCTGGAACGCGGCGCGTTTCGCCGAGATGAACGAGTGCAAACGCGTTACCGGCTTCGATCCGAAGTCCGTGAAGGAGACGCTCAACAAATGGGCGCTCAGCGAGTGCGCCAAAGCAATCAATGAGGTTGCCACGGGCATCCAGAGCTACAAGTTCAACGAAGCGGCAGGTGCGGCCTACCGCTTCGTCTGGAACGTATTCTGCGACTGGACGCTCGAACTGTCCAAACCCGTGCTCCAGGGCGCGGATTCGCCCGCCAAGGACGAGACGCGCGCCACGATCGCGTACATCCTGGACGAGATCTGCAAGCTTCTCCACCCCATCATGCCGTTCCTCACGGAGGAGCTGTGGGAGGTGAAAGGGCAGGAGGGGCCGAAGCGCGACACAATTCTGGCTTTGGCTCCCTGGTCGAACCTCGATCACCTGATCGATCCGCAGGCTGAAGCCGAGATCGGCTGGGTGGTGGACCTCGTGACGGAGATCCGCTCCGCCCGTTCGGAGACGAACGTGCCGGCCGGTGCGCAGATCCCCCTGGTCCTCGTGGCGTCGTCGGACGACGTGAGGGCTCGCGCCGGGCGCTGGGGCGACATCGTCAAGCGGCTTGCCCGGATCTCCGAGATCTCGTTCGCCGACGCGGCTCCGAAGAGCTCGATCCAACTCCTCATCCGCGGTGAGGCCGCGGCTCTGCCGCTGGAGGGCGTGATCGATCTCGATGCCGAGCGCGCGCGCCTCGCCAAGGAAATCCAGAAGCTCGACGTGGAGATCGGCAAGATCGATGCAAAGCTCGGGAATGCGGATTTCATCAAGCGCGCGCCGGAGGAGGTCGTCGAAGAACAGCGCGAGCGCCGCGACGAGGCTGTGATGCGCAAGGCCAAAATGGAAGAGGCACTGAGACGTCTCAAGGACGCTTGAGGCAGTCTCCTTTCCAAGTACCCGTCATCGCCGGCCCTGTTCCGGTGATCCCGATCGGTCAAGCGCCACGCCCACCGATCGGGATGGACGGGACGAGCCCGGCCATGAACCCAAGGCAGCTCACACCCCAAGAGAAGGCAAGGGAACCGCGATGAGCCGACGCGGAGCCATGGATTTCCTTCCGCCGCTTCTGCGCCTCACCCGGTCGCGAAATCCACCAAGAGCTTCACGTTGAGGGCCACGATGACAGCGGCGATGAAGCCCGCAATCGCGGTGAGCCACCGCGGCGTGACGAGGGCGCCCATCTTGGCCCGTGAGGCCGTCATCGTCACGAGCGGGATGACCGCGAACGGAAGCTGAAGGCTCAGGATCACCTGGCTCAGGATCAGCAGTTTCGCCGTGCCCCCCTCTCCGTATGCGATGGTAACGCCCGCCGCGGGGATGATGGCGATGCCGCGGGTGATCAGGCGGCGCATCCAGGGCGCCATCTTGAAGCTGATGAAACCCTCCATGACGATCTGTCCTGCCATGGTGGCGGTCACCGTCGAATTTAGGCCGCAGCAGAGCAGCGACAGACCGAAGAGCATCGGCGCGATCGCACTGCCGAGAATCGGCTTGAGCAGGGTATGGGCCTCGCCGAGTTCTGCGATCTCGGAGCGGCCGGTGTGATGGAAGGCAGCCGCGGCGAGGATGAGCAGAGACGCATTGATGGTCAGAGCGAACATCAGCGCGATGGTCGAGTCGAGGGTTGCGAAGCGCAGAGCCTCGCGTCGCTCGGACAGGGTGTCGCCGTAGGCGCGGGTCTGCACGATGCCTGAATGCAGGTAGAGGTTGTGCGGCATGACCGTGGCGCCCAGAATGCCGAGGGCGAGATAGAGCATGTCGGGATTGGTGACGATTTCCGTCGTTGGAGCAAATCCGGTGATGACGCCCGCCCAGTCCGGATCGGCCATGGCGATCTGGATCCCGAAGCAGATTGCGATCACGCCGAGCAGCGTGATGATGAAGGCCTCGACCCATCGGAAGCCGAGATTCTGCAGATACAGGATCAGGAATACGTCAAGCGCCGTGATGATGACGCCGATTTCGAGCGGGATTCCGAAAAGGAGATTGAGGCCGATCGCCGTGCCGATCACCTCCGCAAGATCCGTTGCACAGATGGCAAGCTCCGCCAGAACCCACAGGATCCAGGCGACCGGCCTCGGATAGGCGTCACGGCACGCCTGAGCGAGGTCACGGCCGGTCGCAACCGCCAGCCTGGCGCAAAGGGACTGCAGGATGATCGCCATGATGTTGGAGATCAGCGCCACCGACAGAAGGGCGTAGCCGTATTTCGAGCCGCCGGCGATCGAGGTCGCCCAGTTGCCTGGATCCATGTAGCCCACGGCCACCAGATAGCCTGGCCCCAGGAACGCGGCTGCGCGACGCCATACCGATCCCGGCCTCACGGCGATTGAACGGTTTACCTCCGGCAGGGAGGCAAGGTCCGACGATCGCCGCCATGCGGCCTTTTGCACGAGGGACACGGGAGCGGACTGATCCATGGCGTCTTTCTGCAGTTGCAAACCATTTGCAAGAAGAATCTAGCGTGTGTCCTCGGTTGCGGCAAGAGGAGAAATGCACAAAGTTGCATCAGGAGGCCTGTCATATCCCGAAGGGGACGCCTACCCGGTGGGCTCCGGTCGCGCTCATGCGTTTCGGGCGTGACAACGCCCGCGAGGTTTGCTCTAGGTCTTGCAAAACCAGACGGGTCAGCTGGAACAGGGATCGAAATGCTCGAAAGTGTCCTGATCGCCAATCGCGGCGAGATCGCGTGCCGCATCATTCGCACCGCCAAGCGCCTGGGGATGCGGACCATCGCGGTCTATTCGGAAGCCGATGCGGAATCGCTCTTCGTCCAGATGGCGGACGAGGCCCATCTGATCGGACCAGCCCCCGCGCGCGAGAGCTATCTCCGCATTGACAAAATCATTGACGTCGCCAAGCGCACCCGGGCCGCCTCCATCCATCCCGGATACGGATTCCTGTCCGAGAGGGCCGAATTTGCCGAGGCCTGTGCGGCGAACGGCATCGTGTTCGTCGGACCGCCAGCCTCCGCGATCAAGGCGATGGGGCTCAAGGACGCCGCCAAGGCGCTGGTCCAGCAGGCTGGCGTACCCGTCGTTCCGGGCTATCACGGCTCGAAGCAGGATCCGGATTTCCTGCGTCAGAAAGCATATGAGATCGGGTATCCGGTCCTGATCAAGGCGGTCGCCGGCGGCGGCGGCAAGGGGATGCGGCGTGTCGAGAAGGCGGCCGATTTCGACGCGGCGCTGGAGAGCGCCCAGCGTGAGGCACAGAATGCCTTCGGTGATCCACGGGTACTGGTGGAGAAGTACATCCTCTCGCCGCGCCACATCGAGATCCAGGTCTTTGCCGACGGGCATGGCAATGTGGTGCATCTTTTCGAGCGCGACTGCTCGCTCCAGCGCCGCCACCAGAAGGTGATCGAAGAGGCCCCGGCGCCCGGGATGACGTCGGAAATGCGCCAGGCCATGGGACAGGCAGCCGTCGAGGCCGCCCGGGCCGTCGGCTATGTAGGGGCCGGAACCGTGGAGTTCATCGCCGATGGTCGCGAGGGTCTGCGGCCCGACCGCTTTTATTTCATGGAGATGAACACCCGCCTTCAGGTGGAGCATCCGGTCACGGAAGCAATCACCGGGCTTGATCTCGTCGACCTGCAGTTTCGCGCCGCGTCGGGCGAGGTCCTGCCATTCTCGCAGGACGACCTCGCCATCGACGGCCATGCGGTCGAGGCGCGTCTGTATGCGGAGGATCCGGAAAAGGAATTCCTGCCCTCCACAGGAAAACTTTGGGCATTGGAGTTCCCGGACCGGGAGGGTGTCCGCATCGACACAGGGGTCGAGGCCGGTGCCGAGGTGACACCGTACTACGATCCCATGATTGCGAAGGTCATCGCCCATGGAGCGAGCCGCCTCGAAGCCTTGGATAAGCTGGCGGAAGCGCTCGGACGAACGATCGTGGCGGGCCCGAAGACGAATGCGGCGTTCCTGAAGCGTCTCTGCGAGGCTGAGGGCTTCAGGGCAGGCCAATTCGACACCGGGTTCATCGACCGTAACCTCGACAGCCTCGGGGTCGGGCCGCAGCCCGTCGACGAAGTTGCCGTGTCGTTCGGTGCGTCGGCGCTGATCTCCCGGGAGATCGAACGGTTGCGCATGGCCGAGCTCCAGAAGAGCGACGAGCCGTCGTCGTCGTGGTCCATGCCGGATGGTTTTCAGCTTCTCGGACTTCGCAACGTCGGCGTGCCTCTTCGGGTCGACGGGGAGCGCGTCGAAGCGCGCGAGGTGTTCAGCCAAGAGCATCGGGGTGCGAGCACCGTCGCATTCGGTGGGAGCGATCCCTGGGCGGTCGAGGAGATTGACCAGGAAGTGGACGCGCCGCACGGCGTCTACATCATCCGCAACGGACGCCAGACCCTGGTTCAGCCCTATGATCCCTTCGACGTCGATCTCGAGCACATGGATGAGGGTGGCACCGTCAAGGCGCCGATGCATGGCAAGCTCATCGCCGTCTTCGTGCAGCCTGGCGATCGGGTCGAGAAGGGACAGCGCCTCGCCATCGTGGAAGCGATGAAGATGGAGCATGTGCTGGTGGCGCCTTCGGATGCGGAGGTGGCGGAGATTGCCGCCGACCCGGGGGCACAGGTGGCCGAAGGGGCGCGCCTGATCGTGCTGAAGACGGAGGAATAGCCTGCGTCGCATCGTCGGATGACAAACCGACTGGTGCATGGTTGAAAAAGGACATGGCACTTCACCTGATCAAACTCTGCGTCGGTTGTGACTCGATTACGAATCTCGAAGAGTGGATCGAGGAAAACCGTGCGCTGCACCGGCGGCTCGGGCGCGAGTACGAGCAGACGCACACGACGCGGATGGTGCCCAAGCGGGTCGACGAACTGCTGGATGGCGGTTCCCTGTACTGGGTGATCAAAGGGCAGGTCGCGGCTCGTCAGCAGCTTCTGGATGTCCGACCTTTCACGGACGCGGACGGGATTGGCCGCTGCCGTCTTGTGCTGGACCAAGCGGTGATTGCCGTCGAACCGCGTCCCTTCAGACCGTTTCAGGGCTGGCGCTATCTTGTCACTACGGACGCCCCGCGTGACATCGACCTGAAAGCCGGCGACCTCGCCAGGATGCCAGAGGACATGCGGCGCGAACTCGCTGAACTCGGGCTTCTCTAACTTATGTGAATCTGTGGGGATGGTTTGATGAGGTTCCGCTCCGTCGCTGCTGTCATTCTGATCGCCACGGGCAGTCCTGCCCTTGCGAAAGAGTGCCGCATGCCCGATCCGGCGCCGGGCGTTCGCCCGGAGCTGCCTCCCAGCTGCAGGGCGCGGCTTGAAGGGCGGGAGGCGAGGGCCGAGCGGCCCGATTCCCTCAATGGAAACCAGGGGTTCGTCAATCTAGGAAACGGAACTCAGGTGCGGATCGGCGGTCGCGTTCGGACGGAAGTCATGGGCCGTCGTTAAACTTTTTTGCTGGGGATCTTCTTGGAACCGCGCTGGCTCGAACAGCATTGGCTCAGCAGTACAGTTGAGTGGAGGTTCCGATGCTGATGTGTGCATCCGAAGGCCGGCACTGGCGCTACGAAGTCTGCGAGCACGATGACGGCTACCTGGTCCAGATGCGCGACCTTGCCACCGGCGAGCTCGACGAGGAATTCTCCACCATCTTTCGCACCTTGCCCGTCGCTTTCGCCTATGCCGAGATGTCGGCCGCCTATGAGCGCTACGCGGCCTCGGAACTCGAGCAGGCGGAAGACGAGCAGATCGAGATCGATGTCGAAGCGACCGAGCGTCATTTCATCGATCTGAGCGATCGTTTGCACGATTCGGGCATCAACGGCATCGTGGTTCAGGCCTGGGAGCGGGAGAGCCAGCGCAGTCGGGCCGGCCTGCTGCACTGAATGTTGATTGGGATAAGGCCTGGCCGCGTTTGCAAGCCGGGCCGCTCCCTCTAGCATCGCTCCATCACGACTCACGCCGACGATGGAGTTCCTATGGCAGATCTTTCCTCATTTCCGATTGCGACCCGCTGGCCTGCCCAGCATTCCGACCGGATCCAGCTTTATTCCACACCGACGCCGAACGGGGTCAAGGTCTCGATCATGCTGGAGGAGACCGGCCTGCCGTACGAGCCTCACTTCATCAATATCGGGCAGAACGAAACCTGGACCCCCGAATTCCTGTCCCTGAACCCCAACGGCAAAATCCCTTCGATCATCGACCCCGACGGACCCGGTGGCCGGCCGCTTGCCCTGTTCGAGTCCGGTGCGATCCTCCTCTACCTGGCAGAGAAGACCGGCAAGTTCCTGCCGTCGGATCCGGCGAGGCGGTATGAAACGATCCAGTGGGTGTTCTTCCAGATGGCGGCTGTTGGGCCGATGTTCGGTCAGCTTGGCTTCTTCCATAAGTTCGCCGGCCGGGAGATCGAGGACAAGCGTCCGCTCGAACGGTATCGCAACGAATCGAAGCGCCTGCTCGGTGTCCTCGAAACGAGGCTCGAAGGGCGTGACTGGATCATGGGCGACGATTACACGATCGCCGATATCTCCCTGCTCGGCTGGGTCCGGAACCTGGTCGGGTTCTACGGCGCAGGGGAACTCGTGGAGTTCGACAGCCTGAAGCGCGTGCCATCCTGGCTCGAACGTGGCTTGGCTCGACCGGCCGTCCAGCGCGGCCTGGACATCCCCAAGCGGCCTGAATAGCCCTTCGCCGCAGGGCCCATTCCCTGAACGGCAATTTACATCTGTCCCATCCCGGCCCACATGTTGGGGTGGGGAAGAAAACGATGATGCTGCTTCTTGGAATATTGGCGGTCGCACTTCTGTGGTGGCTCGCCAAGTCTTATACCCTGACCGACCCGAAGTCCTTGGCCAAGGGTCTCAAAGCCGTGGCCGGCATCGCGGCGCTCGGTGCCGCCGTGCTCCTGGGGGTCAAGGGACGCTTCGACATGGCGCTCCTCCTCGGCGGCTTCGCCGCCTGGGCTTTAGGCTGGAGCGCTCTGAATTTGCCAGGACCTTGGCGCAACTTCCAGCAGGCGCGGGGCCGTTTTTCACGAATTCGGTCAGCCATGATCGAGATGGAAATCGACCACGCCACCGGGGCCGTCGAGGGCACCATTCTGGTGGGAGCTTTTGCAGGGCGCCGGCTCTCGAGCCTCGACCCGGAGAGCCTCCGCCGTCTCTACGATGAATGCTCTGCCCACGATCCGCAGGGCGTGCCGCTCCTAGAGGCGTATTTTGATCGCCGGTTTGCCGGCTGGCGTGAAAACGCTCAGGGAGATCGTGACACGCGGACGCGCACCCAGGCGCATTCGGGCGTAATGACGAAAGAGGAAGCCTATCAAATCCTGGGCCTTCAGCCGGGTGCGAGCCTCGACGAGATCCGAAAAGCGCACCGGACGCTGATGAAGAAACTCCATCCCGACCAGGGAGGAACGGCGTACCTCGCGGCTCGCGTGAACGAGGCGAGAGAAGTGCTGAGCCGACATCGCTGATACTCCACGCGCGATCCGGTGTGTCTGGAAGCCACGACGGCGCAAAAACACACGCCGTCGCAGTGTTCGCTAAAGTCGGTTAGCCACGTGCGGCGAAACAGTTGACGCCGCCTTTCTTGAGCTGCTTGCAGGCGTTGGCAGCATCGTTCGACTCCGAGAATCCCGAGAACCGTGCCCGGTACAGGGTGCTCCCGTCGACCGTCACCTTCTCGGTGAAGGGGGAAGCCTTGCCCAGAACCTTGCCGAACCGGCTGCGGGCCGAGTCGAGCATGGCCTTGGCCTTGTCTTCATCGTCCGTCGCACCGAGCTGAACGACCCAGCCCGTCACGGCCTTCTTGGGCTCGGACGCCTCCGTCTTGGGAGCGTCAGCCTTGAGGGAGGCTGTCTTGGTCGCCGCGGGAATGTTCGCGGACGGGGCAGGCTCGGAGGCCTTTGCCTCGATCTTGGCCTGCAGGGCAGCCTTCTGGGAAGCCGGGATCGGCGCGGAGGTCTGAAGGGCTGCATAGGCCTGGGCATTCAGCGGCAGGGGTTCCTGACCCTTTTGCCACCGGACCGAGGAGGGCGTGGTGGTCGAGCTGGCGCCGGCAGCCGAGGCCACGACCGGCCGCAGGGTATTCAAGTCGAGCGGCTTGCGGTCGGGGCCGGCCTGAGGCGTCGAGGCCTGTGCAACAGGAGCCTGGGCGATGGCCGAGGCCACTTTGACGGGTGCCGCGATGGGTGCCGGGTCGACCGGGCGCGGAGCCGGAGCCTCTGCCACCATGGCCGGCTGATTCTCGACCACGGAAGGCGCGGTCCGGGTGCCCGCATAGGCCCGCGGCAGATGGCTCTCGATGAGACCCGCCATTCTCTGGTCGCGGGACGCGCCGGAGCGGCCACCGAGCACAACGGCCACGATGCTGCGGGTGTCGGTGTTGACCGAGGTCAGCAGATTGAAGCCGGACAGACGGGTGTAGCCGGTCTTGATCCCGTCCACGCCCTCGATCTTGCCGAGCAGCCGGTTATGGCCGCGGATGGTTCGCCTGCCATACTGGAAGGATTGGGTCTGGAAATAGGCGAAGTACCGTGGGAACCGGTCCTGAATCGCGCGGCCGAGGATCGACAGGTCACGGGCGGTCGTGATGTTCGGCGGCTCATGCGGCAGGCCGTGGGGATTGTAGAAGGCCGACGAGCTCATGCCGAGCTCCCGCGCCTTGCGGGTCATCATCTGCGCGAAAGCGTCCTCCGAACCTGCGATGTTCTCGGCCACCACAACGGAAACGTCGTTGGCCGAGAGGGTCACCATCGCCTTGATGGCATCGTCGACCTCGATGGTCGAGCCGGGGCGTAGGCCGAGCTTGGTCGGCGGCTGGCTGGCGGCATAGGCGGAGACGGTGAGGGGCGTGTCGGCGCGCATGCGCCCGCGCTCGAGCTGCTCGAACAGGAGGTAAAGGCTCATCACCTTCGTAAGGGATGCGGGAATGCGCGGTTCGTCGACATTCTCACCCTGGAGAATCTTGCCGGTCTTGGCGTCGACCACGATGGAGGCAGAGAGGGGGCTATAACCGCCGCCGGCCTGCTTGGCCTTGCGCCGTGCCGCATCCGCCGGAGAGGCGACCGCGACGGCAAATGACGCAACGATACCAACAAGAGCCCATGTCTTTCGGCGTCCCATCCAAACCGAATTCATGCTGCAACAATCCCTGTTTCGTTTGGTTCTAGGCCCTTGCGCCCGGTTCTCTCGGAGGAACCGTTGCCGGCGCAACACATACCCTGACGGTAAGAGATTGCGGTTACGGGCCCGTTAACGGAGGAAAGGAGAACAATCTGATTTTTGTGCATTGCACAATAAAACTTGACAGAATTTTGTGCGCTGCACATATTGACTTCGTTGGCTATCCAGCCGCGCCAGCCGCCATTTAACGCCTTATTGCCGAGGTTCACAATGCTTCAGCCGTTTACCCACATTCAGAAATTCGGCCAGGACAACCTGGATGCCACCGTGAAGGCGCTTGGAGCCTTCTCAAGCAACAGCCAGGCCATCGCGGCCGAGACGGCGGACTTCGCTCGCAAGTCGTTCGAGCAGACCTCTTCCACGGTCGAAAAGCTCCTTGGCGTTCAGACCCTCGACAAGGCTGTCGAAATCCAAACCGCCTTCGTCAAAGGCGCCTATGACAGCCTCGTGAGCCAGACGGCCAAGATGAGCGCACTCTATTCGGCGCTCGCGGCGGAGACGATGAAGCCTTATGAGGGTCTCCTCTCCAAGGCGTCAGCCGCATAACGAGCCGATCCGAAGGTCTTCTGCCATGAAGCGCCCGGGCTTGTCCCGGGCGTTTTGCGTTGATCCTGCCATGCATTCAGGGCTTGGCCTGCCGCCCGGGCTGGTGGCGCAGGCATGGCCAAGATGTCGCTCTTTTCATCACGGCTGCGACCACCCATCTGGTTGATCTGGCAAACCGAATGGAGCGACTATACATTTGGCTGGATGCCGATGGCCCGGAACAGGACGGGCGAGAGGCCGAGGGCCAAAAACAGAAGAAGGGGCGGTCGTCCGAATATGCTGCGGTTAGCACAAGGTAGTTTGACCCTGTCGGAGACCCGTCCGGTATCCGCTGCCGGCGGGGCGCAGCCGCCTGGCGGCGATGACGGCGGTCGCTCGAACACGGCTATCATCACGAAAACCAAACCGCGCACGAAACGGCCGAACCTTTACCGCGTTCTTCTCTTGAACGACGATTACACCCCGATGGAGTTCGTGGTGCACGTGCTGGAACGGTTCTTCAACAAGAACCGCGAGGATGCGACCCGGATCATGTTGCACGTCCATCAGAACGGCGTCGGGGAGTGTGGAGTTTTTACGTACGAAGTTGCCGAGACGAAGGTGACCCAGGTGATGGATTTCGCCCGGAAACATCAGCACCCTCTGCAATGTGTCATGGAAAAGAATTAGCCGAGCCCCGTCTCACAAAGGACAAGCCGTTGCCGAGCTTTTCTCGCAGTCTTGAACAAGCCCTTCACCGCGCTCTCGCTCTCGCAGGAGAGCGCCGACATGAATACGCAACCCTCGAACACCTCCTCCTGGCCCTGATCGACGACCAGGATGCTGCGGCCGTCATGCGGGCCTGCAATGTCGATCTCGATGTTCTCCGGCGCAACCTGGTCGATTATGTCGACAGCGAACTGGCCAATCTGGTGGCCGACGGGCGTCAGGACTCTAAGCCGACCGCCGGTTTCCAGCGCGTGATCCAACGGGCCGTGATCCATGTCCAGTCGTCCGGCCGCGACGAGGTGACCGGCGCCAACGTGCTGGTCGCCATTTTCGCGGAGCGCGAGAGCCACGCCGCATACTTCCTGCAGGAGCAGGACATGACCCGCTACGACGCGGTCAACTATATCAGCCACGGCATCGCCAAGCGCCCCGGCCTCACGGAGAGCCGATCTCCGCGCGGGTCCGAGGAGGAATCTTCGAGCGAGCGGCCGACGCAGGAGGAGGGTGACGCGCGCCAGAAGAAAAAGGGTGATGCTCTCGACGCTTACTGCGTCAATCTCAACAAGAAGGCGAAGGAAGGACGGATCGACCCGCTGATCGGCCGCGAATCCGAGGTCCAGCGGACCATCCAGGTCCTGTGCCGTCGCCAGAAGAACAATCCGCTCCTGGTGGGCGACCCCGGCGTGGGCAAGACCGCCATCGCGGAAGGCCTCGCGCGCAAGATCGTTCAGGGCGAGGTCCCGGAGGTTCTGAAGGGAGCCACCGTGTTCGCCCTCGACATGGGCACCCTCCTGGCCGGCACCCGCTATCGTGGCGATTTCGAAGAGCGCCTGAAGCAGGTCATGAAGGAGATCGAGGCTCATCCGAACGCCATCATGTTCATCGACGAGATTCATACGGTGATCGGCGCCGGCGCCACGTCCGGCGGCGCTATGGATGCCTCGAACCTCCTGAAGCCCGCGCTGGCTCAGGGCAGCCTCCGCTGCATCGGCTCGACCACCTACAAGGAGTACCGCCAGTATTTCGAGAAGGACCGGGCCCTTGTCCGCCGCTTCCAGAAGATCGACGTCAACGAGCCGTCCGTGCCCGATGCCATCGAGATCGTGAAAGGTCTGAAGCCCTATTTCGAGGATTTCCACAAGCTCAAGTACACCAACGACGCCGTGAAGGCGGCGGTGGAACTGTCGGCCCGCTACATCAACGACCGCAAGCTGCCGGACAAGGCGATCGACGTGATCGACGAGACCGGCGCGTCCCAGATGCTCCTGCCCGAAGGTCGCCGCAAGAAGACCATCGGCATCAAGGAAATCGAGGCCACCATCGCCACCATGGCGCGGATTCCACCCAAGACCGTATCGAAGGACGACGCCGAGGTGCTCGCTCACCTGCAGGATACCCTGAAGCGGGTCGTCTACGGTCAGGACAAGGCCATCGAGGCTCTCTCCTCGGCGATCAAGCTGGCTCGGGCCGGTCTCCGCGACGCGGAGAAGCCCATCGGCTCGTACCTGTTCGCCGGACCCACGGGCGTCGGCAAGACCGAAGTCGCCAAGCAGCTGGCTGCTTCCCTCGGGGTCGAACTCCTGCGCTTCGACATGTCGGAGTACATGGAGCGCCACACTGTCAGCCGCCTCATCGGGGCGCCTCCGGGCTATGTGGGTTTCGACCAGGGTGGTCTGCTGACCGACGGCGTCGACCAGCACCCGCATTGCGTGCTCCTGCTCGACGAGATCGAGAAGGCGCACCCGGATCTGTTCAACATCCTGCTCCAGGTCATGGATCACGGAAAGCTGACGGATCACAACGGCAAGCAGGTCGATTTCCGTAACGTGATCATCATCATGACCACGAACGCAGGCGCCGCCGACATGGCCCGGCCGGCCTATGGCTTCACCCGCACCAAGCGTGAGGGTGACGATACGGAAGCGATCAACAAGCTGTTCACGCCCGAGTTCCGCAACCGCCTCGATGCCGTCATTTCTTTCGCCCACCTGCCGAAGGAAGTGGTCCAGAAGGTGGTCGAGAAGTTCGTCATGCAGCTCGATGCCCAGCTCGCCGATCGAAATGTCTCGATCGAGCTCACCGACGAGGCCCGCGATTGGCTGGTCGAGCATGGCTACGATGAGGCCATGGGTGCTCGTCCGATGGGACGCTTGATCCAATCGACGATCAAGACACCGCTCGCGGACGAGGTTCTGTTCGGACGCCTCAAGAACGGCGGAGCCGTTCGCGTGGTGGTCAAGACGGACGAAATCGGCCTCCAGAACCTCGGCTTCGAGTATGTCGAGGGTCCGGTGAAGCCGAAGCCCGAGAAGGATGTGACCAACGCGGCCAAGAAGAAGCCCAAGGCCAAGTCGGCTTCTTCTAAGACGAAAAAGGCCGTGAAACCGAAGGGATCCGATGGTAATGGAGGCGGAGGCGTCCGCACTGTTCCGAAAGTTCCGTTGGTTAGAGCATGACGAGTGAGATTCACGAGGGACCGCTTGAGGCGTCCCGAACCTTCGACGCTCCGGCGAAGCTGTCCTGGCGCGAGAAGCGCTACCAGCGTCGGCGCCGGCGCGTCTGGTTCGAGGAAGTCCTGGGTTGGGTCCTCGTGCCTGTGATCCTGCTCGGCTGCTATTGGCTGCTGAACCTTGGCCTGAACGCGGTCGGCACATCGCCGGCTGCGATCATGGAAGGGATCGACGCAATCATCTCCAGTTTGTGAGACCGGTCATTTGGGACTTCTTCCCCAGGAAGCCGCAGCGGCCCACAGCCGGTGCGGCTTTTCCTCTGGCGCTCACGCGAAGGCGGCGTCGACCGTGCAGATGATCCCGGTCGGAGCGAACGTGATATGGGCCTCGCCGTTGAGATCCTGAGCCAGGCTCCGCTCGATCAGGCGCGTGCCGAAGCCGCGCCGCCGTGGAGCCTTCACCGGAGGGCCGCCTGTCTCGGTCCAGCTGAAGCGCAGGCGTTTCTCACCCTTCTGCTCGACCACCCATGCCACCCGCACCTCGCCCGAGGCATTGGAGAGAGCGCCATATTTCACGGCGTTGGTCGCTAGTTCCTGCAGGGCCATCGCGATAGCGAGCGCCATCCGGGGCGAGAGGCGCACATCCGGGCCCTCCACATGCAGCCGGTTCTCGCGGTCGTGGCGATAGGGGGCTAGCGCCTCCCTGACGATCTCGACCAGTCCGGCCCCCTCCCAATTTTCGCGCGTGAGCACATCGTGGGCGCGGGAGAGCGCCAGCAGGCGAGCCTCCATGGCCGAGCGGGCCGCTTCTGTGGTTTCCGCATTGCGCAGGCTCTGAGAGGCGATGGATTGTACGGTCGCCAGGGTGTTCTTTACCCTGTGATTCAGCTCGTTGATGAGAAGCTCCCGGTGTTCCTCGGCTCTCTTTCTCTCGGTGATGTCGACGCAGACGCCGGGAAACCGGACCGGCTGCCCAGCTGCCCGGTAGCAGCGTCCCTGGGCGAAAACCCAGTGGACCTGTCCGGATCCGTCGATCGTGCGGTACTCCGCGGCCAGAGTGCGCCCCGTGTCCAACGCTTCCCGAATCAGGTCCTCGATCCGGGCGCGGTCGCTCGGATGAACGCCTTTCAGGAAGCCGGCGATGGGCGCTCCCGTCGCGGCTCGTGCGGGGTCGACCCCGTACAACGTGGCGAAACGCTCGTCCGCATAAACCAGATCGGACTGGATGTCCCAGTCCCAGGTTCCCACAACGCTCGACGCCTCGAGGGCGAGCTGAAGGCGCTCCTCGCTCTTGCGAAGGGCCGCCTCCGATCGGATGCGCTCGATGGCATCCCAGGTCCGCTCGGCGACGTCCTCGATGAGTTTGACTTCGCTCTCGCTCCAGAGGCGCGGCTCCCGGTTGTGAACGTAGAGGGCCGCGACCATGCGCCCGTGTTTGATCAGACTGACGGTGACAACGGAGGAGAACTCGAGGAAGGCGAAGGCAGCCAGGTGCTCGGGAGAATTGGTCCGCGGGTCGGCGGCAGCGTCATGCACGATCAGGGTTTCACCGCGTTTGAGGGCGCCATGAATCTCCGGACCGAATGCCGCCAGGTCGTGCGTCCCGGTCCGGTGCTCGACCGTTCCGTCCGTCCAGTTCCGCTCCGTAGTGAAGTAGCGGGCCGTCTCCTCGACCTCTCCGTAGCCGACGCGGCTCGCTTTGAGGTGCTCGCCCAGCATCGCCTGGGCAGCCGTGATGACCTCAAGCGGTTCGTTCAAACTGCGCAGGCGGTCGCTCAGGCGGACCAGAAACCCGAGCCGCCGTTCGCCGTGAACCTTCGCGGTCGTGTCGTGTACGATACAGAGAATGCCGCCGACGCCGCCGGTCTCATCGTGGATCGGGCTGTAGGAAAACGTCCACCATGTCTGCTCGGGATATCCATTGCGCTCGATGGTGATCGGCAGATCTTCGAAGTAGCTTGCCTCGCCCAGAAAGGCTCGTTCAGCGATCGGGCCGACCGTGCCCCATGCCTCCGCCCAGACATCCCGGAATGAGCGCCCAAGTGCCTCAGGCTTCGATCCGAGCATCGGAGCGTAGGCATCGTTGTAGAAGCTCGTCAGCTCATGGCCCCACGCCATGAAGGTCGGAAACTTGGAATGCAGCATCATGCTGACGGCGGTTCGCAGGGACTGCGGCCATGTCTCGATCGGTCCAACCGCTGTGGTCGACCACTGGTGGCGGCGGATGCGCTCGCCCATGGCCCCGCCGTTGGCGGGGAAGACATGTGGAGGTTTCACAAGCTCCTGCATCAGGGATGCTCGCGGATGACGCAGGCGGAACAGGTGCTCATCAATGTCTGAGAGTGCAGCGGAAAGTCGTGTGGTCCATAGTCCACATATGAACGGATGTCCTGCTTTTTCTAGAGTGGCGGTCGAGACCGGGTGACGCAACTTCGGACGCGATTGCGGGCCCAGCCGCAGTTTGACTTGCCAGATCCGGAATCTTAGCGTCTCGGGCGCGGCTCTCGGTGAGCGGCCCGACTCCCGGGCGCAGAGCCCGACGGCGAAAGAGGTCGATGTGGCGAAACTGATCGGCATTTCGGGTAGCCTGCGCGAAGCTTCGTACAATTCCGCCTTGCTGCGGAATGCCGCCAGCCTGATGCCCAAAGGCGCGGAACTGGTCGTCGAGACCATCCGAGGGATCCCGCTCTACGACGGCGATGTCGAAACGCAGGAAGGTATTCCGGCGCGGGTGACGGAGTTGAAAGAGACCATCGCGGCTGCGGACGGCCTTCTTCTCGTCACGCCCGAATACAACAACTCCATCCCCGGAGTGTTCAAGAACGCCATCGACTGGCTCTCAAGACCGGACTCGGACATCAAGCGCGTCTTCGGTGGGAAGCCGGTCGCGGTCATCGGAGCATCGCCGGGCGGGTTCGGCACGATTCTCTCTCAGGACGCGTGGCTTCCGGTCCTGCGGACGCTCAGAGCGGATTTCTGGGCCGGGGGACGTCTGATGGTGTCGCGGGCCCAAACCGTCTTCAACCAGGATGGCACCATTGCCGATCAGAAGGTCGAGGAGCAGCTGCGCAAATTCCTCGAGGGTTTCACCGCGTACGTCGCCGCAGGGCGGAACACCAGGATGCCTTGAGCCGGGTACTAATCCTCTTCACGGTGCCGGAACGGTGTAGCGGCTGCCAGTTCGCCGGCAGCCTCGGAGACGTAGAGACGCTCCTGATCAAGATAGGCCTGAACTGCCCGGCGCAGGGAGGGGTCCGCGATGTCGTGCGCCGAGGAGGTGATGACGGGCCTGTAGCCTCGGGCGAGCTTGTGCTCTCCCTGGGCTCCGGCTTCGACTCGATCCAGCCCGTGCGCAATGGCGAACTCGATGGCCTGATAGTAGCAGACCTCGAAATGCAGGAAGGGATGGTCCTCGATGCAGCCCCAGTTGCGTCCGTAGAGTCGCTTGTCGCCGACGAAGTTAATCGCCCCGGCGATGTGGCGACCGCTGCGCTTGGCCATGACGAGGAGAATGCGCTCGGCCATCCGTTCGCCGATCAGCGAGAAGAAGCGGCGGTTGAGATAGGGGCGGCCCCATTTGCGGGAACCGGTATCCATGTAGAACGCGAAGAAGGCGTCCCAGTGCGCCTCGGTGATGTCCTTGCCCAAGACCCACTCGACTGAGATGCCGTTCGCGAGGGCGTCGCGCCTCTCGCGCCGGATCGCCTTGCGCTTGCGGGAGGCAAGGGCTCCGAGAAAATCCTCGAAGCGGCCGTAACCCTCATTGAACCAGTGGAACTGCTGGTCGTCCCGTCGGAGAAACTTTTCCGATGTGAGTGCCTGGAGATCCGCTTCCTGCAGGAAGGTTGCGTGTATGGAGGATGCGCCGGTCTGATCGCGCAGGGCCCTCAAGCCGGCAATCAGAGCGGAGCGGATCTCCGCCGAGCGCGGTCCGTCCGGAACGAGCAGGCGAGGGCCTGTGACCGGCGTGAACGGAACGGCCACCTGGAGCTTCGGGTAGTACCGTCCGCCGGCCCGCGTATAGGCATCGGCCCAGGAATGGTCGAAGACGTACTCGCCCATGGAATGGGACTTGAGGTAGCAGGGAGCAGCACCAAGCAGCTTATCGGCCTCGTCCTCGATGAGCACATGAACCGGCGCCCACCCGGACCTTCCGCCGACGCAGCCGGAATCCTCCAGGGCGGACAGGAAGGCGTGGGACAAGAACGGGTTGAACGGGTCGTCGTGGCCGGAACCCGTATCGAGCGCACAGGCGTCCCAGTCGGCGGCCGGGACAAGTTTCAGGCCTTGTGCGATTTTGGCTTGGAATGTCACTGGGTCGAAGGATCCCGCCGTTAGGCATCAAGAGCTAATGGCTCGGCGGGATCCTTGCAACCGTTGCGGCAGGACCTTAGGGCAGGAAGCCCTCGAAGACCATCTGGTTGGCGTGCTTTTCGGCACGGGCGCGATCCTCCGGCGTCCGTACCGTCCAGGTCATCACGGGCAGGTTGCCCAGGACTCGGCTGAGATGGGTCGAAGCACAGGGG
This sequence comes from Microvirga terrae, assembly GCF_013307435.2. Classification (NCBI taxonomy): domain Bacteria; kingdom Pseudomonadati; phylum Pseudomonadota; class Alphaproteobacteria; order Hyphomicrobiales; family Methylobacteriaceae; genus Microvirga; species Microvirga terrae. Next base: position 2,550,783 of record NZ_CP102845.1, read on the forward strand.
ATGTCCTTCACGCGCCATGACAGGAAGTGCGGCTGCGTGTCCGAGAAGTGCAGAAGATTGGCCATCCGGTGCTTCATCTCGGGCGTCAGGAAACTGTCAGCCTTCGAGCCATATTCCAGCTCGCCGATGAATCCGCGCGTGATGTTCGGAGCATTCGCCCGCAAATGGGCCACGATATCCGGATCGAACGACTTCACCACGAATGGGCCGCTGTAATCCGCTAGGATCTCGATGACCCGCTTGGTCAATCGCAGGTCGCCGTTGAACTTGCTCTTGATCTCAATCACCAGCGGCGTACGCCCGGCAATCGTGGCGAGATAGTCGGTCAACGCCGGGATCCTGTCTCCGCCCGTGGCGCCGACGATCTCAATTTTGCTCAGGTCGGAGAGTTTGCGCTCTGCGACGAGCCCCGTCTCACCAGTCAGGCGGTTGAGCTCGAAATCGTGGAAGACGATGGCCTCGTTGTCGGCGGTCAGCTGAACGTCGAGCTCGATGGGAAAACCACGTGCAATGGCCGCTTCAGCAGCCGAGACGGTGTTCTCGATGACGCCTTCCCCCTTGTTGTGGAGGCCGCGATGGGCGATGGGCTTCGCGACGAGCCAGCTTGGGGTGCTCATTGGACTTCAAACATCCCTTCAACTTCGACACAGGCGTCAAGCGGCAGCTCGGCGACCCCGATGGTGGAGCGGGCATGCCGGCCTGCATCGCCCAGAACCTCGACCATCAGGTCCGAGGCGCCGTTCATCACGGGAGCGAGGGCCGCAAAGGTCGGCACCGCATTGATGAAGCCGCCGAGGCGGACGCAGCGCGTGACCCTGTCGAGGTCGCCGACGGCGGCCTTGAGCTGCGCGAGCAGGTTGATCGCGCAGAGCCGCGCCGCCTCCTGGCCGATCTCAGGAGAGATCTCGGCACCGAGCTTGCCCTTGTGCGCATCGGCCAGCTTCCCGTCCAGCCCGAGGCAGAGCTGCCCGGAGATGACGACCAGGTTCCCGGTCCTGACGAATGGGACATAATTCGCGACCGGCGCGGCCGGCATCGGAAGTGTAATTCCCAGTTCCTGAAGTTTCTTGTCGACTGCACTCATGGGAGCCTCGTTTTGTGACATCATCCGGACGGAGTAGTGGCGGATGAGCCGTAAGGACGCAAGCGGGAACATTGCCCTGTCCGCGCGAGGACCCTATCCTGCCTGGCATCGGATCGGGAGAAGATATGCGTTTCCTCGTTGCGGCCTGCGGCCTGTCCATCGCCTTGCTTGCTCCTGCCTCTGCCCAAACGGCAAGGCCTTCGGTCAAATTGGTTCCTCACAGGGCGGTTTATGACCTGTCCCTGTTGAGAGCCGGCGGGTCCAATGGCGTCGATCACGCGACGGGGCGGATCGCCATGGAATTCGGGGGCGATGCCTGCGAGGGCTACACCCTCAAGTACCGCCAGGTGACGATCCTCAACAGCAGCGAGTCCGGCTCCAACACGCTCGACATCCAAACCGCCACGTATGAGGCGGGCGACGGCCGATCCATGCATTTCAAGTCCAGCTCGTTCCGGCAGGGCATGATCAAGGATGGCGAGGTGGACGGCGACGCCAAACTCACGCCGCAGGGCAATCTCAATGTCGACCTGAAGCAGCCCAAGAGAAAAGCGTTCGGGGCGCCGGGCGAGACCGTGTTTCCGACCGAGCACCTGAAGCGGCTAATCGAGGCGGGACGCCGGGGGGACACCACCCTGTCCGTGAAGGTCTATGACGGTTCCAACAGGGGCGACAAGGTCTATGAGACCCTCGGACTGATCGGCCGGAAAATCGAGGCGGGCGCCGCTTCGGCCTCGCTCGAGGACGTCGCACAGGGCGAAAAGCTCGCCTCCGTCGCGCGCTGGCCCATCACCATCAGCTACTTCGAGGAAGGCAAGGCGGATCGCACGCCTGTCTACACGATCTCGTTCCAGCTTCACGAGAACGGCGTTAGCCGGGACCTGAAGCTCGATTATGGGGACTTTGCTCTGAAAGGAGAGCTGAAAAGTCTCGACCTGCAGGCGTCAAGTTCCTGCAGCCATTAACGCATCGTGCGGACCCGGTGGGCCGCGTCAGCGACCCGGAAAGCCACGTCCGTGAAAAATGGATCCGGTTCTCCGCTCGAACGGCGCGCTCTTCGAAGAGGCAGGAACATCGGACCCAAAAGTAGGTCCGCGTTTGGGTCCGATGCTCTACCGTTTGCGCAGCACGATGCCCTTCTGAACGGCATTCGCTCCGAACTTGTCGCGCAGTTTGTCGATCGCAGCTTCCATATGGGCTTGGCGGACGACACTCTGATCCGCGAGATCACCCTTGTCCGCGTCGGCAGGGTCGCAGAGATCGGCTGCCCCGATGCCGATGAGGCGGAAGGCGGTACCGTCGCAGGCCGCTTTCAGGAGCTGCCGGGCCGGATCGAACAGGCGGGCGGCAAGCTGCGTCGGTGCCAAGCCCGACCGGGTCCGGGTCAGAAGCCGGAAATCCTTGTCCTTCAGCTTCAAGGTCACGCTCTGACCGGCAAGGCCGGCCATCTTCAGGCGGCGTGAGACCTTCTCCGAGAGACGCCACAGGATCGGTTCGAGATCCTCGAAGGATTTCAGATCCGTTTCGAAAGTCGTTTCCGCCGAGATGCTTTTCGTCTCCCGCTCCGGGGTGACGGGCCGCCTGTCCTCGCCCCAGGCGAGACGGGACAGGCGCTGCGAATCCCGGCCGAGGGCCTCGAACAGAATTTTCAACGGCACCTCACGCAGGTGGGAGATCCGGGATACTCCCACCTTGGCAAGCTTGCTCTGGGCCGATGCTCCGATCCCGGGAATGATCCCGACCGGCTTGTCGGCGAGGAACGCTGCCGCCTCGTCGCGTCCGATGATCGAGAAACCTCGCGGCTTCTCCAGGTCCGAGGCGACCTTGGCCAGAAACTTGTTGTACGAGAGGCCGACCGAGATGCTGATTCCGATCTCCCGCTCCACCTTACGGGCGAAACGGGCGAGGGTCAGGGCAGGGCTGCCATCATGCAGCCTTTCCGTCCCGGTCAGATCCAGAAAGGCCTCGTCGATGGAGACGGGCTCCACCAGGGGGGTCAATTCCCGCATGAGCTCGCGCACCTCGCGGCCCGCCTTGCTGTATTTCTCTCCGTTCGGCTTGATCACGATTGCCTCGGGGCAAAGCTTGAGCGCCTGGAACATGGGCATGGCTGAGCGGACCCCGTACGTCCGGGCCACATAGCAGGCCGTCGAGACGACGCCCCGCTTTCCGCCGCCGATGATGACCGGTTTGTCCGCAAGGCTCGGGTCATCCCGCTTCTCGACGGCGGCAAAGAAGGCATCGCAATCCACATGCGCGATCGAGAGGCTGTCCCGCTCCATATGCCGCAGGAGGCGGGGAGACCCGCAAGCCGCGCATCGTCCGGCCGATCGATCGGTGGAAAGCGTCAGGCAGTCGCGGCAGAAGGGGGCTTCGCTCATCGGCGGATGGGATTATTCGAACTCGGATGGCGAGAGGGTCCAATGAGCCTGCATGATGTGCTCCGGCTTGGTGTTCAGTTCTTTGGCAAGCGCGATCAGCAGCGGCTCGTCGGAGACAACGTAATCCAGGATACCGGCAAAGAAACCGGGCGACGAGGCCGCCGACCGGATGGTGTCCGGTTGCAGCCCGGAGACGGCCATGAAACGGCCGAGGCGCTCCTCATCGGCGGTCAGGAAGGAAAACGCCTCAAGTGCGACATTTTCGGCCTCCTGCCGTGTAACTCTTTTTAAGGGAGTGTTCATGCTGTCAATTTGCATTTCATCAATAGGTTGGGACCTAACTATATCATCAAATGAACCATTGGGCCGGTGAAGTACATCTGGAGCCCCGGGGAAAGCGGCCATGAAGAAGACTGTGCTCATCGTTGAGGACAACGAACTCAACATGAAGCTCTTCAACGATCTCCTCGAGGCTCACGGCTATGCGACCTTGAAGACCAGCCACGGCATTGAGGCCATGGAGCTGGCCCGCGCCCACAAGCCGGACCTGATCCTTATGGACATCCAGCTGCCCGAGGTGTCGGGCCTCGAGGTGACCCGCTGGCTTAAGGCCGATGAGGAGCTGAAGTCGATCCCAGTCATCGCCATCACGGCTTTCGCCATGAAGGGGGACGAGGAACGCATCCGGGAAGGGGGCTGCGAAGCCTATATGTCGAAGCCGATCTCAGTGTCCAAGTTCATCGCAACGGTGAAGACCTACCTTGAGGCGGACAGCAAGTCGCCATAAGTAGGCCGAATCCATGGCAGGGTCCAACCCGAAGCTTCAAAACAGGGATTCATCTCCTTGAGATGACTTGGCTTTAAGTTTTTTTGGAAAATGCCGCTTTTTGGCCACACGGGCGCTTGCATCGTTCCATGTTTCCTATACGTTCAGCGCAAGTCTCCGCCTTAGCGCATCGTGCGGGCCTAGAGGGCCGCGCCGGCGAATAGTGGTTCCGGTCCCTCGATTCCACGATGCTCTTCAGCGGAAGTCATGCCCTACGGATGCTCAGGTCCGCCGCATCTCCTGGGAGTTCGGGGGCTCGGCCAGCCTGGGGGCAGATCGTTGCCTCCTCAACGCTGTCCCCGGCTGGCCACCAACTTCATTATCCTGCATTCAGGCGCCGCAAGGCGCCTTTTTTGTTTCGACCTAGGCTCGTCCTGTCCCTTCGTAAGGGACAGTTTTTCATATCCGTTCGGCGGGAGCCTGACTTCGTGGGGCAAGCGGCGGCCAAGCGTGTCCCACTCGGGGAAGTTCCGGAACGCGGCCTGATCCGAGATGCGATTCCTGCCTCGTCCTGCTACGTTGCGGCAACGACGTTCAAACGGGATGAGGGATCATGGATCATCGCACACCTTCGCTGCCGCCCAGGACGGCCCTAACCCGGTTCTCCGTGGCTCCCCTGTCGACCATGACCCGCCGGCTCGCCGACGTGGCTTCGGGCCGGGCACCCGCCGACTTGGTGATTACGGGCGCCCGGGTGCTGTCGACCTACAGCGAGCGGATCGCGCCGGAGCGCGAGGTCTGGATTGCCGGAGGGCGGATCGCGGCCGTGAAGCCTGCCGGCGCCCACCGCCAGGTCAATGGAGCGCCGGGCCGGGTCTACGATGCGAGGGGCGGAATCGTCGCGCCGGGACTCGTGGATCCACATATCCATATCGAGAGCAGCATGATCACGGCCTGCGCCTATGCGGAAGCGGCGCTGCTCAACGGGACCACGACGATCTTCTGCGACAGTCACGAGATCGGCAACGTCATGGACGCTGCCGGGATCGAGATGATGCTGGAAGACGCGCGCCATGCGCCGCTCTCCATCTTCCTCACGGTGCCGAGCACCGTACCGGCCACCTCGCCGGACCTGGAAACGGCGGGTGGCGACCTGACTCCCGACAAGATTGCGGCCCTGTTCGACCGCTGGCCGGAGGCGGCGGCGCTCGGCGAGAAGATGGATTTCGTGCCCGTCACCATGGGCGACGAGAGGAGCCACGCGATCCTCGCGGCGGCCCTGAAGCGCGGCAAGCCGGTCTCGGGCCACATCTACGGCCGCGATTTCGTGGCCGCCTACGCGGCCAGCGGCGTGACGGACACGCATGAAGCCATTGACCGGGACATCGCCGACGACCTGCTCGATGCCGGTGTCTGGATCTTCCTGCGGGGCGGACCGCCGACTACGCCGTGGCACTCGCTTCCCGAGGCCATCAAGACCGTCACGGAGCTCGGCTCCTCTCACAAGCGCATCTGCGTGTGTACCGATGACCGTGACGCCGACGATCTGATGTTGTTCGGCATGGACTGGGTCACGCGTGAGGCGCGCCGGGCCGGCATCGGGCGCGAGCAGGCATGGAGCATGGGCGCCCTGCACCCGGCCACGCGCTTCGGCATGGAGGGTGAGATCGGCGGCCTCGGCGGCGGACGCCGCGCCGATGTGGTGCTGCTCAACGACGATCTCGAGGTGCAGAACACCTGGTATGGGGGCGAGCTCGTCGTCGAGAGCAGAAGGATTACGCCCGTGCTCGATGCGGCGCTCTCCAATCGCTATCGCTATCCTCCCGAGGCGTACCGGACGGTTCACGTTGCGAAGCGGCCGAAGCTGATCCCGGAACTTCCCGTTGAGGCCTGCGAGGCCAATGTGATCCGCGTCGCCCTGCCGGGCATCGTCCTCTTCCATGACAGAGTCCGGCTCCAGCCTGAACGGGATTGGGATGCGCTGCTTGCCAAGAACGATCTCACCTTCGTATCCGTCATCGAGCGCCACGGCCGCACCGGCGGCGCCGGAATCGCCCACGGGCTGCTCAAGGATTTCGGGCTGAAGAGCGGGGCCGTCGCGAGCAGCGTCGGGCACGATTCCCATAACCTGATCGTTGCAGGAACGGATGAAGGCGACATGCAGGTGGCGCTCGACGCCATCATCGAAGCGCAAGGCGGCGTCTGCGTGGTCGATCAGGGCAAGGTCGTCGCCATGGTGCCGCTTCCAATCGCAGGCCTTCTCTCCGACAAGCGCGTGACCGAGGTGGCCGAGGAGACCCGGACCCTGAAGGCCGCCTGGGAGAAGGCGGGCTGCAGGATTCCCTATATGGGCTTCAATCTCATCCCGCTCTCGGTGATTCCGGAGATCCGCATCACCGACAAGGGGCTGGTGCTCGTGCCGCAGATGGAACTCGTGCCACTCTACGAGCGCTAAGCGTTCGTCGCGGAGCAGCAGCCCGGAGCGAGGCTGTCGAACCCGGGGAGGCCAAACCCTGACATTCCCGCCGCGCGCTTCACCTTTCGTCAGGGTGGGCCGTGCGGTCCAAGGCCAAATCCCCGGTTCGGAGAAGAAGATCGCCAAGGTCCTGCCTGAACTGTTCGAGCGCAAAGCCAAGGGCGACGACCTGTCCGAAGGCTTTTCCCGGCAGCTCCCGCATGAGGGAAGGAGACCGGAGCGCTTCCGCTTCGAAAGTAAAGGCGTTCAAGGCTTCCTCGAAGGCGGCCGCTCCTTGGGGTGTCCTGCGATTATGGAGGGCTTGCGCAAGATCCAAAAGGAGCCTGCGGGTGGCTTCGTGCAGGGCATTGAGGGAGGGGCTGAGCCGTTCCCGAATGAGGGGCGGCAGAGGGCCGGAAGCCGCGCGGCCGATCATCACGAGGTCGTGGCGCACCCGATACAGGGTACGGATGAGAGGCTCCGGGTCGGGCGCTTCCGTGAGACGGCTCTTTCTCTCCCGCGTCGCCTCCTCGGCTGCAGCCTCCGCCTTCTTCAGAGCGGAGCGGATCTGCGGATGAAGCGTCTGAAGCGCGGAGCGGCCCTTCGGACCGTCGGTGAGCTCTTCGATGAAGATGGAGAACAGGTCCGCGTTCAGGGACACGACCTTCGCGGCCGCCTCCGCCATCAGTGTATGCGCCCGCGCCGGCAGGACGAACAGGGAGACCAGGACACCGACGATATTGCCGAGGGTGATCTCCAGCACCCGGTCGAAGGCCGAGGCGATGGGGCCGATCGCCTGGCCGGTGGGGGGCAGAAGCATGATGAGAGAGGTGATCGGCGCGACCCGGAATGCTGGCTTGACCGCCGCTAGAAGCGCCAGCGGAAACAACGCCACCACGATGGCCAGTCCCAAGCTCAAGGGCGAGGTGTGAGGAACGAAGCCGGCGACCAGGCCGCCATAGACGGCCCCGGCCAGGGTACCGCTGAACCGCTCGACGGCAGCCTTGAGCGAGCCGCCGACGCTTGCCTGCATCACCACCACGGCCGTGATGACGGCCCAATATCCTTGCGGAAGGTCGAAGAGCTTCGTGACGGCATAGGCGAGGGCGCCAGCGATGGTGACGCGAAACGCCAGCTTCAACTCCGCAGGGCGCACTCCGATGAGGCTGCCTAACCGTTCGATCCACCCGGACGATGCCATGCGATTCTCCGCCCGCAGAGCATAGAGCGTGCGACCGGACGCAGGCCACGGGAAAGACGGTTTGATCTCATTCAACAGGCAGCACGACCAGGCTCGATCCGCAATCCTCGCAGATGCCGAGAGCCGGGGAGGCGATCATCTGCGTCGTCCGGCACTCGGGGCAGCCTTTCAACGCCATGTGGAGCGATCCCTGCATCTGATGCGCGCTTTGGCGGAACGCCTCACTCACTTGGACGGCCTGCTCGAACATGGGCGCCTCCCTTGAGGGCCCTGATGCTGCGCCTCCCTGTGGCCTCCGTCAATCGAGCATTTGGGGCGGTCACGCAGGTTCCCGGCGCCCTGTCGGCAGGACCGGCTCCAGGTATGTGTTCAGGCTTGCGGCCACGGAGAAGAGGCCGAAGAGAACGTGCGGCCAGTAAACCCGATCGGCGAACCCGAACAGGAAGGGCGACGCTGCGAGGGCGAGCCCGGCGACCCCGTCGAGGATGAGGTGCAGGGGCATCGGCAGGAGCTTGAGTAGCCCGACCTCATAGGCGGTAATGGCCGAATACAGAATCGCTCCAAGGCCGAACGCGGCGGCCGTCCATGTCGCAGCCGAATTGTCCGCAAAGCCGAAGAGCCATGGCGTGGACAGAAGCGCCAAGCCCCAAAGGTAGTCGATCATCCCATGCACTTTAGTCGGAAGAAAACGCATGACAGGATCCCTCGTGCCGCACCGCGTCTGCTCCAACGTTCCTTTATGAATCGCGTTCCTTGCCCGCACGGCTGCGGCTTGTGGGAGGGAGGGAACGCGCTAATTGGCAGAATGCTTCAGGGAACGGCAGAAGGGTCGATGAGCAGGATACGGTGGCAGCAGGATCAGGTCGCGGGAGTGCCGCTCAACCGTCATGTCGGCTTCGTGGGCCCGGTCGAGGTCGGGAGCGTGGCTTACGATGGGAGCAATCGGTTCTGGATCTGGTCGACGCCCCTGCAGGAGGACGCGTGGGGCTATGGGCCGACAGAGCACGCCGCCAAGGCTGCTCTGGAAGCCTGGCTCGCCTCCTGGCTTGGCCATTTCGCGCCGTTCTTCCAACCGGACAGCGGCCCACAAGCTTGATCGACGGGAGAACCGGAGGTCAGAAGGTGGTTGTGCCTCGCGAACGTTCGTGGCGCACCTGCCGCATCAAATCGGACAGGAACAAGGGTGTGTCCCAGGAGGTTGTCGCGCGACGGGAGGGGTCCGATGAGCCACGTCATCCTGCTCGGTGACAGCATTTTCGATAACGGTGCGTATGTGCGTCGCGGCGAACCCGACGTGGCGGCGCAGGTTCAGGCCAAGCTGCCGCAGGGCTGGAAGGCGACCCTCTGCGCGGTCGACGGTGCCGTCACTACCGGGGTCCAACAGCAGCTCGACCGCGTTCCGACGGATGCGAGCCATCTCATCGTCAGCGCCGGCGGCAACGATGCCTTGCGCAACAGCGGAGTTCTGCGCGAACGTGCGGTCTCCGTCGCCGAAGTGATGACGAAGCTGGCGGATGTCAGGGACGAGTTTGCCCATAATTACCGGACCATGCTGGACGCCGTCCTCGAGAGGCGCCTGCCGACCGCCCTCTGCACGATCTACGACGCCCGATTCCCTGATCCGCAGGAGCAGCGTCTGGTCGTCACGGCGCTGGCGATCTTCAACGATGTCATCATGCGTGAGGCCTTTTCGCGACGGCTTCATCTCATCGACCTGCGCCTGATCTGCGACGAGCCTGATGATTATGCGAACCCCATCGAACCTTCGGCCAGGGGTGGCGACAAGATCGCTTCGGTCATTGCCCAAGTGGTGGCGGGGAACACAATCTTCCCGAGATCGCAGATCTACGCGCAGTAGCGGGTTTCCCGCCCCCAGCGTCGCAACGCCCGCACGTCGGCCCAGGAACTTCCCGCTGCCTGCCTCATTATGTCGGTCCTTTCGGAATTCGTCGTCGATGAGGGTAAAGTTCCGTCATGACTGAAGCGTATTGCATCTCGCAACACATCGAAGACCTCGCCGTTTTTCTCGATCCCGTCGCGTTCGATCGTCGACACGACATCTCCCTGGCCAAGCGACGTGAGGCAGCCTGGCGGAAGGCAGCCAATCGGATAGGATTGTCGAAACCGCAACACTAGCCGCGGTCGATCGGAACGGATCCCCATAATTGCAACCGATTATGAACAGAATGTCAGAAATCACTGTTCCAATTGAACAAATCCGATGAATTCGGCGGCCAAGCTTTGAACCAAAATCCCGCGGTTGAATTGTTGTTGCGAGGAATGCTCTTCGTCACTTCTTGAGAGGTCACCATGAGGAAGTTTGCTTTATTGGCTGGCATTACCCTCGTCACCGTCGCGAGCATCGGCACGGCGGATGCTCAGCACTGGCGCGGTGGTGGCTGGCGCGGTGGCGGCTGGCATGGCGGCGGTGGGTGGAATGGTGGTTACTATCCCCGGTACTATCGGGGCGGCGGATGGGGCAATGGCGGGGCCGTCGCGGCGGGGCTAATCGGCGGTGCGGTGCTCGGCGGCCTTCTGACCGCAGCCGCCACTCCGGCCTATGCCTATCCGGGCTATGGCTATCCTTATGGATACCCGGCGAATGGATACGGCTACAGCTATGGCTATCCTGCCGCCTACAACTATCCCGCTTACAGCGCCCCCGCCTATGGGTACTACTCGGCGCCGGTGACGCGGGTGGTCTACCAGCCGGCCCCCGTGTACCGAACCCGCGTGGTCTATCGCCAGCCCGTCTATGGCAACCGCGTGATCTACCGTCAGCCGGTCTACGGCAGCCGCGTTGTCTACCGGCAACCCCGGACGGTGACGCGCGTCGTCTACAGGGACCGCCAACGCGCGGGGTTCGTACGCTCGGTCAGACGCGATGTGGTGACGACGGGCTCGATCAACCGGCGCGACGTTCAACGGATCCGCCGGATCGACGGTGTCTACCGCTGATAGACGGTGCCCGCACGGACGGGATCGTCCATTGTCAACGCCAATGCCGAAACCGCCCCGATCGGGGCGGTTTCATTTGGAAGGCTACCGATATGGAAGCAGCGCCCGTTCCCACACGGGCCTGATAGCCCTTTTGGAGCCGTGGCGCTGACGTTCGGTTACTCTTTCCACTGACATTTAAATGTGATCTTCTCCTCCAATAAGAGACGCGAAAAGCGCACTCGGGAGGATACTTAGACGTGGACAGCCCTGTCTCTGCCGCCATCGATGTCGATCATCTTCAGGTCAGCTATGGCAGCCAGCGCGTGCTTCATGGGGTCAGCCTCTCGGTCTCACCCGGAGAGTTCATCGCCATCCTCGGCTCGTCCGGTTGCGGGAAGACGACCCTGTTGCGCACCATCGCGGGATTTCAGAAGGCCGCCGGCGGTGCCATCCGGTTGTTTGGCCGGGATGTGGTGAACACGCCGCCGGAGAAGCGCGGCATGGCGATGATGTTCCAGTCCTATGCGCTCTGGCCGCACATGACCGTTCTCGGCAATGTCGGCTACGGCCTTCGCCTCCGCGGCATGCGGAAGGACGAGATCCGCTCCCGAGTCGCTGCCGTTCTGAAGATGCTGAACCTTTCCGGTCTGGAGGACCGGAAAGTGACGAACCTCTCGGGTGGTCAGCGCCAGCGCGTCGCCCTGGGGCGGGCGCTGGCGATCGAGCCGCAAATCCTTCTTCTCGACGAGCCCCTGTCCAATCTGGACGCCAAGGTGCGGATTCAGCTCCGGTCCGAAATCAAGGCTCTTCAGGGCCGCCTCGGCTTCACGGCGATCCACGTCACGCACGACCGCGAGGAAGCCATGACGATGGCCGACCGGATCGTCGTGATGGATGCTGGACGGATCGCGCAGGTCGGAGCCCCGAAAGAGGTCTACGACCATCCGAACTCGCCTTTCGTGGCCAGCTTCATGGGGGCTGAGAACACCCTCGACCTCGACGTCCGCGCTGCCGGAACCGGCGTAGAGGTGAGGGTCGACGACGGCAGCACCGCGAACTATGGCGGCCAAGTGCCCGTGGGTCCCGTCACGGCTTATTTTCGCGACGATATCGCTTCCCTCGACGATCTGCACGCGCGGATCGACGGGGCGATCGTCCTGCCCGGAAGAATTACGCAGAGAACGTATCCGGGAGGACACTACAGGTACGTGATCGCGGTCGGTGACCGTCACTTCACTGTGACGGACGACCGCTATCACGAGCTCGACCGCCCGGTAGGCCTGCGCCTCCCGCTGGCGTCGTTGCACCTGTTTCCCCAAACCCAGACTTCGGGAGGATCCCATGCGTAAACGCCTATTGGCTGCGGGTCTCGCAGCCTTTTTCTTGAGCAGTGCGGCCAGTGCGCAGACGCTCAATGTCGCGACGGCCGGCGACCAGAACATGGTCGATTACATCAAGGACTATCTCGGGCCGCTCTTTGAGAAGAGCCATCCGGGCGTGAAGGTCGTGGCCGTCGGCACCGGGCCGGGAGACGGCGGATCCCAGAAGATCTTCGAGAAGCTCGATGCGCAGAAGCAGGCTGCCGCCGCATCCGACTTCGACGTGGTGGTCATCCACCAGAAGGCCGCCGGCACGATGGTGCAGGGGGATCTGCTCAAGAAGTACCGGGACTCGCTTCCCACCGGCAAGCTCGTGACCCGCGACACCGCGACAAACTCGCTCGGCACCGACGTTTCCGGCTACGTCATGCCCATGTTCCACTCGCAAACGGCGATCGCCTACAATCCGGACCTGATCAAGAGTCCGCCCAACAACTATGCCGAGCTGCGCGAGTGGGTGAAGAAAAATCCGAAGCAGTTCGGCTACAACGGCATCAAGGGCGGCATGTCGGGCGTCGCCTTCGTGACCGGGTGGATCTCGGCCTTCGGCGGCGATCCGGCGAAGCTCGAGAAGGGGCCTTACGATGCCGCCACGAAGGCGAGCTGGGACAAGGCCATGGCCGATCTGAAGGAGTTCAACCAGAACGTCGTCATCACGCCCGGCAATGCCGGCACGCTCGACATGCTTAACCGCGGCGAAATCGCCATGGGGCCAGTCTGGGTTGACATGTTCTACACGTGGAAGGCCGACGGCAAGCTTCCGCCGAACATGCGCCTGAAGCTGGTGTCGCCTGGCATGCCCGGCCAGCCCATGTATTACGCGATTCCCTCGAAGACGGCGCAGGAGAAGCTCGCCGCCGAGTTCATCGCCCTGGCGACGAGCCCAGACGTGCAGGCTGAGGGCATCGTGAAGCGGTTCAACTGGTACCCGGGAATCGACGCCAAGAACCTGGAAGGGAAGCTCGATCAGGCGGCCTGGAACCAGCTCTTCGCCGACATTCCGCCGGACACGCTCGCGACCAACGGCAAGGCGTTTCCGATCGGCCCATACTTCAACGACATCCTCGAGACCTACGAGAAGAAGGTCGCCAACTAAGGCGATCAGCCACGGCAGGCGGCCCGAACGACGGGCTGCCTGCACGACACCATGTCCGATGCTCCATCGTGACCGGAACAGTCCCACATCATGGCGAAACCGTCACTCCTCGGCCTCCTGCTCGTCGCGCCGGCACTCGCGATGATCGGCGCGCTGTTTCTCTACCCGCTCGGCTTCTCGCTCGCGGCAGCCTTCACGGAGCCGGGAAGGGGCCTGTCGCTCGCGCACTTCCAGAAGGCCTACGAGCTCTATTCGACGGACATTCTCTTCACGCTCTTCATCGTGGTCGTCTCGACCCTTCTGACCGCTCTGGTCTCCATCGCGATAGCGGGCATCCTCACGCTCGGTGAGACGCCCTGGCTCGTTGCGGCTTTGCGAGCCCTCTATCGCTGGCCGCTCTTCATTCCGTTCATCGTGGCGGCCCAGTGCATGCGGACCTTCCTCGCCAAGAACGGCCTCATGAACAATTCCTTCGTGGCGCTCGGGCTGATGGAGCCGCTTCAGGCCACGAGCCTTCTCGATTGGCGCGGCATCATCATCACGTTCGTGTGGAAGCAGGTTCCGTTCGTGACGCTGATGCTGGCCGGAGCCATGGCGTCGATCGACCGCGCCACCATCGAGGCGGGACGGAATCTCGGGGCCTCGCGGATCCGGGTTCTCGTCGAACTCGTCCTGCCACAGGTGGCTCAGACGCTCCTCGTCGGCCTCGTCCTCTCCTTCGTCACCATGCTGTCCGTCCTGTCGGTTCCGATGATGGTCGCGGGCTCGCAGCCCACCATGCTCACCGTCGACATGGCGTTCCGCATCAATTCCTATGGCGATTACGCGACCGCCAACGCACTCGGCGTGATCTCCTATGCCATCGCGGGCACGGTGGCGTGGATCTATCTCCGCCACAGCGTGAAGCGCGAGGTGCAGGCATGAGCGGCAAGATCCAGGCTTCGTCCGCCCTCCCGCTCGCCGAGGCAGGTGCCCGCCCTGAGTCCGGAAGAAAGTTCTGGGCGTTCGGATCCACCGTCCTGAAGGTTGCGGGGCTTGCAGCGTTCGCTTTCCTGCTGTTCGGCCCTCTCGCCAATCTCGTCCTCTGGTCCGTGGCGGAGCGGTGGTACACGCCGTTCAAGCTGCCTGTTTCCTACGGTCTCCGCTACTGGGAGGTGGTCTTTCGTCCGACCGGCGACGCCATGACGTCGCTGATGACGAGTGTCGGCATCGCCTGCCTGACGGTCATGGTGGCACTCGCCGTCTCGGTCCCGGCAGGCTATGCACTGGCCCGCCTCAAGCTGCCCTGGCGGACGGCTCTGATGATCCTGTTCCTGCTGCCTCAGGCGTTCCCGTCGGTGGCAATCTACATCAACGTGGCTCGGGTCTTCTACAGCATCGGGCTCACCGGAACGATCACCGGCGTCGTGCTGGTGCATGCGGCTCACGGCCTGGTCTATTCAGTATGGATCGCAGCCGCAGCCTTTGCGGCCGTCGACCGGGACCTCGAACTTGCGGCGCGCAATATCGGCGCCTCGCCGCTACGGACGTTCTTCACCGTGACCCTGCCTCTCGCGGCACCCGGAATCATGGCGAGCGCGATCTTCGTTTTTCTCGAATCGCTCGACGAGTTCACCGGGACCTTCTTCGTCGGTGTCCCTCAGGTGACGACGCTCCCGTTGCTTCTCTACAATGCGAGTATGGGCGGCAACTACCAGATCGCCTCCATCACAGCTCTCATCCTGCTCGTTCCCTCAGTGGTCTTCATGCTCGTCATTGAGCGCTTCCTGAAAGCCGACGTGCTGAGTAAGGTCGGTCAGTAGGGAAGCGGCGCGGCATGCTCAGAATCATCACCTGGAACATTCAATGGGGCTTGGGGATCGATGGGACCGTCGATCTGCGAAGGCTGGTGGACGAGGCGCGCGCCATTGCTGACTTCGACGTGCTCTGCCTCCAGGAGGTCTCGGACAACTTTTCCGATCTCAAGAGCAATGATGGAGGAAACCAGTTCGCCGAACTGGCGGGGCTTCTCCCGAACTACACGGCCGTGGAGGGCGTGGCGCTCGATATACCGGATGGGGCAGGGCGCCGGCGGCGCTTCGGCAACATGATCCTGTCCCGCCAGCCGGTTGGGCAGGTGCTGCGCCATACCCTGCCGTGGGAGGCCGCCCCGACCCGCAACATGCCGCGTCTCCTTCTGGAAGCGACAGTCGAGACGCCGTCCGGGCCTCTTCGCGTGATGACGACGCATCTGGAATACTCGTCCGACAAGCTCCGGCGGGCGCAGGTCGAGGGTATCCGTGAGGCCCATCGCTGTGCCTGCGAGCGCGTCGCCACCCCGCGCGAGGACGGGCCGGGCACCTATGCGCGTCTCCCCACTTCGGCATCCGCCGTCCTGACCGGCGACTTCAACATGCGTCCGCCGGATCCGGTGAAGCAGCGAATCTCGGAGCATTTCGACCATGAGGTGCCTGCCCTTCTCGATGCATGGCAGGTGGTGCATGGAGCCCAACCGTACCCGACTTCGTTCTGCCTTTTCGAACAGTCGAACGGGCCGCCCCATTGCTGCGATTTCGTGTTTGTGACCGACGACATTGCTCCTCGGGTCAGACGCATCTCCTACGACCAGGAGACGCAGGCCTCCGATCATCAGCCTGTCTTGCTGGAGCTCGATCTCTAGCCGGCTGGCCGCGATGAGGGCGGTCTCCGGCAGGTGCATCTCATCCCCAGCGCCGCTGTCGTCGGCCGCAATGTCCCACACACGATGATGCCGCCTGAACCTCCATGTGCCGCCGGGCACATCGCTGTGCTCCATTCGGTCCTATCGTGCGCTGCGTTCAAACAGGGGCTGACGCGCTTCAGCGGCCCCAAGGGTACAAAGGGGGCCTGCCATGGACCAGACCAGAACAGCGGCACATTCGAACAGGCTGACAGCGGCAGAGTGGATGATCGTTGCCACGTCTCTCGCATTCATCACGCTCTGGCTCGGGATATCCTTCTCCTAAACGGCGGTTTCGCGAGCCCGGCGAATCTCGCCCGTCCACATCCGCCTTGAGCGCTGCCGAAAACGAAAAAACCGCCCGGCGTGGGGCGGTTCTTCGGATGGTTCGGAAGCTTGACGTCAGCCGATCACTTAATCTTGGCTTCCTTGAACTCGACGTGCTTCTTCGCGACCGGGTCGTACTTCTTGAAGCTCATCTTCTCGGTCATCGTGCGCGAGTTCTTCTTCGTCACGTAGAAATAGCCCGTGTCGGCGGTGGAGACGAGCTTCACTTTGATCGTTGCGGCTTTGGCCATGGTCGGGACCTCTTGTTCGGTTCGGGCGCTCGGTTGGCCCCACGGCATGGCCGAAACGCAAAGGCCGGGCGAACCCGGCCGGAAAATCGTGTCGTTCCCATGCCTGATTATGGGCGGGCAGTCAAGGGAGAAGGGGACCTTCTCGGTGCTTTCCGGGCCCCTGACGGCGACGTGGCGGCCGAAAACCCTCAGGGAGAGCACCGATTCACAGAAGCTCCCGCACGAAACGGCCGCGCTGCTGGTGGAAGAAGGGGACCGGCAGCTCATGGGTGAAGCCGGCGGCGATTCTGGCCTCCAGTTCACCCAGGATCACGGTCGTGATCGGCGGGAGATCGAGAGCCTTGGCCTGGGCGATGGTCACCCAGGCGAGCTCCACCAGTTCGGCCTCCGGTCCGACCACGCCCTCCACCTCCGCGGCGATGGATGTCCGGTCGGCAGCGAAGAACCGCGTATCGAACCGTCTGACGCGTTTGGGAGGCGTAATCGCCCGGCCGATGAAATGCAGAGCCTCGAGATCCGGAAAGACGCCGTGCTCCTGGAAAGCGACCCAGGGGGTTCCGGCGGGCGGGCTCTCGGGTGCACCATAATCCTTCGTCCCGAGGAGAAGGCCGGTCTCCTCGAAGGTTTCGCGAATGGCCGCCAACGCCAGGGCCCGGCTTCGCTGGGCCGACGGGCGTGCGATCCGCCCCATGAGCGCCCGTTCAGCGCGAGGGTGGAGCGCGCCGGCGACCGTCATGGATCGGTCCCCGGCCTCGATCCGTCCGCCCGGGAAGACGAATTTTCCAGGCATGAACTTCAGTCCCTCATGGCGCTTGCCCATGAGGACCTTCGGGCGCTTGCCCTTGCGGTCGATGATGATGAGGGTCGCGGCGTCGACGGGACGGAGCGTCGGGAGCGTGGGGTTGGTCTCAGCGGAAACGAGGCGATCCATCCTCGCCAGGGTCTCGGTGTCCGTCACGGGCATGGTCCTCGTCGGCGTTCGTCTTGGCTCGGTCAGCCCCGAAACCGTGCATCCCTAACGCGTATTGCAGCCCGACGACAGCGCCTTTCACTGGCTGGAGCAGGGCGAGGCACAGGATCAGCGTCAGTGCCGGCCAGGTCGCAAGGTGCACCCACATGGGCATCTCGAGCCTGGTTTCGGTCATGAGAATGCCGTAGCCGATCAGGTGCCCCACGAGGAAGATCACGATGTAGGGCGGCAGGTCGTCGGCCCGGTGATGGTGAAACTCCGTTCCGCAGACCTCGCAATGATCCACGACCTTGAGGAAGCGACCGAAGAGCCGCCCCCCGTTGCAGGCCGGGCAACGACCCATGAACCCGCGCCTCATGGCCGGAATGGCCTTCACCTCATGCTGACTGGCCGGGGAGGCGGTCTCGATCGTCAACGACATCAGTCGATCCTTCCATCAGCCGCGTTCGCGCCGCTTGACCTTCACGCGCGTCGGGGAGCGTCCCCTCGGGGACGGCCCGGCACCCGCCTTTGCTCCGCGCGAGGGGCGCTTCGCGCCCTTTCGCGACGGGCCGCTCCGGCCGGTGAAGCGCCCCTTCGTGAGGATCTCGAAGCGCAGCGCGCCGGCGACGGGCGCCGCCTCGACCAGCTTCACCTCCACCTTGTCGCCGAGACGATAGGTTTCCCCCGTGTCGTCTCCGCGCATGGAATGGCTCTTCTCGTCATAGCGGTAGTAGTCGTCGCCGATCGTGGCCGCCGGAACGAAGCCGTCCGCTCCGGTCTCGTTCAGCTTGATGAAGAGGCCCGCCTTCGACACCCCCGAGATCTGTCCGGAGAATGTGGCGCCGATCCGGTCGGCAAGGAAGTGCGCGATCAGGCGGTCGATTGTCTCACGCTCCGCCGCCATGGCGCGACGCTCCGCGGCCGAGATCTTGGCGCTGATCTCGATCAGTTCGGCCCGGGTCGTGTCAGGCGGCAATCCATCCCGGCCCAGCTTGTTCGCGGCGATCAGCGCCCGGTGGACGATCAGGTCAGCATACCGGCGGATCGGAGAGGTGAAATGGGCATAGCGCCGGAGGTTCAGGCCGAAATGGCCGTAGTTCTCCGCCGAGTATTCGGCCTGGGACTGGGAGCGGAGCACCACTTCGTTGATGAAGAGCTGGTGCTCCGTGTCCGCGACGCTGCGCAGGATGCGGTTGAACAGTTCGGGCTTCAGTGCCCCCTGGCTCGGGAGCTTCAGCCCGATCGAGGCGAGCACCTCGCTCAGCGACCGCATCTTCTCGAGCGAAGGCTCATCGTGGACCCGGTAGATCAGATCGGAATCGGCCTTTTCCAGGCTCTCGGCCGCGGCCACGTTGGCGAGGATCATGAACTCCTCGATGAGCCTGTGCGCCTCGAGCCGTTCCGGAACGAACACGCGGTCCACGGTGCCGTCGGGATTGAGCACGATCTTGCGCTCGGGCAGGTCGAGGAACAGCGGCTCGCGGATATCACGGGCTTTCTTGACCAGCTCGTAGCCGGCCCAGAGAGGTTTGAGGATCGTGTCGAGGATGGGCTTCGTCACGTCGTCAGGCCGGCCGTCGATGGCCGCCTGGGCCTGCTGATAGGACAGCTTCTCCGCCGAGCGCATCATGATCCGGTGGAAGCTGTGCCGAATCTTCCGACCGTCGGGACCGATCACCATGCGAACCGCGAGGGCAGGGCGGTCCTCACGCGGCCGCAACGAGCACAGGTCGTTGGAGATACGCTCCGGCAGCATCGGCACGACACGGTCGGGGAAATAGACCGAGTTTCCGCGCTCCTGCGCCTCCCGGTCCATGGCCGAGCCGGGGCGCACATAGGCCGCCACATCGGCGATGGCGACCGTCAGGATGATGCCGCCCTCATTGTTCGGATCATCGTCCGGGACGGCATGGACCGCATCGTCATGGTCCTTCGCATCAGGCGGGTCGATCGTGACCAGGGGCAGGGTGCGCCAGTCCTCGCGACGGTCCAGGGTCACGGGCTTCGCGCTCGCGGCCTCGTCCAGCACCGCTTTCGGGAAGTCGTTGGGAATGTTGTGGGCGTATATCGCGATGAGGCTGATGGCCTTCTCCGATTGGATCGTGCCCAGGCGCTCCTTCACCTTGGCCGTAGGAAGGCCGAAGCGCCCGTGCTTCACCACCGCCACGGAGACCAGGTCGCCGTCCTTCGCCTCGCCCTCGTCGCCAGGTCTGATCTGGAGTTCCTGGTCGCGCGCCTTCTTGTCGACCGGCACGAGCCGGCCTCCGCCTTCCGGTAGGGCTCGGAAGAGGCCGAGCACCTGCGCCTGCTTCTTGGCGATGATCTTGATCACGCGGCCGGAATAGCGGTGGATGTCGCCGGGCTTGAGCGGGTCGACCCGCAGCAGAGCCCGGTCGCCCACGCCCGCGACGGGCATGCCGGGGCGCGGCTTGCGCGGGGACAGGATGATGATCGTCGGGATGGAGCCGTGCTCCTCCTCGTCCCATTCGGTCGGGACGGCAATCAGCTCGCCGTCCTGGTCCCGCCGGGTGATGTCCGCCAGAACGACCGGGGGGAGCTGGCCGGCCTTGTGCATCGTCTTGCCCCGTCGGTCGAGGATACCCTCATCCTCCAGGTCCTTGAGGATCTGCTTGAGCCAGATCCGGTCGTCGCCTTTGATGCCGAAGCGCTGTGCGATCTCCCGCTTGCCGACCTTGCCCTGCGCATGGGAGATGAAGGACACCACCTCCTCGCGGGAGGGAAGGGACGGCTGGTCGGCTTTCGGACGTTTGGGCAAGAGGAGTTCTCGTCGGGTTCGCGGGGTCTTGTCGCATGCAAGCGTGGCGGCGGCTAGTCCGTTCGGTCCGCCATGCTGAAGACGTTCCCGCGCGGCAAGAGATCCACGGAGGTGGAAGCGATTCGACCAAAAAATAAGGCCCCGAAATCGGAGCCTTTGAGGGACCGGCCCGTGGGGGCAGAATGAGCCGGTGAGCTTGTAAAACGCCCTGAACCGGGGTTGGTTCCAAAGATTCGGGAAAATTTCGAAAAATTTTCGGCGGCCCGAGGAGTACCCTGAGCCCGTCATGGCCAGGCTTGCTCTAGCCAGTCCGATCCTGAAGAGCACAGGGCGTTGCCGACTGCGATCACCGGCACAAGGTCGGTGATGACATTGTACGGCGGACGCTCGGGCCGAACGGGACTAAATATCCAGATCGGCCTCGTCGGCGAAGGCGGCGCGTTCCTGGATGAAGGCGAAGCGGGCTTCGGGCTTGTTGCCCATCAGGCGCTCCACCGCGTCGCTGGCCTCAGGCTTGTCGTCCGCCTCCACGATGACCTTCAGCAGCAGGCGCTTCTTCGGGTCCATGGTGGTTTCCTTGAGCTGAGCCGGCAGCATTTCGCCGAGGCCCTTGAAGCGGCCGATTTCGACCTTGCCGTTGCCCTTGAACACCGTCTTCATCAGCTTTTCCCGGTCCGCGTCGTCCCGAGCATAGGCCGATTTCGAGCCCTGGGTCAGCCGGTACAGGGGCGGGACGGCCAGGTACAGATGCCCATCGTCAATGAGCTTCGGCATCTGGCGGTAGAAGAAGGTGATCAGCAGGGACGCGATATGGGCGCCGTCCACGTCCGCGTCGGTCATGATGACGACCTTCTCGTAGCGCAGGTCGGTGGACTTGTAGTGGGAGCCCGTCCCGCAGCCCAGAGCCTGCACGAGATCGGAGAGCTGCTGGTTTTGGTGCAACTTCTCCCGCCCGGCCGAGGCCACGTTCAGGATCTTTCCCCTTAGCGGGAGCACCGCCTGGGTGGCACGGTCGCGGGCCTGCTTGGCGGAGCCGCCGGCCGAATCGCCCTCGACGATGAACAGCTCGGAGCCCTTGGCGCCGGCATTGGAGCAATCCGCGAGCTTGCCCGGCAGGCGCAGCTTGCGGGTCGCGGTCTTGCGGGCGACTTCCTTCTCCTGGCGGCGGCGCAGACGCTCCTCCGCCCGATCGATGACCCAGTCGAGCAGCTTGTTCGCCTGTTGCGGGGCTGCCGCGAGCCAATGGTCGAAGGTGTCGCGGATCGCGTTCTCGACGATGCGCCCCGCCTCGACGGTCGCGAGCTTGTCCTTGGTCTGGCCCTGGAATTCGGGCTCGCGAATGAAGACCGACAGCATGGACGCGCAGGTGGCCATCACGTCGTCGGTCGTCACTGCCGCCATGCGCTTGGACTGGCCGACGCGCTCCGCGTGCTCGCGCAGGGCACGCAGGAGGGCGATCCGCAGTCCATTCTCGTGAGTGCCACCCTCAGGCGTCGGGACGGTGTTGCAGTAGGAGGTCGAGAACCCGTCCTCGTTGGTCATCCAGGCGACGGCCCATTCCAGCGAGCCATGGCTGCCGGGCTTGGTGATCTTGCCGGCGAAGATCTGATCGGTGACCAGGTCCTTGCCCTCGATGTCGTGGAGCAGGTAGTCCTTCAGGCCGTTCGGGAACTTGAAGGTGGCTTCCGCGGGAACGTTCTCCACGCCTTCGATCAGGGATGGGGCGCATTTCCACCGGATCTCGACACCGCCGAAGAGATAGGCCTTGGACCGGGCCATCTTGAACAGGCGGCGGGGCTGGAAATGCGCCTCCTTGCCGAAGATCTGCCAATCGGGCTTGAAGCGCACTTTGGTGCCGCGCCGGTTGAGCACGCGGCCTACCGTCTCGAGCTTGCCCTGGGGAAGGCCGCGGGCGAAGATCTGGCGGTACAGGGTCTGGCCGCGCGCCACCTCGACCTCGAGGATCTCGGACAGGGCATTGACCACCGACACGCCGACGCCGTGCAGGCCGCCCGAGGTCTCGTAGACCTTCGAGTCAAACTTGCCACCCGCGTGGAGGGTGGTCATGATGACTTCGAGAGCGGATTTCTTCGGGAATTTGGGGTGCGGGTCAACCGGGATGCCGCGCCCGTTGTCGGTTACCGACAGCCAGCCGCCTTCCTCCAGCTCCACCTCGATGAAGCTCGCGTGTCCGGCGACCGCTTCGT
This sequence comes from Microvirga terrae, assembly GCF_013307435.2. Taxonomy (NCBI): domain Bacteria; kingdom Pseudomonadati; phylum Pseudomonadota; class Alphaproteobacteria; order Hyphomicrobiales; family Methylobacteriaceae; genus Microvirga; species Microvirga terrae. The sequence goes on from NZ_CP102845.1 coordinate 2,573,296, forward strand.
CCATGGAGTTGTCGATCACCTCGGCGAAGAGGTGGTGCAGGGCCTTCTCGTCCGTTCCGCCGATATACATGCCGGGACGGCGGCGGACGGGCTCGAGCCCCTCCAGCACCTCAATGGCCGAAGCGTCATAGCCGGCTTCCCCCGGAGTGCCCTGCTGGGGCGCTGGCCGGGACACCTTCACGGCGGCGTTGCGGGCCGAGGCAGGCGCGGCGCGCTTGGCGCTCGCGCCTCCGAAGAGATCGTCGTTGTCTGTCATTGGGACCTTGGTCCGGGATGATGATTCGCGCTTCTTTACACTATTTCTCATTCCGTTTTTATACGAGAACAAAACGGAAACAGGAAGGGCCTTCGAGCTTAAAGGGTGGACAAATGTTCAATCAGGTTAGGCCGTAAAGGTTACCAACGTTTCCCTCGAAAGGATGTCTTCCGGCTGTCACGAGGAACTGTTTAAATTCCATTCACGTTAAATGGTTAAGCATGAGCTTGACAGGAGAAACGGACGTGACGACGCGGACGACATTGGGACCGGCACAGAAGCTTCATTTGGACCGCGCCGCACGCAATGCCGGCGAAGCCTTCGCTTTCGACGAGCCGGATGTCACGCGCACCGCCCACCGATCCTACGGGTCGAGCCTGATCTGGCTCTCCATGGCGGCCGTGGCCATTTTGGGCCTCGGGCTCGTTCTCTAATCGTCCTCGTCAACCTCTTCGCTCCGGCCGAAGAGCCGAATCAGCACCTCCTCGATCCGTTTGCCGAACGTCAGAAGAAAGAGCGTGACCAGGGTGCCTGTAACCGTAATGAACCAGGCGCCCAAGCCTGCCGTCACGCCGAGGCCGGCCGCAATCCAGACGGTCGCCGCCGTCGTCAGCCCCTGAACCTGCATCTGGTCCCGACCGCGGAGGATCGCACCAGCGCCCAGGAAGCCGAGCCCGGTCATGATGCCTTGGACGACGCGGCTGACGGCATCCTGGCCAAAATGCAGTCCCTCATAGACCGAGCCGGACAGGATCACGAGAGCTGCCCCTAGGGCAACGAGACCGAGCGTCCGCATCCCAATCGGCTTGTTGTGGATGTCCCGGTTGATTCCGACCGTCATGCCGGCGATGGCCGCGCCGCACAGGCGCAGCATCATTTCAAATTGGTCGGCATACTCAACCGAGAGCCAGGACAGCCACTCCCGCATCCGGATCAGCCTGCCTTGGCGGTCTTCTTGGCTGGCGCCTTCTTGGCCACCGGCTTCTTGGCGGCCGCCTTTTTTGCCGCCGTCTTGGGAGCGGCTTTCTTCGCGGCAGGTGCCTTGGCGGCCACCTTCTTGGCAGGAGCCTTGCGACCGCGGGCCGCCTTCTTCGACGGGCCGGCGGCGCGACGCGCCTTCAGAAGCTCGACCGCCTCGTCCAGCGTCACCGCCTCCTGGGCCATCGTCCGCGGCAGGGTGGCGTTGGTCTCGCCGTCGGTAACGTAGGGGCCGAACCGGCCTGCCTTCACGACGATCGGCTTGCCGGATTCCGGATCGTCGCCCAGCGCACGGCCCGGATCGGCCGCGCCGCGGCGGGCGCCTCCGCCACCGCTCTCCTTCGTGACGATCAGGTCGATCGCCCGGTTGGCCCCGATCTCCAGCACATCGTCGCTGGGCCCGAGATTGGCATAGATCTTGCCGTGCTGAACGTAGGGTCCGTATCGGCCGATGCTCGCCAGGATCGGTTCGCCCGATTCTGGATGTGTCGCCACCTGGCGCGGCAACGCCAGGAGCTTCAAGGCCTTTTCCAGCTCGACCAGAGCCGGAGACAGCCCCTTTGGCAGGGACGAGCGCTTGGGCTTCTCGCCTTCGCCGAGCTGCACGAACGGGCCGAATCGGCCATCGCGCAAGGTAACTTCAAGCCCGGTCTCGGGATCGGTGCCCAGCACTTTCACGCCCGGCTGCCCACCATTCTCCGACGAGCCGTCGCCTTCGCCCTCGACGCCGTTGGCGGCGAGCTGGCGGGTGTACTTGCACTCAGGATAGTTCGAGCAGCCGATGAAGGCGCCGAACTTGCCAAGCTTCAGCGAGAGCTGCCCGGTGCCGCAGGTCGGGCAGGTGCGCGGGTTGGAGCCGTCGCCCTTGTCGGGAAAGATATGCGGCCCGAGAAGCTCATTGAGGGCATCGAGCACCTCCGTGGTGCGCAGCTCCTTGGTGCCGCCGATGGCGGCGGAGAAGTCGCGCCAGAAGTCGCGCAGCACCTGCTTCCAGTCGATCTCCGAATTGGAGATCCGGTCGAGCTGCTCCTCAAGGTCGGCCGTGAAGTCGTATTCCACGTAGCGGCGGAAGAAGCTCTCCAGGAAGGCCGTGACGATCCGGCCCTTGTCCTCGGGCACGAGCCGCTTCTTCTCGATACGCACGTATTCCCGGTCGCGCAGGGTCTGGAGCACGGCCGCGTAAGTCGAGGGGCGCCCGATGCCGAGCTCCTCCATGCGCTTCACGAGAGAGGCCTCCGAGTAGCGGGGCGGCGGCTCGGTGAAGTGCTGGGAGGCGTTGATGCGGCGGCGCTCCAGCGGATCTCCGGCCGTCATCGGGGGCAGACGTCCCTCGTCCTCGTCGCCTTCGTCGTCCTTGCTCTCATTGTAGAGGGTGAGGAAGCCGTCGAACTTGATCACTTGGCCGGTGGCGCGAAGGTCGAGCTTGCGCGGACCGACCCGGGCGGCGATCTCGGCCGTGGTCCGCTCGAGTTCGGCCGATTCCATCTGGCTCGCCACGGTGCGGGTCCAGATCAGATCGTAGAGGCGGGCCTGCTCCGGCTCCAGATACTTGGCCACGGCCTTCGGCAGACGGCCCATGTCCGTCGGCCTGATGGCCTCGTGGGCCTCCTGGGCGTTCTTGGCCTTGGTCGTGTACTTGCGGGGCACGGATGGCACGTAGCGGTCGCCGTACTCCTTGCCGATCACCCGGCGGGCGGCCTGCACGGCCTCCGGCGCCATGTCGACGCCATCCGTTCGCATATAGGTGATGAGGCCGACCGTCTCACCGCCGATATCGACGCCCTCGTAGAGACGCTGCGCGATGCGCATGGTCTGGGCCGGGGCGAGGCCGAGCTTGCGCGAGGCCTCCTGCTGCAGGGTCGAGGTGGTGAAGGGCGGATAAGGATGGCGCTTGGCCGGCTTGGCCTCGATGTTGGCCACCGAGAAGGTCGCCAGCTCTAGGTCCTTCTTGAAGGCTTCCGCGTCCTTGCCGTTGCCGATGTCGAGGCGCTGGATCTTCTTGCCGTCGGCGCCGACGAGCCGCGCGTCGAACACCCCGCCGTCTTTCGTGGCGAGCGTGGCGATCAACGACCAGTATTCCCTGGGCTTGAAGGTCTCGATCTCGAGTTCCCGGTCGCAGACCAGGCGCAGAGCCACCGACTGGACGCGGCCGGCCGAGCGGGCGCCCGGCAGCTTGCGCCAGAGAACCGGCGAGAGGGTGAAGCCCACGAGGTAGTCCAGCGCCCGGCGGGCCAGATAGGCGTCGACGAGCGCCTGGTCGATCTCCCGCGGCTGACGCAGGGCGGCCTGAACGGCGTCCTTGGTGATGGCGTTGAAGGTCACCCGCTCGACGGGCAGGTCCTTGAGGACGCGCTTCTCGCGCAGAGCTTCCAGGACGTGCCAGGATATCGCCTCGCCCTCGCGATCCGGGTCGGTGGCCAGGATGAGCTTCTCGGCGCCCTTGATCGCCTTGGCAATATCGGAGACCCGCTTCGAGCCCCGGTCCTCGAGCGTCCAGATCATGCGAAAATCGGCATCCGGGTCGACCGAGCCATCCTTGGCGGGCAGATCGCGGATATGCCCGAAGGAGGCCAGGACCTCGTAATCCTTGCCGAGATATTTGTTGATCGTCTTGGCCTTCGCAGGCGACTCGACGACGAGGACTTTCATGAACGACTTCCTAAAAGCGGGAGCAGGCAGACGCCCTGTCGCCAGGGCCGATGCGCCGGTCAGCCCCGGGCCAGCGCAGGGCGGGATAAGTGGTAGATGATTGCAGACAAGTCAAATCGGACTTGTACGTATGTTTCCTATATGGCCACGAATGCCCGCTCCAGCAAGGGATTCGCCGCTCCTCCGATGTCGTTGGCCCCGATCGTTCGCGACGGGGCGGCCAAGCGGGTGAGGGCATAAGCCTCGACTATCTGGGACGGAGCAGACCGGGTCAGGGCCGCGGCGGCAGCAAGGACGAAAAGCCGCTCGGCCACGAATCTGGCCTTCGCCTCCGGGTCGGTGGATTGCAGAGCCAGGACGATGTCACGGGCCGCATCCGAGGCGCCCGGAAGGTCGCCGGCATCGTTCATCAGGCGCTCCAGCACAGAGGCAGCAACCTCCGGCTCCCGGTTCTCGGCGCGGAGGATATCAAGGGCGATCACGTTGCCCGAGCCTTCCCAGATCGCGTTCACCGGCGCCTCCCGGTAGAGCCGCGACAGGGCGCTCTCCTCCACATAGCCGTTGCCGCCGAGGCACTCCATGGCCTCGTAGAGGAGGCGCGGGGCGGCCTTGCAGATGCCGAACTTGGCCGCCGGGGTCACAACGCGGGCAAAGGCGGCTTCGTGACCATCCGCCTGCTGAAGGTCGAAGCTGCCGGCCGCCCGCAGGGCAAGGGCCGTCATGGCCTCGCTCTCCAGTGCGAGGTCGGCGAGCACCATCCGCATGGCCGGCTGGTCGATAAGCCGCTTCTGGAACACCTTGCGGTGCCGGACGTGATGGGCGGCGAGCGCCAGTCCCATCCGGATGAGCCCGGCCGAGGCCACGGCGCAGTCGAGCCGGGTCAGCTGCACCATCTCGATGATGGTGCGCACCCCGCGACCTTCCTCGCCGATCCGCCAGCCGAAGGCCTCCCGGAACTCGACCTCCGAGGAGGCGTTCGAGCGGTTTCCGAGCTTGTCCTTCAGCCGCTGCAGCCGCAGGGCGTTGAGCGAACCGTCGGGCCTGAAGCGGGGAACGAGGAAGCAGGTGAGCCCGCCGGGCGCCTGGGCGAGCATGAGGAAGGCGTCGCACATGGGGGCCGACATGAACCACTTGTGACCCGTCAGCTCGTATTCGTCCCCGGCCTTGGGCGCAGCCCGAGTCGTGTTCGCCCGGACGTCGGTGCCGCCCTGCTTCTCGGTCATGCCCATGCCGAGCGTGACGGCATCCTTCTCCCAGAAGGGGATGAAGCGGGAATCGTAGACTCGTGAGCGGATTTTCGGCAGCCACTCCGCAAGCCGGTTCGGCGAGGCTGCAAGCGCCCCCACCGAGGCATGGGTCATGGTGATGGGGCAGACATGTCCGCTCTCGACGCCTGCCGCCGTGTAGAGCCGGGCCGCCCTCGCCACGTGGGCGTGGCTTGTCCCGGGCTCGTCCCAGGTCGAGGCGTGAAGGCCATCCTCCATGCTGGCCCGCATGAGCAGATGGTAGGCCGGGTGGAATTCCACCGCGTCGATCCGGTAGCCACGCGAATCGTGCGTGCGCAGCTTGGGCGGGTTCTCATTGGCGAGACGGCCGATATCGAGCCGCTCGGCGGATCCCCAGGTCCCGCCGAATTCAAGGAGCCGTTCTCCCTCGGTGTCGAGGCCACTCGCCTTCAAGGCATCGAGCAGGGGCTGGTTGGCGGCGATCAGGTTCACGTCACTGAAGGGCGGTGGCTGATTGAGAACGTCGTGGGTCTCGAACGCATGCATGGTGATCGCCCCTCGGCACAATCCCTCATGATTCTAGGGTCGAATGGCGTCCGGCGTAGAGACCCTGCTTGCCGCGGTTTCCCGGAGCGCCTATAGCCATCGCTTTAAGATGACTGACGCCCCCCGATCCGTTTTCCCCCACCGGCATCTCCTCGGCATCGAGGGGCTGTCTCCCCTGGATATTCAGGCGCTGCTCGATCTGGCCGACGAACAGGTCGAGGTGAGCCGCCAGATCGAGAAGAGCAAGTCGACCCTCAGGGGCCGGACGCAGATCAACCTGTTCTTCGAGGCCTCCACCCGCACGCAATCCTCCTTCGAGATCGCCGGAAAGCGGTTGGGCGCCGACGTGATGAACATGCAGGTCGCCTCGTCCTCCGTGAAGAAGGGCGAGACCCTGATCGACACGGCCGTGACGCTGAACGCCATGCGGCCCGACATCATCGTGGTGCGCCACCACGCGGCGGGCGCAGTTCACCTGCTGGCCCAGAAGGTCGATTGCGCAGTGGTTAATGCAGGCGACGGCGCCCACGAGCATCCGACGCAAGCACTGCTGGACGCGCTCACGATCCGCCGCAACAAGGGGCGGATCGAAGGCCTGACCGTGGCGATCTGCGGCGACATCCTGCATTCCCGCGTGGCGCGCTCCAACATGATCCTGCTCGCCGCCATGGGCGCGCGGGTGCGCCTCGTGGCTCCCTCGACCCTGCTGCCGCCCGGCATTGCGCGTCTCGGGTTCGAGACCTTCACCAGCATGGAGAAGGGGTTGAAGGATGCCGACATCGTCATGATGCTGCGCCTGCAGCGCGAGCGCATGAACGGCTCGTTCGTGCCCTCTGTGAAGGAATATTTCCGCTTCTACGGCCTCGATCAGGAAAAGCTCGCCTTCGCCAAACCGGACGCGCTCGTGATGCATCCCGGACCCATGAACCGGGGCGTGGAGATCTCGTCGGACGTCGCGGACGGGGCCCAGTCGCTCATCCGTGAACAGGTCGAAATGGGCGTCGCCGTGCGCATGGCGGTGCTGGAGGCTCTGGCGAGCCATCTGCCGAACCGGTGAGGCGCGTCATGAGCAACGGACTCATCCTCTTCAAGAACGCCCGTCTCATCGATCCCGCGAGCGACCGCGAGGAGCGGGGTGGCGTGCTGGTGCGCGACGGCCTCATCCAGGCGGTGGGACCGCAGGTGACCGAGGCTTCCGACGCGCAGGCGATCGATTGCGGCGGCCAAGTGCTGGCCCCGGGCCTCATCGACATGCGCGCCTTCATCGGCGAGCCCGGCGGGCCGTATCGCGAGACGCTGAAGAGCGCCGGCGAGGCCGCCGCCGCTGGCGGCGTCACCACAGTCGTGTCCATGCCCGACACCAGCCCGGCGCTCGACGATCCGGCGGTCATCGACTTCATCGTGCGCCGCGCACGCGACACCTCCATCGTCAACGTCCGCCCCGCCGCCGCCCTGACCAAGGGACTCGAGGGCCGGGAGATGGCCGAGATCGGCCGTCTCAGGGAGGCGGGCGCGATCGCCTTCACGGACGGTGCCCGCTCCGTGACGAACGCCCAGGTGATGCGCCGTGCCCTGACCTACGCGGGCGATTTCGACGCACTCATCATCCATCACGTGGAGGATCCCGACCTTGTCGGGCAGGGGGTCATGAACGAGGGCGAGTTCGCCTCGCGGCTCGGGCTCCCCGGCATTCCGCGGGAGGCCGAGACGGTGATGCTCGAGCGCGACGTCCGGCTCGTGCGCCTCACGGGCGGGCGCTATCACGCGGCGATGATCTCCTGCGCCGATTCGGCCGGGATCGTGCGGAATGCGAAGGACCGGGGGCTGCCGGTGACCTGCGGGGTCTCGATCAACCACTTGGCGCTCAACGAGAACGATATCGGCGATTACCGCACCTTCCTGAAGCTCTCGCCGCCCCTGCGCCACGAGGACGACCGGCAGGCCATGATCGAAGCTCTGGCCGATGGGACCATCGACGTGATCGTTTCCGACCACAATCCACAGGATGTGGAAAACAAGCGGCTGCCCTTCGCCGAGGCCGCCGACGGAGCCGTGGGGCTGGAAACGCTGCTCTCGGCCGCCCTTCGACTCGTCCATTCAGGTCGCCTTTCCCTGCCGAGACTGCTGCGTGCCATGTCCACGAGGCCCGCTGAGATTCTGGGGCTTCCGGCCGGGCGGCTCGCGGTGGGCGCTCCCGCCGATCTGATCGTCTTCGATCCGGACGCGCCCTACGTGCTCGACAAGCGACAGCTCAGGTCCCTGTCCAAGAATACACCCTTCGACGAGGCACGGCTGGAGGGGCAGGTTTCGACCACGATGGTTGCGGGCAGGGTGGTCTTTCAACGCGATACCATGTAACGAGAAGAGAATGTCCGACGAAGCCAACCTCCTCCACCTGCTGGCCGCCCTGATCTTCGGCTATCTGCTGGGCTCGATCCCATTCGGCCTGATCTTCACCCGCATGGCGGGCTTGGGAGACGTTAGGAAGATCGGCTCCGGGAATATCGGCGCCACGAATGTCCTGCGGACCGGACGCAAGGGCCTCGCGGCCGCGACCCTCGTGGGCGATGCCCTCAAGGGGACGGCGGCGGTGGTCATCGCCGCGCAATGGGGGCCGCAATTCGCCACCGTGGCGGCGCTCGGCGCCTTTCTGGGCCATCTTTTCCCGGTATGGCTCGGGTTCAAGGGCGGCAAGGGCGTGGCGACCTTCATCGGGGTGCTGATCGGGCTTAAGCCGGTCGCGGCGCTCGTCTTCTGCCTGATCTGGCTGGGCGTGGCGTTCGCGTCCAAGTACTCGTCGCTCTCCGCCCTGATCGCCAGCGCGGCGACACCGGTCGTCCTGTGGCTCCTGGGCGAGCCCGGCATGGCCGGCATCGCGGTCATCCTCGTGGCACTGCTTTGGTGGAAGCACAGCCAGAACATCAGCCGCCTTCTGGCCGGGACCGAAGGCAAAATCGGCCAGAAGGGATAAGGCATGATCCTCACGGATGAGCAGCGTCTCGATTGGCTTCGCCTCATCCGCTCAGAGAAGGTCGGCCCCCGCACGTTCCGGGCGCTGGTCAACCAATATGGAGGCGCTGCCGGGGCACTGGAGGCCTTGCCCGACCTCGCCCGTCGCAGCGGACGCCTGATGCTGAAGGTCTGCAGCCGGGCTGAGGCCGAGAAAGAAATGGCCGCCGCGGCGCGTCTTGGCATCCGGTTCATCGCCATGGGCGAGCCCGATTACCCGAAGACCCTTCAGGCCATCGACACCGCACCGCCGCTGATTGCCCTCCGGGGTTCGGCCGAAATTCTGGCCAAACCGTCGGTCGCCATCGTGGGGTCGCGCAACGCGTCCGCGTCAGGGCTGACTTTCGCCGAGCGCCTCGCACGGCAAATCGGCGAAGCCGGCTACGCTGTCGTGTCGGGACTGGCGCGCGGCGTCGACACGAAGGCCCACAAGGCGAGCTTGGCAACCGGCACCGTCGCGGTGTTGGCCGGAGGGCACGACCGGATCTATCCGGTCCAGAATGCACAATTGGTAGAGATCATCGTGGAGCAGGGTGGGGCTGTGCTCTCCGAGATGCCCATGGACTGGGAGCCTCGCGGACGGGACTTTCCGCGCCGGAACCGGATCGTGTCGGGTCTCTCCTACGGCGTGGTGGTCGTCGAGGCGGCGCGGCGCTCGGGTTCTCTCATCACGGCCCGCTTCGCCCTGGAGCAGGGACGCGAGGTCTTTGCCGTGCCGGGTTCCCCCCTCGATCCCCGCGCCGAAGGAACCAACGATCTGATCCGGGACGGTGCAACCCTGTGCGCCGGCGTCGAGCATGTGACGAGCGTCCTGGAGCCGCTGATCGCGTCTGGTCCCCGCCTCGATCAAAACGCCGAGGAGCCGATCCACATTCTCGGCTCGGAAGAGCTCTGGGACGAACTTGATCTTCCCGACATCCTGCGCGCACCCGTGCGCCCGATCATGCCTGAAGCCGGGGTGGACGAGGATACCGCTGACCGCCAGTCCGATCTTGTGGCGCTCCTCGGCCCTTCGCCAGTGGCGGTCGACGATCTGGTCCGGCAGTCCGGCCAGTCGATCCGCAACGTCCAGATGGCTCTCCTGGAGCTTGAGATCGCAGGACGCCTTGAGCGGCACGGGGGCAACGCGGTCTCGTTGATCGCCAATCCTTAACGGTCCTTGGCGGGGGCTTGGAGGGCCCGGACGGCTTCCAACCGTGCCATGTCCAGCAGGTAGGCCAGAAGGTCGAGCTTCGCCTCTCGAGCGAGGGAGGACAACACGGCAGAGAATTCCGAAATGTACTGAGCCGTCTCCATTACCGACGTGTCTAGACGGCCCGCATCGGCTGCCCGGTTCCCGTGCTGTTCATCCGCCAGGGGAGCTTTGAGAGATCGGTGCGGAGGTTTGGACATCGATGCCGACGCTGTCTCTTTGTTTCAATTCCTCTAGATAGCAGCACAACTAAAAATAAGACAAGGCCATTTAGTTAAGCCACAAGTTGTATAATTAGCTGAACACTGAGATCAGAAGTGGCATCGAGATCAGAGCCAACACGGTTTGCAGGGTGAGGATCTCGGCCATGAGACCCGCATTGCCGCCCATCTGGCGTGCCAGCACGAACGCGGCGCTGGCCGAGGGTACGGATGCTGCGACGATCGTCACGGTCAGGTCGTTGCCTTCCACGCCGATGAGACCCGCGTAGGCGACGGCCATCACAGGCATCAGAACGAGCTTGAGACCGGCTGTCAGCAGGTGGGGGACCCCTGGGCGGGCGAGCCTGCGGATGTCAAGACCCGCGCCAACGATCATCAGACCGGCCGCGAGCGCCGCGCGTCCCATGACGTCGATGTAGGCGGCCAGAGGCTTAGGCAGTGGCGGCGCCAGGACGTTCAGCAATAGGCCGATGGCGCAGGACCAGATGAACGGATTGGTCACGAACGAGCGGAGAATGTCCCATGGACTTTGCTTGGGCCTGCCGGCGAAGCGGATGAAGACGTAGAAGGCCAGCAGGTTGAGGAGCGGCACCATGGCCGCGATGGCGACGGCGATCAGGGCGATCCCCCGCTGGCCATAGAGGCTTCCGGCGACCGCCAGCCCGACGAAGGTGTTCCAGCGGGTTGCTCCCTGGAAGATCGACGTGAAGCTCGGTCCGTCGATCTTGAGTCTGCGTTCGAGGATGGGCCGCAACCCGAGCACCAGCACGGCCATGGTCAGAATGGCGCCGATCAACGCACCGCCGACGCCGAGGACGGGCACCGAGGTCAGATCGGCCCGGGAGAGGGTATCGATGATAAGGGCCGGGAAAAAGATCACATAGGTGACCCGCTCGAGACCAGACCAGTGCTGCTCGCTGACGAAACTCGTCGCCCGGCAGAGCCATCCGGTGGCGATGATCAGGAAGGTGGGGATCAGGCTGGCGAGGATGGCGGACATGGAGAGCCACGGGAGAGGCCGGATCATATGATCCGGAAAAGCGGGGTGTATGAGGCGCTTAAGACGTCCCGAGCCCATCGACAAGCGCCGGATAAGCTTGCATTGGAATTACGCTCTGATGCTCCACTTGTCTTAAATCCGTCCGGACCGAGGCCTTTGATGATCCAGGTGACGAATTCCATCGCCCTCGACGAGGCGGAGCTTCAGGAGAGCTTCATTCGCGCCTCAGGACCAGGAGGCCAGAACGTCAACAAGGTCGAGACGGCCGTCCAGTTGCGATTCGATGTCCGTAACTCCCCTTCGCTGCCGGATTTCGTAAAGGAGAAGCTGGAGCGACTTGCCGGCAGGCGCGTGACGAATGACGGCGTTCTCGTGATCACGGCACAGCGCTTCCGCAGTCAGGACCGCAACCGTGAGGATGCACTCGCGCGCCTGGTCGAACTGATCCGGCAGGCAACGGAGCGCCCCAAGCCGCGCCGGCCCACCCGTCCGACCCTGGCCTCGAAGAAGCGCAGGCTCGAGGCGAAAGGGCGGCGGTCCGAGATCAAGAAAGGGCGCAGCGGCAAGCCGGGCTTCGACTAGAGCAGCAGACCGAAAAATGGACCGACTTTTCGCTGATGCGGCCCGCTGGGCGGGTATGGTGTGCTCGGCGTCATCCCTGAAGGACGATGCCGCCGAACCCGAGGAGGTCGGCGAAGACAGCGAGCACCACGCCCAGGCCGACGAGGCTGAGCCCTGTGAGGAAGAACCGAACCGAGCGGTTGTACCGCTTGAGCTGGAGCGACGACACCAGGAGCAGATCGGCCAGGGCTTTGACCTGAAGGGCCAAGCCCATCGTGATCAGCGCGACCGATACCAAGTCTGAATTGGCCCAATCACCCGGCAGCGCCGACCAGCGACTCAGGAAGCTCAGGGAGAAGCCGACCACCACGCCGATCGCCGTGATCGAGCCGTTGCGGAAGGTGGAATCGACGCGCTGGGGCTCCTCGGCCGGCTTGACCGCATCGTTCGCCATCGTCGGGCTCCGCCTCCGGCAGGTTCCGATGATCCTGCTTCAAGGCGATCCTAGCGCACTTTCCCGCCAGGGTCCTCCCGCGATGGTCGAAAGGGTTCTCAACCGTAGTCGCGGCCCACACCGATCTCGGCCGAGCCGGAGACGGGGATCGTCGTCAGGGCGACGGCGATCTCGAACAGTCCGACGATGACATGGGGCCAGTGCACCTGATCCGCGAAGCCGAAGAGCCAGGGGGAGGCGGCCAGCAGCAGGCCGCCGGCCGCATCGACCCCCAGATGAGCCCGCATGGGGATGAGGCGTCCCAAGGACAGTTCGAAGTCGGTCATGAGGCTCGTGATCAGGATGGCGGCTCCAAGGATCATCGGCACCCATTGGGCCGGCCCGTTGTCGGCGAAGCCCAGCACGAACGGCGCCATGATCAGGGCGAGCCCGGTCAGGTAGTCGATGGCGCCATGGATACGGGTTGGAATGAAGCGCATGAACAATCCTCTTCCGACAGGGCTAGGTAAGGGTGCGCGAGGGCACCAGTCAAAGTCTGCCTGGCGGGCAATGTTCCCGAATGTCCTGCGCTAAGTATATGAGTTAACTTATGTTATTTCTCAGGCGGATAGGCGTGCTCGCGGCCCCTGTAGTCTGAGACCGAGTAGCAGCCCTCAGTGCCCCGGATCGCATCGGGACCGATGACCGCCTTGCCGTGGCCGCCCGGAATGTCGAGGATATAGGTCGGCTGGCACAATCCCGAGATCCGCCCGCGCAGACCAGCGACGAGAGCCCGGCCTTCCTCGATCGTCAGGCGGAAGTGGCTCGTCCCGGGAGCAAGGTCCGGATGATGCAGGTAATAAGGCTTCACCCGCGTTTCCACGAAGGCGCGCATGAGGGCCGCGAGCGTGTCGGGATCGTCGTTGACGCCCTTCAGCAGGACGGACTGGCTGATCATGACGATGCCTGAATCGACGAGCCGCGCGCAGGCGGTCCGCGCATCGTCCGTCAACTCGCGCGGATGGTTGGCGTGAAGGGCCACGTAGGCTGTCTTGCCGCTGGCCGTCAGAGCCGCGATCAGGGCATCGTCAATCCGCTCCGGCTCCACCACGGGGACCCGGGTGTGGAAACGAACGATCTTCACGTGATCGATGGCGGCAAGCCGCTCCATGATTTCCGCGAGACGACGAGGCGCGAGAACCAGCGGATCTCCCCCGGTCAGGATTACTTCCCAGATCTCCGGGTGACCGGCGATATAGGCGAAGGCTCTGTCCATGGCGTCCGGCGACAGGGTGCCGAGCCCCTGCGGCCCGACCATCTCGCGGCGGAAGCAGAATCGGCAATAAACCGGGCAGACATGGACGGCCTTGAGCAGGACCCGATCCGGGTAGCGGTGAACGATGCCTTCCACGGGACTGTGCGGGAGATCGCCGATGGGATCGGCGCGCTCTTCCGGCAGGATCGTCAATTCGGCTGCATCCGGCACGAACTGACGGGCGATCGGGTCATTCGGATCGTTCCGGTCGATCAGTCTTGCCATGGCGGGGCTGATCGCGACCGCGTAGCGCTCGGCCACGGCTTCGATCCCCGCGCGCTCTTCGGGCCCGACCAGGCCCGCCTCGCTGAGTTCGACAGGGGTACGGATGGGGCGGATCGCGTTCATTGGCTTGTCTCCGGCACGGGTGCCCAGAGCACCTGGTCGATGCGCGCGGCGCCGGTGGCGAGCATCACAAGGCGGTCGAAGCCGAGCGCGATGCCGCTCGCCTCGGGCATCCGGGCCAGTGCCGCCAGGAAATCTTCGTCCACCGGATAGTTTTCCCCGTAAATCCGCGTCTTTTCCGCCATTTCGGCCTCGAAGCGCCGCCGCTGTTCGGCTGCATCCGTGAGCTCGCCGAAGGCGTTGGCGAGCTCGACCCCGCAGGCATAGAGCTCGAACCTCTCCGCCACCCGCGGGTCGCGGGCAGTCGGGCGGGCAAGGGCTGCTTCCGCGACCGGGTACTCGTCCAGGATCGTGGCGCGACCGAGTCCGAGATTGGGCTCCACTCGTTCCACGATGACGCGACTGAACAGGTCCGACCAGGTGTCGTCCTCGGCCACCCGGATTCGCGCCGCCTCCAGGCTTGCGGCCAGATGGTCCCGATCCGTCGCGCCCTGCGGGTCGATGGAGGCGAGGAGGTCGATTCCGGCAAAGCGGTCGAACGCCTCGGCCACGCTCAGGCGCTCCGGCTCCTTGAACGGATCAGTCTCGCGGCCCCGCCAAGCGAGGCTGCGGGTGCCGGCGGTTTCCGCTGCCAGACGCAGGATCTCGGCGCAGTCTCGCATGAGAGCCTCATAGCTCTCGCCCGCACGGTACCATTCGAGCATGGTGAATTCGGGGTGGTGCAGGGGGCCGCGCTCCCGATTGCGGTAGACATGGGCGAAGCAGGCGATGCGGGTCTCGCCGGCCGCCAGGAGCTTCTTGCAGGCGAATTCCGGCGAGGTATGCAGGTAAAGGGGGGCCCGCGAGCCGTCGAGCCCGACGGCCTCCGTGGCGAAGGCGTGAAGATGCGCCTCGTTGCCAGGAGAGGTCTGGAGCGTGGCCGTATCGACCTCCACGAAGTCCCGTGAGGCGAAGAACGCCCGGAGCCCAGCCTGGATCCGGTTCCTGCTTAAAAGGAAGGGCCGGCGGTCCGCATGGACGTGGGGCGTCCACCAGGGGGAGGGGGAAGGTACGGGTCGATCCATTCCAAAGGGCTCATCAAGGTCGGACTGGCGATTTGCGCGAAGATAGGCTACTGCGGCTCGGAAAACCGTTTTCGGTGCTCCTGAAGGCTCGGCGACCCGACCCTCATGACGCGCCCCTATCTGTCACAAGGAAAGCTTCCCGTGAAGGTCATCGCCTCAACGCTCCGCAAAGGCAACGTCGTCGACATGGACGGCAGGCTCTATGTGGTTCTCACCGCTCAGAACATCCACCCCGGCAAGGGTACGCCGGTCACCCAGCTCGACATGCGCCGCATCTCCGACGGCGTGAAGGTGTCCGAGCGCTACCGAACCACCGAGCAGGTCGAGCGTGCCTTCGTGGAAGACCGCGAGCACACCTTCCTCTACGAGGACGGCGAGGGCTTCCATTTCATGAACCCGGAAACCTACGACCAGGTGACCGTGCCCGAGGACATCATCGGCGACCAGAAGGCCTATCTTCAGGAAGGCATGGCCGTGATGCTCTCGACCCATAACGGCGTGGCGATCGCCATCGAACTGCCGGCCCGCGTCACCCTCGAGATCACCGACACGGAGCCGGTGGTGAAAGGCCAGACCGCGTCGTCGTCCTACAAGCCCGCCATGCTGTCTAACGGCGTGCGCACCCTGGTGCCGCCCCACATCACGGCCGGCACCCGCGTCGTGATCATGACGGAAGACGGCTCCTACGTGGAGCGTGCGAAGGACTGACGGCCCGAGCCCTCGTCACCGGTCTTGTGCCGGCCTCGAGGGCCGACGGAACAATCAGGTCTTGAAGGGCAGGAGGTTTCGGTGGAAGGCTCGCCGGACGTCCTGCCCTTTTCTCTTATGTCGGAAGCGGATGGTTTCATGACGCGCGGTCTCGCGAACCCCATCAACCCTCTTGTTGCCGATGTCGGCTCTCCTCCGATTCCCGAAGCTCAGGCCTGGACCAAGCGCTATGACGGCTCCCTCGGCCCGCTGATCAACCTCTCGCAGGCCGTTCCGGGCAACCCGCCCCATGCCGATCTGCTCGCCCGGATGGGCGCTGCCGCGGGCTCTGCGGCAGGCTCGCAATATGGTCCGATCAATGGGGATGCGGATCTGCGTCAGGCCTACGCGGCGGATCTGTCCCGCTTGTACGAGGGCCGGATCGGGCCCGAGGACACGGCGGTGACCGCCGGCTGCAACATGGCGTTCTTCGCCGCCATGATGCTGCTCGCGCATCGCGGCGAAGCGGTATTGCTGCCGACGCCCTGGTACTTCAACCACCAGATGACCCTCGACATGCTCGGCATCGAGCCGCGCCCGCTGCCGTGCCGGGCGGACCATGGGTTCGTGCCCCGCGTGGAAGATGCGGAACCTCTGATCGACGAGAAAGTCCGGGCCATCGTTCTCGTCACCCCCAACAATCCCACAGGGGCCGTCTATCCCGCCCACGTGATCGAGGCCTTCGCTCAGCTCTGCGCCAGACGTGGCATTTATCTCGTGATCGACGAGACTTACCGGGACTTCCTGCCGCAGGGCATGAACCGGGCGCACGGTCTGTTCATTGGCGAGGAATGGCGCAAGACGGTTGTTCAGCTCTATTCCTTCTCGAAATCCTACGCGATCCCGGGGCACCGCACCGGAGCCGTCACGGCCGATGCGGCGCTCATCGAGCAGATCGCCAAGATCCTCGACTGCATCCAGATCTGTGCACCTCGAACCGCCCAGGCTGCACTGCCCTGGGCCATCGACGCCTTGCACGACTGGCGCGAGGACAACCGGGCCGAGATCAACCGGCGTGCACAGGTTTTTCAGGAGGCGCTCGCTCCACTGCCGGAATGGACGATCGACTCGGTGGGAGCTTATTTCGCCTATCTGCGCCACCCGTTCCCGCAGGCCAAGGCCCAGCAGGTTGCGGAGAAGCTCGCGACGGAGAGAGGGGTTTTGTGCCTGCCGGGGAGTTATTTCGGGCCCGGGCAGGAAGAGCATCTGCGCGTTGCCATCGCCAATGTCGGGGCCGATGTCTTGAAGGGGCTCACGGAGCGCTTCAAGGGGTTCCGGCTCTGACCGTCCCGGAAGAGGTAGGGTACAATCTGCGGCGCTTGCCCTTGGCAGGACCGCACGGCGATGGTTACTCTCTTGGTCAAATGCGGCGTCCGATCGGGATGCCCGGGGATTCGTTTTGACCGTCAAAGTGGACGCGACAGCAGAACCAGGAGACCGACATGCGGATCCGCTGAACGGGTCCGCAAACGGCGCCTCCTTGGTCGCGGAGCGTCCCGCGCCGACGCGGACGGATCCTCGCCGGCGGTCTTCCAAAAGCTATGCTGCGCTCGATCTCGGCACGAACAACTGCCGCCTTCTCATTGCGGAACCTGCACATTTCGGCTTTCGGGTTGTCGACGCGTTCTCCCGCCTCGTCCGGCTCGGCGAAGGTCTCGGCCTCGGCAACCGCCTTAGTGACGACGCGATTGCCCGCACGATCGACGCCCTGCGCGTGTGCCGTGAGAAGATGGCCGCGAAGGACGTCACGCGGGCGCGCCTCGTCGCCACGGAGGCCTGCCGTCTCGCCGAGAACGGGCCGTCCTTCATCGGCCGTGTGCGCGACGAACTCGACCTGGAGCTCGAGATCGTCGATCGCAAGACCGAAGCCTATCTGGCCGTGACCGGATGCGCATCCCTGGTCGATCCCAAGGCGCATTCCGTCATCATCTTCGACATCGGTGGTGGGTCGACGGAAATCGCCTGGCTCGACGGGCAGGCGCCGCACGCCTTCGCCGATCCCTGCAAGCGGATCCGCGCCTGGGACTCGCTCCCCGTGGGCGTGGTGACCCTGGCCGAGCGCTGGGGCGGCATCGATGTCACGCCCGAGACCTTCGAGGGAATGGTCGAGGAGGTGTCCGACCTTCTGCTCGATTTCGCCCTTGTGGCAGCACAGGCGGGACGGGCCCGCAATTTCCATCTTCTCGGGACCTCGGGAACCGTCACCACGGTCGGGGGCATTCATTTGGGACTCGCGCGCTACGACCGGCGCCGCGTGGACGGAATGTGGATGCGCAACGGCGAGATCTCGACAGTGATGCAGCGTTTGCTGCATTCGGATTTTACGCAGCGGGCAGAGAATCCCTGCATCGGCAAGGAGCGCGCCGATCTGGTTCTCGCGGGCTGCGCCATATTGGAAGCAATCCGCCGGGCTTTCCCGTCGGAGCGCCTGCGCATTGCGGATCGCGGATTGCGCGAAGGAATCCTGATGAAGATGATGCGAGAGGATTTCGTGTGGCGAGGGGGCCAGCGGTGAGCGCGAAAACGGGATCCGGGGCCCGCAATCTCAAGCAGCGCGTAAAAACCGCCCACAAGCGGACGCTCTCGTCTCAGAAGTGGCTCGAACGCCAGCTCAACGACCCTTATGTCGCGCGCGCCAAGCGCGAAGGTTATCGCTCGCGCGCGGCCTTCAAGCTGCTGGAGATCGACGAGAAGTATCATCTCCTCAAGCCCGGTCAGCGGATCGTCGACCTCGGTGCCGCGCCCGGCGGCTGGTCGCAGATCGCCGCCACGAAGGTCGGCCCGAAGGGCAAGGTGGTCGGCATCGATCTCCTGCCGATCGATCCCATGCCGGGGGTCGAGTTCATCCAGCTCGACTTCCTGGACGAGAGCGCTCCCGGCCGGCTGATCGAGATGCTCGGCGGTCCGGCCGACATCGTCATGTCCGACATGGCGGCCAATACAACCGGCCACAAGAAGACCGATCACCTGCGCATCATCGGCCTGGCGGAGGCCGCGATCTATTTCGCCCGCGAGATCCTGGCGCCGGGCGGCGCCTTCGTGGCCAAGGTGTTCCAGGGGGGCACCGAGAACCAGCTGCTGGCCGATCTCAAGCGCGACTTCGCCGTGGTGCGCCACGTGAAGCCGGCGGCGAGCCGAGCCGACTCGGCGGAACTCTACGTGATGGCGACCGGTTTCCGGGGGCGGGCCGACGAGACACCGGGCGCCTGACGGGGCTCGCCACGAGGCCTGATTTTGCAAAGGACACGACCATGGCAGCGCACCAGATCGGCATCATCGGCCTCGGCAAGATCGCGCAGGATCAGCATCTGCCGGTCATCAAGGCCAACCCGGACTTCGAACTCCTGGCGGTTGCGAGCCAGCGCGGGCTGCAGCCGGACGAGGCGAAATACAGCTTTCAGGATTACCGGGACCTCCTGAAGATCCCCGAGGTGGAGGCGGTGTCGATCTGCACGCCGCCTCAGGTCCGACACCAGATCGCCCGCGAGGCGCTTCTCGCCGGCAAGAGCGTGCTGCTCGAAAAACCGCCGGCCGCCACCTTGAGCGAGCTCGAGGATCTCAAGGAGCTCGCCGCCAAGGTGGGGAAGGTCGTGTTCACCACTTGGCACGCCCAGTACAACAAAGCCGTCGAGGAGGCCAAGAAGGCGCTCGCCGGCTGGACGATCAAGCGCCTTCTGGTGACCTGGAAGGAGGACGTGCGGCACTGGCATCCGGGCCAGCAATGGATCTGGCAGGCGGGCGGATTCGGCGTGTTCGATCCCGGGATCAACGCGCTCTCCATCGTCACCCGCATCATGCCCGAGCCGGTCTTCATCAAGGCATCGGAACTCGAATTTCCTGCCAACCGCGATGCGCCGATCGCCGCCCATCTGACGTTCTCCATGAGCCACGGACAAGGCGACCTGCAGGCGGTGTTCGACTGGCGCCAGACCGGGCCGCAGACCTGGGACATCGAGGTCGAGACGGAAGCGGGCCTGAACCTCAAACTCAGCCATGGCGGCAGCTGCCTGGAAATCGGCGGCCGGCAGGTGGTGCAGGAGGAGTCCGCGGAATACCAAGGAATCTACCGTCGCTTCGACGAATTGCTGAACGCCCGCCAGTCCGAGGTCGACGACGCTCCGTTCCGCCTCGTGGGCGACGCCTTTATGATCGGCAGGCGGGTTCAGGTCGAGCCGTTCCAGGATTAACTCCACGCCGTCATGGCCGGGCCTGTCCCGGCCATCCCGATGGGAGAAGCGTTGCGCCCTCCCGTAACGGGATCACCGGCACGAGGCCGGTGGTGACGAGGCAGGGAACCGCCCAATCCGAGCCGACGCTGCCGCGGCACCCCTCAAGCCAAAGTCTTCTTCAGGAACCCGATCGTCCGGCTCCAGGCAAGATCGGCGGCCTCCTTGTTGTAGCGGGCAGCGCCGGTGTCGTTGTTGAAGGCGTGGTTGGCGCCCTCGTAGACGTAGATCTCGTAGGTCTTGCCCGCCTGCTTCAGGGCTGCCTCGTAGGCCGGGATGCCGGCATTAATGCGCTCGTCCATCCCGCCGTAATGCAGCATCATGCCGGCATTGATCTTCGGCACGTCCTCCGCCTTGGGCTGCCCGCCGTAATAGGCAACGCCCGCATTGAGGTTCGGCTCGTTCACCGCCAGGTTGTTCACCGCGCCGCCGCCCCAGCAGAAGCCGATGGCTCCGACCTTGCCATTGCCGTCCGGACGTCCTTTCAGGTACGCGACCGCCGCCTTTCCGGAGGCGATCACGTCCGGCTGCTTCAACTGGCCGATCATCTCGCGGCCCTTGTCCTCGTCGGCCGGCGTTCCGCCCATGGGCGACAGATAGTCGAGGCCGAGCGCCACGAAGCCCTGGGTGGCGACGCGACGGGTCACGTCCTTGATGTGAGGGTTGAGGCCGCGGTTCTCATGGATGACGATCACGGTCGGCAGCTTGCCCGCACTGTCCTTCGGCCTGACAAGATAGCCCTTCAGCCCTGGAACGCCGGGGATATCCACGGTCTCCGTGGTGATCCGCGGATCGCTCTCCTCGACGGTCTGGGCCTTCGCGTAATTGCTCTGCAGGACCGACAGGAGGGTCGTCGCGGCGGCGGTGCTGCCGGCCAGCGCTGCGAGCTTGTCGAGAAAGTTGCGGCGGTTCATGCCGCCATGCGTGAAGTCGTCGTAGAGATCGATGATGCGTTGATCCATGCGGGCCTCCCGAAGCACCGGATTGGGCCGGTGCGTTTATTCCCAGCCGGAAGGTAGCGCGGCCTAGCGTCCCGACATACCGTCACCGAGGCCAGTGGAGGCAGGTTTTTCCTTCACAATCCTGTGTCCCGACATCTCGGCGCCGGCCGTCGGCGCGAGGCCGATGAAGACGAAGCCGGCTAGAGCCGACACGGTCGCGACGGCCCAGAACGCCGGGCCGAAATCGGCCGCCGTGATCGTAGCGTCACCGTCGAGGCTGGCCGCCGTCTCCAGCACGAAGGCCCCGAATGCGACGCCGATGCTCAGCGAAACCTGCTGGAGGGCGCTGGACAGGCTCGTGGCATAGCTCATCTCCCGGTTGGAGATCTCCGCATACCCGATGGCGTTGAGGCTGGTGAACTGGAGCGACCGGAAGCAGCCGCCGACCAGCAGGATGATCATGATCAGCCAGTGCGGCGTCTCCGGCGTGAAGAAGCCGTTGGCGGCGACGAAAGCCGCCCCGATGAAGGCGTTGATGATCAGAAGCCGGCGAAATCCCGTCCGCTCCAGGATGCGTTTCGCCATGGTCTTCATGAACAGGGCGCCGACCGCCGCGATGAAGGTGAGCGATCCGGATGCCAGGGGGCTGAGGCCGAAGCCCACCTGGAGCATCAGCGGCAGCAGGAACGGGATCGCCCCGATGCCGACCCGGAACAGGAACCCGCCGACCACGCTGATGCGGAAGGTCGGGATCTTCAGGAGGCCGAGATGCAGCACCGGGTACGGGGTGCGCTTGGCGTGGACGACGTAGAGGACGAGGCAGATCGCGCCGATCACCACACAGCCGGTCGAGATTTCGGCCGGAATGAGATGCCGGCCGCCCGAGGCGAAGCCGAGCATGAGCAGGGCGAACCCGAAGCCTGAGAGCAGGAAGCCGATCACGTCGAGCGGCGGCGTGTCCTCCTCCTTGATGTTCGGCACGTAGATCGTGGCCAGGACGATGCCGAGGATGCCGATCGGGATGTTGATGAAGAAGATCCACCGCCAGTCGAAATAGGTGGTGATGAAGCCGCCGAGCGGCGGGCCCACGATGGGGCCGACGAGGGCTGGGATCGTCAGGGTCGCGAGCGCCTGAACCACCTCGCTACGGGCGACGCTGCGCAGCAGAACGAGGCGCCCCACGGGAACCATCATGGCGCCGCCGGCCCCCTGGATGAACCGGGCGATCACGAACCATTCCAAGGAATTGGCGCCCGCGCAGGCAAGAGAGCCCGCCATGAACACCCCGATGGCCGCGGTGAAGATCGTCCGGGCCCCGTACTTGTCGGCCATCCAGCCGGAGATCGGGATGAAGATCGCAAGGCTCACCAGATAGGAGGTCAGAGCGAGCTTGAGGGCGATCGGGTCCGTCCCCAGGCTCTGCGCGATCATCGGCAGCGACGTGGAGATGACGGTCGAATCCGTGTTCTCCATGAACAGGGCGGTCGCGATGATCAGCGGGAGAAGGCGGGACGGACGCATGACTCGCAGGACTTAGCGTCCGGCAACCCCGTTGCAAAGGGCAAAAAGGCGCAGAGCAGGTCTACGGGGGAAGCGCCTCTTCGACCCTTTGCGAATTGACAAGCCCGTGCTACGGACCCGTGCCAACTCGCCAAAGCGTTATTCTCTCATATCCGCACCCTTGAAGGAGTTGGTCATGGCCTCTGTATTCGCCGATAAGTTCATCGAAGGACTGACCTTCGATGACGTACTCCTCCGGCCAGGCCGCTCCGAAGTCCTGCCCGGCGACGTGGACGTGGCGACCCGGCTGACCCGGACCATCCGCCTGAACATGCCGATCATCGCGTCCGCCATGGACACGGTCACGGAAGCCCGCATGGCCATCGCCATGGCCCAAAACGGCGGCCTCGGCGTAATCCACCGCAACCTGGAGCCGGAAGCCCAGGCCGAGCAGGTCCGCCTGGTCAAGCGCTACGAGTCGGGCATGGTGATGAACCCGATCACGATCCACCCGGACGAGACGCTGGCCGATGCCCTCGCAATGATGAAGCATCACGGCATCTCGGGCATCCCGGTGGTCGAGCGCGGACCGAACGGGACCAAGGGGAAGCTCGTCGGCATCCTGACCAACCGAGACGTGCGTTTCGCCAACAACCCTGGCCAGCCGATCTCCGAGCTGATGACCAAGGACCGCCTGATCACCGTTCGCGAGGGCGTGAGCCAGGATGAGGCGCGCCGCCTCCTGCACCAGTTCCGCATCGAGAAGCTCCTGGTCGTCGACGATCATTACCGCTGCATCGGCCTCATCACCGTGAAGGACATTGAGAAGCAGGTCGCCTATCCGAACGCCGCCAAGGACGCGCAGGGCCGTCTCCTCGTGGCCGCCGCCACCACGACCGGCGAGCAGGGCTTCGAGCGGGCCGAGCGCCTCATCGATGCGGGTTGCGACGTGGTCGTGGTCGACACCGCTCACGGCCATTCCGTCAAGGTGCTGGAGAGCGTCACCCGCGTGAAGAAGCTTTCCAACGCCGTCCAGGTCGTGGCCGGAAACGTCGCGACGCGGGAAGGGGCCCAGGCCCTGATCGACGCCGGCGCCGATGCGATCAAGGTCGGCATCGGGCCTGGCTCCATCTGCACCACCCGGATCGTGGCGGGCGTCGGTGTGCCCCAGCTCACCGCCATCATGGAGGCGGTCGAGGCGGCGTCCCAGGCGGATGTTCCGGTAATCGCCGACGGCGGTATCAAGTTCTCGGGCGACCTCGCCAAGGCGCTCGCAGCCGGCGCCTCCTGCGCCATGGTTGGCTCGCTGCTCGCCGGCACAGACGAGACCCCCGGCGAGGTGTTCCTCTACCAGGGCCGCTCCTACAAGTCCTACCGCGGCATGGGGTCGGTCGGAGCCATGGCCCGCGGCTCAGCGGACCGCTACTTCCAGGCCGAAGTGCGCGATACCCTCAAGCTCGTTCCGGAGGGCATCGAGGGCCAGGTTGCCTATAAGGGCCCGGTCTCGGCGGTGCTGCACCAGCTTACCGGCGGCCTGCGCGCTTCCATGGGCTATGTCGGGGCCGCGACCCTGCCGGAGTTCCAGGAGAAGGCCCGCTTCATCCGCATCACGAGCGCGGGCTTGCGCGAGAGCCACGTTCACGACGTGACGATAACGAGGGAAAGCCCTAATTACCCGACTCGCAGCTAAGCTTCAGCCGAGCGAGTGTCCATGAGCATCAGTTCCGTCATCCTGCCCGTCCTCGTCCAGGTCGGGCTCACCTTCCTGCTCCTTCTCTGGCTCGGACGGTCCCGGGTCGGGCATCTGCGCTCCGGGGAGGTGCAGGTGAAGGACATCGCTCTGGGCGAGCGCAACTGGCCGAGCCGCATCCTGCAGATCCAGAACTCGTATCACAACCAGTTCGAGCTTCCGGTCCTGTTCTACGTGCTGGTGACGCTGGCGCTCATCACCCGCAAGGCCGACATGCTGTTCGTGGTCATGTCCTGGATGTTCGTGACGAGCCGTCTGGTTCACGCGGCCATCCACACGACGTCGAACAAACTCTCCCATCGGTTCATGGCCTTCGTAGTCGGCGTGCTGATCCTCGCCGCCATGTGGGTCATCTTCGGCATCCGCATCTTCGCGGCGGAAGCCGGCATTTGAACGAGCGGACGGGATGGGCGCAACGCCCATCCCGCTGATCGCATCAGTACTTCCGGCCGCTCTCGAGCTGGGTCTTGGCGTCCATCGCCTTGGCGGGAGGCGGGGTGAGATCGGCGGCCGGGGCCGTTGCGCAGGCGGCGATCGTCAGGGTCAGGCCGGCGGCGATCAGGCCGCGGGTCAGTCGGGTCAACATCGAGAGTGGCTCCAAACAGGAATCGTGCGGAATGCACGCATCCTCACCATCTACTCTCGATGGAGACGAAAAACAGGTAACAATGTGTCGTTTATACGGCCAAGCTTGGATGTGCTCTTTCGATGACACCAGCCGCCCGCATCTCCGCCGCCATCGAGGTTCTGGCCGATATCGAGGCCCGTCGCCGGCCGGCTACGGACGCCCTCAAGGATTGGGGCCTGTCCCATCGCTTCGCCGGCTCCAAGGACCGGGCCGCCATCGCGAGCCTCGTCTACGATGCCTTGCGCCGGAAGGCCTCCGCGGCTTGGATCATGGGAGAGACGACGCCCCGGGCCATCGTCCTCGGCATGTTGAGGCTTCAGCGCGGCCTTGATCCCGCGGCCGTGGCGGCTCTGTGTTCCGGCGAGCGTTTCGCCCCCGAACCCTTGACCGCCGATGAGAGCGTCAGACTCGAAAGCGCCGACCTCGGCGGTGCGCCGGCCGCTGTGGCGGGCGACTTCCCGGACTGGATCGAGCTCTCGCTGCAGCGCGTGTTCGGGGAGGACCTCATATCCGAGATGAGGGCGCTCACCGCCCGGGCCCCACTCGATCTGCGGGTGAACACCTTGAAGGTCTCCTCCCGGGAGGAGGCGCACGACGCCCTCCCGCATCTCGGCGCCGTCGAGACCCCGCTCTCGCCCCTGGGCCTGCGCATCGCACCGGGCGAGGACGGGCGCGGCCCCGCCGTGCAGTCCGAACCGGAGTTCCGGAAGGGCTGGATCGAGATCCAGGACGAGGGCTCGCAACTCGTCGCGCTGCTCGCAGGAGTCAAGCCCGGCGAGCAGGTGGTCGATCTCTGCGCCGGTGGCGGCGGCAAGACCCTGGCGCTCGCGGCCATGATGGAGAACCACGGCCAGATCTACGCCACCGACAACGATGCCCGCCGTCTCGCGCCGATCCACGACCGGCTCGCCCGTGCGGGTGTCCGCAACGTGCAGGTCCGCACCCCGCGAGCCAAGGCCGATGCGGTGACCGATCTCGACGGGAAGATCGACTGCGTGGTGGTGGACGCGCCCTGCACAGGCGTCGGCACTTGGCGGCGCAACCCCGATGCCAAATGGCGCCTGCGCCCCGGCAGCCTGGATGTGCGGCGCAAGGAGCAGGAAGCGGTCCTCGACCGGGCGGCACGGCTCGTCAGGCCCGGCGGACGCATCGTCTACATCACCTGCTCGATCCTGCCGGAGGAGAACGACGATGCCCTGGCGGCGT
Source organism: Microvirga terrae (assembly GCF_013307435.2). Classification (NCBI taxonomy): domain Bacteria; kingdom Pseudomonadati; phylum Pseudomonadota; class Alphaproteobacteria; order Hyphomicrobiales; family Methylobacteriaceae; genus Microvirga; species Microvirga terrae. The sequence continues at coordinate 2,599,089 of NZ_CP102845.1, forward strand.
TCATGGAGCGCCACGACGGGTTCACGCCTCTGCCGCTGACCAAGATCCTGGACGCCTCGCGGCTCGGCCATATCGAGAAGGCCGTGCGCGCGACCGCCCATGGGCTCCAGCTGACGCCGCTCAGGACCGGGACGGACGGCTTCTATGCTGCGATCCTGGTGCGAAACCCATGAAAAGCCTCATATTTGAATTGTCGTCACGACCCGGAAAGCCGTAAGAACCCGCCATGACCCAGACCCACGACAAGATCCTCATCGTCGATTTCGGCTCCCAGGTGACCCAGCTCATCGCACGGCGCGTGCGCGAGGATGGTGTCTACTCGGAGGTGGTGCCGTTCCAGAAGGCCGCCGAGGCGATCCGGACCATGAAGCCGAAGGGCGTGATCCTCTCGGGCGGACCGGAATCGGTCACGTCGGACATGTCGCCCCGGGCCCCTCAGGAGCTGTTCGACACCGACCTTCCGGTTTTCGGCATCTGCTATGGCCAGCAGACCATGGCGGCGCAGCTCGGCGGCGAGGTCGAGAGCGGGCACCATTCAGAATTCGGCCGCGCCGAGGTCGAGGTGCTCACCGAGAGCCCGCTGTTCCAGGGTGTGTGGCAGGTCGGCAAGAAATATCCTGTCTGGATGAGCCACGGCGACCGGGTCACCAGGCTTCCCGAAGGCTTCGAGGTCCTGGCGGCCTCCGAGAACGCACCTTTCGCGGTTGTGGCCGACGAGGGGCACAGGTTCTACGGCGTCCAGTTCCATCCCGAGGTGGTGCACACGCCCCAGGGAGCCCAGCTCATCCGCAACTTCGTGCGCGACATCGCGGGCTGCAAGGGCGACTGGACCATGAAGGCCTTCCGCGAGGAGGCGATCGAGCGCATCCGCGCCCAGGTCGGCACCGGCCGGGTGATCTGCGGCCTGTCCGGGGGCGTCGATTCCGCCGTCGCGGCGGTGCTGATCCACGAGGCCATCGGCGACCAGCTCACCTGCGTGTTCGTCGATCACGGCCTGCTGCGCGCGTCGGAAGCGGAGCAGGTGGTGACGCTCTTCCGCGACCACTACAACATCCCGCTCGTCCACGTGCAGGCACAGGATCTCTTCATCGGAGCCCTGGAAGGTGTGTCGGACCCCGAGGTCAAGCGCAAGACCATCGGCCGGCTCTTCATCGACGTGTTCGACGAGGAGGCGAAGAAGATCGGGGGAGCCGACTTCCTGGCGCAGGGCACGCTCTACCCGGACGTGATCGAGAGCGTATCCTTCACCGGCGGCCCCTCGGTCACGATCAAGAGCCACCACAATGTCGGCGGCCTGCCCGAGCGCATGAAGATGAAGCTCGTGGAGCCGCTGCGCGAACTGTTCAAGGACGAGGTGAGGGTGCTCGGCCGCGAGCTCGGCCTGCCCGACGCCTTCGTGGGCCGGCACCCGTTCCCGGGTCCGGGCCTTGCCATCCGGGTTCCCGGCGAGATCACCCGTGAGAAGCTCGACATCCTGCGCAAGGCCGATGCGATCTATCTCGAAGAAATCCGCAATGCCGGCCTCTACGACCAGATCTGGCAAGCCTTCGCGGTGCTGCTGCCGGTGAAGACCGTGGGTGTCATGGGTGATGCGCGTACCTATGACCACGTCTGCGCGCTGCGCGCCGTCACATCCATCGACGGCATGACGGCGGATTTCTACCCGTTCGACATGGGCTTCCTCGGCCGGGTCGCGACCCGGATCATCAACGAGGTAAAGGGCATCAACCGCGTCACCTACGACATCACCTCGAAGCCGCCCGGCACCATCGAGTGGGAGTGAGCCGATGGCGACGACCCTTTACGGCATCAGGAACTGCGACACGGTGAAGAAGGCGCGCGCTTGGCTCGAGGGCAGAGGCTTGCCTTACGCCTTCCACGACTACAAGGCGGAAGGCATCGACCGGGCACGGCTCGAATCCTGGGTGTCCCAGGTGGGCTGGGAGTCGCTTCTCAACCGGGCCGGCACCACGTTCCGCAAGCTCCCGGAGTCCGACAAGGCGAACCTCGAACGGACCAAGGCGATCGCGCTCATGCTCGACCAGCCATCGATGATCAAGCGCCCGGTGCTCGACCATGGCGGGCGGGTCGTCGTCGGCTTCAAGCCGGAACTCTACGCGGAACAGATCGGGTAGCGGCGTTCCTGAGGGAGGTGTCATGATCCGAAGGCGCGGGAAGAGGATCGCGGCGGCCGTGCTTCTAGGGGCCGCCTGGGCCGGTCCTGCCCTGGCCGAGAGCGCCGGATGTTTCCACTTCGGCTACGATCTCAAGGACCTCGAGGCGAACCGGGACGTCTACCTCGGGCGGATCAACACTCTCGCGCCGCGAGTGAATTTCGTGAAGCGTGACGTGTTTCAGAAGGGCTGCCCCAACAGCAGCGCCGCCTGCAGGGACAAGCCCTACCTCGTTCCCGGCGACGAGGTGGTGATCTCGGGCGGCAACGGCGATTTTCTGTGCGCCAGCTATGCCGGCCGGAACGGCGCCGTGACCGACGGCCGGCTGCCGCGCGCTGCGGTGTCGGTCGTGCCGGGGGAACCCGTCGCAGCGCCACAGGGCTGGCTTGGAACATGGCAGAGCGGACCCGAGCAGACGATCGCGATCGGATCAGGCGCGCAAGGGACGCTGACGATCAAGGGTAATGCCACCTGGGGAGCGTCCGATCCCGGCCGAGTCGCGCGCGGCGCCGTCAATATCGGTGAACTCGACGGGGAGGCGCCGGTGCGCGGCCTGATCCTCTCCTTCGGCATGGGAGAGGACGGCCCCCTGCCATACGACGAAGCCGACGAAGCGGATTGCCGGGTCCAGCTTCTCCGTCTCGGCTCCTACCTGCTCGTGAGAGACAACGCCATGTGCGGCGGCCACAACGTCACCTTCACGGGGATCTACCGGCGGCAATAGCCGAGCGGCCCACACCGGCGATGCTCACCCCCTGAAGAACAGCAGCGTCAGGAGCAGGAAAGTCGGAATCAGGATGGCGCCCGACCAGAGCAGATAACCGAAGAAGCTTGGCATCTTTACCCCGCCTTCTCGGGCGATCGCATAGACCATGAAGTTGGGCGCATTACCGATATAGGAGTTCGCGCCCATGAACACCGCACCGGCCGAGATTGCCGAGAGCGTCAGCGCCCCAGTGGTCATGAGCCGCTGGGGATCGCCGCCGGCCAGTTCGAAGAACACCAGATAGGTCGGGGCATTGTCCAGGAACGAAGAGAGTCCGCCGGACAGCCAGAAATAAGCAGCGTTGTTGGCGCTGCCGTCCGGGTTGGTCACGAGCGCGACGAGTGGTGCGAAAGCCCCATTCGCGCCGGCCTTGAGCATGGCGAGCACCGGAATGATCGCGATGAAGATGCCGGCGAAGAGCTTTGCCACCTCCAGGATCGGCCCCCAGGAGAAGCCGTTCTCGATCCGGTTCGCCTTCGACGTCGTCTTCAGGGAGATGACCGTCACGACGACCATGATGAGGTCGCGCAGGGCATTGGCGAACTCGATCTCCACGCCGAGCACGGTCGTGCGGCCGAGGTCGGCGGTGGCGCTCATCAGGATCGCCGCAATGATAATGAAAATCAGGAGGAAGTTGATGCCGCCCGTGACCCGTACGGGATTGTCCGGCGTCGGATCGGGGCGGACGCGGCCTTCCTTTCGATAGACCACGAGATCGATCACGAAGAACAGGGCGAGGAGGAAGAGGCTGGCGAACAGGGTCTCCGGCAGCAGGTGCCTGGTGGTCCAGAAGAAGTCGACCCCGCGCAGGAAACCCAGGAACAGCGGCGGGTCGCCGAGCGGCGTGAGCGAGCCGCCGATGTTCGACACCAGGAAGATGAAGAACACGATCACGTGGACGTTGTGCCGTCGGTCGTCGTTGGCGCGCATGATCGGGCGGATCATCACCATGGAGGCGCCGGTCGTGCCGATGAAGCTCGCCAGAACGGTGCCAAGGCCCAGGAGCATCGTGTTGGTGCCCGGTGCCCCGTGGATGTTGCCGCGCACGAGAATGCCGCCCGCGACCGTGAACAGCGCCAGCAGGAGGAGGATGAAGGGAATGTACTCGAGCAGGGCCGTGTGGGCGAGGGCGTGGATTGCCGCCGTGGGCCCGAAGACCATCCCCATGGGGATCAGCACCAGGAGGCCCCAGGCGGCAGCGATCTTGCCTTGGTGGTGTTCCCAGACATGGGGTGCGATAAGCGGAAACAGCGCGATGGAGAGAAGGATGCCGGCGAAAGGCAGTGCCCAGGCGAAGCCGAGGCTCGCCCCGTTGAACTCGGCCGCAAAGGCCGCCTGTGGCAGGAGGGTGAACACGCCGGTCAGCGCCAGGCTCGTGGTGCGAAGCATATCCTCGGTTTCCCCTCAAGCGCCGCTTGGACCGGCGTGTTTCTTCTCGGCCGCGCCGTGGTTTTATGGGACGGGCGAACGGTCCGCAACGGTTTGCCCGCTACCAAAAAGGCGGGCTTCGGAGCCCGCCTTTGTTGTTTGAACGAAGCGCCCGTTATTGGATCTTCGGCGGCTCGTCGAAGTTCAGGCCGGGCAGGCCGCCTGGTTCGCTTCCGGGAGCGCCGAGGCCTGGGACCAGGAGCTCGTCGAGCTTCTGCTGCACCGCCGCCGGATCGACCGCGGGACCGGCCGCCTTGTAGTGCGTGACGAGGCCCGGAAAGGCGATCACGATAGCCACCATGATCAGCTGGATGACCACGAAGGGAACGGCGCCCCAGTAGATCTGACCCGTGGTCACGGGATCCATCTTCCGCCCCGTCACGCGGTCGATATACGGCACCTTCGGAGCCACCGATCGCAGGAAGAAGAGCGCGAAGCCGAACGGCGGATGCATGAACGAAGTCTGCATGTTCACGGCCAGGATGACGCCGAACCAGATCAGGTCGATCCCGAGCTTGTCGGCCGCGGGCCCGAGAAGCGGGATGATGATGAAGGCGAGCTCGAAGTAGTCGAGGAAGAAGGCCAGGAAGAACACCAGCACGTTCACGAAGACCAGGAAGCCGACCTGACCGCCCGGCAGCGAGGTGAGCAGGTGCTCGACCCAGATGTGGCCGTTCACGCCATAGAAGGTGAGCGAGAACACGCGCGCACCGATCAGGATGAACAGCACGAAGGCCGAGAGCTTCGCGGTGGCCTCCGTGGCCTGACGGACCAGAGTCCAGTTGAAGCGGGCAGGGTTGTTGTCGAGCTTGCGCTTGACGGCGGCCAGGATCACCGAGCCCAGAGCGCCCATGGCGCCGCCTTCGGTCGGTGTCGCAAGGCCGATGAAGATGGTGCCCAGCACCAGGAAGATGAGCAGGAGCGGGGGCACCATCACGAAGGTGACCTGCTGGGCCATGTTCGACATGAGGCGAAGGCCGGTGAAGCGCTCGACGATGCCGACGATCAGCGCATAGATCACACCGGCCAGAATCATTTCGAAGGTCAGGGCGAGGTTTTCATGGCCCTGACTGTGGAGATAGGCGTAAATGCCTGCCAGAAGGGCCGCGAGGATGACCGAAACCACGATCCTCTTGGCGCCCAGCATCCTGTTCATGAGCGCGCAGATCAACGCCACGACGGTCGCCACGCAGATCGTCAGGATCACGAAGTCGGCGCCGGCCTTGGTTCCGGTCTGCGACAGGACGTAATAGCCGACGAGCCCCGAGAACACGACCAGGATACCCAGCTGCCACACACCGCGCGCACCATCGGGCTCGCGGTAGCCGATCGCCTCCGGGGGCAGGCCCGGGGCTGATTTCGGGTACACGATCGACATGAACATGACGTATCCGGCGTATAGCGCAGTCAGGATCAGGCCGGGCAGGAACGCGCCCTCGTACATGTCGCCCACCGAGCGACCGAGCTGGTCGGCCATGACGATCAGCACCAGCGATGGCGGGATGATCTGGGCGAGGGTACCGGAAGCCGCGATCACGCCCGAGGCAAGACGGCGGTCATAGCCGTAGCGCAGCATGATCGGCAGGGAGATCAGGCCCATCGAGATCACCGAGGCCGCGACGACGCCCGTGGTGGCGGCCAGCAGCGCACCCACGAAGATCACCGCATAGGCGAGCCCGCCGCGCACGGGGCCGAAAAGCTGGCCGATCGTGTCGAGCAGGTCCTCCGCCATTCCGGACCGTTCGAGCACCAATCCCATGAAGGTGAAGAACGGGATCGCCAGCAGCACCTCGTTGGACATGGTGCCGAAGATGCGGTCGGGCAGCGCCTGGAGGAGCGGCCAGGACAGGGTGATGGTCTCCGGCGCGTAGGGAGCGAGCTCGACGGCGATGAAGAAGAACAGAAGGCCGTTCGCCGCAAGGGCGAAAGCGACCGGATAGCCGAGCAGGAGGAAGACCACGAGCGCCGCGAACATGATCGGCGCGAGGTTCTGGGCAATCAATGCAGCCATTGACGGGAACTCCGGAAAACTGTGACTTGGCGCCTGAAGATCAGCTCACGCCATCGCCGGGCGGCGTGCCGCCCTTGCCGGGCGTATTGACGGTGCCGATTTCCTGAATCAGGCGCTCGGCCTCCGCTTCGGCACTGTGATGGCCGGCGCTGTCGTGCTCGTCCACGAGCTCGCCCCTCATGATCGCCACCCGCTTGATCAGCTCGCTCATCCATTGGAAGAACATCGAGATGAAGCCGAGCAGGATGAGCCCCTTGGCCGGCCAGATCAGCAGGCCGCCGGCATTGGACGAGACCTCGCCGGAGCGGTAGGAATTCAGAAAGAACGGGGTGCACAGCCAGAGCAGCAGCGCCACGAAGGGAAACAGGAAGAACAGGTGCCCGAAGATGTCGATCCCGTCGCGGGCGCGCTTGGAGAGCCGGCTCGAGACGATGTCGATGCGGATGTGCTCGTTCGCCTTCAGGGTCCAGGCCGCGCAGAGCATGAACACGGCGCCGAACAGGTACCATTGCAGTTCGAGCCAGGCGTTGGACGAGACGCCGAAGATGCGTCGGATGATGGCATTGATCGCGGAAACCAGGACGGCCGCCACGATGGCCCAGGCGGCGATCTTGCCGACGCGCTCGTTGATCGAGTCGATGACACGGGATAGCCCAAGAAGTGCCGTCACCTGTCTCCCCCTTGAAATCTGTTGAGATATTGCGGCCTAGCTATCGGACTTGGGGCGGCGTCGCTAGTGCCGATTTAGTCTAAAGCAAGGTTTGACGCGTCCGTAGCGGAGAAATTTTCAGGCTGCAAGCGGCCACCTTGTTAAAAGTTTAGGCAGTCCAAGGGTTTGATGATGATAGGAAACTTGCGGGTTCCCCTGCCGGGCTTTTCGTCCCATGGCGGTCGTCCCGTGCCTTCGGCTTGGTTTTCCCTGACTGGAATGGCTATAAGTTCCTAGAACCCGGAGACCTCCTGTGACGCTGCTGATCCTTGGCCTTGTGATCTTTCTTGGCATGCACGCCTTCAGCATGGCACGAGGCGCGCGGGCTGCCCTGATCGCCAGGATCGGGGAGGGCCCGTACAAGGGCCTCTACTCCCTCGTTTCCCTGGCCGGCATCGTGCTGATCTCGGTTGGCTATGGTCAATATCGCGCGGGCGGGTACGTCCCGGTCTGGGATCCGCCGGTCTGGACCCGCCATCTCGCCCTGCTCCTTGTCTGGGTGGCCTTCGTCTGCTTCGTCGCGGCCTATCTCCCGGGGCGCATCAAGCGGGGACTGAAGCATCCCATGCTCGTGGGCGTGAAAATCTGGGCTCTGGCGCATCTTCTCGCCAACGGGGATCTCGGGTCGATCCTGCTCTTCGGCTCCATCCTGGCCTGGGCAGTGCTGGCCCGCATCAGCGTCAAGCGCCGGGATGTGGCGGCCCAGCACGGAGGCACGGCGACCCCGGCCGGATGGCGCAACGACGTTCTGGCGGTGGTGATCGGCACGGCGGTGTATCTGGCGTTCGTGTTCTGGCTCCATCCCTGGCTGATCGGGGTTCCGGTCCTGCCCATGCGGGCATGAAGCCTCTCGCCTTGTGCGACCGTCTATGTTAGGCGACCTCCTTCGATTGCAGGAGGCGGCTGCCCGAGCCGCATGAGAGACACGATGGCCCCGAACGACGAGTTCATTCGCGAAGTCGATGAGGAATACCGCCGCGACCGGATCGCCCAGATCTGGCAGCGCTACAACGGAATCATCATCGCGGTCGTGGTTTTGATCGTGGCGGGCGTCGGTGGCTGGCGCTTCTGGCAGCACACGCAGGAAACCCGCGCCCAGGAAGCGGCCGTGCGCTACGAGGAGGCCCTGCGCCTCTCGTCGGAGGACAAGGGACAGGAATCCCAGGCCGCCTTCGAGAACGTCGTGAAGGAAGACGGCGCGACCGGCTACGCCATGCTGGCCCGCTTCCGCTTGGCTGCCGAGCTGGGGCAGCAGAACGCCGAGAACGGCGCCTCCGCGTTCGACGCGCTCGCCAACGAGGCGTCCGTTCCGCCGCTGTGGAAGGATCTTGCGCGCCTGCGCGCCGCATGGCTACGCATCGACAGCGCCGAACCGGCGCGCCTGCGTCAGGCGGTGGAGCCGCTGGCGGCTCCGTCCAACGCCTGGCGTCATTCGGCCAGGGAACTCTTGGGATTATCCGGTCTTAAGGCCGGTGATATGGATTATGCGGGTCGATGGTTCGACCAGATCGCCGCCGATCGCGAGACGCCCTCTTCCCTGAGACAGCGGCTCGCAGTCTACACCGCCCTCGTGGCGGGCGGTCCGGTCCAGGCGACCCAGTAAGACCAGCAGGATAGGACAGGACATGACGGCGACCGTCGCCATTGTCGGGCGGCCGAATGTCGGCAAATCGACTCTCTTCAACCGGCTTGTCGGCAAGAAGCTGGCGCTCGTGGACGATCGGCCGGGCGTGACCCGCGACCGGCGCGAGGGCGAGGCCAAGCTCGGCGATCTGGAGTTCCGCATCATCGACACGGCGGGCCTCGAAGAGGCCACCGAGGAATCGCTCCTGGGCCGCATGCGTGCGCAGACCGAGGCGGCCATTGCCGATGCCGACGTCATTCTCTTCGTGATCGATGCCCGGGCGGGCATTCTTCCGGCCGACCGGCCGTTCGCCGAAATGGTCCGCCGCTCCGGCAAGCCCGTGATCCTCATTGCCAACAAGGCCGAGGGCTCGGGCGGCATGGCGGGCGCTTACGAGGCGTTCGGACTGGGGCTCGGGGAGCCTGTTCCCCTGTCCGCCGAGCACGGCGAAGGCATGGCCGACCTGTTCGAGGCCCTGATGCCTCACTTCCCCCACCCGGACGACGCCGAGGAGGAGGACGACCCTAACAAGCCGCTCCAGGTCGCCATCGTGGGCCGGCCGAATGCCGGGAAATCGACCCTCATCAACCGGATGGTCGGCGAGGAACGCCTGCTCACCGGCCCAGAGGCCGGCATCACCCGCGATTCAATATCCCTGGACTGGGAATGGCGCGGGCGTCCGATCAAGCTGTTCGACACGGCGGGCCTGAGGAAGCGCGCCCGGGTCGAGGACAAGCTCGAGAAGCTGTCCGTGGCCGATGCGCTGCGCGCCGTTCGCTTCGCTGAGGTCGTGGTCGTTCTGCTCGACGCCACGATCCCGTTCGAGAAACAGGACCTCTCCATTGTCGACTTGGTGGAGCAGGAGGGCCGCGCCCTCGTGATCGGCCTCAACAAGTGGGATCTCGTCGCCGACCAGCAGGGTCTCCTGAAGGATTTAAAGGAGAAGGCCACGCGCCTCCTGCCGCAGGTGCGCGGCGCGCCCGTGGTGCCGCTCTCGGGGCTGGCCGGCAGCGGCATCGATCCGTTGATGAAGGCAGTCCTCCAGGTCTACCAGACATGGAACACGCGCATTTCGACCGCGCGGCTCAACCAGTGGCTCGGCGAGGCTCTGGAAGCCAACCCGCCCCCCGCTGTGTCGGGTCGTCGCATCAAGATCCGCTACATGACCCAGGTGAAATCGCGGCCGCCCCATTTCGCCGTCTTCGGCAACCAGCTCGACGCCCTGCCGAAGAGCTACACCCGATACCTGGTCAACGGCCTGCGCGAGGCCTTCGAACTGCCGGGAACGCCGATCCGCGTCTCGCTGCGCATGGGACAGAACCCATTCGACAAGGAGCGGAAGTAGGCCAGGCTCAATTCCTGGCCGCTTTGACGTGGGGCTGCGGCAACGTCACGACGTTCGCGGAGATCAGCGGCACGAATTCCTTGATAGGCGCCGGCCGGCCGAACAGGTAGCCCTGCGCCTCGGCGCATCCCTCCAGACCGAGAAAGCGCAGCTCTTCCGCAGTCTCGACGCCTTCGGCGATCACGGGGAGGCCCAGGCCGCGCCCGAGGCCGAGCACGGCACGCACGATGGCGGCCGCCTGTGGGTTCGCGTGGACGGCCTGGATGAACGATCTGTCGATCTTGATCTTGTCGAACGGGAAGGCGCGCAGATTCGAAAGCGACGAATAGCCCGTCCCGAAATCGTCCATGGCGATGTTGACGCCGATGGCTTTCAGCCGCTGAAGCGAGTGGAGCGCCCGGTTGGGATCCCGGACCAGGGCCGTCTCTGTGATCTCGATTTCGAGGCGATGCGACGGCAGCTTCGTCTCGCCCAGGGTCGCCTCGATGAACTCGACGAAGCCGTCGCTGGTCAGCTGAAGGGCCGAGACGTTGACCGCGATGGTCAGGGGACGCATCCAGGTGGCGGCCTCGCGGCAGGCCTCGCGCATCACCCATTCGCCGAGCTTGAGGATCAAGCCACTCTCCTCGGCGATCGGAATGAAGAGGGCAGGCGGAACATTGCCGCGCGCGGGATGGTTCCACCGCAGCAGAACCTCGAAGCCGTTCACCTCGCCCGTCTCGACCTGGGCCTGCGGCTGGTAGGCCAGGCTCAGTTCGTTGTTCGCGATGGCGCCGCGCAGATCATGCTCGATACTGCGACGCTCCCGGATCTGGGCCCCCATGGCGGCCTCGAAGAAGCGATAGGTTCCCTTGCCCTCGGTCTTGGCACGGTAGAGGGCGGCGTCGGCACTGGAGAGGAGCTCCGTGCGGTCCTTGCCGTCCGACGGATAAAGGGCGACACCGATGCTGACGGAGACGAGGCCTGCGGGAATGCCGTCCTGCTCCCATGCGAGGCTTTTCAGCAGGGTGTCGGCGAGCTGACCCACCTGAGCCGGATCGGTCACGAGGGGAGCGATGATGGCGAATTCGTCGCCGCCGAGACGGGCGAGCATCTGACCCTCGCCGAGAACCGATGAGAAGTGCTTTGCGATGTCCTGAAGCACGCGGTCGCCGGCGGCATGGCCGTAGATATCGTTCACCTCCTTGAAGCCGTCGAGGTCGAGACACAGCAGGGCGAGCTGCCGGCGCGCTCTGCGATGGAAGCGGATCTCGCGGTCGAGACGATGGTCGAAGCTGGCCCGGTTGCCGAGGCCGGTGAGGGGATCATGATGGGCAAGATAGCGGATCTGGGCTTCCGCGTCCCGACGGTCGCGGAGATCCCGGAACGCCACGACGTTGTGGGGCGCGCCGTTGTAGCTGATCTGGCGGGCGATCAGTTCGACGGGCATCAGAGCGCCGTCCGCATTCCGCAGTTCGGTCTCGATGGCGCGGCCGAGGAACGTGAAGAGCGTGTCGCGCTTGGCGGCATCGGGCACCCATTCCGATAGGTCCCGGCCGGCGATCTGCTCGGCTGTCAGGCCGGTCAACCGCGCGAAGCTCTGGTTGACCGTCACGATGACGTCGCCCGCACAGACGACGAGGCCTTCCACCGCAGCGTCGGTCAGATCCCGCATTCTCTCGATCTCCAGGGAGGCGCGCCTGCGATCCCGGATATCGAGGCTCAGCGCGACGACCGCGATGAGGAGAATGGCGAGGCTGACGAGCGCCACCCCGGCCGCCAGCCACCCCGCATGGATCGAAGAGGATGACAAAGCGATGGATGGATCCGGCGTGATGGCGACCGCCCCCATGGCGGTGAAATGGTGGCTGCAGATCGCAAGCGTGAGCAGCAGCGCGCCCGACAGCTTCGCTCGCAGCACCGTGCTGTCGAGCGCTACGGACAACGCGGCGGCGCCGATCGCAGCCCCGAGCCCGATCGACGCCGCCACCAGCCAATGGTTCCATGTGATCGTACCCGCGACCTCGAAGGCCGCCATGCCCGTGTAGTGCATGACCGCGATGCCCCCGCCGACGATCGCCCCGCCGATCCAGGGAGCCGCGACGAGGCCGGGCCGGAGAGCCGCACCCAATCCGATGCCGGTCAGCAGAACCGCCGCTATCAGCGAAACCACGGTCAGGACGACGTTGTATGCGGTCGGCACGGACGGAGAGAAGGCGAGCATCGCGATGAAATGCGTCGCCCAGATGCCGAAACCCGTCGAAGCCGCCGCGATGCAGAGCCAGGATGCGCGGTTGCCCCGATCGGCGCGGCGCACGTGATGCAGCAGGTTGACCGCCGTCAGCGAGGCGAGCGCACAGACCAGGGCCGCCAAGGCGACGAGCCGGAGATCGTGGTCGGAAACGATGCAGTCATAGACGGTCAGCATAACGGGCCTTCGCTGGCGATCCGCTGCGGCAACATCCCCGCCGAAAAGCCTGTCGGAATACGATTGATTGAAAGAAGGCATCCGGTCTTTCACCGGGATGGCGGGGCGGCGTCATGCCTATGGACCGGCCTCACAGAGAGGCGCCAATCCGCCATGGACTTCGGGACAATTTCCCGCTCGGTAAGATGAGCCATCACCCCGCCAAGTCAACGAGCCGGTAGGCTCCGTCCTTGGCTATCGATGGTCAGGGTTAACGCCCGATGTCTCGACCCTCCCGATGGCCCGGTTCATCGTCAAGGGAAGTTCGATGTGAACCTCCAATCCACCCGGTTCGAAGGAGAGCCGCACCGTCGCCCGGCACTGGGCCTGAAGGACACGTTCGAGCAGGGTGAAGCCGAAACCGTGATGGGCGGGAGGCTCCACGGGAGGGCCGTTCCGTTCGACCCACGTGAGACGGAGCGCCCGCATACCGTCGGTGGTTCCGACGTCCCACCTCACCGCGACGCAGCCCTTGCGGACCGAAAGCGCGCCATAGCGCGCCGCATTGGTCGCCAGCTCGTGCAGTGCCATGCTCAGGGGGATCGCCAGGTCAGCCGTGAGGTTGACCTCCGGCCCCTCCAGGATGAAGCGCCGATGCCGTCTTTCCTCGAACGGCCGGAGCTCGCAGAGCAGCATGTCGCGCAGGAGCGCGGTCTGCCAGTAATCTTCCGTCAGCAGGGACTGGGTCCTGGCGAGTGCCGCAATCCTTGACGAGAACGTGTGATTGAACTGCCTGACATTCGTCGCGCTGCGCGCCGTCGCGCTGGCGAGGGCCTCGACGACCGCGAGCGTATTGCGCACTCGGTGATGAAGTTCGCGCACCAGCAGGGCTTGCCGCTGCTCGAACCGCTTCCGCTGGTCGATGTCCTGGATCACCCGCACGCTGTACTGAAATTGTCCATGCTCGCCGAAGACGGCCGTCGACGAGACGTGAAGCCAGACATTCGTGCCGTCCTTGCGGATGCAGCGCCGCTCCAGCGTATAGGTCTTCAGCTCGCCTGCGATCTGCCGGTCATATAGGGCCTTCTCGGCCTCAACCCCGTCCGACGGGACGAGATCGAAGAGGGTCATGACCAGCAGTTCGTCTCGGGAATAGCCGGTAATCGACGACAGGCCCTTGTTGACCGTCAGAAAGCGCCCGGCCGCGTCCGTCTCGCCGATGCCCACGCTCGCATGCTCATGGGTGGCCCAGAGGCGTTCGCGGCTTTCGCGCTCGGCGCGCTTTCGAACGGAATTTTCCGCCGCCACGGAAGTGATCTGCGACAGCTGGACGAGAATCGCCTCATCATCGGCCGTGAAGTCGCCGTATTCCTTGTCCGACAGCATGAGCACACCGAGCATTCCGCCCGACGCTGCGGGAATGGGCACGGCGATCAGCCCCTCGGTCATGAGGAGATCGGCCTCCGCGTTCCGCACGCCCTGGAGTTCCGGATAGTGGGACAGCTCCTCCGCGCTCATGCGCAGAGGTCGCTTCGTCTGGACCACATGCGTGTAGATGCCGACGCCGCTCTCCGCGAGCGCGGAGCTCGAGAATGCACGATACTTGTCCGAGACCGAAACGATGATCGGATTCTCGGGCCAGAGAACGTACGGGATCGTATGGGTCGAGGCCCAATGTGCGCCGATGATCCGCCGCGCCTCCTCCGTAGCATCCCGAAAAATTGTCGCCGGCAGCTCCTCCGAGGCGATCCGCGCACAGGCAGCCGCCAGAGATCTCAGCTGCTCCTGATGCCGGTGCGCCCGAGCCAGAAGGGCCTGACGTTCCTGCTCGACCAGAATGCGGTCCGTGATGTCGTGATGGGCCACGACCGCATAGACCACGCCGTCGTGGACGAGGCGGGAGGCCTGAAGTTTGAACCAGCGCGTCTCGGTGGGCGAGTGGCAGGGATATTCGAGCGAGAATGTGCTCTTCCCGGCGAGCACGGACCTGATCCCGGCCGCGGCCGCCCGGGCGCAGGGACCGTCCGCCCCGACGGCACGGTCGCATATATCGAGATAGTTGACGCCGTCCCCTATGGCTGCCGGAGCTCCGTTCGCCTCGCCGAAACGGTGCCACGCCCGGTTGACCGCAATGATGGTGCCGGTCGGATCGAGCACCACCACGGGCCCCGTGATGGCGTCCAGGATGCTCTGAGCCGGGGGGACCGCGATTATTCCATTCTGCTCCGACAGCCGGCTCATCGCACTTCATCTGTGAAGACGGGTTGGAACAGGGAGGAAACGGCCAATCCGGCGTCCGGTTCATTCGGGGTTGATTTGAATGTCGGTTCGATTCCCGTCTCGGCCCGCCGGGCGCTGCGGCCGACCCGCGATAAGCTCGGCCGTTAGGGTGGGAACTGACCCGATGCGGCGCGCGCTTGATTGAACGAGGCGCGCTTCTTGTGCCTCGTCGGAGGTCTGATACGCCGAAACCCTTGCCACGCAAGGGTTTCCTTGGAATAATTTCGTCCACGGATGGCTTTCGAGGCCGGGACGCGCCCATTTGGGAAAAGGTCCAGCCCGGGAGGGGACACCGATGGGCGAGGTGCTGGCGCATCGCAGGCTGTCGGAGCTGATCGGGTCAATCTACGATTGCGCCCTCGATCCCGGCCGCTGGGAGGGAACTCTGGCGGATGTCGCCGAGACCTTCGATTGCGCGGTCGTATCCCTGACCCTGAACGATCTTCACAACAACCGTTTCCTCATCAACAAGGCCTCTGGCTGGGAGCCGGCCCTGTTGCGCCTGAAATCGGAACGTCATGTGCCCGAGATCAATGCCCGGCTCACCGAGTGGCTCGCCCAGCAATCCTCCATCGACGAGATGTTCGTGACCTCGGCCCATCTCTCGCCCGACTACATCCAGGCCTCGCCCTATGTGGAGGAGTGCCTGAAGCCCCAGGGGATCGTGGACATCATGCACATGTTCCTGATGCACACGCGGCGGCAGTTCGCCGAGATCGGTCTGGGGCGCCACGCCCGGCAGGGAGTTATCACGGCGCGGGAACTGGAGCTGGGTCGCCTGCTTCTGCCTCACCTGCGCAAAGCCGTGACGATCAGCGATATCCTGGATGTGAACTCCATCGAGCAGGCTCACATGGCCGAGGCGCTCGACGCGCTCCGGTGTGGTGTCGTGCTCACCGACGAGCGCGCCGGAATCCTGCACGCGAACCGGTCCGCCGAGCGGATGATGAGCAAGGGGGCTCCCATCCGCAGCGTCCGCCGTGTCCTGGCGGCAGGCACGTCCGCCGCCAGCCGAGAACTGCGCAGGGCGATTCTGCATGCTGCCCGCAACGAAACGCATTCGGGTGAGGGCAATGCCGCGATCCGCCTCAACGACGCCGACGAGCCGCCGGCCTATGCGCACGTGCTCCCCATGGTGACGGGAGATCTGCGGACGCGGCTTCAGCCCAACGCGGTCGCGGCGATCTTCGTCGGCGCCACCGACGAGCAGACCGGCATCGGCCTGCTGGCCAAGGCCTACAACCTGACCGCCGCGGAGGTGAGGATTCTGGAAAGCCTCATGGCGGGACACACCCTGGCCGAGACCGCGCAGCATTTTGGCATCGCCAGGTCGACCGCCAAGACCCATCTGGACCACATCTTCGCCAAGACGGGCGTGTCCCGGCAGACCGAGCTGGTCCGGTTGACCATGCAGCTGACCCAGCCGGTCCACGGCCCCTTCGACATGGCCCATCCCTGGCCGCATCAGTTCGGCCCTCCGAGCTAGATCCTCATCTCCCAGGCATTCGCCGCCATCAGCACGCCGAGAGCACCGAGAATCAGGCCCGACGCCTTGTTGATGAAATTGAGGACCGTCACGTTCAGTTTCGAGCGCAGGGCCGCGACGCTGCCGCTCACGATCAGCCACCAGGTGACCGACGCCGCGAAGACCCCGGCGATCATCGTGGAGGCGGCGGTAGGCGCGGGCGACGCGACGGCCGGCAGGACCGCCGCAAGGAGAGCCGGCGTCAGCGGGTTGAGCAGCGCGCAGGCGACGGCGCTGCAATAGGACGAGAGGGCCCCCTGGTCCTGCGCGATGGATCCCGCCAACGATACCGTCCGCCGCAGCACGCGGGCGCTGAACCAGAAGAGAAGGCAGGCCGAAACGGCGCAAAGGAACGCCTGGCTCTCGCCCAGGACCGGGGAGATCGCCGGTCCGACGCCCAGGATCGCGCAGGTCGTGTAGATCACCAGGACCGTCGCGGCCCCGAGCCCCGTGGCGAAGCCCGTCACGGCTCCGTAGATCAGGGCCCGCTGGATACAGAGCACGCTCATCGGGCCGATCGGCACCGTGATGACGAATCCCACTGTCGCTCCGGAGAGAAATGCCGATGTGCCCGTCATGATCGCGCCTCGCCATGTCGTGTCGAGGCGGATGGTCGTCCCGGTGCGGGCCGGTGGGCGCACCGCCTCATTCAGGAGAAGCGAGGGTAACGTGGCAAGACCGTGCGCCGCGTCCACCGTTTGGTGGAGACGGGGCCATTCGGGCCGGGGCCAGGATGCGGTCGTCGGGCTTGCCTCGTCCGGCTCTCAACCGTTTCGGCGAGCGAATGTTCGGGCGGGTCAGGCCGGCGGCTGCGGCTCGATGATCTTCCCGTCCTGCGTGAAGTCGTAGATCTTGCCGGTCTCGGTCCAGGACGGCAGGGCGAGCTTGACGATGTGAGGAGCGAGATCGTCCGGCGTCTTCAGGGTCAGCGGATCCTCGCCGGGCATGGCCGTGCGGCGCATGGCGGTGCGCAGCGGGCCCGGATTGAGCAGCATGGCCTTGACCGGAGTCGTGGCGGTTTCCGCCGCATAGGTGCGCACCAGCGCCTCGAGGGCCGCCTTCGAGACCGAATAGACGCCCCAATAGGCGTTGTGCTTGTGAGCGGCCCCGGAGGTGATGAAGATCGCGCGGCCGGCGTCGGACTTACGAAGAAGCGGGTCGAGGGAGCGGATCAGGCGGTAATTGGCCGTCACGTTGACGGCCATCACCTCGTCCCAGACCGGCTGGTCGATGTGGGTGATGGGGGCCAGTTCGCCGAGCTGGCCCGCATTGCCGAGCAGGATATCGAGCTTGCCCCAGCGCTCGTAGATGGCGGCCCCAAGGCGGTCGAGGGCGTCGAGGTCCTTCAGGTTGACCGGCACGAGGGTGGCCGACGAGCCCTTGGCTCGGATCTCGTCGTCGAGGGATTCGAGCGCGCCCTGGGTTCGGGCCAGCGCGATCACGTGCGCGCCGGCCTCCGCGAGCGCGAGCGCCGCCGCGCGGCCGATGCCGCGCGAGGCGCCGGTGACGACCGCGACGCGGTCCTGAAGAGGCTTGTCCATGGAATTGCTCAGTCGGCTTCGGCGAGAACGGCGAGACGGCGCGGGGTCGCGACGGTGAGGTCGGTCAGCGGCGTCGGGTAATCGCCCGTGAAGCAATGGTCGGTGAATTGCGGCTGCGCCGGGTTTCGCCCCGTCTCGCCCATGGCCCGGTAGACGCCCTCGATGGACAGGAAGGCCAGCGAATCCGCCCCGATATACTGGCGCATCTGCTCCAGGTCGTGGGTGGCGGCGAGCAGCTTTTCCTTCTCCGGCGTATCGATGCCGTAGAAGTCGGGATGGGTGATCGGCGGGCTCGAGATGCGGAAATGCACTTCCTTGGCCCCCGCCTCTCGCATCATGCGGACGATCTTCACCGAGGTCGTGCCGCGCACGAGGCTGTCGTCGACGAGCACGATGCGCTTGCCGGCGATCGCCGAGCGGTTGGCCGAGTGCTTCATGCGCACGCCGAGCTCGCGGACGGACTGGGTCGGCTGGATGAAGGTGCGGCCCACGTAATGGTTGCGGATGATGCCGAGCTCGTAGGGCAGGCCGCAGGTCTGGGCGAAGCCCAGAGCGGCCGGCACGCCGGAATCAGGCACCGGGATCACCACGTCGGCATCGGCGGGCGATTCGAGCGCGAGCTCGCGGCCCATGCCCTTGCGGACCTCGTAGACGCTGCGGCCATTCACGACCGAGTCGGGACGGGCGAAATAGATGTACTCGAAGATGTCGGGGCGGGACGGCTGCTCCGGCACGAAACGGAAGGACTCGAGGCCCTCGTCCGAGATGACCACGCATTCGCCGTTCTCGACGTCGCGGATGAAGCGGGCCCCAATGATGTCCAGCGCGCAGGTCTCGGAAGCCAGGATGTAGCGGCCGTCGAGCTCGCCCAGCACCAGCGGGCGGATGCCGAGCGGATCGCGGGCGCCGATCAGCTTCTTGTTGGTGAGCGCCACGAGGGCATAGGCCCCCTCGAGCTTCTGGATCGCCTCGACGAAGCGATCGACCACCCGGTCCTTGCGGCTGCGGGCCACGAGGTGGACGATCACCTCCGTGTCCGTGGTGGACTGGCAGATGGCACCGTCGCGGATGAGATTGCGGCGCAGCGTCAGGCCGTTGGTCAGGTTGCCGTTATGGGCCACCGCGAAACCGCCGCCGTCGAGCTCGGCGAACAGCGGCTGCACGTTGCGCAGGACCGTCTCGCCGGTGGTCGAGTAGCGGGTATGGCCGATGGCGGAGAGGCCTTCCAGGCGCTCGATCGTCGCCCGGTCGGAGAAGTTGTCGCCCACGAGGCCGAGCTTGCGCTCGGAATGGAAGACCGAGCCGTCATAGGACACGATGCCCGCCGCCTCTTGGCCGCGGTGCTGCAGAGCATGGAGGCCGAGCGCCGTGATGGCGGCCGCGTCTGGGTGTCCGTAGATGCCGAAGACGCCGCATTCTTCGCGCAGGGTATCGCCGTCGAGGTCGAGGTTCACCTGCTTCGGGGTGACCTGCCACGTCTCTGACAAAGCAGACATCGATCAAATCCTTGGGATTCGCGCCCCCACCGGCGCCGCCCTTATGTAGTCGGCATCAGGCCAAACGCCAATGGCCAATCTGACGCTGGCGGAAACGTGATCCGGCCTGCCAGGGCATCGTGCGGACCCGCGTCAGTGAGGTCTTGACCCGGTTTTCGCCGACGCGGCCCTCCGGGTCGACGCTCAACGATGCGCCGCCTCGGAGCGGAGCATCGGATCCGATGCCCTAGCTGCGCCGCTGAGGGGCGGGCGGAGCCGGCGGGGCTGCCGGGGTGGCCGGTCGCTGCGGATCCGGCTCGGCCGGCTCGGCTTCCGTCGGCGCCTCCTTGTTGCGCAGGCGCTGGAGCAGGGCTTCGGCGTTTTCCGGCAGCATGGCGATGATGTTGTCGCGGGTGTTCTCCATGGCCGGCCGGGTCCGGGAGGAGGCCGCCCATTCGGGCTCCTTGCCCTGGAGCAGCCAGCCCAGGAAGGCCCATCCGATCACGCAGATGAGGAAGCCGCGGGCCGCCCCGAAGAACAGCCCGAGCGTCCGGTCGAGAGCGCCGATGCGGGAATCGAGGATCAGATCGGAGACCTGCACGGTAATGATCGACACGATGATCAGGGTGACGACGAAGATGCCCCCGATGGCGGCCACGAGCGCCACCGTGTTGCTGCTGATATATTGCTGCGCGATCGGCAGAGCCGTCGGATGCAGGTACCAGGCCGCGGCCGCCGCGACGACCCAGGCAACGATCGCGAGCACTTCGCGGGTGAAGCCGCGCACGGCAGCAAGGAGGGCCGAGATCAGAACGATACCGATGACGACGAGGTCCAGAACGGAAACGGGCATGGGCCGGGCCTACGCAATAGAACAGGAATGGAGCCGCCTTCGCGGGTTCGGAGCCTTGGCTCTATAGCGTTAAGAAAGGCTTTCGTCACCCTTGGAACGCGCGGCTTGTGCGAAGAGACGTGGGAGCCGGGCTGGATCAGGAAACCTGTACGATCAGCTTGCCGAAATTCCTACCTTCGAGCATTCCGATGAAGGCCTCGGGCGCGCTGGCGAGACCATCGACGATGTCCTCCTGATACTTGATCCGGCCCTCGGCGACCCATCGTGCCATCTCCCGATAAAAGTCCGGGCGCTGCGCATGAAACTCGCGCTGGATGAATCCGCGGATCGTCAGGCTCTTGGTGAGCACGTCGCGCATCAAGACCGGCAGACGGTCGGGCCCCTCGAACGGGCCGGTGCTGTTGTACTGCGCCACGAGCCCGCAGACTGGAATGCGCGCGAACGTGTTCAGCAGGGGAAACACCGCTTCCCACACCCTGCCGCCGACATTCTCGAAATAAACGTCGATTCCGTTAGGGCAGGCGGCGCGCAGATCTTCCGCGAAGGTCGGGGAATGGTGATCGAGGGCGACGTCGAAGCCGAAGACATCCCGCACCAGCGCGCATTTGTCCGGTCCACCGGCGATCCCTACCGCACGGGCGCCCTTGATACGCGCGATCTGGCCGACCGCCGATCCGACGGGGCCGCTCGCCGCGGCCACCACGACGGTCTCGCCCGGCTTGGGCTGCCCGAGGGTGAGCAGCCCGGCATAGGCGGTGAACCCCGGCATCCCAAGCACCCCCAAGGCGGTCGTGACGGGCGCCTTCTGCGGATCCAGCTTGCGCAGGTCGGCACCATCGGACAGGGCGTAGGACTGCCAGCCCGAATAGGACAGGACCCAGTCACCCGCGGCGTAGTCAGGATGCCGGCTCTCCAGCACCTCGGCCACGGTGCCGCCCTCCATGACCTGCCCGATTTCCACCGAGGCGGCATAGGATTTCGCGGCGCTCATCCGGCCCCGCATGTAGGGGTCGAGGGAGAGATAGCGGATCCTGAGCAGGACCTGTCCCTCGCCGGGGCTCGGGACAGGCGTTCGCACGAACTCGAAATGATCGGGCGAAGGGCGTCCGGTCGGACGGGAGGCGAGAAGGACTTGGAGATTCTGCTCTGTCACGGTGAGACTCCTGCGGCGGGCCGGCTCGGGCGACCGTCTGCCATGGCGCGGGGACAACGGGCCCCATAACGGATGGGGTCCCTGTCTCGTTCGTCAAGCCTTCGGAGCCTCTTCGATGCGGGTCTCCAACATGAAAAGCTCCGGCGGAGACCGCCGGAGCCCGGACTTGGAACGCTTTCGGGTCTCAGATGAACAGAATGTCGCTGAAGGCGAGGGCGGCGCCGGGTTTCAGCTTGAGAATCTCGATCGGCTTGGCGCTGCCGGAACCATCGACATCGAGATACACGGTCCCGCTCTTCTTGCTGTAGACGAGATAGTCGTTTCCGTCCTTGGACGCGGTCCCGACGGTGAAGAACTTCTTCTCCAGCTTGCCTTCCTTGAAGACCTTGTCGAGCCCGACCGAGGATTTCTTGTCGGGCCTGCCCTTCTTGGCCAAGTCGAGGACATCGCTCTTTGACGCCTTGACCTTGAAGGTCTTCAGGGCATCGAGATCGAACAGGATCTTGTCCTGTCCGGACTTGAAGTCCTGAATCTGGTCGAAATGGCCCTTCTTGAAAGGGGCATCGAACACGAACGTGTCCGCGCCGTCGCCGCCGAAGAGGAAGTCCTTGCCGGCGCCACCATTGAGGGTGTCGTCGCCGGCAAATCCCTTGAGCCTGTCGTTGCCGGACAGGCCGTTGATGATATCGGCTTCGGCGCTTCCATAGAGCTTGCTGTCGTTGCCGTTGGTGCCGGTCACGATTTCCGCACCGTTGGTCACGTTGACCGAAACCGAAACGGGATCCACCGTTGTCGGCGTGACGGAGCTCGTGCTTGTCGCCGTGATCGCGAGCATGAACACGTTCTGGCTCGCCTCGTAATCGAAAAGACCCGGCGTCTTCACGCGCAGTTCGCTGCCGACGATCTCGAACCGGTCGTCGAGGTCGTCGGAGAGAGCGAACGTGAAGGTTTCAGCCGATGCGCCGCCGTTGACGGTGAGTGTTGCAATGACTTGGCCGGCCTGCGGGTTCTCCGGCACTTCCAGAATGGGCGAAATGACAATGGTAGCCATGGATTTCCTGTAAAATGGCTCGCGAACTGGTCCGATACTTCTTTCGGGGTACCTTGAACGGGCACCGAGAAGCCACTTTCCTGGACTGGTTCTAAGGTGTCAATGCGGCCGAAAGGTCTAGTCTCCTGCTCGCTCGGACGCAGGCGTAAAGGCCTTCTGGCGGTCAACTGCCATGCACACCCTGAACCCGCTGATTTTGTAGATGCATGCAGTGGGGCAGGACCGACGTTTCCCCCTGCGTTTGACTTGCGCGGTGATGGCACAAAGGCACCGGAAATTATGGGATTGTTTCCTTCTTGCGCGCCTCCTCCGCAGCCACCAACCCTGACCGCGCCGGCGCGGCCCGCTTCGCCGCAGCGGGCCAGTCCGGATGGGTAATGATCCTGCGATGGGGACAGCACTAGAGCTTCGGCAGACCCGGCGATGTGCAGGGCGCCAGCGGCCGAGGGCGACGCGGCGATTGTCTCAGATGAACAGGAAGTCGTCGGCACCGAGCATCGTGCCCGGCTTCACCTTCAGAAGTTCGATGCCTTTGGCTTTGCCGGAGCCGTCCACATCCAGGTAAACAATGCCGCTCTTCCTGTTGTAGAAGACGTAATCGTTGGAGCCATCGGGGCTGTCCCCTAGCTTCGTGCCGACGTCGAAGAACTTCTTTTGAAGCTTCTGGCCTTTCGTGAAGATCTTGTCGAAGCCGACGTCCTTCTTGCCGCGCTTGTCGTCAGAGCCATTTTTCGGGAGCCCGTCGCTCGTCTTGGCCCCCTTCGCCTTGAATGCTTTCAAAGCCGAAAGGCTGATCTGGATGCTATCATCGGCGGAGTTGAAATCCGCGATGTGATCGAAATGCCCTTTCTTCAAGGGAGTATCGAAGACGAATACGTCGTGGCCGTCGCCGCCGTAGAGCTTGTCCTTGCCGGCGCCGCCGTTGAGCGTGTCGTCACCGGCGAAGCCGTAGAGTGTGTCGTTGCTCGACAGGCCTGTGATCAGGTCCGCTCCCGCGGTGCCCAGGAAACCGTCGCGCGCTGGCGCGGCGTTCCGGATGTCGACCGCATCGGACACGTCGACGATCAGTTTGGTCGTGTAGGTGTTCCCGTCGGAATCTTTGACCTCAACCTCGATATGGTGCGACTTTGCCGTCGAGTAGTCGAGCAGAGAGCCGTCCTTTACGACAAGATTGCCGTCCTTGATAGCGAAGCGTCCGCCGGCGTCGTCCGTCAGGGTATAGGTGAAGGTGTCGTCGTCATCGGGATCGAATGCCCAAAGGGAACCGATCACGGTGCCAGTCTGCGCATGCTCGACCACGGAACTGTCCGACAGGATGATCTCGGTCGGAGCCGTATTGTCCGTCACCGACACCGTGAGGGTCGTCGTCGCGACGACGGTGCCGAGATCTCCCGTTGCGGCAATCTTGAACGTGAACCGGTTGAGGGCATCGTTCTCGTAATCGAAGAGGCTGCTGCCGTCGCCGCTGACGTTGTTCCTGACGACCAGCACCCAGTTCAGGATGCCTTCCTGGGACATTGGCTTGATTTCGAAGCGGCCGCTGCCCGGATCGATCAATCTGAAGGTGGCGTTCTCGCTGGCACCCTCTCCGGTAATGCCGATGAAGCCCACGATCGTGCCGACCTGGGGATTCTCGATGACCGTCGAGTTCGAAAGAAAAACCGTCGCCATGTTGCCTCCAGGAACCCGGGCCCATCACCATGTTCGCCGATGAGATCATCCGGCAGGTCCAATGAGAAATGATACATCATTGCGTTATGTGATCAAGTCGGCCGGTTGGCCTAAGACAGTTGTCTGGGGACGGGTAATCAGGAGGCCTTGCGCCTGCGCGCCGCGATGCCTGCGACTAGGTCGGTGATATGCCCGATCGAGGATGCCGCGAGAGGCAGTCTTTCCGGCTTGCCTTTCTCGAGACGCGGCGCCGGGGCAACCGCGCCCGAGAACCCGAGCTTCGCCGCCTCCTTGAGCCGCGCCTGTTCCTGGGCGACTGGCCGGATGGCCCCGGAGAGGCCCATTTCGCCGAAATAGACCGTGTCGGGCGGGAGCGGATTGCCGGAGAGGGATGAAACCAGAGCCGCTGCGGCTGCAAGGTCCGCGGCAGGCTCGGTGATGCGCAGGCCCCCGGCGACGTTGAGATAGACGTCGTGCATGCCGAGCTTCAGGCCGCCATGCGCCTCCAGCACGGCGAGAACCATGGACAGGCGGCTCTGGTCCCAGCCGACCACGGCGCGACGCGGGGTGCCGAGCGACGACGGGGCCACGAGGGCCTGGATCTCCACGAGGAGCGGGCGGGTGCCTTCCATGCCGGCAAAGACCGCCGTTCCCGGCGTGGCCATGTCTCGGCCGGCCAGGAACAGCTCGGACGGGTTGGAAACCTCGCGCAGGCCCTGGTCGGACATCTCGAAGACTCCGATCTCGTCCGTGGGGCCGAAGCGGTTCTTCACCGCGCGCAGGATCCGGAAATGGTGGCCCGTGTCGCCCTCGAACGACACCACCGCGTCGACCATGTGCTCGACCACGCGGGGACCGGCGATCTGCCCGTCCTTGGTTACGTGGCCGACCAGGATGACGGCGGTTCCGGTGGTCTTGGCGAAGCGAATCAGCGCCTGAGCGGAGCCGCGCACCTGGGTGACCGTGCCGGGTGCCGACTCGACCGTCTCGGTCCACATGGTCTGGATCGAGTCGATGATGGCCAGCGCCGGCGGACGCCCCTGGCTCAAGGTGGCGATGATGTCCTCGACATTGGTCTCGGAGGCGAGCTCGACCGGCGAATGGCCGAGGCCGAGGCGCTCGGCCCGCAGCCGCACCTGCGCGACCGCCTCCTCGCCCGAGATGTACGCGACCCGTTCGCCCCGGTTGGCCAGCGCGGCGGAAGCCTGCATGAGGAGGGTCGACTTGCCGATGCCCGGATCGCCGCCGAGCAGGATGATCGAGCCATGCACGAAGCCACCGCCGGTGACCCGGTCGAGCTCGGCGATGCCGGAGGGCGTGCGCGGCGCCTCCTTGGTCTCTCCCGAAAGGCCCTCGAGCGGAAAGATGCGGCCCTTGGCGCGCGACGGACGGGTCGAGACCGGGCCTGCCATCGGGGACGCGGAGCCTGCCTCCTCGGCGATGGTGTTCCAGCCGCCGCAGGCCTCGCACTTGCCTTTCCAGCGGTTGTAGACCGCGCCGCATTCCTGGCACACGAAGGAGGGGTGACGCTTGGCCATCAGCCCTGGCCTCCATGGTAGGCGCGGGCGTAGCGGGACCCGAGACCGGTCAGGATCTCATACCCTATGGTGCCGGCCCGGCGGCCGACCTCGTCGACGGTGAGATCGCCTCCGATCAGGGTCACGGTGTCGCCGCGCCGGATCTCGTTCTCGGGCACGTCCGTCACGTCGACCGTGATCAGGTCCATGGAGACGTTGCCGGCGAACGGGCAGGGGCGGCCGGCCACGAGGGTCATGCCGGCGAGCAGCTCGTCGCCGCTTTTGCCACGGGCACTCGCCGCGCGCGGAAAGCCGTCCGCATATCCGACCGAGAGGGTCGCAATGCGGCGCCTCGCGAGCGCGAGCCAGCGGCCGTTGTAACCGACCGTGTGATCGGCCTCGACCCAGCGCAACTGCACGATGCGGGCCTCGAGGCCCACGACCGGCTTCATGGGATTGACCCGATCCGGGGTCGGGTTGCCGCCGTAGAGCGCATAGCCCGGGCGCACGAGATCGTAGCCGGGCCTGTCGGCGAGGAAGATCCCGGAAGAATTCGGGAGCGATGCGGGAATGCCGGGGAGGGACGACCGCACGGCCTCGAAGGCCTCGATCTGCTGGCCGTTCAGCGGATTGCCGCTCTCCTCGGCGCTGACGAAATGGCTCATGAGAAGAGTGGTCTCGAAATCCTTCAGCTCCGTCCGGTCCCTGAGGGTCAGACCCTGAGGAACCGTGAGGCCGAGGCGGTTCATGCCGGTATCCACGTGAATCGCGGCTTTGAGGTTCCGGCGTTGAGCGCGGCAGAAGCCCGCCCATTCCTCGATTTCCTCGAAGGACCCCAGAACGGGACGCAGGTCGAACTCGGCATAGGTCGGGCCGGTGCCTGAAAACAGGCCGTTCAGCACGTAGATCGCGGCGCCGGGCGCCGCAGAGCGAACGCGGATCGCCTCGCTCAGATGCGCCACGAAGAACGTGCGACAGCCGGCGCCCGCGAGGGCCGGGACGGCCTGCTCGATGCCGATGCCGTAGGCGTTCGCCTTGACCACGGCGGCGGTCTCCGCGCCGCTGGCATTGTCACGCAAGGTGCGCCAGTTCGACGCGAGAGCATCGAGATCGACGTGGAGGATGCCGCCGGCGGCGGTCTCGGGGATGCTGCCGGCGGCGGTGATGTGGGAGGTGAGCTGGGTCAATCGCCAATCCGATCGGGAAGTTTGTCTTCATCCGCAAGGTCGGTGAAGCGGGTGATGTCGGCCTGGAAGGCCAGCTGCACGGTGCCCGTGGGACCGTGACGCTGCTTGCCGATGATGACCTCGGCCTTGCCGTGGACCTGATCCATTTCCGACTGCCACTTGAAGTATTCCTCGGTGCCGGGCTTCGGCTCCTTGTTCTTCAGATAGTACTCTTCGCGGTAAACGAACATCACCACGTCGGCGTCCTGCTCGATCGAGCCCGATTCACGAAGGTCGGCGAGCTGCGGCCTCTTGTCGTCGCGGGCTTCCACCTGACGGGAGAGCTGGGACAGGGCGATGAGCGGGACGGCGAGCTCCTTGGCGAGCGCCTTGAGCCCCGTCGTGATCTCGGTGAGCTCCTGCACGCGGTTCTCGCCCTTTTTGGCGGACCCGGACAGGAGCTGGAGGTAGTCGACGATCAGGATGTCGAGGCCGCGCTGACGCTTCAGGCGCCGGGCGCGGGCGGTGAGCTGCGCGATGGAGATGCCGCCGGTCTGGTCGATGTAGAACGGGATCGACTGCATCTCGCGGGCGGCTTCCGTGATCTTGTAGAAATCGTCCTCGCGCATGTCGCCGCGGCGGATCTTGTAGGACGGCACGCCCGACTGCTCGGCGATGATGCGGGTCGCCAGCTGCTCGGCAGACATTTCGAGGGAGAAGAAGCCCACGATGCCGCCGTTCACGGTCTTCAGATGGCCGTCCTGCTGCTTCTCCGCCCGGTATGCCTTGGCGATATTGAACGCGATGTTCGTCACGAGCGAGGTCTTGCCCATGGCCGGGCGCCCGGCCAGGATGATCAGGTCGGAGGGCTGAAGGCCACCGAGAGACTTGTCGAGGTCGATCAGGCCCGTGGAAACGCCGGAAAGCGCCCCTTCTCGTTTGTAGGCGGCCGCCGCCATGTCGATCGCTGAGGTCAGCGCGTCGGAGAAGCGCTGGAAGCCGCCGTCGGCGCGGCCCGTCTCGGCAATCGCGTAGAGGCGCCGCTCGGCCTCCTCGATCTGCTCGCGCGGCGAGTTCTCGACCGGCGCGTCGAACGCGTTGTTGACGATGTCCTCGCCGATATTGATGAGGTTGCGGCGGACCGCCAGGTCATAGATCGTGCGACCGTAATCCTCGGCGTTGATGACCGTGGTCGCCTCGGCGGCGAGACGGGCGAGGTACTGGGACACGGTGATCCCGCCGAGATCCTGGTCGCCCAGGAAGGTCTTCATGGTGATCGGCGTGGCGATCTTGCCGGCCTTGATCAGGCTCGTCGCCACCTCGTAGATGCGCCGGTGCAGGTCCTCGATGAAGTGGCCGGCCTCGAGGAAGTCGGAGACCCGGTAATAGGCGTCGTTGTTGACCAGAATCGCACCCAGCAGAGCCTGTTCGGCCTCGATGTTGCTGGGGGGCGTCCGAAACTGCGGCTCGGCGGTTTCGAGGCGGGCGATCAGGGCATTGGCGGTGGCCATCTGGCGCTCCGGAAACAAGAAAGGGTTAGAGTCTCTTAGACTGCAATTGGTGTCCTAAAGGTTGCCGGGCGGACACGAAGCCGGGACTCTCCCGATCTGTCCTCGCTGTCCTCGATTCTCACACCGTTCCTCTCTCTGCGGGCGTCGCAGCTTGACTCTCGCGGTAAGCCTCGAACCCAAAAGAAAAACGCTCCCCGTCGAATCGACGGAGAGCGCGATTTTAGAACAAATCAAGAACCTGAGCAATCGCTCCAGCTTGGATCTCCACACCTGCCGTCATGGCCGGGTTGGTCCCGGTGATCCCGATCGCTCGATGCGCCATGCGTCTCGGATCGGGATCACCGGCACAGGGCCGGCACTGGCGAGGGGGAGAAGCTTCCGGCGGTGTCTCGACCCCGCCGGAACCGACAGCGAACTCTCAGAGCTCCTCGTCGCCGCCGGCCTCGGCCAGAGCAGCGCCGACCTCGAGGCCGAGGTCGTCCAGGTTGGTCTCCTCGCGGGTCGTGACCTGCTCGCCGCGGGCCTGACGCTCGGCTTCCTCGGGGCTGCGGGCGACGTTGATCGTCACCTGAACCTCGACCTCCGGATGGAGGGAGACCGGCACGTTGTGCAGGCCGATGGTCTTGATCGGCTGGTTGAGGACGATCTGGTTGCGATCGACCGTGAAGCCGTTCTCGGTCATGATCTCGGCGAGGTCGCGGGTCGAGACCGAGCCATAGAGCACGCCCGTCTCTCCGGACTGGCGCAGGATGATGAAGCTCTGGCCGTTCAGCTTCTCCCCGACGGTCTCGGCTTCCTTGCGGCGCTCGAGGTTACGGGCCTCGAGCTGGGCGCGCTGGGCCTCGAAGTGCTTCTTGTTGGAATCCGTGGCGCGCAGGGCCTTGCCGCGCGGCAGGAGGAAATTGCGTGCATAGCCGGAGCGGACCTTCACGGTCTCACCCATCTGACCGAGCTTTGCGACGCGCTCGAGAAGGATCACTTCCATGGTTGTCTCCTTTAGGTTCGTGATCAGGTGGAAAGGGTTGGCGGTTGGTTCGGACGCGAGCCGAAGCGGCGACGCAGCCCGAAGACGGTGTCGGCAATGCCGAACAGGGCGAGGGCGACCATCAGGATGCCCTGGGTGACGAAGATCAGCACGTAGAGAGCCGACAGGATGAAGGAACGGCCCGACTTGCCCCGCGTGCGGTCGTGGATCGCCGCGAGGCCCTGGAGGGCGAAGGCCATGAGGAACGCGCCCGAGAGGGCCATTCCCAGGGCGCCGATGAAGCCCTCGAAGCTGGCCACCACGAGGGAGCCGATCAGGATCAGCCCGGCTGAGCGCGGCATCACGAGTTCCGGGACCGACGGCCAGGGGCGCGGCAGACGCTTCGAGGCCTGCACGATCCGGGCGGCCGCCCAGAGATAGAGCGCCAGCACGGTGGCGAAGCCCTGGGCCGACAGAAAGGGCGTCAGGCGGGCAAAGATGCCGACGAGTTCGTCGCGGGTTTCCGTGTCGAGCGCGCCCGGTCCCGAGGTGCTGAACTGCGAGTTCACGAAGGCCTCGGCCACAGCACGGGCGTTGTGGTCGAAGGCGCCGAAATCGCCCCCCGTCGAGATCACGCCCGCCGCCATGATGGTGAGCGCGGCCGTCGCGGCGATCCAGGCGAGAAGCCGGCCGACCGGATACCATTCCATGGTCCCGTCCGCTCCGGGACGCCCGAGAAGGGAAAGATAGGACAGCCACCAGGCGGGAAGGGCGGTGATGAGGGCGAAGCCCAATCCACTGAGCGGGGACAGGATCAGAGCAATCGCGAGGCCGCCCACGACGGCCGCGACGAGGCCGGACCGGTGGTCCCAGCCGAGCGACACGATCAGAACGGGGATGGGAGCCAGGAGATACAGCACGGCAGCCAGCGGCGTCGCCTTGACGACCACTGCGGTCAGAAGGGCCGATACGAGCCCCGCGCCTATGCCTGTCGCAACAAAATTCATCGTCTCGCTGTCCCGCTGCTCATGGCAGGGTTAGGGGTCTGGCCCCAACTGACCCGGCGGATTCGCACCGCTGGGCGATCTTGGATGAGGGGAGCGGGCCGCACGAGGCGGCCCGCCGAAGTCTTGCTTAGCGGATCACGTAGGGCAGGAGGCCCAGGAAGCGGGCGCGCTTGATCGCCTGGGCGAGCTCACGCTGCTTCTTGGCCGACACGGCCGTGATGCGGGACGGAACGATCTTGCCGCGCTCGGAGATGTAGCGGGACAGGAGCTTCGTGTCCTTGTAGTCGATCTTCGGCGCGTTCGGGCCCGAGAACGGGCAGGTCTTGCGACGGCGGAAGAAGGGACGACGGCCGCCGCCAGCGGCGCCACCGGTTGCACCAAATGCCATGACTTACGCCTCCTCGCCTTCGCTGCTGCCGCCTTCGAAGCCGCCGCCGTCGCGCTCACGGCGCTCGCGGTCCTTGCGCTCGTCGCGGTCGCGCTTCTGCATCATCACGGACGGCTCGGTCTCGAGCTCTTCCACCTTGATGGTCATGAAACGAAGGATGTCTTCGTTGATGCGCATCTGACGCTCCATCTCGGCCACGGCCGGAGCCGGAGCGTTGAGGTTGAACATCGTGAAATGCGCCTTGCGGTTCTTCTTGATGCGGTAGGCGAGGGACTTCACGCCCCACATCTCGGTCTTGTCGACGCTGCCGCCGTTCTGCTCGATGACGCCCTTGTACTGGTCGACCATTGCTTCGACCTGCTGCGGGGTGACATCCTGGCGAGCCATGAAGATATGCTCGTAGAGAGGCATAGTGGGCCTTTCTCAGGTTTGAGGTTCAAGCCTCGGCACTGTTTTCAAGAGTGTCTTGGCCGTTTCGCGCGTCCGATCGGCGCCAAGCCCTTCGAGCCTGCAAGGCCCGAGCGGTTGTCGAAGGCGGAGACACGGGACGACGGAGCCGAAACTCCTGCATGGCCAAGCCATACCGTCCGTTCAGCCCCCGGCCGGAGCGAACGCGAAGCGGGGGCTATAGTCGATTTGGACCAGGAAGGCAAGGGATGTCCGGCCACGGGCCGACAACGTCATCAGCCCTCGTGCCGGTGATCCCGGCAACCCCGAAACGCCGCGCTCTTTCGACCGGGATAGCCGGCACAGGGCCGGCCATGACAACGAGGGGGCCCTCCCAAGCCGCCGCTCGGACGATTTGCCGTTGATAGCGCATCCGCGGACCGATGGAACCCTGGTCAACGGATCCCCTTAGGCTAAAACACCCTTATGAAAGCTCCTCCTCTCCGCCTCGGCGTCAACATCGACCACGTCGCCACCGTCCGGAATGCCCGCGGCGGCCATCACCCGGATCCGGTCCGGGCCGCGCATCTCGCCGTCCTGGCCGGTGCGGACGGCATCACGGCCCATCTGCGCGAGGACCGGCGCCATATCCGCGACCAGGACATGGAACGGCTCAAGCGCCAGCTCTTCGTGCCGCTGAATTTCGAGATGGCCGCCACTTCGGAGATGGTCGCGATCGCGACCCGCATTCATCCCCACGCGGCCTGTCTCGTGCCGGAGAAGCGGGAGGAACGCACCACCGAAGGGGGCCTCGACATCATCGGCGCCCATACCCATCTGCGTCCGGTGATTCAGGAACTGAAAGCCGAGGGCATTCGGGTGTCCCTCTTCGTCGAGCCGGAGATCGCCGTCATGGATGCCGCCTGCGACCTGCAGGCGCCGGTGGTCGAACTCCATACGGGAACCTATTGCGAGGCCGTCGCCGAGGGCGACCAGGCCCGGATCGCCCATGAGCTGGAGCGGCTGCAGCGCGCCGCCGAGCACGGCGCGAGGATCGGCCTCGAGATCCATGCCGGGCACGGCCTCGCCCTCGACTCGGTCCGACCCGTTGCGGCAATTCCTCAGATCGTGGAGCTCAACATCGGCCATTCCCTCATCGGTGAGGCCATCTTCGTCGGCCTCGACGAGGCGGTCAGGGCCATGAGGGCGGCGATGGACGAGGGCCGGGCACAGGTGCCGGCGTGATTCTCGGCATCGGGTCCGATTTGTGCGACATCCGGCGCATCGAGAAATCGCTCGAGCGCTTCGGCGACCGCTTCACCCATCGCATCTACACCGAGGGGGAGCGGGCGAGGAGCGACCGCCGGGCGGCCCGGGCGCCTTCCTATGCCCGCCGCTTCGCCGCCAAGGAGGCCTGCGCCAAGGCCCTGGGAACGGGCCTGAGCCACGGGGTCTTCTGGCGCGACATGGAGGTGGTCAACCTTCCCACCGGACGGCCCACCATGCGACTGACGGGGGGCGCCCTGGAGCGTCTCGAGGCCATGACGCCGGCCGGCCACAGGGCGGTGGTGCATGTCTCCCTGACCGACGATCCGCCCATGGCGCAAGCGTTCGTGATCATCGAGGCGCTTCCGGCCTGAGCGGGCCGCGTTGCGGCAGGACGCCGCTTGGGTTAGAGCATGGCCGCCGCGGAACGGGCTCCGATCCGCGGCACCGACTGCAGTAAGGATTGATTCTTTCGAGAGTGGTTTGCCTCTGGGGCTGAGGTGCAAACCCCTCTCGACCTGCCACACGGACGAGGACGGCTCCGGCCGCCGGAGTCCAAGAGCATAGGTCGACAGACGTGAGCGAAAAAAGCAGCAAGTACGTGGGTAGCAGCGCGAAGAACGAAGAAGGCGGCATCTGGGAGACCATCAAGGTCATCGTCCAGGCCCTTCTGATCGCGGTCGTCGTGCGCACCGTGCTCTTCCAGCCCTTCAACATTCCGTCGGGATCCCTCATCCCGACCCTTCTCATCGGCGACTACCTGTTCGTCTCCAAGTATTCCTACGGCTACTCGAAGCACTCGATCCCGTTCAGCCCGGGCCTCTTCTCCGGCCGCATCTTCGGGTCCGAGCCGAAGCGGGGCGAGATCGCCGTGTTCAAGCTGCCCAAGGACAACTCGACCGACTACATCAAGCGCGTGATCGGCCTGCCGGGGGACAAGATCCAGGTGATCGGCGGCGTGCTGCACATCAACGGCCAGCCGGTCCAGCGCGAGCGGGTGGAGGATTACAAGACAACCGACCTCTACGGCCGCACGATCTCGGTGCCGCAGTACCGGGAGACGCTACCCGGCGGCGTCGCGCATTTCGTCATCGAACGGGACGGCGACCGCGGGTACTGGGACAACACCAACGTCTACACGGTGCAGCCCGGCCATTTCTTCATGATGGGCGACAACCGGGACAACTCGACGGATTCCCGGGACGAGGCCAGCGTCGGGCAGGTGCCGTTCGAGAATCTGGTGGGTCGCGCGGAGATCATCTTCTTCTCGATCGACGAGAGCGCCTCCCTGTGGCGTCCGTGGGAATGGCCGCAGAAGATCCGCTGGAACCGTCTCTTCGAGCGGATCCGGTAAGCCGTGAAACGTCGCAAGCCGAACCTCGACGAGCTTCTGAAGAGGCTCGACTACCGCTTTGAAAAACCGGAACTCCTCGACGAGGCGCTGACCCATGTCAGCGCCCCGCAGGCCGCCGGCCAGAGCTATCAGAGGCTGGAATTCCTCGGGGATCGCGTCCTCGGCCTCTCCATCGCCGAGCTGCTCTACAGTACCTTTCCCGGCGCCCCCGAGGGCGAACTCTCCCGGCGCCTCGCGGAGCTGGTGCGGCGCGAAAGCTGCGCCGAGGTGGCGATCGCCTGGGACGTGGGGCCCCATCTCAAGCTCGGCGCCGGCGAGGCGCATTCGGGAGAGCGCCGCAACCAGACGATCCTGGCGGACGTCTGCGAGGCGATCATCGGGGCCGTCTTCCTCGACGGCGGCTACGAGGCCGCCAGGAGCCTTGTTGAGCGCTCGTTCCGGACCCTGCTCGCGGCGCCCCGGCGCCCCCTCCGCGACCCGAAGAGTGCTCTGCAGGAATGGGCACAGGGCAGAGGCCTGCCACCGCCGACCTATACTATCGCCGAGCAGTCTGGCCCGGACCACGCGCCGAAGTTCCGCATCATGGTGACGGTGAAGGGAACCGAGGGCGAATTCGGCCAAGGCGCTTCGAAGCGCGTCGCGGAACAGGCGGCGGCGCGAAGCCTTCTCTTGAGAGAGGGCGTCTGGACGGAGGAAGAGCATGGAACAGCCTGAGCAAACCACCACGAAGGCCGGTTTCGTCGCTCTCATCGGGGCGCCCAACGCGGGCAAGTCGACCCTCCTGAACTCGCTCGTCGGGTCGAAGGTCTCCATCGTGTCGCGCAAGGTGCAGACGACCCGCGCCCTGGTGCGCGGCATCGCCATCGAGGGCGACGCGCAGATCGTGTTCGTGGACACGCCCGGCATCTTCAAGCCGAAGCGCCGCCTCGACCGCGCCATGGTCACGTCGGCCTGGGGCGGCGCGGGCGACGCGGACGTGATCGCCCTTCTGCTCGACGTGCGCAAAGGCATCGACGAGGAGGCCGAGGCCATCCTCGACAAGCTCCCTGAGCTGAAGCGCCCGAAGGTGCTGATCCTCAACAAGATCGACCTGATCGAACGCTCGAAGCTTCTCGAGCTCGCCTCCAGGCTGAACGAAAAGGTGCCCTTCGCTCATACCTTCATGATCTCGGCCCTGAAGGGTGACGGCATCCAGACCCTGAAACGGCAGCTCGCCGAGATGATGCCGGAGGGGCCCTGGCTCTATCCGGAAGACCAGATCTCCGATGCGCCGCTGCGGATGCTTGCCGCCGAGATCACCCGGGAGAAGATCTACGAGCGGCTTCACGAGGAACTGCCCTACCAGTCCACGGTCGAGACCGACCAGTGGCAAATGCGCCCCGACGGCTCGGTGCGCATCGAGCAGACCGTGTTCGTGGAGCGCGACAGCCAGCGCAAGATCGTGCTCGGCAAGGGCGGCCAGACCATCAAGGCCATCGGCCAGGCGGCCCGCAAGGAGATCGCCGAGATCGCCGAGAGCCCCGTACACCTCTTCATCTTCGTGAAGGTGCGCGAGAACTGGAGCGACGATCCCGAGCGCTACCGGGAGATGGGCCTGGAGTTCCCGCGGGGTTAAGCCTTGTAGGCCGTCCTCAGCCCGCCCCAGTGGCGTCCGAGGACGCGGATCGGGGCATCGACCTCCTGCATCATGACGATCTTGCCGCCGCCCATGTCGCGGGCATAGGCCTGCACGATGAAGGGCCGGGTGGACCGGGCCGCCGTGATGCCGGCCCGGTCGTCGAAGATGCGCCGGTTGCGGGCGTTGGCGGCGTTCCACACCGGGTCGGACGGACGTTGGGGCTGCGAATAGAGCCTGTTGTGGACCGGGATGTAGCCGTTGCGGTCGATGGCGAGGCAGAACGCCATCGCCGGGTCGGAGGCCAGAACCTTCTCCAGGATCGGCGGCAGGATCCGCTCGAAGACGGGAAGATACGCGGTGGCGTATTGGACCGGATCGGTGCCGGGAACCGGCCTGTACTGCGTGTCGAAGACCGCTTCCCGCGGCACCATGCCGTCCGATACGGCCCGCTCGATGACCGCCTCGACCTGGCGGGCGGTGTCCTGCGCCAGCAGGATGCGCGGCGCATAGGCCGCTTCCACCTGGGCGATGAAGCCGTCGATGCGGGCGCGGGTCTCGTCATCGCATCGCTCGAACGCACCATGGATGCCCATGGTGCTCGTCGCCACGACGCGCAATCCGGCTTGGCCGATCTGCGCGACCTCGATTGCGCCGATCTCGCCGGGTTCGACGCGCAGGTCGCCGGTTGCGGCCAGCAGGACGCCGCCCTGGCTGATGTCGATCAGACGCGTCGAGGCGCCGCGTGTGCCGATCCGCAGGGTCGCCGGGCGGTCGACGGGCAGGCGGTCCGAACGCCGCCGGTCGCCGAGCTCGCTCTGGCGCATCACCGTGACGAAGCGCTGCCCCAAGGCCTTCGCCAGCCCGTCGGCGGTCTTCGTCGCCCGGTCGGCCTGGTGGGCCCTGCGGCCGGCCTCGAGGGAGATGCCGTCCACGTCCCCCGCGCACGCGCTGACCTTGCCGACACTGGAGGACGTCAGGCCCGCCAGGCGGGATGCTTCACCGATGGCCGCATTCTGCTCGCCGACCGCATGGCGGACCGTCTCGAAGACCGGGCCGACCCCCTGGATCACCTCCACCACCTCGGCGACCGCGCCGGTCGAGGCCTGCGCCGTCTCGCGCAGGTGGTCGATCCGCCGGCGGATGTCGTCGGCCGCGCGTGCCGTCTGGGTGGAAAGGGCCTTCACCTCGGACGCCACGACGGCAAATCCCTTGCCGGCCTCGCCCGCGCGCGCCGCCTCGATGGTGGCGTTCAGCGCTAGCAGGTTGGTCTGCCGGGCCACCGTCGAGATGGTGTCGACGATCCCGACGATCTCCGCGGTGGCGGCGGAGAGCTGCGTGATGAGGTCGCTCGCCTTGCGGGCCGCCTCGACGGCGTTGTCGATCCGCTGGCTGGCATGATCCATCGCGCGGCCGATTTCGGCCGACGTGACGGCGAGCTCTTCCGTCGAGGAGGCTAGCGAGAGGGTCTCTTCGGAGGCGGTCCGGCCCGACGCGGCGAGCTCTCCGGCATGGGTCCGGATGGCCGCGAGGTCCTTCTCGACCGCCGCGACGTCCGCGGCCGCGACCGCGATGGCCTGCGTGACGCCGTCGATCGCTTTCAGGACGTCGGATTCCAGCGAATCCAGAATGTCCGGGTCGAGACGGTTCTCGCGCACGGCTGCCGCCGCATGTCCTTCCGGGATCATCGGAACGACGTTGTCCGAAGAATCCGTGTGTGAAGCGCGCCGCAATAGACCCAACATCGCTGCCCCCATGCCTTATGTTCTTGACCAAACGTCACGCTAAAAGGTTAAAGAAGGCAGAATACTTGAGGGATCTTCTCCTAAGGTCTTAGACGACCAGTATTGCGTTCGCCGCTTTACGATCGACCTGTGCGGAGAGGGATAAATTCTGGCATTCCGCAAGACGTCCCACAATCCTTTGAAACATGTTAGTTTTCATGGATTTCGCACATCGTCTCAACGCAACCAGATCAGCCGTAAGGCTTTATCCTCAAAGGATAGTAGGAAGGCGCGTTGCATCCGGTGAAACCTTCCAGAAGTAGCCCACCAGTGTCGACGTCGACGTTCCGGGGAGGCCATGAGCAGCTCTTCCGATCAGACGGCGCAAAGACGTCTCGCTGCTGTCCTCGCCGCGGATGTGGTGGGCTATTCAGATCTCATGTCCAGAGACGAGGAGGGTACGCTGGCCCGACTGCGGGACCTGCGGCGCCAGGTGATCGAGCCGCAGATCCGGTCGCATCGGGGACGCCTGGTGAAAACCATCGGGGACGGGTTCCTGTGCGAGTTCTCGAGCCCCATCGAGGCGGTCCGCTGTGCCGTCGACCTCCAGGAGGCGGTTGCTCAGGCGTCCGACGGCGAGCACGCCAAGCCCCTTCAGCTTCGGATCGGGATTAATCTCGGCGACATCATCATCGAGGATGACGGCGACATCTTCGGCGATGGTGTCAATGTCGCGTCGCGGCTGCAGAAGATGGCTCTGCCGGGTGGGATCTGCCTCTCCGGCAAGGTCCATGAAGAGGTGAGGGACCGGCTCCCGTACCAGTTCGAGGATCACGGCGAGCATCGCTTCAAGAACATCGGACGGCTCATCCGGGTCTATTGCCTCCTGGCGGGACTGGATCCCTCCGTGACGTCGCGCGAGGCGCGCTCCACGGCCGCGTCGCTGGACAGGCCCTCCATCGCGGTTCTGCCGTTCATCAACCTCAGCAAGGACCCGGAGCAGGAATACTTCGCGGACGGAATCGTCGAGGACATTATCGCGGCCCTGTCGCGGTTCAGGTCCTTTTTCGTGGTCGCCCGCAACTCCACCTTCGCGTACAAGGGCCGGAACGTGAGCGTCCAGCAGATCGGGCGCGACCTCGGGGTGCGCTACGTGCTCGAGGGCAGCGTCAGGCGCTCCGGTGACAAGATCCGGATCACCGCCCAGCTGGTCGATTCCGTCAGCGGCATGCATCTCTGGGCGGAGCACTACGACGGGGTGATGGCCGACGTGTTCGACCTTCAGGACCAGATCACGACGAGCGTCGTCGGATCCATCCAGCCCTCCATCCGGGCGGCCGAGATCGAGCGCGCGCGGCGCAAGCGTCCCGAGAGCCTCGACGCCTACGACCTCGTCATGCGCGCCCTGCCTTATGTCTGGGCCCTGGAATTCGACGCCAACAAGGAGGCGACGCGGCTCATCGACAAGGCCCTTCTCCTCGACCCGGGCTATCCGCTCGCCCTGTCGCTGGCCGCCTGGTGCCGAGGGCAGCGGATCGTCTACAACTGGTCGAAGAACGTGCCGGAGGACAAGCGCGAGACCCTGCGTCAGGCGCAGGCCGCGGCGGCGATCGCCCACGACGACCCGTTCATCCTGACGGTGCTCGGCGCCGCCCTGACGATCACCCGGGAGTACCAGCGCGCCGAATCGCTTCTGGAGCGGGCCCTCGCGCTCGACCCGAACTCGGCCTGGGCCTGGAACCGCAGCGGATGGCTCCACAACTACCGGCACGATCCGGAGGTCGGGATCCAGCATTTCGAGCACTCGCTGCGTCTCAGTCCGTTCGATCCCATGGCGTTCAACTGCGACATGGGGATCGGCTGCGCCCATTTCATCGCGAAGCGATACGATCTTGCCGCGCAATGGCAGGAAAAGGGGTGGCGGACAAAGCCCAGCGCCACCTGGGTCCACCGGACCCTCGCGCCCGCCTATGCTCTGGCGGGCGATCTCGACAAGGCCCGGGAGAGTGTCGGCGAACTCCTGAAGCACTATCCCGGGATCACGATCTCGCAGATCATCGAGGCCATGGCGTTCAGCCAGGAAACCATGGGCCGCTTCGCGGAAGGGCTGCGCCTGGCCGGTCTGCCGGAATGACGATCCCAAAATGAAACCGGGAGGATCGTGTCCTCCCGGTTCGGTCTCTTACTGCTGGTTCTGGCCCTGAAGCAGCGGGGTGATCCGGCGCATGGCCACGCGGCGGTTCTGCCGCTCGGCCCCTTGCGTATCCACCTTCAGGTATTGCTCGCCATAGCCTTGCGTCGTCAGGTTCTCGGCAGGGATCTGGAAGCGTTCGGTGAGAATGGTCGCAACCGTCTCCGCCCGCCGATCGGAGAGGGTGAGATTGTCCTCGTCCGCGCCGACGGCATCGGTATGGCCTTCGATCAGGAAGATCTCGTTGGGATTTCGCGACAGGGCGGAGCGGATCGCCTGGGCGATGCCCGTGAGCGCGCCCGCCTGGTCTCCCGCCAGCTCCCAGGAGCCGAACTCGAATGTGACCGTATCCACGTCGACCCGGCGCATGCGCTCGCGCAGCGGTTGGCTGCGGCGAACCTCGTCGAGGGTATAGGATCGCTCGATCCGCTCGACGGGCGGTGCGGTGAAGGCTTCGACGAGGTCGTCCTGGGACGCATCCTCGACGTCCACGATGTACTGCTCGCGCGGGATGCGGACGACCGGCGGCGGCAGCCGCACGACCTCCTCCTCGACATACCCGTAGCCGGGGCGCCGCTGGATGCCGCTGCGACGGTTCTCGATGAGGACGGTCTCGCGGCCGGCCGGCTCGCGCCGCGCGCGGCGGATGAGATTCCCGTCCGCGTCCCGAACGGTGACGATCTCGGAGCCGTCGGGACGGCGCACGATGGTCACCTCTTCGTCCGCGCCGCGCCGTTCGGTGCGGATGTCGGCATCCCGGTAAGTCCGGCGGAAACGTTCGGTCTCATCGTTGCGGATGATGACCTGGTTGCCCTCGCGGATGATCGTGCGGTTGCCCGGCTCCTGGATGATGACGCGATCGCCTTCCCGCCGCTCGCGGCGCTGGCTGCGCAGATCCTCGATGCGGACGCGCGACGGGTCGAGCGGCTCGGCGCGGCCGGGAGCCGCCTGCTGGGGCCCGAAGCGGCCGGGCACCTGCTGGGCCGCCGGAGGAGTGCCGGGAATCGGCGGTTGAGCGCGTGTTGCCGGTGCGGGAGCCGCCGGGGCGGGAGCCGCCGGGGCGGGGGCTGCCTGAGCAGGGGCTGCAGGAGCCGGGGCAGGCGGCGCGGCCGGTGCGGCGGTCGGCGCCGGCGGAGCCGCGGGAGGCGCCTCGGGGGCGCCGGGCTGCGCCTGTCCGGGACGCTGACCGCGTGGACGCTCGGCATTGTCCGGGCTGCCGGGGCGCCCGGGCCGGTCGCGCTCGGCCGGACGGGCTGCATCCGGAGCCGGACGCTGCTGGGCCGGCGCCGGGGGAGCTGTCTGCTGGGCGGCCGGAGGTGGGGCCGCGGGAGGCGCCGGTGGTGTCGCCGGCTGAGCGGCCGGCGCAGGCGGAGTTGGACGGGTCTGGCCGGCGGGAGCCTGCGGCCGCGGACGCTCCGCCGGCGGCTGCTCGCGCTCCTGCGCGGCGGGACGTTGGGGACGTGCCGGGGCCTCGGCCGGCGCCTGTCGCCGCTCTGCGGGAGCCTCATCCGAAGGAGGCCGCTGGGCCGGTCGGGCCGGCGCGGCGTCCGGCACTGCCCGCTCGGCGGGCGGGCCCGGCTCGCGGCGGGGACGCTGCCCACCCGGGCCCTCGTCGGATCCAGGGCCGCCCGGGCCTGCTCCGCGGCCCGGACGCGGGCCCCGTTCTTCGGAAGCACCGGGGCCGCCCTGATCCTGTCCGCCCTGGCGGCGCTCCTGGCCGGGGCGCTGGCCGCGCTCGCCGTCGGGCCCCTGCCGCCGCGGCCGGGCGCCAGGCGGAAGCTCCTCGTCGGCCGACGGGCCGGCCTGTGCCAGGACGAGAGGCGTCGCGGGTGCGGGCTGGAGCGCCGACACGTGGGCCGGGAGCAGCATCAGGGGCAGGGCGGTACTCGCAAGAAACAGACGGGAGAGCTTCATGATCCTCAATTCACCGTTGGGCGCAGTTAAGTCATCGACAATGACAGGGTGCCGGGTTGGTTCCGAAAAAAGCGGGATTCCGCTTGTGAAACAGAATTTTAGAAGTTCGCCTATAGGGTTGAAGACCATGGATGAATGCCGTCTGAATGCCTACATCAGGAGGACGGAGTCCGGCCGAACGGACCCTTTCCTCCGTCATGGCCGGGCTTGTCCCGGCCATCCTGATCGGGTGAGGCAGGGGACTGGCCGGCTTCCTGGAAAGACACGCGACGAAGGCAGCCGAACCGGTGCAATGGACTGACGAAGGCGTCGTTCTCGGCGTCCGCAAACATGGGGAGACGAGCGTCATCCTGGAGCTGATGACGCGTGAGCACGGCCGGCATCTCGGCCTCGTGCACGGCGGCCGCTCGAAGAGCCTTCAGGCCGTCCTCCAGCCGGGAAACACCGTGCAGGCGACTTGGCGGGCCAGGCTCGACGAGCATCTCGGGACCTATCAGGTCGAGGGCATCAACCTGCGGGCCGCGCGCCTCATGGGATCCTCCATGGCCCTCTACGGCCTCGCCACCCTGGCGCATCTCCTGCGCTACTTCCCGGAGCGGGACCCGCATTTCGCCCTTTTCGAGACCCTGACCGTGCTGGTGGATCACCTGGATGATCCCGATCTCGCGCCGGCGCTCTTCGTGAGATTCGAGCTCGCCATGCTGACCGAGCTCGGCTTCGGGCTCGACCTCACGTCCTGCGCGGCCACCGGTTCCGAGCGGAACCTCACCTACGTGTCGCCCCGGAGCGGGCGGGCGGTCTCGGCGGCGGCCGGGGAGCCGTACAAGGACCGGCTGCTCAAGCTGCCGGGCTTCCTGATCGGCCAGTCCCGGTCCAACCGTCCCGGCGAGGAGGAGATCCGGGCCGGATTTGCCCTGACGGATTTCTTCCTGCATCAGAACGTGTTCGACCCGCAGGGGCAGCGGGCTCCGGACGAGAGGGCGCGTTTCGTCGCACTGGCCACGGCTGGGGACGAATGAGGTTTGTTTCTGTTATGTTCCCTTTTCAGATGATAAGAAGCGATTCGCAATTGAGGATTTCGAGGAATGGGTAAGCCGGTCAATCCACCGTCCGGGGGCGAGATCGAGAACATCAATCTCAAGGACGCCCTTGAGGAGCGCTATCTCGCCTATGCGCTCTCCACGATCATGCACCGGGCGCTGCCGGACGCGCGCGACGGGCTGAAGCCGGTTCACCGGCGCATCCTGCACGCCATGCGGCTCCTGCGCCTCGACCCGAAATCGGCGCCGAAGAAATGCGCCCGCATCGTCGGCGACGTGATGGGTCAGTTCCACCCGCACGGCGACCAGTCGATCTACGACGCCCTGGTGCGCATGGCGCAGGATTTCGCCCAGCGCTACCCGCTGGCGGACGGGCAGGGCAATTTCGGCAACATCGACGGCGATAACGCGGCGGCC
The DNA here is from genome assembly GCF_013307435.2 of Microvirga terrae. Taxonomy (NCBI): domain Bacteria; kingdom Pseudomonadati; phylum Pseudomonadota; class Alphaproteobacteria; order Hyphomicrobiales; family Methylobacteriaceae; genus Microvirga; species Microvirga terrae. Next base: position 2,641,542 of record NZ_CP102845.1, read on the forward strand.
ATGCGCTACACCGAGGCGCGCATGACCGAGGTCGCGCGCCTGCTGCTGGAGGGCATCGACGAGAACGCGGTCGATTTCCGCGAGACCTACGACCAGACCAACGAGGAGCCGGTGGTGCTCCCGGCGGCGTTCCCGAACCTGCTCGCCAACGGCTCGCAAGGAATCGCGGTCGGCATGGCGACGTCGATCCCGCCGCACAATGCGGCCGAGCTCTGCGACGCGGCCCTCCATCTCATCGCCAAGCCGACCGCGACCTCCGAGCAGCTGATGCAGTTCGTGCCAGGGCCGGACCTGCCGACCGGCGGCATCATCGTCGACACGCCGACCGCCATGGCCGAGACCTACCGGACCGGCCGCGGCTCGTTCCGCGTGCGCGCCCGCTGGGCCAAGGAGGACCTCGGCCGCGGCAACTGGCAGATCGTCGTCACCGAGATCCCGTATTCGGTGCCGAAGTCGCGCCTGATCGAGAAGATCGCCGAACTCTTGCAGGAGAAGAAGCTGCCGCTCCTGGCCGACGTGCGCGACGAATCCGCCGAGGACATCCGCGTGGTGCTGGAGCCCCGGGCGAAAACCGTCGATCCGATCATCCTGATGGAGTCGCTCTTCAAGCTCACCGAGCTCGAGAGCCGCATCCCGATGAACGTGAACGTGCTCGCCGGCGGCAAGGTGCCGAAGGTGCTCAGCCTCGCCGAATGCCTGCGCGAATGGCTCGACCATCGCCGCGAGGTGCTGATCCGCCGCTCGGGCTTCCGCCTGGCGGCCATCGACCGCCGGTTGGAAATCCTGGGCGGCCTGCTCATCGTCTATCTCGACCTCGACCGGGTGATCAAGATCATCCGCGAGGAGGACGAGCCCAAGGTCGAGCTGATGCGCGTCTTCCAGCTCACCGAGGTCCAGGCCAACGCCATCCTCGACACGCGCCTGCGCAGCTTGCGCAAGCTCGAGGAGATGGAGCTCAAGCGCGAGCAGAAGAACCTGCAGGACGAGAAGGCCAAGATCGAGGAGCTTCTCGGCTCCGAGAAGGTGCAGTGGAAGACGATCTCGGCCGAGATCAAGGAGGTCCGCAAGACCTTCGGGCCGGACACGGCTCTGGGCCGCCGCCGCACCTCCTTCGCCGAGGCGCCCGACACCTCCGACATCGACTTCGCCGAGGCGATGATCGAGCGCGAGCCGATCACCGTGATCGTGTCCCAGAAGGGCTGGATCCGCGCCATGAAGGGCCACCAGGCCGATCTCTCGGGCGTTCAGTTCAAGGGCGACGACGCGCTGAAAGTGGCGTTCTTCGCCGAGACCACGTCGAAGATCGTCGTGGTGGCGGATAACGGGCGCTTCTTCACCCTCGAGGCCTCCAAGCTCCCGGGCGGGCGCGGCTTCGGCGATCCGATCCGCCTCATGGTCGACCTGGAGGAGGGCGCCGACTTCATCGCGGCCTTCCCGTACCGGGCCGGCGGCAAGCTGCTCGTGGCGGCGACCGACGGGCGCGGCTTCGTGGTGCCCACCGACGAGATCACGGCGAACACCCGCAAGGGCAAGCAGATCCTCAACCTCGACGCGCCGGCCAAAATGGTCGTGTGCACGGAGGCCGAGGGCGATCACGTGGCGATCATCGGCGAGAACCGCAAGCTCCTGGTCTTCCCGGCGAAGCAGGTGCCCGAGATGACCCGCGGCAAGGGCGTGCGCCTCCAGCGCTACAAGGACGGCGGCGTCTCCGACGCCAAGGTCTTCAAGCTGAAGGAAGGCCTGACCTGGAAGGACACGGCCGGCCGCACCTGGACGGTCGCCAAGGAGGACCTGCGCGACTGGATGGGCGACCGCACCGAGGCCGGCCGTCTGCCGCCCAAGGGCTTCCCGAAGTCGAACCGGTTCGGGGAATAGGCGGCAATCCGTTTCGACGTCATGGCCGGGCCCCTCCCGTCTATCTCGATCCGGACGACGCGTCGCCTCGGAAGATCGGGATCACCGGCACAGGGCCGGTGATGACGTGGAGGGTATGATCCTCGTCGACCCTGACCTGTCAGGACGAGGCCGGTGATCACATGCCGGAGCCCTCGAGGCCGCCTTCGGTCCCGCCCGTGGTTTCGGTCGGGTTGTCCAAGTCCGGCGGGACTGGACCGCGCTCGCCGGCGCCGCGTTCGAGCCGGGCGGCGATCTCGGCCACATGGCGGCCCTGAAAGCGGGCGCCGCCGAGCTCGTTCTCGCTCGGCTGGCGCGAGCCGTCCCCGCCCGCGAGGGTGGTCGCCCCGTAGGGCGTGCCGCCCGTGACCTCGTCCATCTTGGTCTGGCCCGGATAGGAATAGGGCAGGCCGACGATGACCATGCCGTGATGCAGGAGCGTGGTGTGGAACGACGTGATCGTCGTCTCCTGCCCGCCGTGCTGCGTGGCCGTCGAGGCGAAAACGCTGCCGACCTTGCCGACCAGCGCGCCCTTCACCCACAGGCCGCCGGTCTGGTCGAGGAAATTGCGCATCTGGGCGGCCATATTGCCGTAGCGGGTCGGCGTGCCGAAGATGATGGCGTCGTAGTCGCCGAGCTCATTCGGGCTGGCGACCGGCGCCTCCTGGTCGATCTTCATGCCCGACTTGCGGGCGATCTCCTCCGGCACCAGCTCGGGCACGCGCTTGACCGTCACCTCGGCGCCCGCGACCGAGCGGGCACCCTCCGCGACGGCCCGGGCCATTGTCTCGATATGGCCGTAGGAGGAGTAGTAGAGGACCAGGATCTTGGCCATGGCGCACCTTCCGTTTCGTAAGGATTATGCAACGAACAAGGCGCGGGAGGGGTTGTTCCGGATTTATCCGCCGCCCCCTCCGTCCGGAGGGCTCGCGCGGCCGGATATGCCTTTAAGGAAGGATGCCGCTCTGCGGTGCGATGTCGGCTCACGCGCGTCCCCGGGGCGCGATGGCCAAACGCCTTTCCGGAAGGAGATTCCATGATCGTTCGATTGCTCGTGATGGCCGGCCTTGCGGGCGCCTCCCTGGCGGCCGGCACTTCGGCGATGGCTCAGTCCATGCCCCTCGGTCCGATGATGAACGCTGCCGGCCGCGCCCAGCAGGCGGGCACCCCGGCCTCGAGCCCCGAACCCGGCCGGGTCATCGGCAGCGGGCCCGGACAAGGTCGTGCCCTGCCGTCCCGCCCGGCTTCCTCGCGGCCCTTCAGCGACAAGCCGGCGCGGCGGAAGCACCCCGTCAACATATCCCGCGACAACGGCTGACGATCAGACGGGAAAGCCGCTGCCGCGCGGCGACCGCCTGCCGAACCACCGACAGGCTGGTCGCAGGTGTCAACCGACCCGCACCCAGCCGTGCGCCATGAGCCGCTCCTGCGGCTTGAAACGGGCCTTGTAGCCCATCTTCTTCGAGCCCTCGACCCAGTAGCCGAGATAGAGATAGGGCAGGCCCATCGCCTTCGCGCGGCGGATGTGGTCGAGGATCATGAAGGTGCCGAGGCTGTGGTCCTGCATCTCCGGATCGTAGAACGAGTAGACCATGGAGAGGCCGTCGCTCATCTCGTCGGTGAGGCTCACCGCGATGAGGTCGCCCGCGCCGCGCCCCGTGAGGGCGCTGTCGATCCCCCGCCGGCGGTATTCGATCACCTTCGTGTCCACGTGGCTGTCCTCGACCATCATGGAATAATCGAGCACCGTCATGTCGGCCATGCCGCCGTCGGAGTGGCGCGTGTCCACGTAGCGGCGGAAGAGCGAATACTGCTCCGAGGACGGACGGTTGGGCAGGGGCTGGCCGATCAGATCGGCATTGTCCTTGAGGACGCGCCGCAGGTTCCCGGAGGGCTCGAAATCGTCGACCACCACGCGCACCGACACGCAGGCCCGGCACGCGTCGCAGGCGGGCCGGTAGGCGATCGTCTGGGATCGCCGGAAGCCGCCTTGAGTGAGAATCTCATTCAGCTCCCGGCCGCGTCGTCCCACGATGTGCGTGAAGACCTTGCGCTCCTCCTTGCCCGGCAGGTAGGGGCATGCGGACGGGGAGGTGAGATAGAATTGCGGTGCGTCGCGGGGCTGGCTCGTCAATCGGGAAAGCCTTGTGGAGAAACCTTGAGCGCTTCATCAACGCCCAAGGATAACATTGGTGTCCGGGCCGTCCAGGAAAAGAGGGCGAATGTCACAGGCGTTTGATGTCGCGCGGCTCCTGCGCGCTTCATGTTTCCCTTCGATGTCATCAACGGCCTTGTGCCGGTGATCCCGATCATGTCGAGCGCCGTACCCCGGACGATCGGGATGGCCGGGACAAGCCCGGCCATGACGTGGCAGGTTCGATGCGCTTCCGTCCCTGTCTTAAGCCCGCACCACCATCATGCCCGTGAGCAGGTCGCGGATGAAGCGGCGGTCGTCGCGCACGAAGCCGACGAGCACGTCGCAGGCCCAGAGCAGGAAGGTCGAGACCGCCACGTAGAAGAACAGCGCGTGCACGGCGGCGGCGAGCGGCGAGGCGCCCCGGCCGGTGCGCGGGTCGATCACGCGAAGCCCCATGTACCGCATGCCGACCGTCGCCTGCGAGGAGCCCCCGATGGTGACCGCGTTGTACACGATGAAGATCAGCGCCGTGAGCGGCAGGGCGAAGAACAGCCCCCAGCCGAGGCCGAGCGTGATGATCCCGAGGAAGAAGATCCCAATGGAGATCAGCACGACCCAGAGGGCGATGACGACGAGGTCGATCAGGTAGGCCCAGAAGCGCCGGGAGATCACGCCTTCCGTCAGACGGGTGTCGAGCTCGTAGGACGGATAGTTCAGCGTCGGCGGGTAAGGTCGGTTGACCATCGTTCTCTCCTCAGAAGGCGGCCTCGGGCAGGCTGCGGGACTCGATCCGCTGCGGGGCGAGTCCCTCCGCCGCCAGCGCCTCGAACACCTCCAATGTATGTTGTCTGTCGCGCGTTTCGATAGTGATGTCGATGGAAACGCCCTTGGCCGGCACGTCCAGGAACAGGCGGCCGTGCGAAACCTCCAGGATGTTGGCCCCGAGGCTCCCCAGAAGGCTCGCCACGCGGCCGAGCAGTCCCGGCCTGTCGTTCGACGTGATGCGGAACGACGTGATGCGGTCGTCCCGCTCCAGTTCGCGCACCATCACGGAGGCGAGGATCCGCGCGTCGATGTTGCCGCCGCAGAGCACGAGGCCGACCCGCTTGCCCTTGAACAGCTCGGGCTGCGCCATCATGGCGGCGAGGCCCGCCGCGCCCGCACCCTCGGCCATCGTCCGCTGGAGGGTCGCATAGGCGTTGACGGCGCGCTCGATCAGCGGCTCCTCGACCGGGATGATGGTGGACACCAGATCGCGCACGATGGGCAGGGGGAGCTGGCCCACGGTCTTGACCGCGATGCCTTCGGCCAGCGTGGCGCCCCCGATGGGGCGGTGCTCGCCGAGGATCGCATTGCGGAAGGACGGGTAGAGGGCCGCCTCCACGCCGACGATCTCGATGCCGGGCCGGAGCGCCTTCGCGGCCACCGCGATTCCCGAGATCAGCCCGCCGCCCCCGATGGGGACCACGATCTGGTCGAGATCGGGCGCGTCGGCGAGCATCTCGAGCGCGATGGTGCCCTGGCCGGCCATGACCTTGGGATCGTCGTAGGGATGGACGAAGACCAGGCCCTCCTGGTCGGCGATCTCGCGGGCGCGGGCGGCCGATTCGTAGAGCGTCTCGCCCTCCAGGATGACCCGCGCCCCGTAGGAGCGGGTGTTCTCGGCCTTCACCAGGGGCGTGCCCTCCGGCATCACGATGGTGGCCGGGATGCCGAGGCGGCGCGCGTGATAGGCGACCGCCTGGGCGTGGTTGCCGGCCGACATGGCGATGACGCCGCGGCGGCGCTCGTCCGGATCGAGGCTCTCGAGCTTGGTGGCGGCGCCGCGCTCCTTGAAGGAGCCGGTGGGCTGCATGTTCTCGTGCTTCACGCAAACGGTCGCGCCGGTGAGCTGCGACAGGCGCGGGGCGGGCACCAGGGGCGTGCGCAGGACCTGACCCCGGATCGTCTCCGCCGCGCGCTCCACGTCCTCGATGGTGATGGCGTACTCGGCCACGTTGTCCTCCGAAAATCTCATTATACGCCCTTAGACGGGCCTTGGTGTCGGATCCCTGAATCCCAGCAGGCCACCGGGCCGAAAGACCAGGAACACGACCAGGGCCACGTAGAGGGCCATGTCGCGCGCCTCGATGGGGAGATACGCCGACCAGAGGGTCTCGAACAAGCCCACGGCGAATCCGCCGAGCATCGCGCCGGGGATCGACCCGATGCCGCCGATGATCGCCGCGATCAGGGCCTTGAGGCCGTACTGGAAGCCGCCGGCGAAGCCCAGGCCGCCGTATTGCGCGACGATCAGCATGCCGGACAGGCCCGCCATGGCGCCGGCGAGCGCCAGCGTCTGGACGAGAAGCCGTGGGCCATCGACGCCCATGAGCGCCGCCGCCTTGGGGTCGTCCGCATAGGCCCGCCAGGACCGGCCGAACCGCGTCGCCTGCACGAGCCAGAGGAGGGCGAGAGCCGCCACGAGGCCGATTCCGGCCGTGATCACGGTGATCGGCGTCAGGCTGACGATGAACTCGCCCGCGCGCACGAGGGGCCAGGCCTGGGACCAGATCGGCGGCAGCCAGACCGTCACCGGGCTCTGCACGAGGCGCAGGTATTCCATCAGGAAGAGCGAAAATCCGACCGTGGCGATCAGGCTCGGCTGCGGGCTGGCACTGACGACGCGTCCGATGGTGAAGTAGCCCCCGACCGCGCTGTGGATGGCGCCGGCGAAGAGAGCGGCGGCGAGCCCCGCTGCGAGGCCGAGCACCGGGGAGCTGGCGCCGAAGCCGAGCACCACCGAGGCGCCCGCGATGGTCGCGGCCGAACCGACCGCCGCCAGCTCGCCGAAGGCCAGGTTGATCCGCCCGCTCAGCCCGAACACCAGGGCGAAGGCCACCGACAGCAGGGCGTAGATGGCCGTTCGCGGCAGGCTCACCAGGATCTGCTGCAGCCAATAGGCGGCACCCTCGGGGATCTCGATCACGTTGGCGCCGAGCGGGCTGCCCGGATCGCCGGCCGAGCCCTCCGGGGTGTCGAGATAATAGCGCTTGAGCAGGTAGAGGCTGGCGCCGGACAAGGGGCCTTCCTCGGTGGCGAGGCCCTCCAGCTCCGCCTTCTTGGCCGACAGCCCTTCGGCCACGAACTGGCAGATCGCGAAGCGCTGGAGAATCGGCCGGTCGGGAAACTGCGCCAGATACTCGACCCGCAGGCTCCGCGGAGCGGGCCCCGCCTGGATCCGCTCGACGGTGATCGCCGCGCCGGGATTGAGCGCCGGCAGGACCGAGCGGCAGACCCGCGCCTGCTCGGCGTCGGTGGAGATTCCGCAGGCAGAGAGAAGGCAGAGGCCGAGCAGGAGGGAGGCGAGGCGGGCCAGATTCAGGAAGGGTGTGAAGAGCGGGAGGATCCTGCGGCTCTCATCCGGAACGTGCTCCCGGCAGTCGTGTTCTCCCGTCATGGCCGGGCTTGTCCCGGCCATCCCGATTGTTTGAAACCCTGCGCTCTTCGCATCGAGATCACCGGCACAAGGCCGGTGATGACATGGCAGGGATCGTTGCCGGACCTCATCGGTCACGCTCACGTCCTGAGCCAGTCTCTGAGACGCCTTGAGCCCGACACGGAACGCCCCCCGGATGTGACGGGCGATCAGCCCTGGTTCTTCAGCTTTTCCGCGACCCTCGGGGCGAAATAGGTCAGGATGCCGTCCGCGCCGGCACGCTTGAAGGCCAGGAGGCTTTCCATCATCGCCCGTTCTCCGTCGATCCAGCCGTTTCCGGCCGCGGCCTGGATCATGGCATACTCGCCGGAGACCTGGTAGGCGAAGGTCGGAACGGCGAAATTGTCCTTCACCCGGCGCACGATGTCGAGATAGGGCATGCCGGGCTTCACCATGATCATGTCGGCCCCCTCCTCGAGATCCAGCGCCACCTCGCGCAGGGCCTCGTCGGAATTGGCCGGGTCCATCTGGTAGGTGCGCTTGTCGCCGACGAGGCACGCGGTGGTGCCGATGGCGTCCCGGAACGGGCCGTAGAAGGCGGACGCGTATTTCGCCGCGTAGGCCATGATCTGCACGTCCTGGAACCCGGCCTGATCGAGACCCGCGCGGATGGCTGCGACGCGGCCGTCCATCATGTCCGACGGGGCGATGACGTCGGCCCCGGCCTCCGCCTGGAGCACCGCCTGGCGGACCAGAAGGGCCACGGTCTCGTCGTTGAGGATGCGATCGCCGTCCATCACGCCGTCATGGCCGTGGCTGGTATAGGGATCGAGCGCCACGTCGCAGATGATGCCGATGGCGGGCACCGCCTTCTTGATCTCGCGCGCCGCGCGGCAGACCAGGTTGCGGCCGTTGAGGGATTCCGACCCGGTCGGATCGCGCAGCGCCGGATCCGTGTAGGGAAACAGCGCGATGGCCGGGATGTTGAGGGCGGCGGCCCGCTCGGCCTCGCGCACGGCCTCCGCGATGGTGAGGCGTTCCACGCCCGGCATGGACGTGACGGGCGTGCGGCCGCTCGCGCCCTCGACCACGAAGATCGGCCAGATCAGGTCGTTGACCGTCAGCACGTTCTCCTGCACCAGCCGCCGCGACCACTCGGCCTTGCGGTTGCGTCGCAGGCGGTGGGACAGGTTCAGGGAAGAAGAAGGCGCTTCGTCCGCGGAACGGCGGGGGAACGGAGACAGTTTCGACATCGTCCTCATCCAGCACCGGCTTCGATGCGCCGGCCGATGGCGAGAGGGTTAGCACATTTAAATCGCTCTAAAAAAGGGTTCGAGGTCGCATATCCGGCCGATCCAGGGGGAATCGGCCTCAACCCAGCCATGCACTGGCGGCTGCGCGGGTTTGTCGTCCCGCCGTCCTGACACCCTCGAGATCATGGCCGGGCTCGTCCCGGCCATCCCGATCCGGAAAGCCCGGCGCCCCGCAGCTCCGGGATTACCGGCGCGAGGCCGGTGATGACGTGGCAGATGACGCGACGGACACGATCCGTCATGGTGGGGCGCGAACCCGGAACGGCGCCCTGTCCATTGACGTCCGGCGCGTGCCTTGTTTTAAGCCGCCACCAACCGAAGGAGTGTTCCATGGACGAGAGCGTCGACGTGCTCTGCGAGCGGCAGGGCGAGGCGGGCCTCATCACGCTCAACCGTCCGAAGGCGCTCAACGCCCTGACGCTCGGCATGGTGCGCGAGATGCGCCGGGCGCTCGATTCCTGGGCGCAGGACCCGGCGGTGACGCGGGTGATCGTCCAGGGGGCGGGCGACAAGGCCTTCTGCGCCGGGGGCGACATCCGGCAGCTCACCGAGGACCTCAAGGCCGGCCGGCGCGAGGACGCGCTCGCCTTCTGGCGCGAGGAGTACCAGCTCAACATCGTCATCAAGCGCTACCCGAAGCCCTACCTGTCCCTTATCGACGGGATCTGCATGGGCGGCGGCGTCGGCGTGTCCCTGCACGGCACCCACCGGGTGGCGGGCGACCGCTACCTCTTCGCCATGCCGGAGGTCGGGATCGGGTTCTTCCCCGACGTGGGCGCCACCTACGCGCTGCCGCGCCTGCCGGGCCGGACCGGCATGTATCTCGCCCTCACGGGCGATCGCGTGAAGCGGGAGGACGCCGTGATGCTGGGCCTGGCCACCCATGCGGTGCCGAGCGGCAACATTCCGGGCCTGCGCGACGCGCTGATCGCGGGCGACCGCGTCGAGGCGGCCCTGTCGCAGGTCGCGACCGATCCCGGCCCGGCGCCCCTGGAAGGCGAGCGGGAGACCATCGATACCTGCTTCTCGGGCGGCAGCGTGGCCGAGATCCTGGCGCGCCTGGATCAGGCGGCCGCAGGCGGCTCCGCGCTCGCGGCCAAAGCCGCGTCCGGCATGCGGACGAAGTCGCCCACAAGCCTGAACCTGGCCTTCGAGCAGGTGCGCCGGGGCGCCGCGATGGATTTCGAGGAGGCCATGCGGACCGAGTTCCGAATCGTCTCGCGCATCGGCGACGGCCACGACTTTTTCGAAGGCGTGCGGGCGGTCCTGATCGACAAGGACAACCGGCCCGGCTGGCAGCCCGCCGCCCTCGACCAGGTGGACGGGGCCGTGATCGAGCAACACTTCGCCAGCCTGGGCGACCGGGACCTGGAGGTCGCCTGATGCCCCGCACCGGAACCCAGCCGCCGTCGACCCCGGCCACCCGGGAGTACCTCTCCGACCGGATCGAGGAGCGGCCGGTCGCCAGCTCCATCATGCGCTGGGGCTTCGTGCTGACCTGGTTCATGCGGGTCCTGGCGATCCTATGGATCATGAAGGGCCTGAGCGCCTGGGCGGTGATCCTCGGCATCTGGACCCCGGTCGGGCAGTTCGAGGCCCGGTCGACCGGCTACCAGGCCACCATGATCTACTTCGCGCTGATCGACCTAGTCGCGGCGGTGGGCCTGTGGATGGCCAGCACCTGGGGCGGCATCATGTGGCTCCTCGCCGTGATGAGCCACCTGATTCTCGCCGCCTTCTTCCCGGGGATCGTCTCGGGCGGGGTCGTCACCGTGGCGTTCTTCCTGACCCTGATGGCGGTCTATCTTGCGGTCTCGTGGCTCGCCGCGCGGGAAAACCACTGACCGGGCGGTCCGGCCAAGCTCCTCACGCAGAAGTGTATCCCCAAGAGCACAGTTCAAAGTTACATGTGGCCGGAAGGCGGTTGCGGAGCGCCAGGAACCGGGAGCGGGTCGGTTTGCCATAAAACGGCCCCGATGTTCCTCGTTTTCGATACCGTTCTTTAATCCTATCCCGGCACTTATCGCTGGGAAGGGGGCTGTTGCGGGCATTCGCCCGCCGCTCCCGCCGTCGGAAACATCTAACCGGGAAGAGCCTGCGCTCATGTTCTCTCGCCGTACCCTCCTGACCGGATCGCTCGCCCTGATCTTCACGCCGGCTACCGGGGCCCTGGCCCAGCAATTCGCCCAGAGCCAGGCCGAGTGGTCGCAGAACTACGAGGCCGTGTCGCGCACCCGCGTGCAGCGCACCTCGACCCCCATGCTGTCCGCCGACGCGCTCGCCGCCACCGAGCAGATGATCGAGTACTACCGCAACATCGCGGCCCGCGGCGGCTGGCAGCCCGTCCAGGGCGTCCAGGGCCTGCGGGTCGGCTCGAAGAGCCCGGCCGTGGTGGCCCTGCGCCAGCGCCTCATCATCACCGGCGACCTCGACCAGGCGGCCGGCGAATCGCCGATCTTCGATTCCTACGTCGAGTCCGCCGTGCGCCGCTTCCAGGCCCGCCACGGCATCAGCTCCACGGGCACCATCACGGCCCCGACGGTCGCCGCCATGAACGTGCCGGCCGACGTGCGCATCCGCCAGCTCGAGATCAACGTGGCCCGCCTGCGCACCCTCGTGGGCTCCGGGCTTCCCAACCGCTATGCGGTGGCCAACATCCCGGCCGCCCTGGTGGAGACCGTGGAGGGCGGCGTCGTCCACACCCGCCACGCCGCCGGCGTCGGCAAGATCGATCGGCAGTCGCCGCTCCTCAACTCCAAGGTGGTCGAGGTCAACTTCAACCCGTTCTGGACGGCCCCCGCCTCGGTGGTGAAGAAGGACCTCATCCCCAAGATGCAGAAGGAGCCGAACTACCTGGCCGAGAACCGGATCCGCATCTTCAATTCGGCCGGCCAGGAGGTCCAGTCCAGCCAGATCAACTGGTTCTCGGACGAGGCGACCCGCTACCGCTTCCGCCAGGATCCGGGCGGCGACCTGAACTCCATGGGGTTCGTGCGCATCAACATCCCGAACCAGCACGGCGTCTACATGCACGACACGCCCTCCAAGGGCATCTTCGGCGACGATTTCCGCTTCGTGTCCTCGGGCTGCATCCGCATCCAGAACGTGCGCGACTACATCGAGTGGCTCCTGAAGGACACCCCGGGCTGGAGCCGCGAGCAGATCGACGCCACCTTCAAGTCCGGCGAGCGCATCGACGCACGCCTGGCGCAGCCGGTGCCGATCCACTGGATCTACATGACCGCCTGGGCGACCCCGGACGGCCTCGTCCAGTTCCGCGACGACATCTACAACAAGGACGGCCTCGGCAACGCGATCCCGGTCGCAAGCCGCACCCCGACCGAGCCGGACCAGGAGATGTTCCTGCAGAACTGAGGCAGGGCAGGCGACTTCCCACGCCTCCAGCACAGCCTCATGACGATCCCATCGCCGGCCTTCGGGCCGGCGATTTCGTTTGCGGGGCACATCGGTCGAGCGACTTTCGGAGAGACCCTGACACCCGCCGCGTCATCACCGGGCTTGTCCCGGTGATCTCGATTGTTTGGAATGCCACGCCTTTCCGATCGGGATGGCCGGCCCAGAGCCGGCCATGACGGGGTAGGGCGGTGCGAACCAGGCGCTGCCTCTCCGAAGCGCCGCGCTTCGCCCGCCCGAGATGCCCGGCGCCCCGTTGCATGCTCGGCGCCGGACGGGCATGTCTCCCGTGCGGGTTGGCGCGGTCAAGGCAGCCATGGTAAAGGCCTGGGCCATAGCGGATCGAGCGGCCCGTTCCAGCCGGGCCCCCAGGAAGACGAGGTGACCCATGAGCGCGAGTGAAGCGGCACGCAACCATCTGTCCAACAGCTTTTTCTCGGCGAGCCTCGCTGACAGCGATCCCGAGATCGCCCGCGCCATCGGGCTCGAGCTCGGCCGCCAGCGCGACGAGATCGAGCTGATCGCCTCCGAGAACATCGTGTCCCGGGCCGTCCTGGAGGCTCAAGGATCCGTCATGACCAACAAGTACGCGGAAGGCTATCCGGGCCGCCGCTACTATGGCGGCTGCCAGTTCGTCGACATGGCCGAGGAACTCGCCATCGAGCGCGCCAAGCGCCTGTTCGAGTGCCGCTTCGCCAACGTGCAGGCCAATTCCGGCTCCCAGGCCAACCAGGCCGTGTTCATGGCCCTGATGAAGCCCGGCGACACCTTCATGGGCCTCGACCTCGCCTGCGGCGGCCACCTGACCCACGGCTCGCCCGTGAACATGTCGGGCAAGTGGTTCAACGTGGTGAGCTACAAGGTGCGCGAGAGCGACCAGATCATCGACATGGACGAGGTCGCCGAGCTCGCACGGACCCACAAGCCGAAGGTGATCGTGGCCGGCGGCTCTGCCTATTCCCGGTTCTGGGACTTCGCCCGCTTCCGGGAGATCGCCGACGAGGTCGGGGCCTTCTTCATGGTCGACATCGCGCATTTCGCCGGCCTCGTGGCGGGCGGCGCGCATCCGTCGCCCTTCCCCCACGCCCACGTGGTCACCACCACGACCCACAAGACCCTGCGCGGCCCGCGCGGCGGCATGATCCTGACCAACGACGAGGACATCGCCAAGAAGGTCAATTCGGCGATCTTCCCCGGTCTCCAGGGCGGCCCGCTCATGCACGTGATCGCGGCGAAAGCCGTGGCGTTCGGCGAGGCCCTGCGGCCCGAGTTCAAGCTCTATGC